>CACYHA010000020.1 GCA_902774035.1 Oscillospiraceae bacterium | reverse complement strand
ACAGACTGTGTGAGACGATACAAAACCTGACAAAAGATACGATAAAAAGCATCACGGGTAGAAATTGGTTGTTGTCTGTTTTTAATTAGTGTTTAGTATGACTTTTTTCTCTCATAATGAAAACCTCCGTTTCTTTGGTGATTCCATCATACCAAAGAACCGGAGGTCTGTCGAATGTGCGAACTAATCCATTCTTTTTTTCGATAATACACTTATCAACAAAGAAAGAATCATTTTTTTTCTGAGGTAGAGTCCATCCTTCATCATAAATCGGATTTATATTCAGTTGCTGGATTCTCAAATGGAAGACTACAACTATTTTATTTATTCCCTAAAAACCTTCAGTCAGATGAACAACTAATCAAAGAGGCTTTGGGGTTAGGAGATGCGCTGTAAAAATAATCAAAGGGCCCACAAAGGGGCCCTTTTTTGATCAGATACTATATAAGGGTTTCATTGACTCAACAAGAGAAAGTTGATTTGATTCTACTAGTTTATCAAAGTATTTTGTCTTGACTTCTTCAATGAAATCATCTATTGCATCGGGGTGGTTTTTCAAAAACCATTTGATATGGTTTTCAATATAACTTAGTCTAATCTCTGGATCGTTCAAGTCATTTGGAACCCTCTTCATTCTTTCATCAATGCTGTCGAATCCAGTAAACGGCGTTTCTAACCGTTCATAACACATTTTTATATATTCAGGATTAGAGTCAATTCCTATACCAATTCGATTTGTTTGTTGGCAAACACGAAGCAGCGTTCCACTTCCTACAAATGGATCAAGTACTACATCGCCCTCATTTGAAGACGCAAGAATCATTCGTTCGTATAAGCCTTCAGGCTTTTGTGTTGGATGTTGCATCCTGTTTTTATTGCAATAGTGCATATGAGAGAATTCCCACACATTTCCTGGGTTTGCACCTCTCATATTATTGACTGAGCGATAAAACTTTTGAGGAATCCTTATATCATCGAGATTAAAAACAAATCTTTTTGGATCTTTTGTGAAAAAAAGAATATCATCATGTCTGGGGGAAAAGCCTTTAGTTTTACCAATTCCTTGCGTATAGAACCATGTTATCCAGGAATTAAAACTTAGACCTAAGTCTTTTTCCAGGATAGTATAGATATACGAAATATATCGCATACCCATAAAAACATAAATGGAACCGTCCTTTGTTAGAGTACGGACTGCCTCTTTCAACCATTCACGGGAAAAGGATATGTATTCGTCAAATTGCAAATTATCCTGATTATTCCCATAATCCTTGTTGAGATTATACGGCGGATCGGTAACAATTAAACGGACGCTATTACTAGGTATTCTTTTTAACTCATTAATAGCATCCCCACAAATGAGGGTTAGTCTTTGATCCATTTATTTTTCCGAGCCTCTCTATAAAAATCATCAATAGTTCGACGAGAACTGTGTAAGTATTTCCGATCGAGTAATCGACACATTTCCCAGGTCGTTCTGTATTGGTAGGTGACATAATGAATATCTTTAATTTGAATTTGTCCAGTTCCTAGCGCTGGATTATAGTTTATATCTGCATCTGAAATAAACTTGAGATCATAAGCATTGTAATCTACAATTTCCATTATCCCATCAACAAGTCCTGTGTCTTTGTTTCTTTCAGAGTAAACTCTATGCTTTATTGAAAGGATAATAAACATATAATCGGGGTCAGTCACATAGGCTGTTCTGATTCGTGAAAATGATGTAATGTTAGGACCTTTGCCACTGTCTGGAATGTCGTTTGCAGTAGCCTTAACATCTACATTCCCCGTTAGAACCCTATCGTCTTTTTTGAATTGCAGAATAATATCTGCCATACCAAGGCGTTCTTGAGCTTCCACATTTATTAGTCGGTAAGAGTTGTTGCTATCATCTCTAATACCTTCAAATACTTCACAAGCCCATGCTTCAATCATTGGCCCTGCTATTTTATTGATGTTTTCAAGAGGGAGACCTTTTCTTAAATTCGTATTGATTATGATTTTATTATCATTTGCGGCCTTTCTTTGGTCGAGAATAGCAGTCATTTGAGAAATAACATATTCTGAATCTTCTTTGTAGGTTTCTGATTCTTGGGGGATTTTGAAAGTGAGGTCTTCGTAATTCATTTTCTATTCTCCTTAATTTCTATATCAGTTGGAAATTCCTGAATGCATCCATAATGGCTGCTTCTTTTTCTGGCGTACAGTTAGGCTGCCTTGAATCTTCCGACTTTGGCAGATTGTAATTCTGTCTCTCAATTATACCACATTTTCTCTTAATCTGGGCAATATTCAGATGATTAACATGCAACCCGTACTTTTCCTGGACATAGGCCTGGATCTCTTCATAAGTGGCTTTTCTGCCCTTATTGCCGAACTCTTCATCCGTCCAGGTAAACTCCAGATGGTCGTCGATATTTTTCCGACGTAATAAAACAACCGTCTCGACATGCACCGTCCGGGGAAACATATCCACTGCGACGGCGTCCTGCAAATCATAACCCAGCTCGCGCAGCAGTTTGCAGTCGCGGGCGAGGGTCGCGGGGTCGCAGGAGACGTAGACGATGCGCTGCGGCGCCATGGCGGCAACGATCCGCAGGGTCTCGGCGCTGCAGCCCTTGCGCGGCGGGTCAAGGATGACCACATCCGGCTGTGTCCCGCGCGCGTGGAGTTTTGCCGCCGCGTCCGCGGCGTCACCGCAGAAGAATTCCGCGTTGGCGATCGCGTTCCTTTTTGCGTTGGCCCTGGCGTTTTCGATCGCCTGGGGGATGATCTCCACGCCGAGGATCTGTTTCGCTTCTTTCGCCATGGAAAGCCCGATCGTGCCCGTGCCGCAGTAAAGGTCGAGCACGGTCTCTTTTCCGGTCAGCGCGGCAAACGCGGCCGCTTTGCGGTACAGCAGCTGAGCACCGGCGGGATTGACCTGAAAGAACGAGAGCGGCGAGAGCTGAAACGTCAAGCCGCAGAGGGTGTCCGTGATAAAATCACTGCCGAAGATCGTTTGGCATTCGCTGCCGAGCACGACATTTGTGTGCGCCGCGTTGAAATTGAGAACGATGCTTTTGATCTGCGCGTTTTCCCGGCACAGCGCCTCGACCAGCGCCTCTGTGTGCGGCACGCGGCGATCCGTCACCACGAGGCAGACCATGATCTCGCCCGTAGAAAAGCCCTTGCGCAGATAGATGTGGCGCAGCAGACCCTTTCCGGTCTCCTCGTCATAAAGCGAGACGCCGGATTCCGCCGCCCAGCGGACGATCACATCCAGAAGCGCCGCAAACTCCGGGGGCTGCAGGGCGCAGTCGCGGCAATCCGCGATCCGGTGGGTGCGTTTGGCATAAAAGCCGACCTTTGTGCGGCCGTCGGCGCCGAGGGCCACGGGATATTGCGCCTTGTTGCGGTAACGGCTCGTGTGCGGCGCGGAAAGGATCTCGCGCACGGCGATGTCAAAGCCGCCGATGCGCCGCAGCGCATCTTCCGCGCGGCGGCGTTTGTGTTCGCGTTCCGCCTCGTAGCGGATGTGCTGAAACGCGCAGCCGCCGCAGCGCGCAGCCGCCGGGCAGGCCGGCGCAATGCGATCCGGCGAAGGGCGCAGGATCTCTCGGATGATACCGACGGCATAGCTTGCCTTGACCTTGATGATGTGCGCCAGCAGCCGGTCGCCGGCCGCCGCGCCCTCCACAAAGACCGCAAAGCCGTCAACGTGCCCGACGCCGCTGCCCTGAGAAGTCAGCGCAGTGATGTCGAGCAGGATCTCATCATTCTTCTTTACGGGTGGTTTCATCGGCATTCCTCTGTGTTAAATCGATTTGCGCGGCGTCCCTCGGGTCGCCTTTGGGCAGCGTCATACAGATGCAAAGGCCGCCGAGATGCGCCCTTTCCGCATGAATCGTTCCCCCGAGACTTTCCAGAATCTCGCGGCAGATCGCAAGGCCGAGGCCGGCGACCTTTCTGCCCTCATCGGAGGTATAGAGCGGTTCGAAGATGATCTCCAGTCTGTCCGCAGGAGCGCCTTCCCCGTTGTCGGAAACGCGGATGCCGAGCTCATCGTCCAGCTCATGGAACTCGACCTCGATCTTTCCGCCGGTTTCCGGCAGATGCTTGACGCTGTTGGAAATCAGATTTCCGAACACCCGATTCATGCGCATCCGGTCCAGCAGAGCAGCGGCGTCCGGCGCATGGTTTTTGACGGTGAATTCCACATTCAGAAGCTCCAGATCGGAGCGGTACTCGTTTTCGAGCAGCACCTTCATCGTCCGGGTGGTCATGGTCTCCATGTGCAGCGGGGCGATCATCTTATAGCTGAGATATTCGTCGAATTCGTCCATCAGCAGCCGGATCTCCTGCGCCTTGCCGTAGATCGTTGCAAGATAGCGGGCTCTGCGCTCCGGCGGCAGATCGTCTTTTTCCAGCCGCTCGGCATAACCGAGGATGCTGGTCAGCGGGGTCTTGATGTCGTGGGAGATGTTCGCAATGATGCGCTGCTGATTCTGCTGTTCCTTTTCCAGATGCTCCGTAAGCTGCGCAAAGCGCTGATAGATCTTGCCGACATAGCCCTTGAAGCGCCGCTCCTCCAGTTTGCCCGTGCGGTCGTATTCCTCCAAGGCGAAATAGAACTTCCGGTACGGCCGCATAACAATGGAATAGATGATGAAGAACAGCAGGAACAGCGTGGAGATGCCGATCAAAAACTCGATAAAGAAGCCCCGTACCAGCTCCCGGCTGTCGGCCTGATAGTCGCGCAGCAGATAGACCGAAGAAACGATTAGATACGCCTGGCCGTGATATTCAAAAGCCGTTCGCACCTTGACGTCCAGCGCGGAGGAGGTGCGGCTCTCCGTTCGGGTCAGGACGTTGTTGGAGGAATCCTCGATGATGATCGCCAGATCCCGGTACCCATCCAGAATGGCATTCCATTCGTCCGTGCTCTCGGTGGAAGTGAGCTTTTCAATGATCTCGTTGTTATAGGCAGTCAGCGTTTCCCTGTCGTTATACATCATATTGGTCACGCTGTTGGTAACCGAGGAGTTATACGCAAAGGCAAAGGCGATGACCGCGCCCAGCACAAGCAGGGCGATGGCGATATCCGCTTTGAACTGGTTTCGCATCTCGTGCCTCACTGCAGGTTGACAAATTTATAGCCGACGCCCCAGACGGTTTTGATGTAGGTGTTGTCGGGGTCGATCTTGTCGCGCACGCTCTTGATATTGACGGCCACCGTGCCGATATCGCCGAACTCGGTGTTCCAGACGTGGCTGAAGATCTGCTCTCTGGTGAGCACCTTGCCCTTGTTTTCCATCAGATACTGCAAAAGCTGGAATTCACGGGTGGAAAACTGGACGGGCTTTCCGTTTTTGAACACCTCGAACGAACCGGTGCGCAGCTCGATCTCGCCGACCCGGATGATCTCTTCTTCCGCCGGGGCGGAAAGGCGCTGTTCGCGCCGCAGATGGGCGCGCACACGGGCGACCAGCTCTTCCACCACAAAGGGCTTGGAGATGTAGTCGTCGGCGCCGGATTCCAGACCCAGCACCGTGTCCACCGTTTTTCCCTTTGCGGAAACGAGCAAAATGGGGCACCGCACGGTATCGCGGATCCTTTTGCACAGCTCCAGACCGTTCATGTCGGGCATCATGATATCGAGGGTGATCAAATCGATCTGCGCAGCGTTTTTTTCAATGTATTCCAGCGCTTCACAGCCGCCGGTGCAGATCTCGGTTTCAAAGCCCTCGTCTTCCAGCGCGTCGGAAACCAGTCGGGCGATCGCTTTGTCGTCGTCAACGATCAGGATCTTTGCCATCGGTAACACTTCCTTTGTTCCGTTTTTATTCTATATTGTTTTATTTTACAACATTTGCATCGGAAAGGGAAGAGGTATTCCGATAAATTTTTGATTAAAAATAATCGGGAAAGAAAAAACTTTCAAAATTGATGCCAAAATTTCAGGAATAATTAAGGAAGAATTGTGTTTCGCAAGGTATAATAAAGAAAAAAGGAGATGAATGCTTTGAAGATCCTGATCGTTGACGATGAAAAAGAGATCGCCGACCTCGTTGCGCTGTATCTGAAAAACGAAGGCTATGACACTGCGATCTGCTATGATGGCAAGAGCGCAAAACGGCTGATTGAAACGGAACGCTTTGATCTTGCGGTGCTGGACGTCATGCTGCCCGACATTGACGGCTTTGCTCTGTGCGCGGAGATCCGGAAAAAGCACACCTATCCGGTCATCATGCTCACCGCCCGGACCGCCGACAGCGACAAGATCTCCGGCCTGACTCTGGGCGCGGACGATTACGTGACCAAGCCGTTCAGTCCTCCGGTGCTTCTGGCGCGCATCAAGGCGCAGCTTCGCCGCAGCAGGCAATACAACGACAGCAGTTTCAGCTGCGGCGTTTACGATTATTCCGGCCTGCGCGTGAACACCCAGACGCACGAATGCTTTCTCTTTGACGAGCCGATCGCGCTGACGCCCACGGAGTTCGGCATTCTCAAGCTCCTGTGCGAGCGCGCGGGCAAGGTCATTCCGACGGAGGAGATTTTCGAGACCGTCTGGGGCGAGCGATATCTGGAAAGCAACAACACCGTGATGGTGCACATTCGCCGCATCCGGGAAAAGCTGCATGAACCGGCAAAAAATCCGCGGTTTGTGAAAACCGTTTGGGGAGTGGGATATAAACTTGAAACAGGAGAAAACACAAAGGCGCAAAAGAAACCGGCGGCAGATCCAGCGCAATGAACGTCTGAGCCGCAAAATCGTGCGCAGATTTTTGCGCACCCAGATCATCACGCTGCTGATACTGACGGTGGTGTTCCTGATCGTTTTCCTTTCCTCGCGCCAGTATGACAGTATCTATCTTGCCGTGCGCGACGCGCTGAACACATTTTTCGGAAAATCGTCCGGCAGTTGGATCATGAACCACAAGATCGAAACCTTCGCCCTGCTTTACGGGGTCTTCTTTCTCGTGAGCGCCTTTGTTTATTCGGCGTCCACGCTGCACAACTTCAACAAAACGTGGCTGAGCCTTTCCGCCATTCTCAACGACGACGAGGAGGTGCGCTCGTTTTCGCGCAGCTACTCCGACGTGGAGATCACGCTCAAGGATATCAAGCACGCCGTCTATCGCTCCAGACAGAACGTCCTGCAGTCGGAGGCGCGGAAAAACGATCTTGTGATGTATCTGGCGCACGACCTGAAAACACCGCTGACCAGCATCATCGGCTACCTGACCATGCTCGCGGAAAGCCCGGATCTGCCGACGGCGGCGCGAGCAAAATACATCGGGATCACACTGGAAAAAGCCGAGCGGCTGGAGCAGCTCATCAGCGAGTTTTTTGAAATCGCACGCTACGACATGCAGTCGGTGGAGCTTGAGCGCAACCGGATCGACCTTTGCATGATGATCCGGCAGATCGCCGAAGAATTCTATCCGATGCTGCGGCAAAAGGGGCTGGAGATCGCGCTGGAGCTGCCGGAGCCGATCATCCTCCTTGCCGACGCGGACAAGCTGGCCCGCGTGCTCGACAATCTTTTGAAAAACGCCGTGGCCTATTGCTACGAAAACAGCACCATCCGCATCGGCGCGACCGTGCGCGACGACCGCGTTTACATCCGCGTGCGCAACCACTGCGACCGCATCCCGCCGGAAAAGCTGGAGCGGCTCTTTGAAAAGTTCTTCCGGCTGGATTCCGCCCGCGGCAGCAGCACCGGCGGCTCCGGGCTGGGCCTTGCCATCACCCGGCAGATCGTGGAGCAGCACGGCGGAACCATCACCGCCTTCAGTTGCGACGATTACACGGATTTCACCGTGGAGCTGCCGTATGAATCCGTAAAATGAGACTGTCGCATTTCACGAAAAACGTCAAAATAAAAGAAAATCGCGCTTTTTACAGAGTGATTCTGTGATTTCAGCGCTTTCTTTTCTTTTTGTTTCTCAAAAGAAGCCGGATTGATTGCTTTGACTCGGTGTACAGATACTTGTGTACAGCCTTCGGTCGAAGAAAACGCCGGTAGATGCAGCGGCCCCGCAAACCGACGGAAGCCGCTTTTCCCGCGCACGGCTGCGCCGTGCGCGAAAGGCGGGGCGGGACGACCCGTGCCATGCACGGGTCAAAACAGGCGGCCTTCGGGCGCGAAAGCGCCCGGGCCGCCTGTTTTCGCGCGGCAGTCTGCCGCGCGGTTCCGCCCCGCCGCCCGCCGCGCAGCGAAGCTGCGCGGCAAAACAGCCGCTTCCGCTTTTGCAAAACAGCCGCCTCTTTTTTGCTTGCAAATTCTGCCGTTTTATGCTATAATAAGTTATTATTTCGGATATCGGCAGGAGAAAAGGGGTGATCGGCTTGCCGCGCACGGAAAAAAGCAGCAAAAAACCGGACGTCTATGCCGCATACAACGGCAAGGAGGCCGCGCGGATCATTGAGCCGACCGAAGCCAGCGCCCGTGTGCTACCCCAGTGCCCGCCGCTGTTTGCAAACGGCTTTGCGGCAAAAGACCTCAGCCCCGATCATCTGATCGAATATCTGTTCCGTTTTGCGTCGTTCCTCGGCGATTTCACGCTGACCGCGCTGCTCTTCGTGCTGCGGCGTTACGGCGCTGTTTTTGCGTCTGTTTTGCGGCGGTTCGGCGCGCTTTTGCGGCGCTGGGGCGTTGCGGCCGGCGAAACGCTGCTGGCGCTGCCCTACGCGCTTGCCGACGATGTCGGTGACCTTCGCAAAAAGCTCGCGGCGCTGCATCGGCAGGCAAAGCAAGCCGGGCGCACCGGTGAGGGCCGGCTGCTCTATTTACGCTTTGTTGCCCGGGAGCTGGCGGCGCGGCGCGGCGCAAGGCGCGTACTGGCCAACACGGTCTTTCCTCTGGCCGCTGCGGTTCTGGCGATTGTTGTCGGCGTTTCGCTGGCGCGTTCCGCCTTTGCGCTGGAGGTTCGGCTGGACGGCGAGAGCCTCGGTTATGTGGAAAGCGCGCAGGTTTTTGACGAAGCCAGAGACAGCGCCGTCGATTTGCTGCGCGCCAGCGAAACAACCGCAGCCCGTCTGCGCAGCGCGGCGCCGACGTTTCGCCTTTGCCGCGCAAAGCTGACCGAGCTGCAAAGCAGCGCGGCCCTGTGCACCCGGCTGCTGGAAAGCGGCGACGTCTCGCTCACACATGCCTGCGGCGTGTTCATCGACGGAACCTTTTTGTGCGCCGTGCGCAACGAGGCCGACGCGGTCTCCGCCTTTGAACGGCTGCTTTCCGCGGCGCAAAAAAAAGACGCCGACGCCACTGTCGCCTTTGCGGAAGAGATCAGCTACGCGGACGGTCTGTATCCCGCCGACAGCGAAACGCTGCGCGACCCGCTGGAGCTTGCCAAAACGCTGAAGGAAGAAAAGTCCCCTGCCGTGATCCACACCGTGGAAAGCGGCGATCACATCTACGCCATCGCCGGCCGATACAAGGTTACGCCCGCACAACTGCGCACCCTGAACCCGAATACGGATTTCAGCCGCCTGACCGTTGGGCAGAAGATCCTGATCTCCCAGGCGACAAAATATGTCCATGTCAAGCTGATGAAGACCCGGACCAAAACCGCGCCCCAGCCCTATGAGACCGTGAAGCGCAAGAGCAGCGCTCTGCCCCAGGGCGCGACCCAGGTGCTGCAGGAAGGCAAAAACGGCAAGGCCAAGGTCACCGAGCTGGTCACCTATATCGACGGCAAGCAGACTGTCCGCAGCGTGATCAAATCCAGGACGCTCGTGCCGCCCGTGAACGAGATCCTGCTCATCGGCACAAGCGACCGCAGCGGCACACAGTTTGCCTCCGGCTTCATTTGGCCGACAGTCGGTGCCTATACGCTCTCTTCGCGTTTCGGTTACCGCAGCGCCCGCATCTCCGGCTGGAGCTTCCACGGCGGCGTGGACATCATCAAGGCCGGCGGCCATTCGACGGGGATGCCCGTTCTCGCGGCGGCCTCCGGTATCGTGGTCGTGGCGCAAAAGGGCTACCGCGGCTACGGTCACACCGTTGTGGTCGACCACGGCAACGGCCTGCAAACGCGGTATGCCCACATGCAGCCCGGCTCTTTGCAGGTACGCGTCGGCCAGTCTGTTTCCCAGGGGCAGCAGATCGGCCGCATCGGTTCCACCGGCAACGTCACGGGGCCGCATCTGCATTTTGAGGTGCTCAAAAACGGCGCGAAAGTCAATCCACTGAACTACATCGGGTGACGCTATGGGAAAGAAAGCATCAAAGGCAACCAAAAGCAAGATCGTCTCGGCTGCCTGGCGGCTGTTCTATGAACAGGGCTATGAGAACACGACCGTGGACGAGATCATCGCCCTCTCCGGCACATCCAAGGGGTCGTTCTACCATTATTTTGACGGCAAGGACGCCCTGCTCGGCTCTTTGGCGTATCTGTTTGACGAGGAATATGAACGCCTCGCCGCCGATCTTCCGCCAGAGATGCACAGCGTCGATCTGCTGTGCTATCTCAACCGAGAGCTGTGCGGCATGATCGAAAACCGCGTGGATATTCACCTGCTTGCCCGCCTGTATTCCACTCAGCTCACCACAAAAGGCGAAAAGCACCTGCTCGACCACAACCGCGTTTACTACAAGCTGCTGCGCAAGCTCGTGCTCGCCGGGCAGGAAAAAGGCGAGCTGACAAAAGAAAAAAGCGTCAACGATATCGTCCGCCTCTACGCCATGGCCGAACGTGCCCTGCTCTATGACTGGTGCCTTTGCGGCGGCGATTATTCCCTGCAGGATTACGCCGCGACCGTCATGCCGATGTTTCTCGGCGCGCTGCGCGCAAAGAATTGAAAGTTGAAAAATGAAAATTGAAAACTGGACCCCGCCGCGGGACGTTCCGCGGCGGGGTCATTTGAAAAACAGGCGGATGATTACTTGTGCAATCCAAACAGCGCCAAAATGCTGTGGAAGAAGCCGATGAGCACACCCGGGAAGCCGGTGTGGGTCCCGCCGCAATATTTGCAGGAGCCGCTGCTGCTGCCGCCTTGGGTGGGCTGGGTTTCGCCGCCGCCGGGGTTGTCCGGCTGACCCGGGTTGTCGCCTTGGTCGGGCGTAGTAACCTTTACGAACTTTGCGGTCAGGATGATGTCGTTCGTGCTGGCATCGCCCACCATAAACCGAGCGCTGGCACCGTAACCTTCCAGCTTATTGCCAAGGTTATACCAGCCTTCAAATTCATAGCCCGAATTCGCTGTCGCGGTGAACGTTACTGTATCGCCGATGGCATACGTTCCGCTGCCGGTGACCGTGCCGCCCTCCGCTGGGTCGGCTTGAACAATCACCTTGCGGGTAACCAGCTCGGATGGCGTGAAAGTGTATATGACTTTATAATTCTCAGCATCCTCCTGCTCAACCGTTGCGCTTTCGCCATTCACAGTTGCGGTAAGCGGATTCGCGTAGGTGAAACCGGATTTGGTTTTCAAATTAACGCGCAATTTATACTTTGAATTTGAAGCAGTAACCGCCGGGAATGTATAATCGTCTTCAACGATCTCACCATTTCTCTTCATAATATAAGCATTACGAATCGTAAAGCCTTCAGATACCTTCAAATTTGCACAAACAGAGCTTGCCGTGTCCCCGACATGCGGCTGAACAAAGCCGGTGATTGCAGCAGAGGAATAATCCGGCAATTTTTCAAACTCCGCCCTTAGTGCACCGTCAGCTCCCGCAGTGAAAGTATAAGTTGCATTTGTTGAAACCTGCTTGTCTCGATAATACCATCCCGTAAATTTGTAACCGGTATTCGGAACGGCTTTGATGGTCACGGTTTCACCCTTGCCATAGGTGCCGCTGCCGGTGACCGTGCCGCCTTGCGCAGGAGCGGCGGAAACAGTGATGGTGTAAGTGATATAAACAAAAGTTGCGTTGATGAACGCTTCATTGTGATTTGCAACCGATATTTGGTTCCTCTGAGCCTCGGTGCCGGTGTATTCCACTGTTTCCAATGCATCGCACGAGCTGAACGCATATTGTTCTATTGCCGTTACGGTGGAAGGAATTTCTATGCTTTTCAATTTTTTACACCAGGAAAATGTTTCTTCTTCAATTTTTCCCACGCCCCTCGGGATCGTTACGCGCATAAGATATTCAGAATAATCAAATGCGCAGCGAAAGATTCTCGTCACACCGCTCGGGATGTCGAAGGATGTAGCTGTGCTTCCGATCGGATATTGGATAAGCGCTGTCTTTGTTTTGTTATACAGACAACCCCTTGCATCGGAACAAAAGCTTGGATTGTCGGCATCCACCTGTATGGATTGCAGGCTCCAACATCTGAAAAACGCACCCTCGCCAATGCTTGTCACCGTGCTCGGAATTACGATGCTTGTCATATTTTTGACATGGCTGAACACATATCTGCCAATGCTTGTTACGCCGGATTCGATTGTGACCGTTTTGATATCCTCATTACTAAAGAATGGGTTCTGCGTGTAAGAATAATCTCTCATCGGCCCGGTGCCGCTGATGACCATTGCGCCTGTCCATCTGTTCAGACTCCACGTTACGTTGTCACCGAGGGAACCGGTCTCATCCATTGCGCTCGCAGGCACGGCGCAGACTGACAGCGTGGCCGCCAGCATCAGCACTGCCAGCAAAACGGACAAAACTTTTCTTGTGGTTTTCATGATAGAATCCTCCTTTTAATTGAATCATCCTTAACGAAATTTTACCCCCCCTCCTGCGTTTTTGTCAACATCTCCAAATGTAGAAAAAAGACGTCTGTCTTTGGCTATTTTTACCAAAGACAAACGTGAAAACGCAAAATCGGAAATCTGCAATTTTCAATTTCATCCATAGCCCCATGTGCGCAGCACCCAGCTTCCGCCGTCTTTGCGCACAAGGATCCAGTTCCAGTTGGTATAATCATAGTCGCCGTTGAATCCGTCGCCGACATTTTTGTCGGTGTGAAAATCCGAAAACAAAACGATCGCTTCGTCGGCTCCGTATTGCTGCGCCCATTTCTGTTCCTCGCCGGCTGCGCTCTCGTCGTACCGGAGCTTTTGCAGGGTGCAGCCCTTGAAATCCCGTTCGAACTTCTTTTCAACAAGATCCATCGCCGCCGCGATCTCTTCCTGCGTGTATTTCGCATCTTCCGGGATCGTGCGTTCCACCGCAGTCACGTCGCCCCCGGTTGCCGCCTTGCCGCAGGCAAACAGCAGACAAACGATCAGAAACAGCGGAAGCATCAGCCATTTTCTCTTGACCATGCCGTGGCCTCCTTTTGTGTTTTTCCACATTTTAACAGATACCGCCCCGACATGCAAGCGTTTTTTTCAACATTCAGAAAAAAGTAAGAAAGCCGCAGACGCAGAACCGCCGACCGGGGGACACCGGCCGACGGTTCTGAATCCATGGAGAAGAAATCATGTTGATCTCGAAGGGGGCAAAATCGATCAGGAGATCATGGCAAGGATGCCGCCCTCTTCGTCGCCGGTCGGCTGATAGACCGGTTCGCTCGGGCTGTTCTGGGTCAGCTTCATGAAATCCACCTTCATCAGCGGGGTTTCCGGAAGCTTTTTCAGTTCCACGATATCCTTCGGCAGCGAGAACTTGGAGAAGTTCTGCTCGATGCAGTCAAGCATCATTTTTTCATAGGCCTCGCGGTCTCCGGTTTCGTCGTTATAGGCGACAAACAACCGGATGATGGGCTTGCCGGCCGTGCTGAAGCCCTTCACACAGCAGGCTTCCTTCACAAAGGAAAGCTCGCTCAGACGCTTTTCGATGTCGGAGGGATAGACGTTGTAGCCGGCGATGATGATCACGCGCTTTTTGCGGCCGGTGAAGAAGTAATAGCCGTCTTCGTCGCGGTAGCCGAGGTCGCCGGAGCGCACCCAGAGATTCCCGTTTTCGTCGGCCGTCAGGCCTTCGCCGTCATGGCCGTCCTCGGTGTAATAGCCCTGCATGATCGTCGGGCCGGCGACCACAAGCTCGCCGATCTCGCCCACAGGCATCGGGTTGCCGTCGTCATCCCAGATATCCATCTTTACGCCGTCGATCGGCAGGCCGATGGAGTTCGGTTTGAATTCTTCGTTGGTGCAAACGCAGCAGACGGAACCGACCTCCGTCAGGCCGTAGCCCTGACGCAGTCTGCCCACGCCGCCCCATTTTTCAATGTGGGCGTTAAATTCGTCCAGCATGGACTGAGGCGCGTCGTCGCCGCCGCAGAAGCCGATACGGAAATGCTTGAGCCACGGGCCGTCAAAGTGCTTTTCTTCCATCAGCTTCTTGAACATGAGGGGAATGCCGACAAAGCCGACAACATTGTATTGACGCATCAGACGGTTGAAAAGCTTGGCGTCGAACTGCATCATCGGGATCAGGCGCACGCCGTTGCACATCGACATATGCATGGCCACGGAAAGCCCGAAGCAATGGAAGAGCGGCAGAACGATGACCTCCGCTTCAAGACCCGGCTGATGGATGCGGTCGAGCTTTGACATACGGTAAACGATCTCGTTGATGGCGCGGGACGTGAGCTTGATGGTTTTGCTCTTGCCCGTTGTGCCGCCGCCGTTGAGATACACGGCCGTTTTGTCGCAGTCGCAATGGCTCTTGACATTCGCCTTGCGGAAACGGTTGACGGCTTTGAGATACTCCTCGCGCTGCTTGAATTTCGGGAAGGCGCGCTTGAGGATCGCTTCGCCCAGACCAACGGCAGCCTTTTGCGCGAGGAAGGCATAATCCGAGCTGTGGCAGACCAGAACCGGCAGATCCAGCTCGTTGATCATTTCGGTATATTTTTTTGCAAGAATGTCGAGGACCATGATGCCCTTGGAATGCAGCGAGGTAACGGTTTCCTTGACAACGTCGGGCGGCAGCAGCGGATGGATGAAGTTCACGATCACGCCGACCTTGTTCAGCGCGTAAAACGCCACGATGCTCTGCACCGTCGTCGGCATAAATACGGAATAGACGTCGCCGGGCTGCAGACCAAGCTCAATGCGGAAATAGCCCGCGAGCGCGTCCATATCGCTGATGATGCGCGTGTTCGTAAAGAACTTTCCGAAGTGCTGCTGGCAGTAATACTCGCCGTATTCCTCCGTGCAGGCTTTGTAATAATCGTAACAACTCATGTCCCTGGGTTCAACCATTGCTTTTACATCTCCTGTGATTCAGTGATTTGGCAACCGATCGCGCAACGTGCGAATCATCGGTTGCCCGGATTCAGAACACGTGACAAATTTCACGTTGCATTTATTCTACGCGTTTTTTTTGCATATTTCATCGTTTATCATGCAAAAAAATCGGACTATTTTTGCATCGTCCGATTATTTTTTTGTACGGACTATTGTAATCCCGGTCAAAATGTGATATAATGTCTGATATTATGGGGATATGGGGACATTTGAGCCTATGGAAACATCGCTGAAACTGGAATACGATCCGTTCGTTTTTACAACGGGCGTTTTTTCGCCGGGAGAAGCAGAGCGATTTTGCAGCGCGTTTGCCGACGTGGAAACCCGCTGCATTGCCGAAGCGGAGCTGGATTATTACCGCGGCAACGTGACAAAAGCCGCGGCGGCATTCGGCGCGCTGCTCGGCAGCGAAAACGACAGCATCGCCATTTCCGCCACCCTCGGTACCGCCATCAGCTCCCTTTCCGGCGGCGACGTCAACATCGTCCTTCACCTTTACCGGTTTGCAAAAGAGCTGAGCGAATCCCACGCGGAAGACGATCCGCTCAAAAAGATGTGCGACTTTTTGCTGCTGTATTTCAACATTCTTCTGCACAACACCCCCGACATCCGCTTTCCGGCCTTCGGCGTGCAGGCCTTTGCCGTTCCGGAAACGCTCAAGCCCATGGCTTTCTATAGTTATGCGCATTATCTGATCTCCGTCGACGACGTCGGCCGCGCGGTCGGAATGGCGGAAGGCGCGCTGATCTTCATGAAGCACCCCTCCCCCATCGCGGAGATCTACCTCTCGCTCATCATTTCGGTCGGCTATATGCTGCGGCGAGTCTGGGACAAAGCGGAATATTATTTCCGCCACGCCTGGAGCCTCGCAAAGCCCGACGGCATCGTGCTCCCGTTCGTGGAGTTCCGCGGTATGCTTTCGGGAATGCTGGAAAAATGCCTGCGCTATGAGGAGCCGGAGGCGTACAAGCAGATCAGCAAGCTTTCCAACCGCTATCACAAGCAATGGGTATTTCTCCACAACCTTTTGACCGGAGAAAAGATCTCGGACCGGCTGACCGCCATTGAGTTCAACGTGGCGTCTCTGGCCGCCAGCGGTCTTTCCAACCAGGAGATCTCCGATTTTCTCGGTATCACCCTCAACAGCGTGCGCGCGCATCTGCGCAACATCTTCAACAAACTCGCGATCAGCAGCCGCAAAGAGCTGCGCGATTACGTGATTTGATATTTTGTTTTTCAACAAGAAGGAGGCTGAACGCATGGTCGTAATCAACGATTCTCTCTGTAAAAACTGCGGCTATTGTGTCAAATTCTGTCCCAAGCACATTCTGGAAATGGGCAAAACAAGAAACAAACGCGGACATTTTTATCCGGTGATGACCGACGCGGGCAAATGCATCGGCTGCGCCATCTGTGCAACGATGTGTCCCGAGGGCGCCATTGACGTTTCGGAAGGAAAGGAAGGCTGAGCATGGGCGAAAAACGATTCATGAAGGGCAACGAAGCCATTGCCGAAGCCGCGGTGCGCGGCGGCTGCCGCTTTTTTGCCGGCTATCCGATCACCCCGCAGAATGAGATCCCCGAATATCTCTCCTGGCGGCTGCCCGAAGTAGGCGGCGCCTACGTTCAGGGCGAAAGCGAAGTTGCGTCGATCAACATGGTCTACGGCGCGTCCGCAATGGGCACCCGCGCCATGACCTCCTCCTCCGGCCCGGGCATCAGCCTGAAAGCCGAAGGCATCTCCTATCTTGCCGCAGCCATGCTGCCCGCGCTGATCGTCAACATCAGCCGCGGCGGTCCGGGTCTGGGTTCCATCCAGCCGGCGCAGAGCGACTATCTGCAGGCCACAAAAGCCCTCGGCCACGGCGGCTTCCACGCCATGGTCTTTGCCCCGAACTCCGCGCAGGAGGCCGTGGATATCGTCTACGACGCCTGGGAATACGCCGAACGTGACCGCAACCCCGTGCTTGTGCTCATGGACGGCTGTCTTGGCAACATCATGGAAGAAGTCGAGCTGCCCCCGATGAAGGAGCTTTCCGACGACGACATTCCCGAATGGAGCCTTTCGCGCCGCAACGGCCGCGACTATCAGGGCAACATCACGCCGATCTACACCGAGCCGATCCTCGAAGGCATCAACATGATGAGCGGCGAGATGTACAAAGCCTGGGAAGAAGACGACGTCAAGGTGGAAGAATTCCTGATGGACGACGCGGAATATGTGGTCGTTGCCTACGGCATTGCCTCCCGCGTTTCCAAGGAAGCGATCCTCAAGCTGCGCGAAGAGGGCTTCAAAATCGGCATGATCCGCCCGATCACGCTCTTCCCCTTCCCGAAAAAGAATCTGCACGACCTCGATTATTCCCGCGTCAAGGGCATCATCGACATCGAAATGACGGTGCCTGCGCAGATGCGCGACGACATCGCCCTGCAGGTTATGGAGCGCGCGCCGATCTATGAATACGGCCGTTCCGGCGGTATGCTGCTGGACGACGACGGCGTTTATGACGCCATCAAGGAAATCGTGACAGGAGGGAACGACAATGGCTGAATATCATCGCTCTGACATGCTCGCCGCCTCGCCGTCCGGTTACTGCCCCGGCTGCCTGCATTCGCTCGCAACGCGGCTGATCTCCGACGTAATCACCGAGCTCGGCCAGCAGGACAACGCCCTGAACGTCATCTCCGTCGGCTGCTCCGCGCTGAATTTGCTCTATTGGAGCGGCGACAATCTCTCTGTGGCGCACGGCCGCGCCCCGGCTGCCGCCACCGGCGTGAAGCGCACGAATCCCGAGCGTCTGGTCTTCGCCTATCAGGGCGACGGCGACCTTGCCGCCATCGGCCTTGCGGAGATCATGTCCGCCGCCAACCGCGGAGAGAATTTTACGGTCATCTTCGCCAACAACCAGACCTACGGCATGACCGGCGGCCAGATGGCGCCGACGACCCTGATCGGCCAGAAGACGACCACCACCGTTTACGGCCGCGACCCCGCCACGACGGGCTATCCGCTGAAAATGTGCGAGCTGATCTCCCAGCTTCCCGCGCCGGCCTATGTCGCCCGCTTTGCGCTGAATTCCCCCAAGGGGGTCCGCGAAGCCCGCGCCGGCATCAAAAAAGCGTTTGAAATGCAGCTTGCGGGCAAGGGCTTCACCTTCATCGAGCTGTTGACCAACTGCCCGACAAACTGGCATCTTTCTCCGCTCGACACGCTCGAGTATATGAACACCAACACCATCCCCTATTTCGTTCCCGGCGTTTACAAGGACATCACCGCAAAGGAGGCCCAGGCATGAAACAATCTTTCGTTTTTTCCGGCTCCGGCGGTCAGGGCATCATGAGCGCAGGCATCACGCTGGCGCAGACGGCGATCGACATGGGCAAGCACGCGACCTATCTTCCGGAATACGGCCCGGAACAGCGCGGCGGCAGCGCGAAATGCACGGTTGTGATCAGCGACGAGCCGATCATCTCCCCCCTGCCGAAATGCTGCGACAACCTGATCGTCATGAACGAACAGGCATACGCGAAATTTTTTGAAGATCTCAAGTCCGGGGGCGTGCTGCTTGCAAACGCCAGCCGTGTGAAAGAAGCAAACGACCGCGACGATGTGACCGCGATCCTTGCCCCGGTGGACGACATTGCGCTCGGACTCGGCAACCCCAGGGCGGCAAACATCGTTCTGCTCGGCGTACTCATCGGCGCTACCGGCGTTGTCAGCCGCGAAGCGTTTGTCAAGAGCCTTGAGAAAAAATTCAAAGCCAAAAAGCCGGAAGTGCTTGCGATGAACATTCAGGCACTGGATCAGGGCATTGCCCTCGGCAAAAAATAAACAACCGCAAGGAAAATATCAGTTACAACAGCACTGGAGGAACCAATCATGGCGAAAATCGGTATCGGCGCATGGGCCGGAAAAATCGCGGTGCGCATCGCCCGCGGCGAAGTCAAATTCACAATTTCTGAAGATGAAAACGGCGAGTACAAAATCGCTGTGGATCTGCCCGGCGCACTCAGAAGCGCAAAGATCAGCTTCATGAACCTGAAGGAAGAAGCAGACGGCAAGACCCTTACCGGCGAAGGTGTGATCTCCGTTCTGCCCGGCAGAAAGCTCACCGGCGCGTTCACCTTTGAAGAGGACACGTTCGTTGGCGAGATCAAGGCCCCCGTGGTCGGAAAGATCAGGATCACCGACGGCCACCGGATCTGACGGAGCCGACACATTCCGTAAAAAACAAAAAGAAAAACTACCAAGAGGATACGGGCGCTTTGTCCCGTATCCTCTTGCTTGCTGCACTTTTGCGCAGCTTCGCTGCGCCCGAGAAGCGGCGGCGAAACGCCGCGTGCCATGCACGCGGCAAAAAGGAGCGCTCCCGCGCTCCTTTTTCGCGCAGCTTCGCTGCGCGGTTTCGCCGCCGCGGCCTGCGCACGGCGCAGCCGTGCGCAGAAAAGCAAAAAAGGGGGGCGGTCTGAAAACCGCCCCCTTGATTCTATGCTCAATTATTGCTCGAAGATGCCGCTGCCGCCTGCGCAGCGTCCATCACCGCATCGATGGCAAGGATCACAGCCAGCGCCATGACCTCGTCCGCGCTGTCGCTGATGTCCAGCTCGAACGTGTCGCCCCAGACCATCCAGCGCTTGTGGATCGACGCGATCACAGCGTCGTTTTCGACGATTTGGTAATCATGGGAAAAGAAGTCGCCTTCCACATTCCAGTTCAGGCCTTCCACGGAATACTTCGGCTTGAGGAGAGTGAACTGCTTTTTGATCTGCGCGACCTCCTGTCCGCCGACTTCCACAAAGAACTTCGGCAAAAGGGAAAGCACTTTCTGGCGCACGAACGCGACCTCGTTACCGGCAGCGTCCGTCACGGTCAGCTTTTTGCCGAAAGAGATCAGCTTGCCCTCCACAAAGTAGCGGTCCTCGCCCTGCGCATCTTTGACGGTAAAACGGTCTTTGAAGGAAAAGACTTTTTGCTTGATATACAGCTTCATGGTCAAACCCCCTTATCTATGGAACAGGTTTCTGAAAAATGCAAGAATCCGATGGAAGAAAGCAACGATCTTCTCCAATCCGCCGCCGTGTACCTTTCCGCAATAGGGGCAGGCGTCGGGAGAGACCAGCGCAGCGCCGCAGCCGTCGCAGATTCCGTCGCCGTTTTCGTCGGTGTGGCCGGTTGCCGCCGTGCGCTGAACATAATCCAGCGCGTCGCAGGCGGCGCAGGTGCGCACCTTTCCGCCGTCACGCACGCAGGAGGGCGCAAGCTCTTTTGTTCCGGCGCTCCACTGATGGGTGTGCTTGTCGGCGCTCAGGCCCATGGCTTTCACAGGCACGTTGCAAACCGTATAGTTGTTGGTAATCAGAATGCTGCGGTTGCTGAAATCGCCCGCGGGATACCATTCGCCCTTGTCGCCGTCCGCAAAATAGATGAAGCTCTGGCCGTCCTTGGCGGAATAGTGGTTGTTGCCGATATAGTTCGCTTCCACCGGCACATCGAGCGTGGAACCGTCGGCAGCTCTGACAACGGCGGCAAAGGTCTCGCCCTGTTTCAGCGCGCAAAGACGGGTCAGATCCACGGTGTGATAGCCGATGTAGGGGCAGTCCTTCCGCACGGTGCAGACAAGATCGCCGCTCTCTGGATTTCTCAGATCGGTCAAGTTGTGATAGACGCTCACATCCACCTTTTCGTTGCCGTTGGAAGTGTAGAAGCCGACTTTGGAAAGATAGCCGTCCCGGTCGGCAGTGAACACATTGCCGTAGGCGCCGTGTTCGTTTGCTTCCATCGGGAAGGAGGCGCTGTAGAAATAGCCGTCATACTGATACATCTGGTCATAGGCGTTCTTCGCCATCGCCTCATAGGTCACAAGCTCGCAGATCGAGCCGTCTTCATAGGAGATGTAGAGATAGCCGTCCGGCAGCGGGAAGGGCTCCATGCCGCCGATGCCCCAACTGTTTTTGATGATCCAGGCGCCGGGCTTGGAAGGACGCTTTTTCGCGCTGAAATGCTCCGTGCCGAAGTTGTCGTCCCAGCCGACGATCGTCACCATGTGATCCGCGTCGTCGGGGTTGGACGTCTTTGTCTGATAATAGGCCGTGACCTCGGAGCCGTTATAGTAGGAGTTGTTGTAAAGATCGTCGCCGCCGGAAGCATAAAAGCTGGCGGAGATGGAACCGTAGTCCATGATGGCCTGCTTCATATCCGCCATCAATGTCGCCTTGTCATAGCTGTCCGAATAGTCAAAGCTGTCAAGCATATTGCTTTCGCTCATGTGCAGCTCGCTGATGTAGCGGTCCTTTTCCTCATAGATCTTGAAGTTCGCAAAATCCCTGAGGAAATTGAACTCGGATTCATACGCAAGGCCGGAGCCTCTGGCGATGGACGCAACGGCATAGGCGGAGTTCCCGCCCGTCTGATAGATCGTGTTGAAATTCGCCTTTTCTCCGTCGCCGTAGGTCGGGTCGTTTTTGTCGGTCGTTTTGCTGTTGATGGCATACCAGGCCAGGTGCGATTCGGAGTAGTCCACATCCGCGTTTGCAAGTCCCTTTTTGATGGCGTTGGTCTCCAGGCAGGAGATCACGGAAAACGCCCAGCAGATGCCGGAGGCCGCCTGATCCTTGACCGGAGTCACAAGGCCGAGCGCACGGCTGTCATAACGGGCGGGGAAATCTCGCGGCGCCTTTTGCCGTCCGGCAATCCCCTCCGACGGTGCGGCTGCGGCGCGGCGAACACCGTCCATGGTTTCAAAGTGCATCCCGAGCCCGTTCTCGTTGACAACGACCTTCAGCGGAAGACCGTGCAGCAGGGGTTCGGTCGCTTCTTCTGCGGCGAACACCGCCGGCTGCGCTGTGCAAAACAGCAGCAAAACAGCAAGCAGAATGCTGCAAACTCTGATTCTTTTCATACTCATAGCCTCCTAAGTAACCGATGATTCTTTTTTCAATTATACCCACTTCGGGATGGGAAGTCAACCTTCCGGGCAGAAACGCGCCAAAAGTCCCCGAACGTCGCCGAAGCCGCTCAAAGCAGCTTTTTCTTTTTGAAAAAGATCAGACTGCCGACAACGATCAGAACGCTGACCGCGATCACGACGGGATAGCCCAGCGGCGATTCCAGCTCCGGCATATAGCGGAAATTCATACCGTACCAGCCGGCGATGAGCGTCAGGGGGAGGAAGATCGTTGTGACCACCGTCAGCACCGTCATGATGCGGTTCTGCTTCACGTCGAGCTGCGACTGATACAGATCGCGAAGCTGGATCGAATAATCGCGCAGGGCGGCGGAAGCGTCCAGCAGGCGCATGATCTTGTTGTTGAACAGGCGGAAGTAACGCACGTTTTCCTGCGAAAAGAAGTTGTTCTCGTTTTCTTCCAGCGTCTGGCCGAAATCGAGAAGCTGCTCGTAATGGGTGCGCAGGTCGGAAATGTCGCCGCGCAGCTCGTGCAGGCGGGTCATCACGTCGTCGTCTTCCCCGTGCAGGACCGCAAACTCAAGGGTCTCCAGCTCTTTTTCATAGCGGGCAAGCAGATTCTGGTCGCCGCGAATGAGCTGCACAAGAAAATCATACAGAAACCGCTCCAGACTCGGCAGCCGCCACCTGCGGCTGGAGCCGATGCGCTGAACGATCTCCGACGCCATGCCGCTTTTGTCGATAAAGACGATCCCGCGCTCATCCAGCGCAAAGGCAAATTTGCGCGGCTCGGCGCCGATATCGGCACGGTCGGGAATGCTGAAAGTACCGGTCAGGGAATCGTAGTTTTCCTCGACCTTCGTGTTGTGCACCTCGGTCAGTCCCTGCTCGAGATCGATGCCCATGTCGAACACCGCCTTGTTCTGCTGCCAGAGCTCCGGCGTCAGAACGGCAACGTAGGGCGTGGCGTCCTTATGGCAGTCTTCCAGGGAACAGGGGGTCAAAACCGAACGGATCAGATAGTACATACGCGCGCCTCCTCAAAAGAAAAAACCGCCGGCAGGAAGGTTTCTCCCGCGGCGGACTGGGTCGTTGCTTAAACGCCAAACAAAACCAGCAATGCAGTGACCAGAGAAAGCACAAAGAAGATCGCTCCGGCAATCTTGGTATATTTTGCAAGTTTTGCTTCCATTGTTCTGCCCTTGTTCTTGCCGAAAAAGGTTTCCGCAGCGCCGGAAATCGCGCCGGAAAGGCCCTGCTGCTTGCTTTCCTGCATCAGCACCAGAATGGTGATCACGATGGAAAGAAGAATGATAACAATGGATAAAACATATTGCAGTACAGTCATAACATGAACCTCCGAAATTTTCTAAGCAATGTATTTTAACATACCTGCGCATGAAAAGTCAAGCGAAATCGCATTCTTTTTACTTTTTTGCGGGAAAACTGCTCATCGTGCGGCGATCTTCCGGCGAAGCGGCGCCGTCGTGTTCGATCAGCGGCTCCCCGGTTCCCTCCACAACGTCCTTTGTGATGGTGATTTTGGAAACGCTGCCGTCCGAGGGGGTGTCATACATATACTTCAGCAACAGCTTTTCGATCACGGAGCGCAGGCCGCGCGCGCCGGTGTTGTATTCCAGCGTTTTGTGGGCGATCGCCATCAGCGCGTCGTCCTCGAACGCCAGTTCCACGCCGTCCATGGCGAAGATATACTGGTATTGCTTGACCAGCGCGTTTTTCGGCTCGGTCATGATGCGAACCAGCGCGTCCGCGTCCAGCGCGTTGAGCGCCGTGATCACAGGCAGACGGCCGACCAGCTCGGGGATCAGGCCGTACTTCACAAGATCGTGGTGCACCACCTGCAGCATCAGGCGGCTGGCCTCCACCTCCTGCTTCGTGCGGATCTTCGCGCCGAAGCCGAGACCGGAATTGCCCATACGGTTTTCCACGATCTTTTCGATGCCGTCGAACGCGCCGCCGCAGATAAAGAGGATGTTGGTGGTGTCGATCTGGATGAATTCCTGCTGCGGGTGCTTTCTTCCGCCCTGGGGCGGCACATTGGAGACCGTGCCCTCCAGAATTTTCAAAAGCGCCTGCTGCACGCCCTCGCCGCTGACGTCGCGGGTGATGGAGGTGCTTTCGGACTTGCGGGAGATCTTGTCGATCTCGTCCACATAGATGATGCCGCGCTCGGCGCGCTCCACATCGTAATCCGCCGCCTGGATCAGGCGCAGCAGAATGTTTTCCACGTCCTCGCCGACATAGCCGGCCTCGGTCAGCGTGGTGGCGTCCGCAATGGCAAAGGGCACATCGAGGATGCGCGCAAGCGTCTGGGCGAGCATGGTTTTGCCGACGCCCGTGGGACCGAGCATCAAAATGTTGCTTTTGGTGATCTCCACATCGCGGTTGGATTTGGAATAAATCCGTTTGTAGTGGTTATAGACCGCAACGCTCAGCGCTTTTTTTGCCTCGTCCTGGCCGATCACATATTCGTCCAGCCGGGCCTTGATCTCGTGCGGCTTGGGCAGGGAATCAAAATCACGTTCCTTCCTGCCGTGCTTTCTGGCCGACGGATCTTCGTTGATGATGGATTGGCAAAGCTCCACGCATTCGTCACAGATATAGACGCCGGGGCCGGCGATCAGGGTCGTGACGTCGTTTTGAGCTTTGTTGCAAAAGGAACAGCGAACCGGCTTTTCCTTGTTGTCGTCGTCTCGTGCCATGCAATCTACTCCTTCCCCCGGATTCATCCTTGGAAGAATCCAAGGGGTTTAAACACTTATTCTTCGGTTTCTGCCTTCGGTTCGGCGTCAGCAGCTTCCGCTTCGGCCTTCGGCTTTGCGGCTCTGGGCTTTCTGGCGGTCGTCACCTTGGCGTTTTCGCGCACAAAGTCAGAGGCTTTCTGCACGGAAAGGTCTTTCTTCAGGCTTTCGGCGGTGATGATGCCCTTGATTTTGTCGAGCTCCATCTGATACTGGGCGGCGAGCTTTTCATATTCCGCTTCCAGCTCCTCGTCGGCCACTTCCAGACCTTCGAGCTCCACGATCTTTTCCAGCGCAAGGCGCAGCTTGACAGCCTTTTCGGCGTCTTCTCTTTGCTGCTCTCTGTAATCCTCAACGCTCATGCCCATGTACTGCAGATAAGCCTCAAAGCTCATACCCTGGGCGGACAGACGGTAGTCGATGTCGCGGATGCGGCTGTCAAGCTCGGCGTCGGTCATCACCGGCGGGATATCGGCAACCACGTTTTCGATCAGCTTTTCAAAGACCTGTTCGCGGATCTCGCGCTCGTTCTGCGCTTCCTTCTGGGCCTTGATCTCGTCGGCAAGGCTCTTTCTCATCGCTTCGACCGTGTCGCAGTCGGCGGCGTCCTGCGCGAACTCGTCGTCCACCTCGGGCAGCTCCTCGTGCTTGATCTCATGGAGCTTGACCTTGAACACGGCGGCCTTGCCCGCAAGCTCGGGAGTGTATTCCTCGGGGAAGGTGACGTTCACGTCGAACTCGTCGCCGGGGTTGTGGCCGACGATCTGATCTTCAAAGCCGGGAATGAAGGAACCGGAACCGAGCTTCAGCTCATATTCCTCGCCCTTGCCGCCGTCGAACGCTTCGCCGTCCACAAAGCCTTCAAAGTCGATCACGGTCGTGTCGCCTTCGGCTGCCGGACGATCCTCCACGGCGATGATGCGGGCGTTGCGGTGAACAAGCTCATGGACCTTTTCGTCGATCTCTTCTTCGGTCGCCTCCACCTTTTTCTTTGTGGCTTTCAGTTCTTTATAGGCCTTGATCTCCACGTCGGGACGGACATAGACCTCGACGGTGAGCTGCACGCCGTTTTCGCCGATCTCCTTGACGTCGGCGCTCTTTGTGCCGACAACGTCAAGTCCGGCTTCCTTGATGGCGTCCTCCACAGCGGTGGAATAGAGAAGGTCGAGGGCGTCCTCATACAAAAAGTTTTTGCCGTAGAACGCTTCGGCCATTTTGCGGGTCACTTTGCCCTTGCGAAAACCGGGGATGTTGATGCGGTTCTTCAGCTTCGCGAACGCCTTTTTCAGCGCGCCTTCAAAGGTTTCGGCGTCGATCGCAATGTCAAGGGAATAGAGGTTGGGTTCTTCTGCTTTGGTGGATGATTTCAAACTCATTTTGTTTGCTCCTTTACGTGTTCTCTATTTTTAACCATGGTATTATAACAGACTTTCTTTCGAATTTCCATAGTTTTTTAAAATTTTTCCAATAATTTCGGACAAAAACCGAGATGATCCGCCGAAACGAGGGAAAACTCGATGCCCGCATAGGCGCCGAGCATGGCAAACTGGCGCGAAGGACCGTGCAGATGGCCGTAAAAGCAGCGTTTCACGCCGGCCTCGCGCAGGACATCCATCAGCTCTTTGCACTCCTGCACCACGGATACCGGCGGATAATGCAGAAACACCAGCTTTTCGCCGCCGAGCTTTTCCGCCTCCGCCAGCGAAAGGCGCAGCCGCCCCTGCTCGCGCAAAAGGACTTTTTTGTCGGCGTCGGTCTCGGCGTCATAGAACCAGCCCCGGGTGCCGCAGACGGTGAAATCGCCGAAGCGGAAGGCGTTGTTGAACAGCACCTTCAACGTGGAAAAGCCCTGCAGCGCGAGGAACTCGTTCATCTTCTTTGCCGTTGCCCACCAGTAGTCGTGGTTGCCCTTCAGCAGCACTTTTGTGCCGGGCAGCGATTCCAGAAACGCGAGATCCTTTGCCGCGCCCTCGAGGCTCATGGCCCAGGAAACGTCGCCCGGGATCACCACAACGTCCTCCGGCCGCACCACGGCGCGCCAGTTTTTTTCCAGCCGCTCAAGATAGTTGCCCCAGCCGGGAAAGACGTCCATCGGCTTGTTGTCGCTGAGCGAAAGATGGGTGTCGCCGAGCGCAAAAATCGACATAGGCCCCTCCGAACTCAGCCGATGCCCAGCATGGCGTAGACCTGTGCTTCCATATCCTCTTTGTTGCAGCAGGCGGTGAAGCGCGGCGTTTTGTTTTTCAGCGTTGCAAGCTGGTTCGGGCAGGGTTCGCCCGTGCATTTGCAAAGCAGCTCCACCTGGGCGAACTCGTCCGCGTCGGCGGGGACGTCGCCCTGCACGGCGGAGAGCACCGCGGCGGAAAACTTATAGGGGTTCGCCGTGGAGGCGATCACGGTCGGCGTGCGGTCGCCGGTCTTCGCAAGATAGTCCTCGTAGACGTGGATCGCAACGGCGGTGTGGGTGTCGGAAAGATAGCCGCCCGCCCAGGTCGTTTTGATCGTTTCCTTCGTCGCCGTGTCGTCGCAGCAGCCGGCGGCGAAATCGGCCTTCAGCGCGGCGAGAATGTCGGCTTCGACCGTGTAGGTGCCGGTCTTTTTGAGCGCGGCCATCCAGCCGTTCACGCGCTTGTCGCTGTCGCCGCTGAGATGGAAGAGCAGACGCTCGAGGTTCGAGGAGATCAGGATATCCATCGACGGGGAGACCGTGGTATAGAACCTGCGGTTGCGGTCATAGACGCCGGTGGTGAGAAAATCGGTCAGCACGTTGTTGGCGTTGGAGGCGCACAGCAGCGTTTTCACCGGCACGCCCATGCGTTTTGCGTAGTAGGCGGCAAGGATGTTGCCGAAGTTGCCCGTGGGAACGACGATGTTGATCTCGTCGCCGTTTCGGATCGCGCCGTTTTCGATCATGTCGCAGTAAGCGGAGATGTAATAGACGATCTGCGGCACCAGACGGCCCCAGTTGATGGAGTTCGCCGAAGAGAACATCATGCCGTTCCGCGCCAGCTTTTCGCCCACAGCCTTGTCGGTGAAGATCGCCTTCACGCCGTTTTGCGCGTCGTCAAAATTGCCGTTGATGGCGCAGACGGCGACGTTTTCGCCCTCCTGCGTGGTCATCTGCAGCTTTTGCATCGGGCTGACGCCGTCGTTGGGATAAAAGACCATGATCTTTGTGCCGGGCACATCCCGGAAGCCTTCCAGCGCAGCCTTACCCGTGTCGCCGGAGGTGGCGACGAGGATGACGATGGTCTTGTCGGGAGCGCTCTTCTTCGCCGCCGTGGTCAGAAGATAGGGCAAAAGCTGCAGCGCCATGTCCTTGAATGCGCAGGTCGGCCCGCGCCAGAGCTCCAGCACCTGCGCGCCGTCCGCGATCTTTTTCAGCGGTGCGACCTTTTCGCTTGAAAACTTTCCGGCTCTGTAGGCGCCCTGCACGCAGGAGTCGATCTCTTCCGCCGTGAAATCCGTCAGATACAGCGCGAGGATCTTTTTTGCGCGGGAGATGTAATCCAGCGGCACCAAGGAATCGAGGAAGGCGCGGTCGATCTGCGGAATGCTTTCCGGCACAAACAGACCGCCGTCGGCGGAGATGCCGCGGGCAATGGCCTGCGCAGAGGAAACGCGCACGGATGTATCTCTGGTACTGGTATAGAGCATAGACTTGTCCTCCGTTTTGAAAAATCGTTTTATTATAGCATAAAATCAAAAAAAAGGAAACCCCTTTTTGCAAAATTCAAAGGAGTTTCCGTGAAAAACCTCTGCAAAGCTCATGCTTCCAGAGAATCAAGGCAGGAAGCGTCAAACGCGGCGGGGATGCAGCGCACCTTCGGCACAGCGTCCGGCACCAGATAGACCTCGACCACGTCAAAGCGCGGCTGCTTTTCGATCCGGTGCTCCTGCAGATAGCGCAGCGCGGTCTGCACGATTTTTTGCTGCTTTTTGAGATCCACGGCTTCGCAGGGCAGGCCGAGGGCGGAGGGCGCCCGGGTCTTGACCTCGGCGAAGGCCAGCGTGTCCTCATTTTCCGCGATCACGTCGATCTCGCCGCAGCGGGCGTGGACGTTGCGGCCGGTCACGGTATAGCCGTGCTTTTCATAGAGGGCGGCGGCGATGTCTTCCCCGCGTTTTCCCGCTTCGGCGGCAGGCGTCGGCTCCTGCGCTTCGCCGAGGATCTTTTTGAGGAACGAGCGCCGGTGCAGGTCGCAGATGCCGAATTCGGCGATTTTTTCATAGTGCAGCTTCGTGCCGTAGCCCTTGTGCTGCGCAAAGCAGTATTGGGGATACAGCTTATCCATCTCGCGCATATAGCGGTCACGGGCGACCTTGGCGAGAACGGACGCGGCGGCGACGGACATACACTTGGCGTCGCCCTTGACGATGGTGACTTCGTCGCAGGGCAGCCCGGGCTTGCGGTTGCCGTCGATCAGAGCAAGGTCGGGCCGGACGCCGAGGGCTTCCACGGCGCGGCGCATGGCAAGAAAGGTCGCCTGCAGAATGTTGATCTCGTCGATCTCCTTCGCGTCGGCGGTACCGATCCCGTAAGCGACGGCGGTCTCACATATCACGTCGAACAGCGCCTCGCGCTTTTTTTCGCTGAGCTTTTTGGAATCGTTGAGCCCTTCGATCTCGCAGGTCTCCGGCAGGATCACCGCAGCGGCGCAGACCGGGCCGCACAGCGGACCGCGTCCGGCTTCGTCGATCCCGCAGATGCGAACGTAGCCCCGCGCCCTGTATTCGTTTTCAAAGTCGAGCGTCATAAAACCTCCGGTTTTCATTAGATATTAGATGTTAGATATTAGACGTTAGATCAAGGTCGCGGGGAAAAAGCAAACACAAATAATCGCGATCCGCGCCAACAAGAAAGCAATTTTTTGACCGTTCGTCGATTTATGATTCGGCTAGAATCTAAAAACTGAAAATCGCGATCCGCGCCCACAAGAAAGCAGTTTTTTGACCGTTCGTCGATTGATAATTCGGCGCATCGCCGCAGGCGGCGCCCCTTCATCTAACATCTAACATCTAGAATCTAAAATCTGTCATATAAAAAAAGCGGCAAAGCCGCTTTTTTATATGACTTGGCAGAAATTGAAGATGGATTCCGGCAGCTCGTCCTTGTCTGCGGAGATCGTGAACACAAAGTTCTTTTCCTGCTGGGAGCTCAGCTCATAGACCGTTTCCAGGAATTTCGCAAGCTCGTTATAGTCACGGCCGCCGATACGCAGCGTGGCGTCCACCAGCACGTCGGTGATGTCGTGGTCGCCGGCGCAGATGCCAGCGAGGAAGCCGTAAAATGCGCTGTAGCCCTTCACTTCGTAATCGTCGGCTGCGATCAGCCGGGCGCGGTAGTTGACGTCGTAAGTCAGCTTGGTCTCCTTTTCAACGCAAATGACGTTGCCCTTGGAGTTTTCGATCGCGTCGTTGACACAGGCGATGAGGTGTTTGGTTTTGCCGGACCCTTTGTGGCCCAAAATCAGAGAAATCATGAGGATTTCCTCCTTCCAAAAAACTTTGCAACGATATTATATCACAAACCGAGCCGTCTTTCAAGTGCTTCTTTTTCTTTTTCGTAGCCGGGTTTGCCGAGCAGCGCGAACATGTTGCGCTTGTAGCTTTCCACACCGGGCTGGTCAAAGGGGTTCACGCCGAGCACATAGCCGGACACGGCGCAGGCTTTTTCCAGGAAATAGAGCAGATAGCCGAGGTTGTCCTCGTCCACGGCATCCGCCTGCAGGACCACGTTCGGCACATCGCCGTCGTTGTGGGCGAGCAGCGTGCCCTCCAGCGCCTTGCGGCAGACGAAGGACAGCGGCTTTCCGGCAAGGAAGTTCAGCCCGTCGATGTTCTGCGGATCCTCGCCGATCACGTAATCCGCCTGCCCCTTCCGGAAGTCGATCACGGTCTCAAAGAGGATGCGTTCGCCCTGCTGGATATACTGGCCGAGGGAGTGCAGGTCGGTCGAAAAGATGGCGGAAACCGGGAACAGACCCTTGCCGTCCTTGCCCTCGCTTTCGCCGAAGAGCTGCTTGATCCACTCGTTCATCATCAGGAAGTTCGGCTCATAGCAGACGAACATTTCGGCCGCTCTGCCTTTTTGATAGAGCGCGTTGCGCACGGCGACGTACTGATAGCAGTCGTTTTCCGCAAGGCTGTCGCTCTGCAGCGCGAGACGGGCCTTTGCCGCGCCGCTCATGAGCGCGTCGATGTCGATCCCGGCTGCAGCGATCGGCAGCAGGCCGACGGCGGTCAAAACGGAATAGCGGCCGCCCACATCGTCCGGCACCACAAAGGTTTCGTAGCCCTCGGAATCCGCGAGCGCTTTGAGCGTGCCCTTCGCCTTGTCGGTCGTGACGAAAATGCGCTCGGCCGCGCCGGCTTTGCCGTAGCGTTCCAGCAGCAGGGCGCGGAACACGCGGAAGGCAATCGCCGGCTCGGTGGTCGTTCCGGATTTGGAAATGACGTTCACGCTGAAATCCCTGTCCTTCACAATGGAAAGCAGCTCGTTCAGCGCAGTGGCGCTCAGGGAGTTGCCGGAGAAATAGATCGCCGGGGTGTCCTTGCGCAGAACATTGTAGTTCTGGGAACGCAGGCATTCGATCACGGCACGGGCGCCGAGATAGGAGCCGCCGATGCCGATCACGATCAGCACCTCGCTGTGGCTCCGTATCCTTTTCGCCGCTTCCTTGATCCGGGCGAATTCCTCTTTGTCGTAGTTCACGGGCAGATCGATCCAGCCGGTGTAATCGGAACCTGCGCCGGTCTTTTCGTGCAGAGCGCGGTGCGCTGCGGTGATTTTATTCTGAAACGCAAGAATTTCGCTGTCAGGCACAAAGCCGCTGACATATTTTTTGGAAAATGTAACAGCCATTTTATCCTCCTGTATCTTTTACTGATTTATTGTTGTATTTTATACCATTTTGCAGGCTTTGTCAAGCATGTGCTTTCAGCGTTCGCACGTGCGCGCCGCCAGCGAAGCCAGCAACCGCGAGAGAACGTCGCCGTACGTCAGCTTTTTGACGCCGCAGGGTGCGCGCAGCGCTGTTTCGGCAACCGTCTTTTCGCCCGCGAAGAACGTCACCGTGCCGAGCATCTGCCCCTCCTCCACCGGCGCTTCCACCTCAGAAGGCAGATCTGCCCGGGCCGTGAGCTGCTGCTTTTCGCCGAGACGAAGGGCCAGCGGCGCAAGCGGGTCGGCGACCGGCAGAACGGTTTGTTCGGCGCCGCGCAGCACCCGCACCGGCGAAATCAGCGCCGGATCGACCTGCGGTGTGACGGATTCAAAATTGGCAAAGCCCCAGTTCAGCAGATGCTTCGCCGAATCGAAGCGATCGTTGCTGTTTTCGGCGCCGAGCACCACGGCGATCAGATGCATTTCGCCCCGTTTGGCCGAAGCGCTGATGCAGCAGCCGGCCTTCGAGGTCGTGCCGGTCTTCAGCCCTGTCGTGTCCCTGAAATGACGCACGAGCTTGTTGGTGTTGACAAGCTGGGTCTGCCCGCCGCGCAGGGAGTCCATCCAGACGGTGGAATAATCGAGGATCTTTTCGTGCTCCAGCAGCGCGCGGCTCATCAGCGCCACATCATAGGCGCTCGTCAGATGGGTCGTGGTGTCGTCGTCCAGACCGGTGCAGTTGTCAAAGTGCGTATCATTCATGCCGAGCTCCTTTGCCCTTGCGTTCATCAGCGCAACAAAGCTTTCCTCGGAGCCGGAAACCGCCTCCGCGAGCACGGTGCAGGCGTCGTTGGCCGAACCGATGGCCGTTGCGCGCAGCAGCTCGTCGACCGTCATTTCTTCGCCCTCCTTGAGCCAGATCTGCGAACCGCCCTTTGCGGCGGCAGCAGCGCTTGCGGCGAGCTTTGTTTCCGGCGAAAACGCGCCGCGCTCCAGCGCTTCCAGAAACAGCAGCAGCGACATGACCTTCGTGACAGAGGCCGGATACAGTTTTTCGTGTTCGTGCTGCGCAAAGAGGACTTCACCGCTCCCCTGCTCCATCAGCACCGCCGCCTTCGAGCGCACCTCGGGCGCACCGTCGTTTTCGGCGGCCGCCGCCCACGCGGTGCAAAGCAGCAGACAAAGCGTCAGAAAAAGCGCACAGATTCGTTTCATATTCACCACTCCAAAACAATCGGTGATATCATTGTATGCGCCGGCGGTAAAAATAATCCTTCAAAAAACTTGCAAGCGGCGGCGGTTTGCATTATAATAATGGAAATACTCCTTTCTTTTCGAGGTCACTATGAAGGCTGCGATCTACACCCTTGGCTGCAAGGTCAACCAATATGAGAGCCAGGCGCTCGGCGAGCTGCTGGCTCAAAACGGCTATACCCTCACCGATTCTCACGGCGACGCCGACATTTACATCATCAATTCCTGCACCGTCACCGCCGAAGCCGACCGCAAAACGCGCCAGCATGTGCGCAAATTCAAACGCGAACACCCGGACAGCATTGTGGTGCTTACCGGCTGTATGCCGCAGGCTTTTCCGGAGGACGCCGCCGCGCTGGCCGAAGCGGATATCATCATCGGCAACAAAAACAGCGGCCGCCTGCTGGAGCTGCTGGACACCTTTCAAAAATTCGGCAGCCGCGTGGTGCAGATCGCGCCCCACGAAACCGGGGAAGCCTTTTCCTCCACGGTCATCTCCGCGTTTGAAGAGCGCACCCGCGCGTTTGTGAAGATCCAGGACGGCTGCAACCGCTTTTGTTCCTACTGCATCATCCCCTACGCCCGGGGCCGGGTCCGTTCCAAGCCGCTCGAAGACATCCGTGCCGAGCTTTCCGCCCTTGCCGCCAACGGCTACAGGGAGGTCGTGCTTGTCGGGATCAACCTTTCCTCCTACGGGCAGGACAGCTCCCGCAGCTTTGCCGAAGCGGTGGAGCTCGCCTGCAGCGTGGAGGGCATCTCCCGGGTACGGCTCGGCTCGCTGGAGCCGGATCATCTGACGGACGCGGTGCTCGAGCGGCTGGCGAAGTGCGAAAAGCTCTGTCCCCAGTTCCACCTTTCTCTGCAAAGCGGCTGCGACCGCACGCTGAAGGCCATGAACCGCCACTACACCGCGGCGGAGTTCCGCGCCCTTTGCGAAAAGCTGCGGCGCCTGTTTCCGGACTGCACGCTTTCCACGGACATCATGGTCGGCTTTTGCGGCGAAAGGGACGAAGATTTTGAAGAAAGCCTCGCCTTTGCGCGGGAGATCGGCTTTGAAAAGATCCACGTCTTCCCCTACTCCGTGCGCACCGGCACCCGCGCAGAAAAAATGGGCGACCATCTGCCGAAAAGCGTCAAAGAGGAACGCGCCGCGAAAATGCTCGCTTTGGGCAAGGAGCTGCGCAGCGCGTATCTGGAAGCGCAGATCGGCAAAACGGAAGACGTGCTCTTTGAGGGCAGACAGAAGAACGGCTGCTGGACGGGCTGCACGGCGAACTATACCCCGGTCCGCGTGCAAAGCAGCGCGGCGCTCACGGGGAAGATTCTGCCCGCGCGGATCACCGGCGCCGTGGAGGACAAGTGGTGCGATGGAGAGTTGAAAAATGAAAATTGAAAATTGAAAATTGAAAGTTGAAAATTGAGAATAGAGTTTTTGGGCGCGACCGCACAGGGTGCTCCTGCGCGATTGCTTAATCATAACGAACGAAGGGGCTGTTGCATTTCGGTGACGTTCCATAACGAAGGATTGGTTTTTGAGGGCAAATTTTCCCAAACGCTGTGCCGGCATCCTTGAAATCGGCGAAAAACGTCAAAGCAAATGAAAGAGAAAGCGCTTTCCGCAGACTTGCTCTGTGAAGATCGCGCTTTCTTTGCTTTTTTGTTCTCTAAAGAAGTAGGATTGTTTGCTTTGACTCGACGTTTTTCGCCCTCGGCGTACTTTTGTACAGCTTTCGGTCGAAGAAAACGCCGTTTTCATTTAAATGCAACCCTTTCATTTTCAATTTTCCATTTTCAATTTTCAATTAATGGTTCGCTTCAGTCCTTGTTTTCTCCAAGCAGCTTCGCCAGCTCCTCCATAAAGGTGTTGATGTCCTTGAACTGGCGGTAGACAGAGGCAAAGCGCACATAGGCGACCTCGTCGAGGGTCTTGAGCTTATCCATGGCCATTTCACCGATATGGACGCTGGTCACCTCGCGGTCGAGAGAGTTCTGCAGCTCCTGTTCGATGTCGGAGACCACCGCCTCGATCTGGGCGATGGACACCGGGCGCTTTTCGCAGGCGCGCAGCATACCGTTGAACAGCTTCACACGGTCAAACGCCTCGCGCGACTTATCTTTTTTCACAACGATGATGGGCACGGATTCGATGATCTCATAGGTCGTGAAGCGCTTTGCACAGGCAACGCACTCCCTGCGCCTGCGAATACGTTCGCCCTCATCGGTCGGGCGCGAATCGATCACCTTGCTGTCGCTGCACCCGCAAAACGGACATTTCATTTCAGTTCCTCCCCAATGGAATAGTATCTTGTATATTGTAGCATAGATTCATGAAAGATACAAGATGTATTTTCACGGTTTTTCCGGTTTTTGAAGAAAAAATGCACGAAACTCGCGTATCTGTTCGCCCTCCGACAGCGCTTCTTCCAAAAAGCGGCGGCAATCCGCATCGGCATAAAGCAATTCCCCCGCCCGCTCCACACGGCGCAGGAACCGCCGGGAAAAGCGCACCTGCGCTTCGTTTTGCGCCAGCGGACAGATCCCGGCGCCGCGCCGGTCGATCCGCGCGCACACGCGGCCGTTTTGAAGCACCGGCAAAAACGGGAACAGCCGGCAGGAGAGCGGGCGTTCCCCGCGCCGGCAAACGCCCCGGCAGACCGCAAGGCGCCGTGTGCCGTTCTGCCGCACGGAAAGGCTCGTTTTTTCTCCCGGGAACAGCAGCATCCCCGCGGTTTCGTCGCCCTTGCAGCAGCGCTTTCCGCACAGCGTTCCGCAATCCGCCCGCAGCGGCGTTTGGCTGCCGAGGATGCGGCGCACCCGGCGAAAGAGCCTTCGTTTGTCCTTGTGCAGCGCCATACGACCGTTTCTCCTTTTCATCAGCTTTCCATTAAAAATAACACACCTCCCGCGTTTTTGTCAACATCCGGGGCAAAGAGAAATCATTTTGAGGATCTCACCATAATTCGACAAATCTCGCCCTTCGCTTCTGCTATAATCAATTCGTCAGGAAAAACGAACGTCGAGGAGGACAACACCATGAAGGCAAGAGAAAAAAACAAACGCGAACTTGTCGCTTTCGGCATCCGGCTCGTTGCGGCGCAGCACGGCGAAAGCGAAGCGAACCTGCGCAAGGAGATCCTGGGCGCACTGCTGCTGGCGCTGCAGGCAGGCAGCCCCGCCGCCCTGGAACTGCTGCAGACGAGCGGCGGTCTGCTTTTGCCGGAGGACGCGGTCGTTTTCGCGGTACGGCGGCTGAAAGCGGAGGCATAACGCTTCGCAAAACTATGCAACTTCCACAGAAAAAGGGGCTCGATTTTTGTCAGGCGCAGAGAAAAAATCTGCGCCTCTTTCCTTGCAAATGAACTACGGATATGGTAAAATAAAGGAGATTGTATATCAGCGATTCAAAGAAGAGAAGTGGTAGAACGTGTATAAAATCGGCTTTGACAACAACAAATACATCAAGACGCAGTCGGCGCATATCCGCGAGCGCATGAGCAAATTCGGCGGCAAGCTCTACATGGAATTCGGAGGCAAGCTCTTTGACGACACCCACGCCTCCCGGGTGCTGCCGGGCTTTGCGCCGGACAGCAAGCTGCGGATGCTGCTGGAGCTCAAGGACGAAGCGGAGATCGTCATCGCCGTTTCCGCTCTGGCCATTGAAAGCAAAAAGCTGCGTTCCGACCTGAACATCTCCTATGAGCAGGAGGTGCTGCGTCTGGTCGATCTGTTCCGCTCCGTGGGGCTGTTCGTCGGCTCCGTCGTCATCACCCAGTACAGCGGCCAGCGCGACGCTGACCGCTGCAAGGAAAAGCTGCAGGCGCTCGGCCTTTCCGTCTTTACCCACTACAAGATCGAGGGGTATCCCTCCAATGTGAAGAAAATCGTTTCCGAAGAAGGCTACGGCAAAAACGACTATATCGAAACTTCCCGCCGCCTGATCATTGTGACGGCGCCCGGCCCCGGCAGCGGCAAAATGGCCACCTGCCTGTCGCAGCTCTATCACGAGCACCTGCGCGGCATCAACGCCGGTTACGCAAAATTTGAGACCTTCCCCATCTGGAACCTGCCGCTCAAGCACCCCGTCAACCTCGCCTATGAAGCGGCGACCGCCGATCTCAACGACGTGAACATGATCGACTCGTTCCATCTCGACGCCTACGGCATCGCAACGGTCAACTACAACCGCGACATCGAGATCTTCCCCGTGCTCAACACCATCTTTGAAAACATCTACGGCAGCTCCCCCTATAAATCGCCCACGGATATGGGCGTCAATATGGCCGGCTACTGCATCGTGGACGACGAAGCCGTCTGTGAAGCGGCAAAGCAGGAGATCATCCGCCGCTACTACAAGGCATTGTGCGACAAGCGCAAGGGGCTGGATTCCACCAAGGAGATCGAGCGCATCGAGCTGATCATGAACAACGCCGGCATCTCCACGGAGGATCGCGCCGTGGTCTCGCTCGCCAACAAAACAGCGAACATCACAGGCGCCCCCGCCGCAGCGATCGAACTGCGCGACGGAACGCTGCTCACCGGAAAGACCAAGCCGCTGTTCGGCGCAACGACCTCGCTGATCCTCAACGCGCTGAAGACCCTCGCCGGGATCGAAGATGGCCGGGATCTGATCCCCTCCTCCTTCATCGAGCCGGTGCAGAACCTCAAGGTCAGCTATCTCGGCAGCAAAAACCCGCGCCTGCATATCGACGAGATGCTCGTCGCGCTCTCCGTCAGCGCCGCCACCGACGAAAACTGCGCCAGAGCCCTCGCCTGTCTGCCGCTGCTTTCCGGCACGGAGGCACACTGCTCTGTGATCTTGCCCGCCGCCGACGCGGCGATCTTCCGCAAGCTCGGCGTCAACCTCACCTGCGAAGCGGATTTTGAAAACGACAACCTGTTCCACACCTGATAAGGAGGCTCCTATGAACCGTACTGTTAAGCATCTGCTGCTGCTGTCCGCCTGCGTTCTGCTCTGCGCGCTGTTTGCTTTAGCCGCCTTTGCCGTTCCGGCAAAGCCCGGAACCCACTGCGAAAACGGCCTTTGCCGTTCCCACGCGGGTCAGCTCGTCACCCTGGACAGCCTTTCCGACGCCGCGCCTTCCGGCCGCGGCTCCAAAGCGCCCGTGAAACCGACGACGGAAAAAGAGCTGCCCCTGCTCGTGCTTGTGCTGGGCTTCAGCAACATCGAATATGAGGCCGGTTACGATTGGGCCTCCACCATTTTCGAAGGAGAACGCTCCCTGTCGGACTACTACACCGATATGTCCTTCGGCAAGTTCACCTTTGTGCCCGCGGCAGAGAGCAGCGCCTATGAGCTCGGCGGCAATTTCAACACCGCCGACCGCGAAAACGACGGCATCGTTCATTTGTCGCTGCGGCTCGAACACGAGGACTGGACGATGGATCACACCTCCGCCGCCTATGAGCTTGAGATGAACCGCAGCATGGATCGTATGTTCATTCAGGCGATCCACGCCTCAAACCGTTATGTGGATTACGCGGCCTATGACAAAAACGGCGACGGCGAGATCACCAGCAACGAGCTGGCGCTGGCCTTTGTGGTCGCCGGCTATGAAGCCTCCGCTGAATTGAGCTATAAAATGGGAAGGGACTATTACCTCTGGGCGCACGCATGGGATCTGGACGAGGCGATCGAAGAGCTGGGCGACGGCACCCAGGTTCCCACGCCGGACGGCGTGGCGGTCTCCGACTATATCGCCATGGCGGAGCAGTGCGAACAAAACAACAAGAGCTACGACCAGGCGCCGATCAGCACGCTGGCGCATGAGCTCGGCCATTATCTCGGCCTGCCCGACCTTTACAACACCGGCAGCAATCGCGGAGCCTGGAAACGGTATGACGTCGATCATATGAGCGTGATGTCCGGCGGCTCCTGGGGCGAAGCGGAAGACGGCAGCTATTCCCCGTATTCCATGGACGTCTGGAGCCGGACGATGCTCGGCTGGTGCGAACCGGCAGAAGTGACGCAGACCGGGACCTTCAACGTCGGCGCGCAGAGCTACGATCCGGAGAACGAAACCTTTTCCGCGGTGAAAATCCCCACGGGCCGCAGCACGGAATACTATCTCATTGAAAACCGCCAGCCTACGAAGTGGGACGCCTGCCTGCAGGACGAATACTACGGCGAGGATCTGACGACCGGTCTCGTGCTCTGGCACATCGACATGGATACCTACCTCCGTTATGAAGACGCAAACGCGGTCAACAACCCGAACCATCACCCCGCGGTCATGCCGCTGTATCCGGAAGAGAGCGAGAACGGCTGCACCTTCATCGGCGACGCATCCGACGTGAATATCTATCAGCCGTTCTTTGACAAAACGCTTTGGGAAAACAACTATTCCCACCTCGGCGAAGCGCTGGATCTTCCGCTCTACGGTCTCGGCGAAAAGGCCGAGATCCCGGAAGAGCGCCTGCCTTCCGGCCTTCTCGTCACTTTTCTGGACGACAGCGCCATGGAAATGAACGTCCTCGTGACGATTCCCAAGCATGAACACAGCCTCGCCTTTGCCCAGCGCGAATTTGAAAACTGCAACTACGGCGGCACCGAAGCGCACTGGTACTGCACGACCTGCGGCCAGATGTTCGCCGACGAAGCAGCCGAAACCGCGCTGACCGAAGAAGACGTGACGATCGCCCCGGCGGCGCACACCTGGGGCGAAGCAGAAGTTTTTGTTGCGCCGACCTATGACAACGAAGGCATTCTCAGCTACACCTGCACGGTTTGCGGAAAATCCCACTATGAGCCGCTACCGGTGCTGGAACGCCCGGCGGAAAAGAACGAAAACCTTTGCCCCTACTGCGGCGAAGAGCACACCGGCTTTTTCGGCTTCTTTGTCAAAATCATCCATCTGTTTTTGAATCTTTTCAAATGATAAAAAGGAGGACGTCCCATGCGTTATGTCTTTTTGGCGCTGTTCGCTGTCGTGAGCGCGGTCCATCTCTATCACAGTTGGACGGATGAGACCCAAAAACGCCGCTGCACAAAATGGGCGCTGCTGCTTCTGCTGCTGGGCTATTACCTGACCAGCACGACTTCGCCCTCTCCCCTGCTGATCGCCGCGCTGCTGTTCAGTTGGCTGGGCGACGTGCTGCTGATGCCGAAGGGGAACGCCTGGTTCGTTTCCGGCGGGATCAGCTTTCTGGCAGCGCACGTGCTGTTTGTGCTGCTCTATCTCGGCCAGGTGAACTTTGCGGCGGTGAACTGGTTCATTGCCGTTCCGGTGGCTCTGGTCTATATCGCGGCTGTCACGGTGATCCTCGCGCTTTTGAAAAAGGAAACACCCAAGGCGATGTTCATCCCCATGTTCCTGTATCTTCTGATGAACGGCGCCATGAACGTCTTCGCCCTCATGCAGTTGCTTTGCAATCCCTGCGCGGGCGCAGTCGTGGCCTATCTCGGCGCGATCCTGTTCTTCGTTTCCGACAGCACGCTGTATCTCAACAAATACTATAAGAAAAAAGATATCATCTTTAAGAAACACTTCACCATCATGCTGACCTATCTGCTGGGCGAGTTTCTCATCACCCAGGGTATGCTGATGCTGGGGAAATAACCGCGGAATTATGATGGGAGACCGTCATAAAATATATTTAGGAGGCATCTCTATGCAAGCAATCAAAAAGTATCTCGCAGAATTCATCGGCACCTTCGTTCTCGTGTTTGTGGCCTGCGGAACAGCCGCTGCGCTCGGCTGCTCCGGCGAACCCAACGCCGCCTATTTCCTGACGGCTGCCGCCTTCGGTCTGGTGATCGTCGCCATGGCGTATTCCATCGGTAACATCTCCGGCTGTCACATCAACCCCGCAGTGTCCATCGCCATGCTCGTCAGCGGCAAAATGTCCGTTGCTGATTTTTGCGGCTATGTCGTTGCGCAGTTCCTCGGCGCCATCGCCGGTGCCGGCTGCCTGCGCGCCCTGCTCGGCCCGGACAGCTCCCTCGGCACCAACGGCCTTGCGGAAGGCGGCATCCTGCCCTCCCTGTTGATCGAATGCGTGCTGACCTTCGTCTTTGTGCTCGCCATCCTCGGCGTCACAAGCAAGGTGGAGAACGGCTCCGTCGCCGGCATCGTGATCGGCCTGACCCTGACGCTGGTCCACATCTTCGGCATCCACTTCACCGGAACCTCCGTGAACCCGGCCCGTTCCTTCGGTCCCGCGCTGTTTGTCGGCGGCGATGCGCTCGCGAACGTCTGGGTCTTCCTTGTGGCTCCCCTGGTGGGCGGTGTGCTTGCGGCTCTGGTCTACAAGCTGCTCGCTTCGGAAAAGAAGGCATAACAAAATCTGCACAAGTATTGCGAAAATTCAAAAAGTTCATTAAAAGTTAATAATTTATCTTGCAACGCGGTTTCAAATATGGTATAATGAAGCCACAGAATAAAGAAGGAGGCAAAGCTCAATGGACGCCATCAAGAATTTCTTCAACAGTCTTGCACAAGGCATCATCAACATCATTCGCGCAGCCGGCGTGCCCGAGGATATTCTGGACATGATCTCCAATCTGTTCAACAATTCTCTTGCCTGATCCGCGCAAACGAACCCAAACTATCATAACCATCTCTAAGGAGGACAATTGAAATGGAAAAACTCGGTATGTTCATCAACTATTTTCTTGAAATGCTCAGCAAGATTCTGAAAGCCGTCAGCATTCTCGGTTCCGACAGCACCATGCTGGACGACATCGGCGACGCCGTGGAAGAGTTCGGCGACAATGTTGACAGCCTGAAATAAGCACAAACCACCCGAAAAACCGCCATCCTCTTGGCGGTTTTTTTGGTTTGCTTCTCCCGCGCGCAAAAAAATCTATAAAAATTCAAAAAAACTATTGAAAATCTGTAAAACATATGTTAAAATACTCAAGAATAGATGATTATTCAATCAAAATCGGAAAGGAGATGAAAACATGCTGGATTATTTGACCAAAGCTGTTGACCTTCTCGGTTACATCTTTGAACTCGTCAGCAAGATCCTTGTCGCGGTGAACGGCGAAGAGAGCGACGAAGTTGCCGAAATGGAAAACACCAAAGTGATGGTGGGTGACATCGCCGACGCAGTGAAAACCTTTGCTGAGCAGGCAGAAGAACTCTCCAAATAAGTCACGAATCAACATTTGCGGACTGCAGGAGACGCCGAACACGGCGTCTCCTGCCCGTTTTTTGTTCATTTTTCACCCCCCTTTTTCCATGAAAAAAGAGGATTTCTTGTACAATATAGTCCGAACGACCACCCCAAATTGTGGTTGTGTTGTGGAAAGCTATAAAATACTGCAAATTTTTGAATTTTTTTTGAAAAAACTATTGACTTTTCCAGAGGTTTGAATATAATAAAATATGTGAGAAGTGAGAACGAACTCACAAAAAAATATATATATTTTTTTACAGGAGGATTTATCCATGGAAAAAGTCAAAATCGCATTTGATCTCGCAACAATCTTCTTCAAGACCCTTGTGAAGCTCTTCAACGCCCTTGAAGAGCTTGCGAAATAAGTTGTTCTGAAAAAAAGCGAAAGCCGGGAATACCCGGCTTTTTCTTTTTTTCTTTTTTTGATCGTTGGTTCGGCGACGTTCCGTTTTTTTTCGGCGCAGCTTCGCTGCGCCGAAAATGCGGGCGCGCAGGGGCCCAGTGCCTGCACGGGGCCAACCGGGGCGCTTGCGCCCCGGTTCCGCGCGGCAAGGCCGCGCGGCCTGCGCGCCCGCCTGCCGCTTTGCACGGCGAAGCCGTGCAAAGCGGCGCCAAGGCTTTTTTCTTCTCAGAATTTCAGCACGCCGACGCCCTCCAGAATACTGGAGACAAGGATCGCAAAGATGAAGATCGGCGCGACCCATTTGACCATGGCCGTGTAAAACTTGCGCATGGTAAACGGACCGTTCAGTTCGACCTCGCTGATGATGGCGTCCGGCTTGATCACGAAGCCGACCATAATGCAGGTCAGCATTCCGACCAGCGGCAGGAGCACGCTGTTGGAAACGAAGTCCAGGAAATCGAGAATGTCGAAACCGAGGATCTTCACGTCGCTCCAGATGCCGAAGCCGAAGGAGCAGACAATGCCCAGCACAATGCCGTAGACTGCAACGAGGGCAGTCGCTTTGCCGCGGGTGATCTTGAAGGAATCCATCAGACCGGCGACAATGGCTTCCATGATGGAAACCGAGCTGGTGATGGCCGCAAAGAGCACCAGGAAGAAGAACAGCGCGCCGATGATGTTTCCACCAGGCAGGCTGTTGAAAACCTTCGGCAGCGTGACAAACATCAGCGACGGACCCTTGCCCAGCGCCGCGCTGTCGCCGCCGGAAAAGACGAACACGGCGGGAATGATCATCAGACCTGCAAGAAAGGCGATACCGGTGTCAAAGATCTCAATGTGGCGGGTCGCCTGCTCAATGTGCTCCTCTTTGGAAAAATAGGAGCCGTAGGTGATCATGATGCCCATGGCCAGCGACATGGAATAGAAGAGCTGTCCCAGCGCGGCAAGGAAGGTTTTGATGCTCAGATTTTTAAAGTTCGGCAGCAGATAATACTTGACGCCTGCGCCTGCGCCCGGCCGCGTGATCACATAGATCGAAAGACCGATCGTGATCAGCACCAGCGCTGGCATCAGAATGCGCGAAAGCTTTTCGATGCCGCGGTTGACGCCGGAGACGATGACCAGCGTGGTGGCAACGATAAAGATCAGGAACCAGACCAGCGGATCCGTTGTATTGGAGATGTATTCCCCAAAGAAGGAATCCTGCGCCGCGTCGGCAACCTTTCCGGCAATCATAACAAAGGCATATTTTGTGACCCAACCGCCGATCAGGCAGTAATACGGGAAAATCAGCGCCGGAACGACCGTTGCGACCTTGCCGAGCCAGCCCCATTTTTTGTTCAGCGCGCCAAAGGCTTTCATCGGGCTGAGCTGGGTCTTTCTGCCGATGGCGATCTCCGTGACCATCAGCACAAAGCCGAAGGTGATCGCAAGAACGACATAGACCAACAGGAACATGCCGCCGCCGTGTTTTGCTGCGAGATACGGGAACCTCCAAAGGTTGCCCAGGCCGACCGCGGAACCCGCAGCCGCCAGAATAAAGCCCAATTTTCCTTGGAATGTACTTCTTTCTTCCATAAAATCGTTTTCCTCTTTCCTTTTGTTTTCCAAGAAAAAAGCAGCTGCCGATTGATTGCTCAACTGTCAGCGGCTTTTTTGTTGGAACGAATTGTACTTATTCGGCTTCTTCCGCCGGCTTATTGCCAAGGTTCAGCAGGCCTTTCAGCAGATCGATGATCTGGCCGATTCCTTCGATTTTGCTGAAGTTTTTCAGCAGATCGATCACCTGGTTCACAAGCGCAATGATTCTGTCTTTCATCTGTAGCTCCTCCTGTGATTATTCTGATTGCCAACAATCAGTGAAATTATTATAGCATAGCCGAGCCTCTTTTTCAAGGCTATCACGGAAAAATCAAGAAAAAAATTATAAAAAATTAAAAAGCGTTTTTGCGCAAAGCAGTTGACAAACAACGCCTTTTGCTATAAAATAGGTTCAAATATGTGGTGATGAGTGATGGACGTAATGGGGCGGCATTTGTTTTGCTGTCCCCTTTTTGTCAAACCTTCACCCTTCGGAAAGGAAACTCAGATATGAAGCTTGCAATTTACGGTTACGGCAACCTCGGACGCGGCGTGGAGTGCGCCATCCGCCAAAACCCGGACGCCCAGCTTTTCGGCGTGTTCACCCGGCGCGACCCCGCCTCGGTCAAAACGCTCACCGGTGCGCCTGTTTTCGCGGCGGACAGCATCTACGCTTACAAGGACGAGATCGACCTTGTCATCATCTGCGGCGGCAGCGCCACGGATCTTCCGAAAATGACGCCCGCCCTTGCCAAGGCCTTCAACGTCATCGATTCCTTTGACACCCACGCGAACATTCCCAAACATTACGCCGCCGTGGACGCTGCAGCGAAAGAGAGCGGCCACATCGCCCTCATCTCCGCCGGCTGGGATCCGGGTCTGTTCTCGCTGAACCGCCTGTACGCCTCGTCGATCCTGCCCGAGGGCAGAGATTACACCTTTTGGGGCCGCGGCGTGAGCCAGGGCCATTCCGACGCCGTGCGCCGCATCCCCGGCGTGCTGGACGCCAGACAGTACACCGTGCCCGTTCCTGCTGCGCTGGAAGCTGTTCGTTCGGGCTCTATGCCGGAACTCACCACGCGCGAAAAACACACGCGCGAGGTCTTCGTGGTTGCCGACGAAGGCGCCGACAAGGCCACAATCGAAACCGCGATCAAGACCATGCCGAACTACTTCTCCGATTACGACACCACCGTCACCTTTATTTCGGCAGATGAGATGAAGGCCAGCCACGCAGCGCTTCCTCACGGCGGTTTCGTCATTCGCACAGGCAAGACCGGCCTCAACAAAGAGCACACCCACACGATCGAATATGCTCTGACGCTGGATTCCAACCCGGAATTCACCTCCAGCGTGCTGGTCGCCTGCGCAAGAGCGCTCTGCCGCATGGCTGCCCGCGGCGTCACCGGCTGCAAGACCGTGTTCGACATCGCCCCGGCCGATCTTTCCCCGCTCACCAGAGAAGAGATCATCAAAAAGATGCTTTAAACAGAAACGAGGAAATTCCATGAAAGCCAATGAAATTGCCGCCCGCTTCCCCTGTGACAACCTGACTGTCGGCGAAAACGGCCATCTGTTTTTCGCCGGGCAGGACACGACCGCCCTTGCCGCGCAGTACGGCACACCGCTGTATCTGCTCGATGAAACGCGGATCCGCAAAAACTGCCGCACCTACAAGGCCGCTTTCAAAGCCTGCTATCCCGAAGGCTCGCTCCCCCTTTACGCCGGCAAAGCAAACGCGTTCAAGCAGATCTATCGCATCATGGCGCAAGAGGATATGGGCATCGACGTTGTCTCCTGCGGGGAAATCTACACCGCAAAGTGCGCGGGCTTCGACATGCGCAAAGCGTTTTTCCACGGAAACAACAAAACCGACGCAGACGTTGCCTTTGCCATGGATGCGGGCGTGGGCGTCTTTGTTGCCGACAACCCGGAAGAAGTGCTTGCCATTGAAGCCGAGGCCGCAAAGCGCGGCGCCACGCAAAAGGTGATCTTGCGCCTGACCCCGGGCATCGACACCCACACCTACGCGGCGGTCAACACCGGCAAAGTGGATTCCAAGTTCGGCAACGCCATCGCGACCGGGCAGGCGGAAAGCATCACGAAGCTTGCCCTGGCGCAGGAACACATCGCGCTGCTGGGCTACCACTGCCACATCGGCTCGCAGGTCTTCACCGAGGACGTGTTTGAGCGCGCAGCAGTCATCATGATCGAGTTCATGGCCGAGATGCGCCGCAAGCTCGGCTTCACGGCGACGCTGCTGAACCTCGGCGGCGGCTACGGCGTGCGTTACACCGCCGACGACCCGGTGCTCGACATCGGCGAAAAGATCGCCTCCGTCAGCGAAACGCTCAAGGCGACCTGCGCGCGCGCGGACTTCCCCGTGCCGCAGATCTGCATGGAACCGGGCCGCAGCATCGTTGCCGACGCGGGCCTGACCCTTTACACCGTCGGCGCTCTGAAGCAGATCACGGGCTACAAAAACTATGTTTCCATCGACGGAGGAATGCCCGACAACCCGCGCTTCGCCCTCTACCGTTCGAGCTACACCTGCCTGTGCGCCAACCGCATCGCCGAGGACTGCAGCCTGACCGCCTCGCTGGTGGGCCGCTGCTGCGAAAGCGGCGACATCATTCAGGAAAACGTCCCCTTCCCCGCCGACATTCAGCGCGGCGACATTGTGGCCGTGTGTACCACGGGCGCCTACAACTATTCCATGGCGTCGAACTATAATCGGCTGCCCCGCCCGGCGACCGTGATGCTGACCGACAGCGGAAGCTATATAGCCGTGAAAAGAGAGACGTTTGAGGATCTTGTCAGATTGGACGTGTAATCATCAAAAAAGAATATGCCCGCCGTGGACGTTGAACTCCATGGCGGGCGTTGTTATTGTTTCAATTGCAAATTTCGCATTATTTCTGAATCCAGCGGGTGAACATCTGGAACAGTTCGGTCAGCCAGTTGAAGATCTTCACGAAGAAATCGTTGCTGCCGTTTTGAACTTCCGGTTCGCCGGTCGCGGGAATCACCTCGCCGGCCGTGATTGTTTCGCCGCAGACGGTGCAAACCTCGTCGCCGGTGTAACCGTCTTCCGTGGCAGTCGCTTCCTTGGCGTTCACAAGCTCGGTCATGTGGCCGAACGCCTTTTGCGTCTTGGGCACTCTGTGCAGCTCTTCGCCGCAGACCGAACAGTAGGTCACAACCTCATAGCTGCCGTCCTCGGTGCAGGTCGCTTCCACCACATTTTCCGCAACGGGGTCGCCGTCAATGTGGCCGGTGGCGGGAATCTCTTCGTATGTTGTGTAATCGCAATTCTCGCAGGTCTGATAGGCGTCCCAGCCGATTTCCGTGCAGGTCGGAGCCTGTGCTTCATGGTTCACATAAGCATGGCCGGTGGCGGGAATCACTTCCATTATTAGTTCGTAATCATCGGACCAGATAAGGTTAACGCCATCTTCTGTGCAAGTTGCGGTGCTTACGCTTACAACGACAGGGTCAAAATGGAGATTGGCACCGGTCAAGCTTTCGTTGAAATTCCCGATGGAGATGCCGCTCCAATCTTCCGCGCTTCCGTTATAAAACACGTGTGCCAAGCCGGTGCAGTTGTAAAATGCATAACCGCCTATGGTTGTCACACTTGCCGGAATAACCACCGCAGTTAAACCGGTCTCACAGAATGCAAAATCGCCTATGGTTGTCACACTTGCCGGAATAACCACCGCAGTTAAACCGGTCTCATAGAATGCAAAATCTCCAATTCTTGACACGCCGGTTCCAAAAGACACAGAAGTCAGACCGGTACATCCGTTAAACGCCTGGTCTTTTATCTCGGTCACACTGTCCGAAATGGTCACGGATGTCAAACCGCTGCATTCTCTGAAAGCGTGATAGCCAATGCCTGTTACACCGGATTCAATGACGACCGTCTTGATCGCTTCGTTTCTTTTAAAAGCAAAGTCTGCAATTGTACCGGTTCCGCTGATGGTCAAAAGGCCATCGTCATCCAGCGTCCAGGTGAGTCCACTGCCGCAGGTGCCGTCGGATGCCGCGCCCGCGGTGAACGTCATGCCGCCGAAGACAGACAGCGCCAGAAGCAGTGAAAGCAAAATGCTGATAGATTTACGAATGGTTGGTTTTTTCATAAAGATGCCTCCTTAAAATAATAAAAGCGACCGCAGCGAGAGCTTTCACTCCCGTTACGGTCGGATTTTCAAAGTGTATGCAAAAAGGGTGCAGTTATGCCGCTTGCTTGCTTGCTTGCTTGCTTGCTTGCTTGCTTGCTTGCTTGCTCAGTGATTGTCGCAAAGCGCAGCATGAATGTCAACCCTTTCTTGTATATTTCTGGTTTATTTTAGCATGTTTTCCGCTGTTTGTCTATAGTTTGTTTTGCAAATTCTTGCTATTTTTCAGCTTTCAATTTTTCCGCATCCGCTGCAGCCTTCACAGTCCCCGCAGCAGCCCTTCCCCTGCTTTTTTCTGCGCACGGAAAAGAACACGGCGAGGACAACGATCAACATGAGAACAGCGATAAGAACAATATCCGCAAGGTTCATCTTACGCACCTCCAACGAGCATTCCGACGAGATGGACCACACAGGCGACCGCCCAGGCGAGCGCGCACTGCCACACGACCACGCCGAGCGCCCATTTCGCGCCCAGCTCGCGGCGAATGGAGGCCACGGCGGCCACACAGGGGGTATAGAGCAGCGAAAACACCAGCAGACACGCGGCGGACAGCGGGGTGATCACGGAAGCGATGCTGCCCCCGAGCAGGACTTCCAGCGTGGAAACCACGCTCTCCTTGGCCATGAAGCCCGAGATCAGCGAGGTGCAGATCCGCCAGTCATCCAGCCCCACCGGGCGCATCAGCGGCGCGAGCAGGCCGGAGATCGAAGCGAGGATGCTGTCCTTCGCCGGGGCGCCGGGGTTCAGGTGCCAGTCGAAGTTGCCCAGCAACCAGACCACGATCGTGGCGATGAGGATGATGGTGAACGCACGCTGCAGGAAATCCTTCGCCTTCTCCCAAAGCAGACGGGTCACATTCTTTGCCCCGGGGAGGCGGTAATTCGGCAGCTCCATCACAAAGGGCGCCGCCTCGCCGCGGAAAAGCGTTCCGCGAAAGATCACGGCCGCGAGAATGCCGACGAGGATGCCGAGCAGGTACAGGCCGACCATGATGAGCGCCTTGTAGCGCAAAAAGAACTGATCGACAAAGAACGCATAGATCGGCAGCTTGGCCGTGCAGCTCATAAACGGCGTGAGCAAAACGGTCAGCTTGCGGTCGCGCTCACTGGGCAGGGTGCGCGTGGACATGACCGCCGGGACCGTGCAGCCGAAGCCGATCAGCATAGGCACGATGCTGCGCCCGGAAAGGCCGATCCGCCGCAGAAGCTTATCCATCACGAAAGCCACGCGGGCGATGTAGCCGCTGTCTTCCAGCAGGGAAAGGAAGAAGAACAGCGTGACAATGATCGGCAAAAAGCTCAGCACGCTGCCGACGCCGGTGAAAATGCCGTCGGTGATCAGCCCGTGGATCACGTCGTTGACCCCGGCCGCCGTCAGGCCACGGTCGACCGCGCCGGTCAACGCGTCGATCCCGGTCTCCAGCAGGCCTTGGAAAAACGCGCCGATCACATTGAATGTGAGGAAAAAGACCAGACCCATGATGACGATGAACACCGGGATGGCCGTGTATTTTCCCGTCAGAATGCGGTCGATGCGCTCGGAGCGCAGGCGTTCTTTGCTTTCCACAGGCTTCACGACCGTCTGCGAACAGACCTTTTGGATATAGGTGAAGCGCATTTCGGCGATGGCGGCGCTGCGGTCGAGGCCGCGCTCTTTTTCCATCTGGGTGATGATGTGCTCCAGCAGCTCGCGCTCGTTTTCGTCGAGGCGGAGCTGTTCAAGGATCATTTCGTCGCCCTCGACGAGCTTGCTCGCGGCAAAGCGCACGGGCACACCGGAGGCAAGGGCGTGGTCTTCGATCAGATGGCTGATGGCGTGCAGACACCGGTGCACCGCGCCGCCGTGGTCGGTTTCGTCGCAGAAATCCTGACGCAGCGGCTTTTCGCGGAACTGCGCCACATGGATCGCGTGGTCGATCAGCTCATGGACGCCCTCATTTTTCGCTGCGGAGATCGGGATCACGGGCACACCGAGCAGCGCTTCCATGGCGTTGACGTCGATCGTGCCGCCGTTGGCCGTGACCTCGTCCATCATGTTCAGGGCGACGACCATCGGGGTGTTCATCTCCAAAAGCTGCATCGTCAGATAAAGGTTGCGCTCAATGTTTGTCGCGTCCACAATGTTGATGATGCCCTTCGGCTTTTCGTCAAGCACAAAGGCGCGTGAGATGCGCTCCTCGCTGGAATAGGGCGACATGGAATAGATGCCGGGCAGGTCGGTCACAAGGGTGTTTTCCGTGCCCTTGATCGCGCCGTCCTTGCGGTCCACCGTGACGCCGGGGAAGTTGCCCACATGGCGGTTGGCGCCGGTGAGCTGATTATAAAGGGTGGTCTTGCCGCAGTTTTGGTTGCCGACAAGGGCAAAGGTGAGCGTGGTGCCCTCCGGAAGCGGATCGCCGCTGCCCTTGGGGTGGAATTTGCCGCCTTCACCAAGGCCGGGGTGGGCCGTTTTGGTTCGTTCGCGCACTTCCTTCTGCGCGGGAACGGCGTCAGTGACGCGGTCCACGCCGATCTGCGCGGCCTCTTCCAGCCGCAAGGTCAGCTTGTAGCCGCGCACAAGCAACTCCATCGGGTCGCCCAAGGGCGCGAACTTGACCAGCGTGACGCGCACACCGGGGATCATGCCCATATCGAGAAAATGCTGGCGCAGCGCCCCTTCACCGCCCACGGCGGTGATGACGGCGCTTTGGCCGACCTTCAGATTTTTCAAAGTCAAATTGGTTTCGCTTGTTGTCATGCTTCGTTCCGCTTCCCTCAAAAAAGAATCATTTATACTATAGCACGCATTTCATTTATATGCAAGCCGAAGACGGGAAAAACATGAAAAAGCTGCGTTCCGAAGAACGCAGCAGAAAAACGGTTTGGTTTATTTCTTCCGAAGGCCAAACAGCGCGAGGATGCTGTGGAACAGGCCCACGAAGAAGCCGAGGAAGCCCGTGTGGGTTCCGCCGCAGTATTTGCAGACCTTGCCCTGCGGCTGGCTGCCGCCGGGGTTGTCGGGCTGACCGGGGTTGTCGGGGTTGGTCGGCGCGGTGTATTGCTTAATGGAGGTTCCGCCAAGGAGAGGATAGAAGGAGTCGTCACTGGTATGCAGGCTCGAACTATCAGACGACTTCAGATAAATCTCTTTGGTCTGTGGATTATATGCATATCTGTCGACAAGATCATTTATCGCAGCATAGTTAGACTTCGCTGTCGCCGAATCTAAACCGAATTCAAGAAGCGCCTCGATATATGCGTCTTGATCCAAATACCAGTCTCCGGATTTCAAATCTTCCGTTCCGATTTTGACGTCGACGAACTGGGAAATGTCATAAAACCTTGCAGTCAAGGTTGTGTTTTTTCCCACACGGAAATCGATATTATTCGAGAACCACCAAAAGTCGTCGCCGTAATACCAACCGACAAAGACATAGTTGTCGTTCGGCGTGGCAGTGATGGTTGCCCTTGTGCCTTCCTGATAAACGCCGCCGCCGGAGACCGTGCCGCCGTTCGCCGGGGATATGTTCAAGGTGACAGTGTAGTTTTCAAGTGTTCTGAACTTTGCCGTCAACGTAACATTTCCGGTCACGGTAAACGTGTAATTGTGAGAAAAGCTGACCTTGCTGTTGTTTTTGAACCAGCCGACAAAATCATAGCCGGGTTTCTCCTGGGCGGAAACGGTCGCCTTTGTGTTTTCCAAAAAACTGCCGCCGCCGGAGACCGTGCCGCCCGCAGTCGGCGAAACGGTCGTCTGTACTGAATAGATCGGAATTTTTTCAAACTTTGCATAGAGGGACACGTCCTCCGTCAATTGCAAGGTCAGGGTTTCATTGCTGCTGAACAGGCTGTTGTTTTTGAACCAGCCGACAAATCTGTAGCCGTCGTCCGGCTCGGCAGTGATCGTCGCCTCCTCGTTGAGCGCATAGGTCCTTGTTCCCCACCAGGACGGACAGCCGCCGTCGTTGCTGTCGAGCGTCAGCCTGTATCTTTCTATTGTATATTCAAACTTCGCTGTATAAGTTGTGCTTCCGGTACAGGTGAAGGTATAACTCGGATCACTCGAAACCTTTTGCCCCCTAATACTCCACCATCCGAGAAATTTCCAAAAGATGTTCGGCGTTACGGTCAGCGTTACCGTATCGCCTTCTGCATAGTTGCCGGCGCCGGTGATCGTGCCGCCTTCATCCGGATTCGCAACCGTTGTCACGGTATAAAAGTCGCTGTCTTCAAAACGCGCAAACAAGCTCGTGTCTTCATTTGCAACAAATGTATATTCGGTGTCGCGGCTAACCCTACCGAGATTTTTGTATGAATACCAGCCTTTAAAGAAGTACCCTGTCTTCGGCGTGGCTTTGACCGTGATTCTGGAATAACCCGATACACAATAGTCATTCTGATAATTCGTGTACAGTTGAACAGGCCCACCGGTGTGCTCACCGCCGCGAACAGTGCCCCACTCCGGCGGGGATCCTACGATTTTGACGGAAACAAACCGCGCGTCCTCCGGAACGTAGCGATAGTTTGCTGCTCTATGGAAACTATACGGTTGCATGCTGTTTTTACAATATACCATATAGTCTCCGCAGTTGAAAAATGACATATCCGCATTTATCGCGTCCGTGGGGGCAATGAGTTTTTTCAGTTTTTTGCAGTTGTCAAAAGACCCTGAACCAAAATATGTTCTGCTGTTGCCGAATTGAACCGTTTCCAGCTTCGGGCAGTCGGAAAACGCGAAGCTTTTGATGTCCTCCACCGTATCGAGAAACGTCAAATGCTGCAATGCAGGCAAACCCTTAAGGGTAGTCTGACCATATTCATCAGTCCCAAAATGCCCGACGCGCGTTGTACCGATGGTCAAATTTTTCAGATTTGGAAACTGACAAACCAATGCACTATGCACATCTTCACCGGACAGAATCGCCAGTTCTTCCACTGCGTCGCATTGATCAAATGCGCTTTCGTCAATGATTCTTGGACTGCCGTTAAACGTCAGCGTTTTCAAGGATGGACAGTCATAGAATGCATCCCATTCAATTCTCTTCACACTGTCCGGAAATGTTACGCTTTCCAACGCAGTACAATGCTCGAATACACACGGAGATATCTCCTTTATACTGTCAGGTATCGTTACGCTTTTCAGAGAGGTGCATTTCTCAAATGCCTGTTGATATATTCCTTCAACGCTGTTCGGTAATGTTAAGCTTGTAAGACTGGTGCACCTGGAGAATGCACATGAATCTATTATCTTTACGCCGTATGGAATCGTCACACTCGTCAAGCTGCTGCAGCCGCAAAATGCAGAAAAGCCAATTTCTGTCACGCTGCTGCAGATGGATACGGATTTGATCTCCGTGCAGTCTTTAAACGCTTTATGCTGGAGCAATGAACCTGTGCCGGTGATGGTCAGCGCCCCGGTGGAGGCGTTGAACGTGTACGTCAGGTTTGTTCCGCAAGAGCCGCTTGCATCCAAGGCGCTCACCGGCACGGCAGCAACCGCCAGCGTGGTCGCCAGCAGGAGAACCGCCAGCAAAACGGATAACACTTTCTTTGAAGTTTTCATAAGAACTCTCCTTCTTTTACTAAGTTTTTATATATCAAAAAAGCGCGGCGCACCCAAACGGGCGCACTGCGCTCAATTTACGGAATATTCGTGAAAAAGGGCAAAGTTATGCTTGCTTGCTTGCTTGCTTGCTTGCTTGCTTGCTTGCTTGCTTGCTTGCTAACGATTGTCGCACGCCGCAGCATTCCTGTCAACCCTTTCCGTATATTTCTGTCTGAATTTTACCATAATTTTTGCCGTTTGTCTATCGTCACAAGTGACTAATTTTTCGCCCGTTCTTTGACAGATTGAAGAAAAACGGCGGCCATGCTCCCATGGGGAACACAGCCGCGCGGGTTTCCTTTGTTTCAGTCTTCCTCGCCGAAGCCGGGCGCAGTCGCCTTTTCATAGATGGCGGTCACTTCGGCGCTCGGTTCCTTGTCGAGCAGGGAGACGACGACGCAGGCGATCAGGCCGACGATGAAGCCGGGAACGATCTCATAGACGCCCGTGGAAGAGGAGAGCGTCAGCAGCCAGACCACGTCGACCACGGAGCCGCAGACCACGCCCGCGATGGCGCCCTTGTAGGTCATGCGCTTCCAGAACAGCGAGAGAATGATGACCGGGCCGAAGGCTGCGCCGAAGCCGCCCCAGGCGTTTTCCACCATGTCCATGATGGCGGCAGCGCCCTCGCCGCGGCTGCTTGCGATCAGGAACGCGACAACGGCGACGATCAGCACCACAACGCGGCCCACCCAGAGCACTTCCTTGTCGGAGGCTTCCTTGCGGAACACGGGTTTATAGATGTCGGACGTGAACGAGGAGGACGCCACCAGAAGCTGGGAATCCGCAGTACTCATGGCGGCGGCAACAATGGCGGAAAGCAGGATGCCGGCGATGAACGGCGGGAAGAGATCAGACGCAAAGCGGATGAAGATGCGCTCCTGCATACCGGCGTCCACCAGCTCCTGACCATACAGCGGACGGCCGAGGATGGCGATCACGATGGCGGCGCCGAGGGAGAGGATGACCCAAACGATGGCGACCGTGGCGCTCTTTTTCACCATGGAAGCCTTCTTGATGGACATGAAGCGGACAAGGATGTGGGGCATACCGAAGTAGCCGAGACCCCAGCCGAAGCCGGAGACGATGTCCTGCCATGAGGCACTGAACGGGTTCGGGTTGAACTCATTGAACGTGCCGTCGGCAAGGGTGAAGCTGAGTTTCGACATGTCGGGATCCTTGAACAGCAGAACGATGATGGGGACCGCCAGCAGGGCGATGAGCATCATCATGCCCTGGAAGAAGTCTGTCCAGCAAACGGCCTTGAAGCCGCCGGTGAAGGTGTAGGCGATGATGATGAGCGCAAAGATCGCCAGCGCCAACGCGTCGTGACCCTCGAGCTGGGGAACGACCTTCAGCAGCACGGTTTTGCCCGCAACAAAGGAGGACGCCACATAGATGGTGAAGAACACGAGGAACACCACGGCGCAGATGATCTGCAGCGCGGGATTCTTGGCGGCAAAGCGGTTTTTGAGGTACTGCGGCAGGGTGATGGAATCGTTCGCCGCGGCGGAGAAGTTGCGCAGCCGTTTGGCAACGAAGATCCAGTTGGCGATCGTGCCGAACATCAGGCCGATGCCGATCCAGACCTTGCCCATGCCGAAGGCGAGAATGGAGCCGGGAAAGCCCATCAGCAGCCAGCCGCTCATGTCGGAGGCCTGGGCGCTCATGGCGGCGACCCACGGACCCATAGCGCGTCCGCCGAGGAAGTAGTCCTTCTCACCCGCGCCCTTGGAGCGGAAGAAGAAGTACAGGCCGATGGCGAGCACCAGCGCAAAATAGAGAATGAATGCAAGCAAAGTGGAATTGAACATGCAAAAAATCCTTTCTTTTCAAAAATATCCCGTATAGTTTATCATACTTTTCACAGAAATGCAATAGAGAACGAAGTATAGACTACATTCTGTATTTTTTTCGTAATAATATAAAAGAATCCTTTAAAATACAAGTATTTTTAGCAGAATGAAGAAAAGACAAGATGATGTACGGTTTGCAGATTTTTCAAAAGGAAAGGCGCACGGGAGGAAACGGGTGCAAAAAAAGGGGGCGGCCAATGACCGCCCCTGCTATTACAATTGACTGACGACGATCGGCTACGCCTGCCGCTGCATCCACCATTCCGTGAAAGCGTCGGGATAATTGGTCTTGAAACCGGTCACGCCCATGTCGCAGATCTGCGCCCACCATTCCGGATAGTCGCCGAGATTGGAGAACACCTTGATCCCCATCTCCGCCAGCAGATCCACATCGGCTTTGGTGAACGCGCCGTCGTTGAGGCCGACCTCGTAAAGATCAGAGCGGCGGACGAACTCCATCGTCCTTTCATTGAGAAAGCGGATGTTCGCGCCCAGACGCAGGCCCTCGGGCTTGCCCTTTCGGCGGTAGTGCTCCTGCATCTCCTCCAGCACCTCCCAGTTGCCGGAAAAGAGGATGTACTGCGAAACATTTTCGGATTTTGCCAGAATCTCGTCCATGCGTTCACACATACCGGTGCACTTGAATTCCACCTCCACAGTCAGGGGATAATCCACCGTGGCCAGCCACGCGTCGAACTCCGGCATGGTGATCAGATGGGTCACGCGGTCCTCGTGGTAATCCGGCGGAACGATCATGCGCCGACCGCCCGCGTGCTCCGTCCAGGGATAAGGCGGGTACTTGAGCTTGAGCGCGTTCCGATAGGGAATGTCGAAAGCTTTGATCTGTTCCGCTGTCATGTCCCTGAGCACATCGCGGTGCTCTTCAAAGGTCATGTAGCCCATGTCGCCGTTGTGGGTGACGATGATCTCGCCGTCGCCGCTGCGCTGAATGTCCAGCTCAATGCCCTCAAAGCCCAGTTCGGCCGCCTTTTGAAAGGCCTCCGGCGAGTTTTCGGGGGCGAACTGCGTCACGCCGGTATGGGCAAAGCGCATCGGAAACCCGGGGTACTCTTTTTTCATGAAAAGATCTCCTTACTCCTTCACGATCGTGCCGACGTTTTCGCCCTTCACGGCGCGGACGATGTTCTGCGGGTCGGCGAGATTGAAAACGAGGATCGAAATGCCGTTGTCGCGACAAAGGGACGCTGCCGTGCTGTCCATCACCGCTAGGCCCTTGTTGAGGATCTCGCTGTGGGTCAGGGTGTCGTATTTCACGGCGTCGGGGTATTTGTTCGGATCTTTGTCGTAGACGCCGTCCACGTTCGTGGCCTTGAAAATGATCTCGGCGTTGATCTCCGCCGCGCGCAGAGCCGCCGCCGTGTCGGTGGAGAAAAACGGGTTGCCCGTGCCGCAGCCGAAAATCACCACGCGCCCCTTTTCCAGGTGGCGCACGGCGCGGTTGCGGATGTACGGCTCCGCGACCTGGGGCATCGGGATCGCGGTCTGCACGCGCACGGGGACGTCCATCTGTTCAAGGGCGTCCGCCAGCGCAAGGGAGTTCATCGTGGTTGCAAGCATGCCCATGTGGTCGGCGCGGGTACGGTCCATCTCTCCGCTGCTGCGGCCGCGCCAGAAGTTGCCGCCGCCAACGACCAGACCGATCTCCACGCCGAGAGCCGCGCAGTCGCGCACGGCCGCACAGACGCTGTTCACCGTGTCAAAGTCGATCCCCTTGCCGTCGGGTCCCGCAAGCACTTCGCCGCTGAGTTTCAAAAGAATTCTGTGATAGACAGGTTCCATCCATCTCACCTCCGGGTTATTTCTCTTTTATTTTACTCGCCGCGCCGAAACAAGTAAAGAGGTTTGCAAAAAAAATTTCAGACTTTGGCCGCTTCGAAAGCCTCTTCGTTCAAATAAGCTAAAAAAGCAGACGAATTTTGCATTTTTTTGTTAATATTATTGACATATTCCGGGAAGGGGTATAAAATGAGACTATACTTTTTGTTTGGGAGGCTGCATTATGAAAAAACGGGTATTGAGTCTGCTTCTGGCGTGCGTGCTGATCTTCAGCGTGCTTCCGCTGGCCGCCATCGCCGAAGGCGTGATCCCCACCATCGTTCTGGGCGGCTACACCTCGCCGCAGCTCTTTCTCTTTGACGACGAAGGAAACATCGTTGAAAAGATCTGGATGCTCAACCTGAACAGTGTGCTGGATGTGGTGAAAAAAGACATCCCCGACATCACCAAAGCCAACTTCAACACGGTCATCAAAAATGACCCGACCTACGCCGGTCAGCAAATCTCCGACGCCGTGGCCGAGATCGCGAAGTACATGCGCCGCAACCCGGACGGCTCTTTGCCCTACAACACCGGTGCCTGGCCACGCTCGGCGGAAGAGAGCTGCATGGCCTATATCAACGCCCACATCGACGAAAACCCCAATCTCGCCGGCGCCATGAAAGAAAAGCGACTGACGCCCCTGCTGTGTGAGATGCGCGGCGAAGAGAATGTCTACTGCTTCTCTGTGGACTGGCGGCAGAACATCATTGAATGCGCCCGGGATCTCGGCAACTTCATCGTGGACGTGCGCAGACATTCCGGCTCGAAAAAAGTCAACATCTTCTGCGAGAGTCACGGCGGCGAAGACACGTCGTTCTACATTTCCCTGTCCTCCATCGTTGCCAAGGGCGGCAAAGACGCGGAAGAGCTCGGCCGACTGCTGAACATGACGCAGAAGGAGCTCAAAAAGACCTTCAACCTCGCTTATCTCAACAATGTGGTGCTCGACAACCCGGCCATCGGCGTGCAGATCATGTATGATATTCTGATGGGCAAGATCCACTTTGATTCCCCCCGCCTGATCGAATATCTGCAGTATGCCAACAATCCGCTGGCGGGCATCAACGGCGGCGCAGAGTATGTTTGGGAAGCCAACTACGAATGGTTCTTCAATGGGCTGACGCTCGACACCGTGAACCGCCTGTTCAACGCGCTGATCCAGAATTACGACATCATCAACATCCTCTATTCCTTCGGCAGCGCGTGGGACTTTCTGCCTCTGCGTCTCTATGACGAGGTTAAGGACGCCAAGCTGAACACGCCCGAAATGCGGGAAAAATACGCCGTGCTCATTGAAAAGAGCGACTACGCCCACTACACCGTGATGGCGCACATGCACGACAACCTGACCTACGCCCGCAATCAGGGCGTCAACGTCAATATCATCTGCGGCACGGATCTGCCTGCCGTCACCGGCTCGCGCGTCAGCTCCGACGGCCTTGTTGGCGCCGAGGACGCCTCCGGCGCCAAAGTCGCCGGTTACGGCTACCGTTTTTCCGACGGCTACCATACCGATTACAGCGACGAGGGCGTCACCTGCACCGATCCGACCCACGACCATGTGGCTCCGCGCATGAACCTTGACGGCGCCTACGGCTATCTTCCCGAAAACACCTGGTACATCGACGAGCAGTATCACGCCCAGTACATCGAGGATCAATACTGCACTGATCTGATTCTTTGGATGCTCTACACCGACAAGCCGATGGACATCTACACCGACCCGGCTTTTCCGCAGTTTGAGATCACCCACAACGGCAAGTTCGGCGTCCACGCCTGCTTCAACAACTCCCCCTTCGGCACCCTGACGCAAAAGGATACCGCGCTGACGGTGACAAACCTTTCCAACAAGAGCAATCTCGAGCTGATCTCCATCAAAGTGGAGGGTGCGGACTTCGCCTTTGAAGACGTCTACGGCAAAAAAATCCCGCTGGGCAAAAGCGTTTCCCTGAAGCTCAAGGGAAGCATCCCCGACGCGGACATGAAGAACATCAAGCTTTCCTTCTATTACCTTGAGGACAACAATCAATTCCCGCTGGACGCCCGCGGCATCTTCTTCACCGTCAAGGGCGGCAAGGAGAACAACTACAACAAAGCGCAGCCCCTCACGGAAGTGAAGGAGCGCCCGATCTACCTGACCATGAGCGACATCACCCAGGGTATGCGTCAGTTCGACGCGAGAGCCTATCTCAAGGCGATCCTCATCACGCAGGTGGTCTATGTGCGGTATCTCATCAACGCCATGAAAACCGGCGTGAACAAGATCAAAAAATAAGTCACCGAACAAGGGAGCTGTTGCATCACCGTGATGCAGCGGCTCTTTTTTACGCACGGCTTTGCCGTGCGCAGGGGCGGCGGCGGAACCGCGCGGCCCGGGCCACGCGAAAACGAAGCCTTGCTTCGTTTTGAACCGTGCAAGGCACGGTTCGTTCCGCCGCCGCCTGCCGCGCAGCGAAGCTGCGCGAAAAAGCATTGTCCTTTTTTTCGTACAATTGGAACTTTTGTTCTTTTTGTCTCTTGACAAACCCGCAGACTGCATGTAAAATAGAAAATGTAGAACATACGTTCTATCATGGTTTCGCTGCCTGTTCGTGCAATATCTGATTCGGAGGGTTTTCAATGACAAAAACAAGCTTTGACCTTTATGACTACTGGCAGACCGTCAACACCTTCGGGCGCATTTTTGACGGCGACAAAAACCGCTGCGACGCGCTGCTGATGCGCAAGCGCAAGGCCGAGCTCTGCACCCTGCTGCACAAGGTGATCCAAAACGAGCTTTGCGAGCAGGATCGTCTGCTCATCCGCCTGCACTGGTACCGGGGCAAAACCATCGACGAGACCGCCGAGATCCTGCGGCTCGACCGTTCCAGCGTTTACCGCAGGATCGAGCGCATCACAGCCACACTGTTTGAAAAGCTGAAATACGCGCTGAGTTACCGCTATGACGACGATTTTGCCCAACACGCCGAAAAGCTGCTGCAAGGCGAGCTGCAGCAGGAGATCCAACGGCAGGAAGCGACCGCGGACTCGCTCGGAAAACTCCGCCGGCGCATGTTTTTCTCCCGGGAGGAGCTCGGCTGTCTGCTTGGGATCCCGGCGCAGCGGGTGGCGGATCTGGAAGCGGACGCCGGGGGGATGACGGTGGCCGAGCTGAAAAAATGTATGGCGCTGTTCGGCGTCAGCGCGGACGCCCTGCTGTTCGGCGATTCGGAAAGGGGCTGAGGCGCATGCAAAGCTGGAACCGACTGCTCAACGCCTATGAGCATTCCATCGCCACCCAGACCGACGTGATCGAACGCTACCGCTTTGCCCGGCGGCGGGCCATCCGCAGCGGCAATTACAAAGAGGTCCAGCGCGTGAATAGCATTCTGCGCGTGCTGTATGAAGAAAAGGGCGAACTGGAAGAGAGCGCCGCACACCTGCGGCAATACCTCATGGCATAAAACCAGGTACCCGCTGATTCACGCAGATGCGCAAATCTTAACGGCAAATTTTCACACATCGAGTGAATCAGCGGGTACCTAAAAAGCCGGTGCTTGTTCCGTCATGCGAACAAGTACCGGCCTTTGTTATTCTTCAGGTAATCAGTGACTACTCCGTCTTCAGGATGCGTTGTACGCAAACTTCAGCAGACCGCGGATCAGCGCTTCGACATCATAATAATGGTCGACCGCAAGCTCCCAGTCTTCGCTCGTCTTATCCGGAAAGATCTTTTTGTAGATCGTATAACCGAAATCATAGATCGCATCGATGAAATCCCACCATCTGAGAATCATGGTTGTTCCTCCTTTTTGAGAAAATGTCAATGTGTGAGCGCAATCAGCTCGCGGCGATGAAAACAGAAAGCGTGTCTCTGACGAACGTGATCACTTGCATGATCTTGACGTGCGGTTCCCAGAGCTTGTCCTTTTCTTTTGCCTCATCCTCAGACAGATCGCTGTTCATCCATTTCTGATAGAACGCGTGGCCAAACGTGGTCAGTGTTTCATAAAGATCGAACCATCTCGGCAGCATATGACATCCTCCCTCCCTGAAATTTAGACGCGGCACAACAACTTGTGCCCATATCTCATGTTATTGTAACATCTTGTGGTAAAAAATGCAAGGGTTCCAACAAAAAAACTTTTGGTTTTCAGAAGAAAAGAAAAAAGCCGGTGTTGACCGACCTTTTCTTTTCCGATTTGATTACTGAACGATGTGAACTTCAATAACCTGATCCGGGCCATCAGACGGGGGATCAAGAGTCGGGAAGCCGCAGAAACCAGCGACGACATTGTAGATCGTCTTGAAAGCTTCAGCAAAGCTGCCAGTACCAGCAGCAGCCTGATTGCCGGCTTCAGCAAAGCTCTGAACGCCACCGAAAATGTTCATAATCGCATCAATACCGCTTCTAAGAACATCAAGGGCAGTCTGCAGACCACTTGTCACGTTTTCCATTTAAAAATTCCTCCTTTTAAGATTTGAAGCCAAAAGCTCCATAGATAGAATTTATCACAATTTTTTTTAAAAATCAAGACTTTTTGGAAAAAAAACGCAAATTATAGTATTTTGAAAAGAACAACAGCACTACACATAAAAATTGCGCTTTACTTTTTTCATTTTATATGATATCCTATGCTTGAAGGCAGGTGTTTTCTGTGGAGCCATACGCAAAAATGATTATTGGTTTGAAAGCGCTGAATACGACTTGCAAACCGCAAAAGCTATGCTTGAAACCAAGCGCTATCTCTATGTCGGCTTTATGTGCCACCAGACAATTGAGAAAGCGCTAAAGGGAATCTTTGTTTCGAGGTATCCGGGTAAAGAACTGCCTTATATTCATAAGCTTATTCGACTTGCAAACCAATGTGAAATCACAGATGATATGTCAACAGAGCAAATTGCCCTTCTGGATTTACTAAATCCTTTAAACATTGAAGCTCGTTATCCATTGAACAAGTCTATATTACTACAGTCTTTAACACACGAACGCTGTGCCAAACTCATTCAGGAAACGGAGGTGCTGTTTCAATGGCTGAAAACGAAGTGATTGACATTGCGAAAGCCTATGCCGATCAAGTCCGGAAGATCATGAAAACCAAAGCGATCCTTCTTTACGGCTCCCACGCCAAGGGAACCGCAACCAAAGACAGTGATATCGACATCGCAGTCATTGTGGACAGCATTGACGCAGATTACCTTACAGTCGTTTCAAAGCTGTGGAGTCTGACAAGAGACATCAATGATGAGATCGAACCGGTTCTGATGATCGACGGCGAGGACAAAAGCGGTTTTTTGCAAACCGTGCAAAGCACAGGCATTGCCGTCTGATAATTAACACTGCAAAAAAAGATGCAAAGGGTGCTCCTCTGCATCTTTTTTTTGTCGTTCCGTGCTCACTCCCACGTCACGTCGGCGCAGATCGGATAGTGGTCGCTGGGAAGCTGCCCGTCGATCTCGTCGCGGATCACGGTGAACTTTTTCACGCTCACGTCGCCCTTGAAGAACACATAGTCGATCACGGACGCAGGATCCTCCGGGTTGCCGTAGGCGTGGAAGGTGAAGCCCGTATCGGTGTCCGCCGCGACATAGCGGCAGTCCCGGAAGCCGCCCGCCAGCACCGCCGCGTAGGGTGCGGAGTCCGGGGTGACGTTGAAATCGCCGGTGAAGAATGCCGGAGCGTCGCCGGCAATCGCCGTTCCGCGTGCGGCCGCAAGCTGGGCGCCCTTTTGCATGGCGACCTTTCCTCTGTGGTCGAGGTGGGTGTTCAGGTGGACGAAAACCTTGCCGGTCTCCTTCTCCCGCAGCTTTGCCCAGGAGCAGATGCGGATACAGGCGGCGTCCCAGCCCTTGCCGGGCTTTTCCGGGGTCTCGGAGAGCCAGAAAGAGCCGGAATCCAGCAGGTCGAACTTTTCTTTTTTATAGAACACGGCGGAAAACTCGCCGTCCTCTTTGCCGTCGTTGCGGCCGATGCCCACATAGTCGTATTCCGGCAGGCAGGAGCGCAGCGCCTTAATCCAGCCGATATGTGCCTCCTGCACGCCAAGCGTATCCGGGTCGGCTTTGTAAATGGTACGAATGACCAGCGGAGAACGGGGATACCATTCTTTGATGCCCGGGCCGCCGCACAGAAGGTTGAAGCTCATAATTCTCATGATTGTTTCCTCCGTTGTTTGCTCAGATGGACCGCAGAAGGTTCGGCAGCTTGGCGATCGCCTGCGGAATGCCCTTGAGGATCGCGCCGAGACCCTTCAGGGACGATGTGTCGTCGTTGAGGATATTCAGCAGACCCGCAGCCATATCCTCCGTGAACACGCCCATGGACATGGCGATGAAGTTGCGGATGGGGATCTGTGTCGCCATGGCCGCAAGCATTTTGCCGTCGCCGTTTTCGGCGGAGCCGGCCTTGCTCATCGCGGCGGTGATCAGGCCGCAGATCCGGCCGCCCCATCTGGTGTCCTTCGCGTCGTGCAGGCAGCAGTAGATGTCGATCGGCTTGCCCGGGGTGCGTTCGTCCGCGGGCAGCTCGCCGTAGAGCGCTTCAAAATCGTCGCGGGTGACGGCGGTGATGTCGTTGTAATAGGCCGGAGCCACGTCGCGATAATCGGGGATCTCGCAGTCCGCTTCGGCCGTGACGGTCACGGTGGAGGTCAGTTTGATGTCGCGCGAGGAGGCGCCGACGAGAATGTCGAACTTGCCGGTTTCCACACACCAGTCGTTCGTCTTGACGTTCCAGAACGCGAAGGCGCGTTTGTCAAGCTCGAGCGTGACGGTCTGTTCTTCGCCGGGAGCGAGGAAGACTTTTTTGAAGCCCTTGAGCTCGTGCTTCGGGCGGAAGATCGTGCTCTCCTTGTCGGCAACGTAGAGCTGGGCGATCTCGGCGCCGGCCACATCGCCGGTGTTCTTGATCTTGAACGTGACCTTGAGGGTGTCGCTCTCCTTGATGTTCTTGCGGGAGACGCGCAGGCCGCTGTATGCAAAGGTGGTGTAGGACAGGCCGTGGCCGAACGGGAAGAGGACGTCCATATCGGCGGTGTCGTAGTAACGGTAGCCGAGGTAGACGGATTCACGATGCTCGCTGGTCACCGGGCCGCCGGGATAGTTGCCGAAGGTCGGGTTGTCGGAGAACCGCAGCGGATAGGTCTCGGTGAGCTTGCCGCTGGGGTTGACTTCGCCCACCAGCAGCCGCGCAACGGCTGTGCCGCCGCCTTCGCCGCCGAGGCCGGAGTTCAGCAGCGCCTTGACCTCGCCGATCCACGGCATTTCCACAACGCTGCCGCCGGCGAGCACCACAACGGTGTTCGGGTTCGCTTCGGCAACCTTGGAGATCAGGTAGTTGTGGCAGTTCGGCATGGCGATGTTTTCGCGGTCGTAGCCCTCGCCCTCAAACTCCTCCGTCAGACCCGCGAACACCACGGCGACGTCGGCCTTCTTCGCGTTGGCAACGGCTTCGGCAACAAGGTCGTAGTTGATGACGTCCTTGCCTTTTTCATAGCCGCGCGCATAGGTGAAGTTTACGCCGCGGCGGCCGAGGCCGTGATAGGCGGAATCCACTTCAAACGGGTTGACCACGGAGGAGCCTGCGCCCTGATAGCGCGGGAACTTTGCCATTTCGCCGATCACGGCGACGCGCTGTTCCTTTTTGAGCGGCAGAAGGTTGTCATCGTTTTTGAGAAGCTGCATACACTGGGATGCGATCTCCGCAGCCAGCGCATGGTGGGCTTTCTGGTCAAAATCGTGCGGCTCGGCCAGCACGGGCAGACTGCGCAGGATCAGATCTACCACGTTGTCCACGGCGGCGTCGAGCACAGCGACGTCCAGCTCGCCGCTTTCCACGGTGGAGATGATCTTTTTGATGTTGTAATCGCCGCTGGAGGGCATTTCCAGATCCGTTCCGGCTTTCAGTCCGGGGACACGGTCCACCGAAGCGCCCCAGTCGGTGACGAACAGGCCCTCAAAGCCCCATTCGCCGCGGGCGATCTCCTGCTGCAGATGCACCTGCTCGGAGCCGTAGACGCCGTTGACGCGGTTGTAGCAGTTCATGATCGTCCAGGGCTGCGCCTTTTTCACGGCGATCTCGAACGCGGTCAGATACAGCTCGCGCAGGGCGCGCTCATCCACGACCTCGTTGATGACCATGCGGTAGGCCTCCTGGCTGTTGCAGGCAAAGTGCTTGAGAGACGCGCCGACGCCCTTGCTCTGGATGCCGTTGATCCAGGCGGCAGCGCATTCGCCGCTCAGCAGCGGATCCTCGGAGAAGTATTCGAAGTTGCGGCCGCAGGTCGGGGCGCGCTTGATGTTGGTGCCCGGGCCGAGAAGAACGGACACGCGCTCCTTCAGGCATTCTTCGCCCAGCGCCTGGCCTTCTTTATAGATCAGCTCGGGATCCCAGGAGCAGCTCAGAGTCGCGGAGTTGGGAAACGCGGTTGCCGGGAACGAGTTGCCCAGACCGACCTTTTCGCCGTTCGGGTTCTGCTTGCGCAGACCGTTGGGGCCGTCGGTGATCATGATCTGCGGCAGACCGAGGGCTTCGTTCGCTTCCAGATGCCAATAATCAAAGCCGGAAACAAAAGCTGCCTTCTGATCGAGGGTCATCTTGCTCACAATTTCGGGATGCTTCATGATGGAAATCTCCTTTTCGTAATAGTTCGTTTCTATTTTAATGCGAATAAAAGGAAAAGAATATAACAATTCCGATATTTTTATCATTTTTCCGTTGCTTTTTTCAGAAGAACTGTGATAAAATAGACATGAGGTGAGAGACATGGAAGAACAGGCGCTTTCCGCCATTGAGGTTTTGGAAAACAGCGACCTTTTGACCGAGCGGGAGAGCGGACGCACCCACACGCCCTATGAGACCGAGCAGCTTTTTTACGCCTGCATCCGCAGCGGCGACGTGACGCGCACCAAAGAGATGATGCACCGTCTGCTCTCGCAGACCGTGGTTGCCGGAAAGCTTTCCAACGATCCGCTGCGGCAGATGAAATACTGGGCCGTTTGCTGCATCACTCTGGCCACACGCGCCGCCATTGCGGGCGGACTCGACGAGACCACAGCCTTCAACCTCTCGGACGAGAGCATCCGCGCCGTGGACGCCAGGGGAACGGCACAGGAGATCCTTGCGTTTTTGCAAAAGCTCTGTCTGGAGCTGACCGGTCTGGTTGCCCAGAGCCGCAGACAGCAGACCTATCCCCTCGCCGTGCGCAAGGCGATGCACTACATCCACGCGAACCTCCACAGCAAGCTGAACGCCGCCGTGATCGCCGGGGTCTGCGGCCTTTCGCCGGATTATCTCGGCGTGCTGTTCAAGACCCACGTCGGCCTGCCCCTTGGCGCCTATCTGCGGCAGGAACGGCTGAACGCGGCAAAGGAGATGCTCACCCAGACACAGAAAAGCACCTCGGAGATCGCCTATCTGCTGGGCTTTTGCTCGGAAAGCTATTTCATCAAGTGCTTTCGCACCGCGTTCGGCGTCACACCCGGCGGCATGCGCAAGGCGGCCGGAGATTCCCTCTGTGTGTAAAGAATGGCGCGTCCGAGTGAATCAGGGGCTGCAAAGAGCGCAAGCGCCGCTTTGTCTGCCTTTTTTCGCCGCGGTTCTACTGTCTCATGTTTTACTTGACATTTTGCGGAAAAAGAGTATAATGAAACAAATATATTTTGCTGTACAGGAGCAACTTACACTATCATTTCGGAGGAAAAACTTATGAAGCTGAAAACCATCGGCGTTCTGACCAGCGGTCCGCGCGGGCATTGAAAACGGGATCAAAATGATCGGCATCAAGCGCGGCTACAAGGGCCTGATGGAGGGCTTGACGGAAGAGATGGGCCTGCGCTCCGTGTCCGACATCATCACCCGCGGCGGCACGATCCTTTTTTCCGCACGTTCCGACCGTTTTAAAACGGAAGAGGGTATGCAGGCGGCGGTCCGCACCTGCAGAGAGAAGGGCATCGACGGTCTGGTCGTCATCGGCGGCGACGGTTCCTTCCGCGGCGCGCGCGACCTTTCGCTGCGCGGCATCCCCTGCATCGCCATTCCCGGCACGATCGACAACGACATCGCCTGCTGCGACCGCACCATCGGCTTTGACACCGCGATGAACACCATCGTGCAGATGGTCGACCGCATCCGCGACACCACGGAATCCCATGACCGCTGCGCCGTTGTGGAAGTCATGGGCAGAGGCGCGGGCTATCTGGTGCTCGGCGCCGGTATCTCCTGCGGCGCGACCTCCATCCTGATGCCGGAGATTCCTTATGACTTTGAGCGCGACGTGATCGAGCGCATGAAACGCACCCAGCGCAGCGAAAAGGTCCATTTCGTCGTGATGGTCTCCGAGGCCATCGGCGGCGTGGAAGAGATGGCAAAGCGCATCCAGAAGGAAACCGGCGTGGAAAGCCGCGCCACCATCCTCGGCCACGTGCAGCGCGGCGGCTGCCCCACAGCGGCAGACCGCATCCTTGCCAGCCGTATGGGCTACCATGCCGTGCAGCTTTTGATCGCCGGCGCAAGCAACCGCGTGGTTGCGACCCAGAACGACCGCATCATGGACTTCGATATCTACGAAGCGCTGAACATGACCAAGGAGATCAACACGGACCTTTATAAGATGGCGATGGAAATCTCCATCTGATTCACTGCTGAACCCGGCCGTCACACCCGTGGCGGCCCTTTGTTTGAGGAGGGACTGCACATGGCGCAATCGGAAAATCTCCACAAGGGACACCGGCAAAAGATGCGGGAACAGTACATCGCCAACGGTCTGAAAGGCATGGCGGATCACAATGTACTGGAGTTCCTGCTGTTTTTCGGCATTCCGCAAAAGGACACCAACGAGCTTGCCCACCGGCTGCTGCAGCGGTTCGGCTCGTTTGCCGACGTGCTGCGCGCCGATGTTGCCGAATTGAAAGCGCTGCCCGGCATGACGGAAAACGCCGCCTGCCTGCTGCACCTGATTTTGCCGGTCTATCAGCGCTACTGCGCCAGCCTTTCCGCCGCACGGCCGGTCTTTTCCGAAACGAAGGATATTTTGGAGTTTGTGCGTCCCTATTTTCTTGACGCCACGAGAGAGCGGGTGTTCCTGCTTTGTCTGGACGACCGGAAGCGGCTGCTCTCTCTGCGGAAGCTGAACGAAGGGAGCCTTTCCGATGTGATGCTCGATATGCGCAAAATCGCTTCCGTCGTGCTGGAGACCAAGGCCAAGGCGGTTGTGCTGATCCACAACCATCCGAACGGCATCGCCCAGCCCTCCTGCAACGATATCGACACCACCAAGCAGGTTTATACGTTTCTTGCCCATCTCAAGGTGCATTTGCTCGACCACCTGATCCTGACGGAGAAGGACTATTGCGCCCTTGCGAAAACGCGCCGCTTCTGCCATCTGTTTTACGGTATGGAGCCCTCCGACTGAAGCGCGGACGGCTTGTACACAAATTATTAATTTTTATAAAAAGCGGTTGATTTTTCCCGCGCTTTTCCTTATAATTAGAATACCGAAAATGAAAACGGAGGTACATCATGAAACATTTCAAAAATTGTTTGGCGGTTTTGCTGGTTCTGCTGACACTGTGCAGCTTTATGAACTGCTTCGCCGCAGAAGCCGAGCCTGCCCTCCCGGCGGAAGAATCGGTCGCCGCAGCGCAAGAGCCTGACGCCGCTCCCGCACAGGAAGCGACGGAGCCGCAAGCGCCCGTGATCACGAGGATCGAAGGCGCCGACGCCCCTTTTGAGGAGGCCGAGCTGCCGGAGATGCCCGTCGTCGGCGAAGAGCCGGAACAGGCCGCCCCTGCCCCGCTGGCTGTGCACATCATTGCGGATTCCACGGAAGTCAAGCCCCTCGGCCGCCTGCGTCTGGGCGCAGAAGTGACCGGCACGGATGAGTCCGCCTCCTTTAAATGGAGCAGCAGCAAGCCCACCGTTGCCAATGTCACCCAGAAGGGCGAAGTCTTCGGCTTCGTCGTCGGCAAAGCGACCATCACGGTGGAAGCGAGCGTTGCGGGACAGACCCTGACCGATTCCGTTGAGATCTATGTCACACAGCCCTTCGGCGCAGTCCACAACTTCCTGCGCGATCACGAGGTGCTGGGCTATCAGTACAGCTATCCCGACGATTATTACTACACCAACGACAAGCAGTGCTGGCAGAAGTACTTCGGCTTTTCCAAGTTCTATGACCTGGTCTCGCCCTATATCCTGCTGGAATACGACTATGTCCGCGTCTATTTCACCTATGAAGGCAAAGACTGGATGATCCAGTTCTGGAAAGGCCAGTACGGTCTGGTGTTCTACGGCTGCGAGGTCGGCGTATATAACAGACGTCACTCCTCCAAGGAACCCGGCGTGTTCACCCTTTATAAATGCGCCGAAGAAGGCGACTGGCTCAACATGGAACAGAGCATGTATCACGACACCACCGGCCTCGGCACCTACAAGCGCGAGTTCTCCCGTCCCTGGGGCAAGTATTGGTGGTGCACAGGCTTCAAGCGCGGCCATCTGCGCGTTGAAGAACCGGCAAGAGAGCTCAGATCCGTCGGCACGATCGAAATGAAGGACGACGAGATGACCCGTCTGTTCACAAGCGGTCTGGAGCAGTGCGGTTTTACCCGCGTGGAAAACGGCGCGGAACTCGGTCTGGACAGCTTTTCCGTGGACGGCAGACTGGTTCACTTCTGCTGGCAGAACATCTCGCACGCCGAAACCACCATGCCTGTCAAGGCGCTGGCTGCCGCCAATGTGCTTGCCGCCCTTTGCGGTCCCTTCGCGCTGGTCACCATGTTCTTCCTTGACATCGGTCTGCTTCTTCTCCTGTAAGAAACGCCTATGGTTGATATTCTCATCATCGGCGCCGGACCTGCGGGCTTGACGGCTGCGATCTACGCCTGCCGTGCCGAAAAGAGCACGCTGGTTCTGGAAGCAAAAAGCTACGGCGGCCAGATCATCAACACCCCGGACATCGCCAACTATCCCGTTGCGCCGAACATTTCCGGCTTTGAATTTGCCACAACGCTCTACAATCAGGCAAAGGATCTCGGCGCACAGTTCAAGTTTGAAAAAGCCGTTTCCATCGAAGACGGCGAAGTCAAGCGTGTTCACACGGCCCAGAACACCTATGAGGCCAGGGCGGTGATCCTTGCCACGGGCGCCGAAAACCGAAAGCTCGGGATCGAAGGCGAAGACACCCTCGTTGGCAAAGGCGTTTCCTACTGCGCCACCTGCGACGGAAACTTCTTTCGCAAAAAGGACGTCGCGGTCGCCGGCGGCGGCAACACTGCCGTGGAGGATGCACTGTATCTGGCGGATCTTGCAAACACGGTGTATCTCATTCACCGGCGTGACAGCTTCCGCGCGGACGCCGCGCTGGTCAGCCGCCTCAAAGCCAAAGAGAACGTGCACTTTGTTCTGAACAGCAACGTGACCAAACTCGTTGCCGAAGGACGGCTGCAGGCAGTGGAAGTTACAGACAAAAACACCGGCGAAAAGACGACGCTGCCGATACAGGGACTCTTTGTTGCGGTCGGCCAGGTGCCGGAAAATGAGAACTTCAAATCACTGGTGGAACTTGACGCAGGCGGCTATGCCGTTGCGGGAGAGAATTGCCGCACAAAAACGCCCGGCGTGTTCGTTGCAGGCGACAACCGCACCAAAGAGGTGCGCCAGCTTGTGACCGCCGCCGCGGACGGCGCAGTTGCAGCAACGGAAGCGATCCGGTTCCTCGGAAGCTGAGAAAATGAAGCAAAACAGGGTACGGAAAATCGTGCCCTGTTTTTTTGTGCTTCGCTTTTTCGGCGGACGCTCCCCTCTCGGCGCAGCTTCGCTGCGCCGAGAGCCGGCGGCGAAACGCCCCGCGCCAACTGCGCGGGGCAGCCCGGGGCGCGATGCGCCCCGGGCTCGCGCAGCAAAGCTGCGCGGTTTCGCCGCCGATTGCGTCACCACAAAAGAAGCCGCTCATTTTGCAGAAATAGTTTCGTGCACAAAAGAAAGCCTGAAAAAATGACGGCGAGCTTGTGAAAAATGCCGACAATCCCTTGAACAACCCGAAAAAAAGTGGTATAATTAACCTAATCTGAAAAGGAGCGCGATTTTTTATGGCAAAAAATCAATATCCGTTCATTTTTGTGCATGGTATGTTCGGTTGGGGCATGGACGAAGGTCTGGATAAAAAACTCCCCTATTGGGGTGCCACCACCGGCAACCTGATGGAGTTTCTCGCAGAAAATGATTACAAAGGCTATGCACTTTCCGTCGGTCCGGTCTCTTCCGCCTGGGATCGCGCCTGTGAGCTTTATGCGCGCCTGATGGGTACCACTGTCGATTACGGCAAAGCCCACTCGGAGCGGCACAATCACCGGCGGTTCGGCCGTACCTATAAAGAGCCGCTGTTTGATGGCGGGCTTTCCGATGAGCGGAAGATCCATCTGATCGGCCACAGCCACGGCGGCATCACCGCTCGGCTGCTGCTGCACCTGCTGACCGACGGCGACGCTGAAGAACGTGCAGCAACCGATCCGAATGACATTTCCGGTCTCTTCACCGGAGGTAAAGGAAATTGGATCCAGAGCATCACCTGTATCTGCACCCCCCACAACGGCACAGTCACCTTCGACGTTGCGAAGAAATACAAGCTCCTGCCGCTGCTGGAGGCCCTTGCGTTCAACTATGTGAACGTTGCAGGCAGAATGTCCATGCAGACCAAGCAGTTCTTTGATTTTCACCTGGAGCAGTTCGGCATCAACAACACGCCGGGCAAAGAGGACCGCCACGACTTTTTCCAATCCAAGCGGAATCTTGCCAAGGGTACGGACACTATCCGCGACGATATGTCCGGCGAAGGCGCAAGCACCATGAACGTACAGCTCAAGCCCTTCAATCCCCACCCCTTCTACTTTTCCTATTATTTCAATGCGGTCGGAAAGAAAAAGCCGGAGAAAGACAAGCTCAAGCCGATTAAAACGGACTTCACTTTCCTGTATCTCACCTCGAGCCTGATCATGTTCGACAACAGAAAGAAGCTGAAAAACGGCGACATCCCCTACGAGGACTTTGCCAACGACGGTCTGGTCAACGTCAGTTCCGCCATGCATCCGGCTGACGAACCCTTCAAGGATTATGATCCGGATCACGTGGAACGCGGCGTTTGGCAGGTCATGCCGGAGTGCAAGGGCGACCACGGAACGGCGGTTGGTCTGTTTGCGGACGCGGAAAAGACCCATCAGTTCTATCTCGAAATGGCAAAGATGCTGGTTTCCACGGAGACAATGCCCGAACCGGAAGCGGAAGCAGCCGTTTGAGACATCACCCAGGAAAAAAGAACATAGATATAGAAAGCAGCTCACGATGCGTGAACTGCTCCATTTTGTACGGACAGTACAAAAACAGCCTAAATGGTAGAAATAGAATAATAGATTAAGCAACGAACTGGCATCGGTATTCCATCGGTG
>CACYHA010000019.1 GCA_902774035.1 Oscillospiraceae bacterium | reverse complement strand
GCACGGCGGAGCCGTGCGCAAAAAAAGCCCTCTGCCGACAGGCAGGGGGGCTTTTCTGGAGGTACCACCCGGATTTGAACCGGGGCATAACGGTTTTGCAGACCGTTGCCTTACCACTTGGCTATGGTACCGCATGGAGCGGCTGACGGGGCTCGAACCCGCTACCTCCACCTTGGCAAGGTGGCGCTCTACCAGATGAGCTACAGCCGCATGTTGTGCCGTGAAACAAAATGGCGACCCGGAACGGGCTCGAACCGTCGACCTCTAGCGTGACAGGCTAGCGTTCTAACCAACTGAACTACCGGGCCGTATGGTTGTTTCACAGCAGTGCATATACTATATCAAAAAAGAATGCGTTTGTCAATGGAAAAGACAAATTTTTTTATTATTTTTGCCTTCAAAAACCGACATATCCTTACGGAAGGAGCCCCAACGAGTTCCACCCCGTCGAAAAAACAAAGGTGCGCTTTGTGTTTAACACGCTGGAATTGTTCGGCTCCTCTTTTTCTTCTTCCTCGGTTTTCGGAAGAAAGATCGCGATATAATTGAAAACTCGGAAAAAATACAGCAAAAAGGAATGAAAGACTCCAAAACCAATCATTTTTTACGCCTCCTGACTCATTGTAATTATCATAACACACGCTTTTCCAGTACTTGTCATTGAAATGTAAATAAACAGTGAATTATCCGCGCCGCGGCCCATGCCGATCTCCGGCCGGGGCAACAAAAAAACAGGGCAGGGATGGATTCCCGCGCCCTGTGTGCAGCGTGTTTCTTTATTTTGTTCCGAAAATGCGGTCGCCCGCGTCGCCGAGACCGGGGACGATGTAGCCGATCTCGTTGAGCTTTTCGTCTTTCGCGGCGCAGTAGATCGCAACATCGGGATGCACCTTGCCGAACGCTTCGATGCCTTCGGGCGCGGCGATCAGACACATGAACCGGATGGAGCGGGGGTTGCGCTTTTTGATCTGCGAAACGGCGTCAATGGCGGAACCGCCGGTGGCGAGCATGGGATCAACAACGATAACGTCGCGTCTGTCGATGTCCTTGGGCAGCTTGCAGAAGTATTCCACCGGCTGCAGCGTGGTCTCGTCGCGATACAGACCGATGTGGCCGATTCGCGCGGAGGGGATCATGCGGGCCACGCCGTCCACCATGCCGAGGCCGGCGCGCAGGATCGGCACAATGGCCAGCTTTTTGCCGGCGAGGTGCTTGGCAACGGTTTTGCCCATCGGCGTTTCGATCTCCACGTCTTCCAGCGGAAGGTCGCGGGTCGCTTCATAGCACATCAGCATGGCGATCTCGGAAACGAGCTCGCGGAAATCTTTGGAGCTGGTGGATTTGTCACGCAGGATGGAGAGCTTATGCTGAATCAGGGGATGATCAAAAATGACGACGTTGTTGTTCATGTTTTTCAAGTCCTTTCCTTGCTTTTTCCGCTTTATTATACACCCATGCGCCGCGCTTGTCAATTCTTCCGCGGCTTTCCGTTGCCGAATCCGCAAAAAGAAAATCTTTGTGTTTACAAAAAAGAAAATGGAATTTACAAAAAAGAAAAACTTTTTCTTGACAAGCGGAGTTTTTTATTCTATAATGAACTGAATAATAGTATTTCTGTTATTCTGGCTGTTTCATTCGAGTAACACTGCTGTAATTCTTTTGATGGTTTTTGAATGTGAAAAAAGCTCATTTTTAAAAGAAGGAGGTGCTGCTACTTTGGACAATTGGGTTTTAACTTTGATCGTCGCGGTCGTAGTTGCGATCGTGTTTGGCGTTGTCGGTTTCGTTCTTGGGGGAAAACATCGCAAAAAGACGGCTGAGGGATTGATCGGTTCCGCAGATGCGGAAGCCACACGGATCATCAACCAGGCTGTGAACGAAGCCGAAACAAAGAAAAAAGAAGCGATTCTGGAAGCGAAAGACGAAATTCATAAGGCGCGAACCGAAACCGAAAAGGAATTGCGCGAGCGCAGAAATGAAGTTCAGCGTCAGGAACGGCGCATGATCCAGAAAGAAGAAAGTCTTGATAAAAAGGTCGAAGCGCTCGAGAAAAAAGAAGAAGTGCTCAACCAGAAGATCAAGCAATCCGAAAGCCAACTTGCCGAAGCAGAAAGCATCAAAAGAAGTCAGTTGGAAATGCTTGAAAAAATATCCGGCTATACAAAAGAGCAGGCCAAGGTCTATTTACTTCAGCAACTGGAGGAGACCCTCGACCGCGAAAAATCCGTGAAGATCATGGAATTCGAACAGAAGACCCGCGACGAATCGGATGCGCTGGCGCGAGAGATCATCACCACTGCCATTCAGCGCTGCGCCGCCGATCAGGTGGCCGAAGCCACGGTTTCCGTGGTCACGCTGCCGAATGACGAAATGAAGGGCCGCATCATCGGCCGCGAAGGCCGCAACATCCGCACGATCGAAACCGTGACCGGTGTCGATCTCATCATCGACGACACCCCGGAAGCCATCACCGTTTCCTCTTTCAATCCCGTGCGCCGCGAGATCGCGCGTCTGACGCTGGAAAAGCTGATCGCCGACGGCCGCATCCATCCCGCGCTGATCGAAAAGCTCTATGAAAAAGCGAAGCGCGAGGTCGAGCAGACCATCCGCCAGGCCGGTGAACGCGCTGTGGTCGACGCAGGCGTCAACGGCGTGCATCATGAGCTGGTCAAGCTTCTCGGCGCTTTGAAGTACCGCACAAGCTATGGCCAGAACGTGCTCAAGCATTCCCTTGAGGTGTCCTACATCGCCGGACTGATGGCGTCCGAGCTGGGCGTCGACGTCAAGCTCGCCAAGCGCGCAGGTCTGCTGCACGACATCGGCAAGGCGATCGACCACGAGCAGGAGGGCTCCCACGTGGAGCTTGGCGTGGAAGCCGCCCGCAAGTATAAAGAAAACGAAACCGTGCTCAACGCGATCCAGGCGCACCACGGCGACGTGGAGCCGAAATCTCTGGTCGCCATCCTTGTGCAGGCCGCCGACGCGATCTCCGCCGCCCGTCCGGGCGCAAGACGCGAAAATCTCCAGAACTATATCAAGCGTCTGGAAAAACTCGAAGAACTCTCGAAGTCCTTCAAGGGTGTGGACGGCGCGTATGCCATTCAGGCGGGCCGCGAGGTGCGTATCATCGTGAAGCCCGACCAGGTCAGCGACGAAAAGATGGCCCTTCTGGCGCGTCAGATCGTCGAAAAGATCGAACAGGAGCTGGAATATCCCGGCCAGATCAAAGTCAACATGATCCGCGAAACCCGTGTGGTCGACGTTGCAAAATAACAAACACAAAAAGGGCAGTCGTTTCGGCTGCCCTTTTCTTGGAGGTTTTATGCAAATCCTATTCGAAGACGACGCCCTTGTCGTCTGCATCAAGCCCGCCGGTGTGCTCTCGCAGGAGGCGCCGGGCAAAGCAAACATGGTTGCGCTTTTACGGGAAGCGACCGGCAGCGAGATCTTTCCCGTCCACCGCCTTGACCGGGAAGCAGGCGGCGTGATGGTTTTTGCCAAAACCAAAGCGGCTGCGGCATCCCTTTCGGCGCAGATCGCGGCGCACACCTTCGAGAAAACCTACCTTGCCCGCGTCCACGGCGTGCCCGAACCGCCAAAGGGCGAATGGGAGGACCTGCTGTTCAAGGACAGCGCGAAAAACAAGGTCTTTGTGGTCAAGCGCGAGCGCAAGGGCGTGAAAAAAGCCAAGCTCGCCTATGAAGTGCTCTCTGCGGACGAAAACGGCAACGCGCTGGTCAGGGTTCGGCTCTTCACCGGGCGCACTCACCAGATCCGCGTGCAGTTCGCCTCGCGCAAGCATCCCCTCCTCGGCGACGGCAAGTACGGCGCAAGGGACGGCGAACCGAGGCTGCATCTGCAGTCGGCGGCCATCGCGTTCGACCACCCGGAAACGGGAGAGCGGATGGAATGGAAAATTGAAAATTGAAAATTGAAAATTGAAAATTGAAAATTGAAATTTGAAAATTGATAGTTGATCGTTAAGAAAAAATAACCGCTTCTTTCAGCCGAATGAAGCGGTTAATTTGATTACGTGGGGCTAACCGTCTATCGGATAGCTCTCTTTTCCTTATCAAACAAATACCCGTTTCCGCTTGATTTTCAAGCGGTGTCATTTATTTGTCGATGATTTTATTTGAATCTCAACACATTGTGCCGCTTCGATTTTGTAAGCGGCATTTTTGTTTGAGTACGGAACACCGTTCAGCAAGTGCAGAATGATATTGATCACCCCGCCATGCGTCACAAGGATCAAGCTGTCCCGATTGGCGGCAAGCAGGTTTTCCCAAGCGGTTTTGACTCTCTCATAAAACGCTTTCGGACTTTCACCGTTGGGGTAGCGCTGTTCCCACGCAAGGCTTTTCCAATAAAGACCGGGATATTGCTTTTCGGCAACTGCGTTGTCCATCCCGGCAAGATCCCCGTTGTTGACTTCTCTGAAATCGGGAGAGAACACAACCGGCAACCGGAGATACCTTGTCAGAATTTCAGCCGTCTGCTTCGCACGCGGCAAATCGCTTGAAACAATTTTTGTCGCCGCGCAGTTGTGTTCAGCCAGCGTTTGCGCCAGACGTTCAGACTGCCCCAGGCCTTCTTCGGTCAAAGCCCCGTTGCTCCAGCCGCCCCGTTTTGTGCTATCGTCCGCTCCGTGCCGAATCAAAAATACAATCATTCTCTGTCTTGGTTCTTCAAGTTTCAATTCTCACAGCAGTTTTTCAAACATCGCTCGCAGCTCGCCTTTGCTGAACTGCTTCGGGTTGTTGCGCATCAGCATATGCGCTTCGCTCTCTTGGGCCAGCCGGTCAAGATCGAGTTCGCCCTCGCACTGCGAAAACCGGGCGCGCAGCCCGCCGAGCTCTTTCAGCCGGGCGATTTTGTTCGCCAGCGCGCCGCAGCTTTCAAAGCCCAGCGTTTTGGCAAGGTTTTCCAGCCGGTCGTCGGCGTTCATGCGGATAAAGCTGTCCAGCGTGAAAGCGCAGGCCTCGCCATGCGGCAGGTGGTGATACATCGAAAGCGGATAGCTGCAGGCGTGGCAGCCGGCGGTCTTTGCCGCCGAAAAGGCCAGCCCGGCCAGCAGCGAACCGTAGGCCATGGCCGTGCGTGCCTCCTTGCTGCCGGTGCGAAAAGCGTCTTCCAGAGAGGCGAGGATCACGCGCAGCGCTTCTGTGGCGAACAGGTCGGTCACCGCGCTGTGGCGCACGCTCCAAAAGGCTTCGATGGCGTGGGTGAACGCGTCGAGGCCGGTGATCATCGTCACGAAGGGCGGAACGGTCAGCGTCAGCGCCGGGTCAACGATGGCCACGTCCGGATAAAAGCTCGGGTGGTGGGTCGTCTTTTTTTCGCCGCCGCGGCTGATGACGGAAACGCCCGTGACCTCCGCGCCGGTGCCCGCCGTGGTCGGCACGGCGAAAATTTTGGCGCCTTTTTCGCCGAAGGGCGCGCCGTCAAAGTGCTCGGCCGGGGAGCGGTCGCTCTTCGCGCAGGCGGCCGCGAACTTCGCCGTGTCCATGGCGCTGCCGCCGCCGAGGGCAAGCACGGCGTCCGCGTTCTGTTCTTTCATCAGGCGCACCGTTTCCTCCACGCCGGAAAGCTGGGGGTTCGGCTCCACATCGTCAAACACGGCGCAGATCTGCGCTGTCGATTCCAGCAGTTCGGCGCCTTTCTTTGCGAAAAACCGGTCGCAGACCAGCACGCACCTCTGCACGCCGTAACTTTCCAGCAGAGCGGGCAGCTCGTCCAGCTTGCCAAACCCGAAAACGATCTCGGTGGGGAGACTGTATTGGAACGCGTCAATCATAGATCCCGTCCTCCAGATTCTGCACTTCGCGCTTGGCGTTCGTCAGCCATTCCTTGCGCCATTCTTCAAGATCCTGCAGAAAATCGGTGTGCAAAAAGGCTTTGGTCATCTCGATGCCCATTTCCGGGGCGATCAGCCAGCCGCCCATGCACAGGATGTTCGCGTCGTTGATCGCGCGGCACATTTTCGCGCTGTAAACGCTCTCGCACGCCACGGCATAGATGCCCTTGTACTTGTTGGAAACGATGCTGACGCCGGCGCCCGTGCCGCAGATGAGGATGGCGCGGTCGTAGGTGCCGTTCTGCACAAGGGGCGCGACCGTGGACGCCACAACATAGTAGGGCTTCACATGGTCAAGATCGGTGGTGCCGAGGTCGTCGAAGGCGATGTTTTCGCTTTGCAGAAATGCTTTGATCGCTTCCTTGAGCGCAAAGCCGGATTTGTCGCTGCCGATGGCAAGTTTCATATGAGTCTCCTCCCTGTTTCAACAGATATGCTCCAAGTTTAGCACGCCCGCCGTTTTCTGTCAAGGAAAAGTTCCTTCCCCGCCCGAAAAATACAAAACGGAAAAATAAACCGTAAATAAATTGTAAATCCTATTCACAAATCGAAAAATATGTGTTAATATAAACAAAGAATGACGATTCGGAGGTGGGTGCAGTTGTTTGAGCGCATCGTCAGCATTGACCGCATGGAGACCGCAGTCTCCCTGTTCGGCGCGTTCGATGAAAACATCAAGCTCATCGAGCAGGCCTTCGACGTCAAGATCATCAGCCGCGGCACCGATTTGAAGATCCAGGGCACGGAGGAGACGGCCGACCTTGCCGCGCGGGCGATCCACGGGCTGCTGACCCTGCTTGCCAAGGGCGAGACCCTGGGCGAACAGAATGTGCGCTATGTGATCTCTCTGGTGCGCGAGGGCGCCGACGACAAGCTTTCCGCCATGGGCGGCGACATCGTCTGCGTCACAGCCAAGGGCAAGCCCGTCAAGGCCAAGACCCTCGGCCAGAAGCGCTATATCGACGCGATTCGCAACAACACCATCGTCCTCGGCGTCGGCCCGGCCGGAACCGGCAAAACCTATCTCGCCGTGGCCATGGCGGTCAACGCCTTCCGCGCCAAGGAGGTGGACCGCATCATCCTCACGCGGCCCGCTGTGGAAGCGGGGGAAAAGCTCGGATTTTTGCCCGGCGACCTGCAGCAGAAGGTCGACCCTTATCTCCGGCCGCTGTATGACGCGCTGTTTGAGATGCTCGGCCCGGAGACCTTTCAGCGCTTTCAGGAGCGCGGTGCGATCGAGGTTGCGCCGCTGGCCTATATGCGCGGCCGCACGCTGGACGACAGCTTCATCATTCTGGACGAGGCGCAGAACACCACACGCGAGCAGATGAAAATGTTTCTGACCCGTTTGGGGTTCAATTCCAAAATTGTCGTCACGGGCGACATCACGCAGATCGACCTGCCCGACGGCAAGACCTCCGGTCTGCTGGAAGTGATCAAAATTTTGAAAAACGTGGATGATATTTCGATCATTCGATTTTCGGAAAAAGACGTGGTTCGCCACCGTTTGGTGCAGGACATCATCAAAGCCTATGAAAAATACGAGGAGGCGCGAAAAAAGAAATGAAAGACAGAATCAAGGTAATGATCAGAGATGAGCAGAACGTTGAAAAACTGCCGCGCGGCACGCGGATGCTCATCCGCCGCTGCTGCAACGCCGTCCTCGTGAACGAAGCGTTCAAAGGCTCGGCGGAGATCAGCGTCACCATCGTGGACGACGAGACCATCCGGCGCTATAACCGGCAATACCGGAACATCGACCGTTCCACCGACGTGCTCTCCTTCCCCCTCGGCGTGGACGGCAAGTATGACATCAACAACGACACGGGCGCGCAGATGCTCGGCGACATCATGATCTCCATCGAGCACGCGATCCGTCAGGCGGAGCTGTACGGCCATTCCTTCAACCGCGAGATCGCCTATCTGACCGTGCATTCCATGCTGCACCTGCTGGGCTACGACCACGAGGTCGGCGGGCTGGAGCTTGTGCGGATGCGCGAAAAAGAGGAGGCCGTGCTCACCCAGCTCGGTCTGGAGCGCAGCGGCAGCTACTACACCACGGAAGGCTGAGGCGCGCCATGGAAAGCTATAAAAAACTGTTTCTCGGCTTTTTCTATGCCTTCCGCGGCGTCGTGACCTCCGTCAAAACCGAACGCAACCTGCGCATCCACCTGACGTGCCTTTGCTATATGCTCGGCTTTCTGCTTTGCACCGACTGGTTCGTGCTCACGCGCACGGACTGGGCGCTGTTGATGCTGGCGGCGGGGTCCGTGCTTGCGGCGGAGCTGTTCAACACAGCGCTTGAACACACGGTCGACCTTGCGACGAAAGAATATGCCGAGCACGCAAAAAAAGCAAAAGACGCCGCTGCGGGCGCCGTGCTGGTGTGCGCAATTTTTGCGGTGATCGTCGGCCTTTGCATCCTGTTGCAGCCCGAAGCGTTCCGGCAGATGTTCGCCTATTTCAAAGCCCACCTCGGGATGTTCGCGCTGTTCGTGCTGAGCATCGTCCCGGCGAGCCTGTTCATCTTTCTTCCGTTTGGGAAGAAAGATGAAAAATGAAAATGGAAATTTGAAAATTGAAAGTTGGGCGGCCGTCGGCCGCCCGCGTTTTTCGGCGATGGCGGAAACAATAGAAAAGAATATATTGAAAATCGGCGATTGATGTTGTATAATTGTATCAAATAATATGTTAGGGAGATGCTTATGCTTAGATGTAAAGCGAAACCTTATACAAAAGGTGATGAAAAGTACATTTTTGTTTCTTACAGCCACAAGGACAGCGCAAGGGTGTTTCCTATAATAGAAAAGCTGTCTGACGAGGGCTTTCGAGTTTGGTATGACGAGGGAATCGACCCAGGCACTGAGTGGCCGGAGACAATTGCAAAGCACCTTTCTGGAGCTTCCTGCTTCATTGCTTTTATTTCACAAAATGCTTTGGAGTCCAACGAGTGCCGCAGAGAGATTAATTTTGCTTTCCGAAAGAAACTCGGGTTCATTTCTGTGTTTCTGGAAGAGGTCGAACTGAGTCCCGGCATGGAAATGCAGCTTTCCAATAATCAGTCTATTTTCAAGTACAAAATTCCGCAAGAGGAGTTTTATGAAAAAATAATCAGGACAGAAATGCTGCAAGAATGCAAAATCAACAAAAAAGAAGAGAAAGACAAGGAAGAACAACAAGAAGAAAAAACGAAAACAAAAGACAAAGAGAACAAGGAAGGCAAAGAAGACGAGAAAGAAGAGGGTCAAGAGGGTGTTAACAAAAAGAAAACCCTTGTTTTTGCTGTCTGTGTAATAGCTTTACTTGCAATTGCTTTTGGGGTTGTTTTTGGCCTTGGGTTGATAAAGCCACAAACGAAAAATGAAAATGTTTATCACGTTACGTTAACAGCAAAAGAAGGCTTGGCTGATGATTTACTTCGGGAAGACATTGCGACGCTAAAAGGACGCTTAAACGTTTTGTGCGGCAAACAAAAATATAGCTTGGATGTTGACGGAGAAACAATTCAACTTGTTTTGCCGAAGAGTGTGTTTGGAGAAGAAGACCCGGCCAGTGTTTTTCGATGCTATATTTCAAGAAGTATCAAGCTTTATGCTGTAAACTATGATGAAAAGAGTGAATTCGAAGAGATACAAAGAAATGCTATTGATAAAATTGAACTCCTTTACGGAAAAATTGACGGCATCAAGCCGGAAGACTATGAAATAACAACCGACGAATACTCGTATTTAAAAATTTCATTTTCCGAGGAAGTTGCCAAAAAGTTAAAAAGACTCGGGGATCATATGGTGTTTGCGCAGGATATCAACAACAACGTTTGGGCCTACTATTATACGATTCCTGCTCCTGGAAAAAACGAGTTCTATATTATCAACAATGATAAAGGAAACAACATTCCAAAGCTTTTATTTCATAATCTTCAGAGGGATCCTTTGAATGGGTATTTTACTTTTATTATTGATTTAAATGACTGGGCTGAATGGGAAACTGCAAATAAAAATGAATTTGGAGAAAAACAATGTGAGATTGGGGACTTTACAGAAAAAACTTTAACATTTACACTTAAAGGTTATGCCGACTACACAGAAGGTACATTGGCTGACGATATTAGGGAACTGAAAAGCAGATTGGATATTCTTGGTGAACCGTATGCTTTTGGCAGAATCAATAAAGGTGATGACTATACTTATTTTGCAATAAGAACTACGGTTAGTCAAATGGATAATTCTATTATTTATTTGCTGGGAACATCCTACTCCGGGAATATTTATCTTTTGTCGAATCTCACGAAAGAACCGGTTTATGAATACAATGATAAAGAACAACGTTTTAGCGGTGAATCAACAAGTTTTGGGTTTTCCGTTAAAATCAGAAAAGAAAAGGAAGTTCTAAACGCGCTATTAAAAGAAGCGGTTTCTTCCGGAAACAAAAAGATTTACTTAAGGTGTGGAGATTACGCTTTGTTTGAGACGGAAGCGACTTCTGAATTTAAAGAGGATAGTATTAGCTTTTCAAATTTTGCCTACAACGGGAACAGGCTTTCTCCTGCGGCAGGAAGAATTGTTGATTTGTTAAACCGGGTTGAATTGTTTAGTCTGCACCATTCTCTTGAGGTTGATGAGATTTGGTTTGATAAAGATGATAAAGGGGAAACCGCAAGTGAAAATGATTTTTTGTGTTCGCCGGAGTCGCCGGAGGAAGAATTCGAAGATCTGAAAAAAGAATACGATCTTAGTGTTAATGGTAATGAAATCCGGGTGAAGCTACATTTGCCATTCGATAAAAATTTGGTGAAAAATAGTTTGCAAACCGCAAAAAAGCTCTATAAAGCCACGGATTTTGAGCACGGTTATTTTCAGCGATTATCAATCTATTTTACAGATGAAGAAGGAGCAGAGAGAACAAGGATTTTCTTTCATAAGTTTTTTGCGGATCTTTCGGACGGGGAAAAGGGCTATACTTATGTTTACGGTATTTTCACAAATGGACGAGCGGAAGAATACAAGAATGATTTCTTGAAGGCTATCAGCGCCGATCCTTTCTATGAAAGATTAAACAAAACCAAAGGAGAAGACTTTTCTGATTGGATCACAAATCCGTTTTGATTTGAACATTTAAGAAAAACCGGAAGCTTCACTTCGACAGTTCATCCGTAGTCTCCAAAAAAATTTCAAATAACCCTTTACATTTCCGAAAACATGTGCTATAATCTTTCAGCATTGTGCCGATTTCTCAGGCTGCGGACTTCACCGACCGCTCCCCGGGGGTCCGGCGAATGAAATATTTTTATGAGGTGAAACACTATGATCACGAAAGAAGAAAAAACCGCAATCATCAAAGAGTACGCGACCCATGAGGGCGATACCGGTTCCCCGGAAGTTCAGATCGCCATCCTGACCCACCGCATCAACACCCTGACGGAGCACCTGAAGACCAACAAAAAGGATCATCACTCCCGCCGCGGCCTGCTGAAGATGGTCGGTCACAGAAGAAACCTGCTGGCTTATCTGCAGAAGAACGACATCGAGCGCTACCGTTCGATCGTTGCCCGCCTTGGTTTGCGTAAATAAAAAGCACACATTCAGCAGGCACGGTTCGCCGTGTCTGCTGTTTGCGTAGTATCCATGGAAAGTTGCAGGGAGGATTAGCACTAAATTGAGCTTTTGAAACGCTTCAACGGCTGAATTTATTGCTGTTCCGACCTTGCATCCGAATATATTTTTTATGAAAGGTTGGTACACTTATGTTCCCAGAATTCAGAAAATTCGAAACGACTCTCGCCGGTCGTCCCCTCGTGGTCGAAACCGGCAAAATGGCAGGTCTGGCCGGCGGCTCCTGCCTTGTGCGCTACGGTGAGACGGAGATCCTCTGCACCGCGACGATGTCCGCAAAGCCCCGCGAAGGTGTGGATTTCTTCCCGCTTTCCGTGGACTTTGAAGAAAAGCTCTATTCCGTGGGCAAGATCCCCGGCTCCTTCCAGCGCAGAGAAGGCCGCGCCAGCGAAAAGGCGACCCTTTGCTCCCGCGTGATCGACCGTCCGATCCGCCCGCTGTTCCCGAAGGATATGCGCAACGACGTCGGCGTGGTCGCCACCGTGATGAGCGTTGACCCCGACTGCCTGCCGGAGATCACCGCCATGCTCGGCGTGTCCGTCGCGATCTCCATCTCCGAGATCCCCTGGGACGGCCCGATCGCGGGTGTTTCCGTGGGTCTTGTGGACGGCAAATTCGTCATCAATCCGACGGAGGAAGAGCGCGACCGCAGCGAGATGGCTGTGACCGTCGCTTCCACGGCCGATCTGGTCGCCATGATCGAAGCCGGCGCCAACGAAGTGGACAACGAGACCATGTTCGAAGGCATCATGTATGCCCACAAGGTCAATCAGGAGCTCGTGGAGTTCATCAAGGGCATTCAGAAGGAGATCGGCAAGGAAAAGATCCCGTTCGAATCCCAGGATCCCGACCCGGCCATGTTCGAAGCGGTCAAGGCTTTCGCCATCGACATGGTGAAGGAAGCGCTCGACACCGACGACAAGCGCATCCGCGACGAGCGGCTCAAGCCCGTCTATGAGGCTGTGCATGAAAAGTTCGACGAGGAATATCCCGAAGAGACCGCCAAGCTCGACGACTGCCTGTACAAGCTGCAGAAGTTCGTTGTGCGCCGCTGGCTGCTCGATGAGGGCAAGCGTGTGGACGGCCGCGGCATCAACGATATGCGTCCGCTCGACGCCGAAATCGACCTGCTTTCCCGTGTCCACGGCTCCGGTATGTTCACCCGCGGCCAGACCCAGGTGCTCACCGTGACCACCCTCGGGACCATGAGCGACGCCCAGCTTCTGGACGGTCTGGACAAGGAAGAAAGCAAGCGCTACATGCACCACTACAATTTCCCGTCCTATTCCGTCGGCGAGACCCGTCCGCCGCGCGGCCCGGGCAGACGTGAGATCGGTCACGGCGCCCTTGCGGAGCGCGCGCTGCTGCCGGTGATCCCCTCGGTCGAAGAGTTCCCGTACACGCTGCGTCTGGTCAGCGAAGTGCTGTCCTCCAACGGCTCCACCTCCCAGGCGTCCGTCTGCGGCTCCACGCTGTCGCTGATGGCGGCCGGCGTGCCGATCAAAGCGCCCGTGGCCGGCATCTCCTGCGGCCTGATCACCGAAGGCGACCGCTTCATGACCATGGTCGACATCCAGGGCCTCGAAGACTTCTTCGGCGATATGGACTTCAAAGTCGCCGGCACAAAGAACGGCATCACCGCCATCCAGATGGACCTCAAGATCCACGGCCTGACGCCGGAGATCATCAAGGAAGCGCTCGAAAAGACCTATGTTGCCCGCTGCAAGATCCTCGACGAGGTCATGCTGCCGTGCATCGCCGAGCCGCGCAAGGAGCTTTCCAAGTACGCGCCGAAGATGCTCACCACGAAGATAGACGTGGAAAAGATCGCCGACGTGATCGGCAAGCAGGGCAAGGTCATCCAGAAGATCTGCGCCGAGTGCAACTGCAAGATCGACGTGGAAGAGGACGGCACCATCTTTGTGTCCTCCATCTCTCTGGAGGATGCCCAGCGCGCCCTCACCATCATCGAGACCATTGCCAAGGATCCGGAGATCGGCGCCATCTATCGCGGCATCGTGACCCGTCTGATGACCTTCGGCGCGTTCGTGGAGATCGCACCGGGCACAGAGGGTCTCGTGCACATCAGCAAGCTCGACGTCAAGCGTGTGGATAAGGTCGAGGACTGCGTGAACGTCGGCGACGAAGTGATCGTCAAGGTCACCGAGATCGACGATCAGGGCCGTCTGAACCTTTCGCGCCGTGACGCGCTGATCGAGATCGAAGGCCTCACGCCGGAAAACGACGACGAAGCGCCGCGCAGACCGCGCCGTGACGGCGGCAACCGCAGAAGAGGCGGCCATCATCACCACGATTGATCACAAACGGTGCGCGGACAGCGCACCGTCTTTTTTCGTTCGGAATGCGGAATGAAGGTCGCGCTTCTGCAGTGCGGCAAAACCGCACACTTCGTCCGCGAAGGAAGAACCTGCGGAACGGAGCATCCGCCGATTTGAAAAGCTAACCTTCCAAGTATATTCTTTCGGCGCATCACGCGCAGCGTGGCGCCCCTCAATTCCGAATTCCGCATTCCGAATTCCCATAGGAGGTTCCCATGAAAAACAAAACCAACGTCTTCCGCCTGACGCTCACTGCGGTTTTTATTGCGATCATCGCCGTGATGTCCTTTACGCCGGTCGGTTATTTGAAAATCGGCATCATTGAGATCACCTTTCTTGTGGCGCCCGTGGTTGCCGGCGGCGTCCTGCTCGGAAAATGGGGCGGTCTGGTGCTCGGCGCGGCCTTCGGCGTTTCCAGCTTTCTGCAGTGCTTCGGCATGAGCGCTTTCGGCGCGGCCATGCTGTCGCTGAACCCCTTTTTCACGGCGCTGATCTGTTTGCTGCCGCGCCTGTTCTTCGGCTTTTTGGCGGCCCTGCTGTTTGAAACGCTTTCCAAAACGCGGCTGCCCGGCGCGGTGAACGGAGCATTGAGCTTCCTTTGCGGGTCGCTGCTGAACACCGTGCTGTTCGTCGGCCTGCTGGTTCTCCTTTTCGGCCGCACGGACTATATCGCCTCGCTGATGGAAAGCCTCGGCGCAAAGAACCTGCTGGCCTTTGCCTTCGCTTTCGCCGGTGTGAACTCTCTGGTGGAGGCTGCCACAAACGCCGTGCTCGGCGCGGCGCTCACGCCGGCGCTGCTCCGGCTGAAAAAGCAGGCAAAAGTCAAAGTGTAAATCATATTGACATCTTCTTCAAAAACCCATATAATGTTCTTATGAGCCTTATATGGGGTTTCTTTTATGAGAAATGAGGAAAAAACGATGGGAAAACTGAAAACCTTCCTTGACAGCAAGATCATCAAAAAGGATGTCGGCGAAGAGACCGTTCTGACCTGGAAAGAAACGATCTCCTATGCGCTCGGCCGCGGCGCGCAGGGCATGAACACCGGTATGACGTCCTCGAAGTATGTCAACTACTTTTTGACGAACGTGCTGTTTTCAAAGCTCGAACTCGAGCGCGGCGCGGGCAGCGCCATGCGCGTGGCCGGCCGCATCCGCTTTTACTGCGGCATCTTTGACGCGATCAACGACCCCGTCATGGGCGTCATCGTGGACCGCACGCGCACAAAAAACGGCCAGATGCGGCCCTACATCAAATGGGCGCCGATCTTCGTGGCCATCGTCATGGTGCTGTTCTTCCTCGGCTCCTCCAATATGCCGACCTGGTTCAATATCGCCTACACCACGGTGCTCTTTGTGCTGCTCGATGTGACCTACACCGCCTTCGATATCCCGATGGGCGCGCTGGCGTTTTCCATCACGCCCAGCGGCATTGAGCGCACCAAGCTCTTCGGCGTGTCGTCCATTGTGCGCTCCATCGGCGGCGCGATCCCGATGGTCTTTGTGGCCGGCGCGGGACTGCTGCCCTATTTCAAGGATCACCGCCCGCAGTCCTATCTGACCTCGGCGATCATCGCCGCCGTCGGTATCGTGCTGCTGACCCGGCTGACCTACGCCAACACCCATGAGCGCGCCGAACACAAGGAGGACGCCCCTTCCGTAAAGGAGTGCTTCCGCCTGCTGTTCAAGAACCGGCCGCTGCTGATGCTCTTTTTGGGCAACATCTTCTTTGTGCTTTGCAAGATCCCCGAGCAGGTCTCGACCTACTTCGTCTATGACCTGATGAGCAACGACAAGTATAACATCTTCATCGACGTCATCAAATTCCCCGGCAGTCTGATCGCCGCCGTGGTCGTCCCGATGATCATGGAAAAGCTCGGCCGCCGCGCCGACCCGAAAAAGTTCTATCAGGCCTGCTGCCTGCTGGCCATCGGTCTGAGCGCTCTGTTTGCCCTGTGCACCTACAAGGGTCTGCTGGACAAAGAGGCCGGCGCGTCCGTGTCGCTGTTCACCGGCATCCTTGTGGTGCTGTTCACCGGCCTGCTTGCCATCCCCATGGAGTTCAAGAACCTCATCCAGAAGGAGATGGAGGCCGAAACGGTCGATTACATCGAATACAAGACCGGCACCCGTGTGGAGGGCGTCATGCTGTCCATCATGTCCTTCACCGGCAAGATCGAGAACACCTTCTCTTCCACGATCGGTCTGCGCGTCCTCGGCCTGACGGGCTACATCGCCCACGAGGAGGGCTCCGTGGCGCAGAATGCCGAAACGAACAAGGCGCTGTTCCTGATGACGGTGCTTGTCCCGGCGCTGGGCTATCTGCTGATGCTCATTCCGATGCATTTCTATAACATCACGGGCGAGAGCCACCGCAAGATGATGGAAGAGATCAAAGAACGCCGCGCGGCGCTCGCGCAGACGATGGAAGCATCGGCAACCACACAGGAGGATTAATATGAAAGAGACAAAGCTTGCGTTCATCGCCGACACCCATTATTTTTCCCCGTCTCTGGCCGATGAGGGCCGCGCCTATTACCTGCGCAGCGGCTCCGACCAGAAATGCCTGCTCGAGACCGGCGCCATTCTTGACGCCGCGTTTGCCGAACTCGCAAAAAGCGACGCCGAAGCCGTCCTGATCGCGGGCGACGTGTCCAACGACGGCGAGCGCGTCTGCCACGAAGAACTGCGCGAAAAGCTCTACGCGCTGCAAAAGGAAAAGCCGGTTTATCTCATCACTGCCACGCACGACTGGTGCTCCGACGAAAATCCCCGCCGCTTCGAAGGAAACGCGGTCTACCATGATGTGCCTGTCATGCGCGCCGACGAGCTGCGTGATTTCTATTTTGACTTCGGCCCCAAACAGGCCGGGAGCGAATTCATCACCGACATCGGCACCTGCTCGTTCACCGTGGATGTGGGCGAAAACGTGCGCATCCTCGCCCTCAACGACGACAAAAACGAAAAGAACTGGGCCGGCTTTACCCCGGCGCATTATGCGTGGATCGAAGCGCAGATCAAGCAGGCCGCCGCAGACGGCAAAGTGCTCATCGGCATGGAGCATCACCTGCTGATGCCCCACGTGCACCCGATGATCACCGGCGTGGGCAGCACCTGCGTCGGCGACCGCGAAGAAGTCGCGTCCCGCTTTGCGGACATGGGCCTCAAATATATGTTTGTCGGCCATTCCCACATTCAGGGCGTGAGCGCCTTCACCTCGGACGCGAACAACACGATCACCCAGGTCAACATCGGCTCCCTTGTCGGCTATCCCGCGCCGATCGTCTATGTCGCCGTTACCGATGAAGGGCTCAAGCTCGATGTGGAGCCGCTCAAATCCTTTACTTACAAGGGCGAAGAGATCGACGCGCAGAGCTACCTTGCCCACCACGCGACCGCCCTGATTGACCGCCTGGTGGAAGGCGCGGCGCTGACAAAGCCGGAATTTGTCGAACGCCTGTGCGCCATGGGGCTCAAGGGCGAAAACTTTGAAAAGCTCTATTATCCGCTGCACCCGATCGCCCGGCTCTATTTCAAGGCGACGGCCAAAACCGTCTATCGGCTTTTGTGCGTGCTCGGCTGCGGGGATTGCATTCCGCAGGAGGCGCTGGCGAAATACAAGGACAAGCCTCTGCAGGAATTCGTCGGCGAAACCTGGCTCTCCATCCTCGACGCCCACGGCAAGGGCGTGGACGACCCGGACTACTACAAGCTCGTGCTCGGCGTGGCAAACGCGCTGGTGCGGCTGAAGCGCTGCAAGCTGACGCTCGATCTGCGCGACGCGCTGAACAACATTCTGCTCGGCGACAGCTTCAAGGACGCCGTGATATAATTGAAAATTGAAAATGGAGAATTGAAAATTTGGGGGAGTGGAGACCTGTGACGCAGGTGGTGGCGGCGCTGATCCGCGACGGGAACCGTTTCATGATCTTTCAGCGCCCGGCGCACAAGACCCGCGGGCTGCTGTGGGAATTCGTCGGCGGCAAAGTGGAACCCGGCGAGAGCAAAAAAGAAGCCCTCCGGCGCGAATGCCGCGAGGAGCTGGGCGTGGAGATCGCCGTGGGCGACGTGTTTATGGAGGTCGTGCATGCCTATCCCGACATGACGGTGGAGCTGACGCTGTTCCATGCAAGAATCGTCTCCGGCACACCGCAAAAACTCGAGCACGCCGACATCCGCTCCATCACGCCGGACGAGATCGAAAACTACGACTTCTGCCCGGCGGATGAAGAGATATTGGAGAAGATCAGAGAAACCTTCTAATTGAAAAATGAAAGTTGAAAATTGATAGGACTTCAAATTAGAAAAGGGGATTTGTTTTATGAAACAAAATCAGAAAAAGGGAAACCCCATTCTGATCTCTGTCTGCCTTCTGGTCAAGGCGAAGAAGAAAACAAATAAAATGAACGATCCCGCCGTGGATTCATGCTCCGCGGCGGGATCAATTTTCAATTTTCAATTTTCAATTCTTTTCCCGCTCGCGACCTTTGGAGAATCTCTTGTGATCGGTCTCGAAGGCTTTTGGGGCAAGTGGGCGTGGCTTGCGGCTCCGGTCTACGGTCTGGGTCTGATGGCTTTGGAATTCTTCACCTTTGGAGCGTCAAATTATCAGGCATTCGGCAACCTGAACACACCTGAACTGTTTCTGTTTTTGTTTGGTGCGGCCGTTTCCGCCGCCGGATTCGCGTTGGAAAAGCTGATCGCTCTGGTCAAGGCGAAGAAGAAAGCATAAAAAATGAACGATCCCGCCGTGGATTCATGCTCCGCGGCGGGATCAATTTTCAATTTTCAATTTTCAATTTTCAACTTTCAATTCTTCTCCCGCTCGCGACCTCAAAGTGATACTTCACGATCCCGAGGTCCACATCGCTGTAAAACCCGCCGGTGGCCTCGGCTTTGACAGCTTCGCCGTCGCGGATGAAACGGAACCTTTGCTGATTCACGGCGGTCGGGGCCTTCAGCGCGGCGTCGATCCCGGCGCGGAACCAGTCCGGCGCGTCGGTCATATCGGCAACGTCCGCCGCGGTTTTCGAGGGCCGTTCGTGCCCCTGCGTTTCGCCGTAGCCCAGCGAGATCACAAGCGCGAGCTTTTCGCCTTTGTTCACAACGGCTTTGCATTTTCTCTTGCTGAACGTCAGCGCCACCCAGCAGGTGTTCAGGCCGAGCGTTTGCGCCAGCAGCACGATCCGTTCGCCGTAGTAACCGGCCTGTTCGCCGAGCGTTTTGCTTTTCGGGCCGACCAGCGCGATATAGTTGGAAACGCCGGTGAAATGGCCGTAGTGCGCCATGGTGCCGGTGAACGCTTCCGGCTCGTCGGTGATGAGCTGGATGTGCAGACCGCTTTCTTCGTTGCAGCGGTCGACCTCCGCCTGCAGGGCGGCTTTCTTTTCCGGCTCGATGGGCCTGTTTTGATATTGGCGCACACTGTGGCGCGCGTCGATGGCTTCGAGGATTGTCATGATGGTTACTCCTTCCATGTGATAAGCAGAATGCCGTCCGCCACGCCGATCTTTGCCGGCTTGCCGCAAAAGGCGTTGCTTGCGCCAAGGGAGGTGTGGTCGTTCAGCGTGACGTTTTCGGCTTCAAACTGCAGATTTTTGATGGTGACGCCTCTGCTTTCCGGCGTCAGCGAAAACACGCCCACGCTGCCGGTCAGGGCAGGGGAAAAGGTGCGCGTTTCGTTGTAAATCGCGGTGACGCGCGTACCGTCCGCGCCGACAAGCGTACCCCGGCACCCGCAAAGGCACAGCCGCCGCAGAAGCTGCACGTTGGCCAGCGTGTGGTCGAACCTTCCGCCGAGGCCGCCGTAGATGAGAAAGTCCGTGCAGCCGCGTTCCAGCGCGTAATCGACGGCAAGAAAGGAGTCGGTCTCGTCCTTTGCCACGGGGTGCACGCGCACGTTTTCGCCGTCCGGGATCTGCCCGAAGGAATCAAAATCGCCGACGATGAGGTCGGGCTCGACGCCCGCCTTTTTTGCGTGGGCAAGGCCGCCGTCGGCGCAGATGACAAAGCTGCCGTCGGGAACGGCGATCTTTCCGATTTCCCCGGCGCAAAGGATGGTGCAGTGTTTTGACATACGGTCACACCCCTTTCTTTTCATGCGGAATGCGGAATCATTATGATAGTATTATTATATCTTTCGCTCCCGTGCTTGTCAAGAACGCTTGACGAAACGGCGTCCCATATGATATAGTAGGGGCGACCCTGTGCGGCTGCCCGAAAAACGCGGGGGCGGCAGCACTGAAAACGAAGGAGCGCACAAGAATGAACATCCAGATCTACGGCACGGCCAAGAGCTTTGACACGAAAAAAGCCCAGCGCTTTTTCAAGGAGCGGGGCATCAAATTTCAGTTTGTCGATCTGGCGAGGTTCGGCATGAGCAAGGGCGAATTTCGTTCGGTGCGCACGGCGCTGAAGTGTTCGGCAGAGGCTCTGATCGACGAAAACGCCAAAGCGCAGGAGGTCACGCTGATCAAATATCTCGCCTCGGAAGAAGCGAAGGAAGAAAAGCTGCTGGAAAACCAGAAGCTGCTGAAAATGCCGATCGTGCGCAACGGCAAACAGGCGACCGTCGGCTATTGCCCCGAGATTTGGAAAACGTGGGAGTGAGACATATGGTAACACAGGCACAGATCGACCGCATCAACGCCCTGGCCCGCAAGGCAAAAACCCCCGAGGGGCTGAGCGACGAGGAGCGCGACGAGCAGAAGATGCTGCGCGAGCTTTACATCGCGTCGTTCCGGGAAAGCCTTGTGGCGAATCTCGAGAACACCTATATCATTGACGAGCACGGCAACAAGCGCAAGGTGCAAAAACGAAAATAACTCAAACCACCTGGAACAGATAAAACTTCAAATAATCCGTCTCCGGCACATTCCAGAGGATCGGGTGATCCGGCGATTGCTGACGCGCTTCGATCTGCCGCAGGCTGACGCCGGCGTCTGCCGCCGCGTCGCGCAGCATTTCGCGAAAGAGGGCGTCGGTCATAAAGTGGGAGCATGAGCAGGTGGCGAGATAGCCGCCCCGGGGCAGGAGCTTCATCGCCTTGAGGTTGATCTCCTTGTAGCCGCGGATGGCGCTTCGGACCGTGCTGCTGCTTTTGGTGAAGGCCGGCGGATCGAGAATGATGTAATCGTAGGGGCTGCCGCCTTTGGCGTAAAGCTCCGTCAGCAGATCGAACACGTTCGCGCACAGAACTTCAACATTTGAAAAGCCGTTTCGCGCGGCGTTGGCCCGGGCGGCAGCCGCGGCGTCCTCGGAAATATCCACGGCGGTGACGCGCTTTGCGCCCGCTTTCGCGCAGTTCAGCGCAAACGCGCCCGTGTGGGTAAAGCAATCCAGCACTGTTCTGCCCTCGGCGAGTCTGCCGGTGGCCAGACGGTTATATTTCTGGTCGAGGAAAAAGCCGGTCTTCTGTCCGTGCATATAGTCCACCTCGTAGTCGATCCCGTTTTCCGTGAGGATGACCGTGCCCGGAAGATCGGCGGCAAGGCCGGGCGCTTCAAAAAAGCCGGTGTTCTGCGCCATGCCCTCTTTTTCGCGGATGGCAACGTCGTTGCGCTCAAAGATCGCTTTGACCGGCGCACCCATTTCGGCAAGGATCTGCGCCATCAGCGGAAAGATCACGTCCTTGCGCCGTTCGATCCCCAGCGAGAGCGTCTGCGTGACGAGAATGTCGCCAAAGCGGTCGACCGTCAGCCCCGGAAAGCCGTCGGCTTCGCCGAAGATCAGACGGCAGCAGCAAAAGTCGCTGCCCATGACGGCTTTGCGGTAATCGAAGCTGTAGCGCAGGCGGCGCGCAAAAAAGGCGGCGTCAAAGGCGTCGTTGGCGTTTTGCGAAAAAACGCGCACGCGGATCCTGGAGTTGCCGTTGAAAAAGCCGGAGCCGAGGTAGCGCCCCTTTGCGTTGACCACATCGACGATATCTCCGTTTTCATAAGCGCCTTTGATCTCGGTCACTTCCTCGTCAAAAACCCACACATGCCCCGATTTGAGAAACCGTTCGCCCTTCGGCGTCACCGTCACAACGGGATAGCCGCGTTCTGCTTTCATAGGATCACCCTCTTTTCCGAAAAGAGTATAGCATATTTTTTCCGGTTTGTCATTGACATTTTCGGTTTTTTCATTATAATACATAAAAAAGAGAAAGCGGTGTTTGTATGAGATCATCCAAAGCGCTCTGTCTGCTGCTGTGTGCGCTGCTGGCGCTGAGCCTGTTCGCGGCCTGCGGCAAGGCGGAAAAGGGCGAAACGGCTTCGACCGACGCGCCGGCGAGCGAGAGCGCTCCGGCCGCCGACCCGACCGAAACGGCCAAGGGAACCGCGGACGCAAAGGACGCCAAGGACAAAACCGGCGAAAGCGCGGCCTCGACTGCGGCTGCGGAATCCAAAGAAGCAAACGAAGACAAAAAGGAGACGACCGATATGGAACACACGAAGGTTCAGTTCACCATGGAAAACGGCGACACATTCACGATGGAGCTTTATCCGGAGTACGCGCCGCAGACCGTTGAAAACTTTGTCAAGCTCGTCAAGAGCGGCTACTACAGCGGCACGAAATTCCACCGCATCTATCCGGGCTTTATGGCGCAGGGCGGCGAGGGCGCCGACACGCCGTCCATCAAGGGCGAGTTCGCTTCCAACGGCTTTTCGCAGAACACGCTGAGCCACACGCGCGGCGTGGTCTCCATGGCCCGCGCAAACGCGAAGGATTCCGCCTCCAGCCAGTTCTTCATCTGCTATGACGACGCGACCTTCCTCGACGGCGATTACGCTGCCTTCGGCAAGGTGATCGACGGCATGAAGACGGTGGACGACTTTTGCAGGATCGCGCGCGTTTCCAACGGCTTTGACCGCGTGGCGACTTCGCCGGTGGAGGATATCGTGATCGCCAAAGCGGAGATCGTGTGACCTTCTTTGAAAAAGTCATAAAAAAATGTGAAAAAGCCCTTGACGAACGGGAGAGTTTGTGATATGATAGCTCTACCTCTGTCGAGGGCTTTCTTTTTGTGCCGTGACAGAGGGAGGCCTGAAAGGCTTTTGCTCCGGCGAAAGCCGCAAATAATCCAAGTTTAATGGAGGTGCCGTCATGCGCGTGAAAATCACATTGTCCTGCACGGAGTGCAAACAACGCAACTACAACACAATGAAAAACAAAAAGAACAATCCGGACCGACTGGAGATGAACAAGTATTGCAGATTCTGCAAGAAACATACGCTCCACAAGGAAACAAAATAAGACGGGAGGTACGCTACAGTGGCTGACAAAGAAAACAAGGCTGCCGAAACTTCTGAGGTTGTAAAGGCCGAAACCGAAGAGAGCAAAGCTGCCGCCAAAGTTGCCAAGGCTGCAAAGGCAAGCAAAAAGTCAGATCGTCCCGGCGCTTTCTCCCGCGGCTGGCAGAATGTCAAGCGTTATTTCAAGGACGTGCGCGGCGAAACGAAAAAGATCGTTTGGCCCGACGCCAAGACCGTGCTGAAGAGCACCGGCGTGGTTCTGCTCGTTGTGGCTGTCGTTTCCCTGATCATCTGGGGCATTGACACCGGACTTTCCGCCGGCATCACCGGCCTGAAGAAGCTTGCAACGAACGATACGTCCGTGAGCGAGACGGTCGACGAGAACACCGACGCTGAAGAAGGCACGCAGGAAGGCGAAGCCGAGGAAGCGGATGCGGAATCCGAGCAGGAGACCGAAGCGGGATCCGAAGAGGAAACCGAGGAAGCGACTGAAGAAGCTGCCGAAGAAGCTGCACCGCAAGCGGATACAACGGCTGCCGAATAAGCAGCGGGAGGTGTCACGATGGCAGAATACGCCAGATGGTTTGTAGTACACACGTATTCAGGCTATGAAAACAAGGTTGCATCCAACATTGAGACCGCGGTCGAAAATCGCCGGATGCAGGATCAGATCTTTGAAGTCCGTGTGCCGATGGAAAAGGTGACGGAGATCAAGGACGAACAAAAAAGAGAAGTCGAGCGCAAAATGTTCCCCGGCTATGTGCTCGTCAAAGTCGCCTGCTCCTACAGAAAGCGCAGCGAATTTGAGGATGAGGAGCTTGCCATGTCCGACGAGGCGTGGTACCTGATCCGCAACACCCGGGGCGTCACGGGCTTTGTCGGCCCGGGAAGCAAACCGATCCCCCTGACGGAAGAAGAAGTCGAAAAGCTCGGCATCGAAAAAAGGTCAGTGGAGGTCAACTACAAGGTCGGCGACCTTGTCAACATTCAAAGCGGTCCGTTCGACGGCTACAGCGGCATTGTGGACAGTATCGACCTTGCAAAAGAGATCGTGGTCGTCATGATCTCCATGCTGGGAAGAGAAACCCCGGTGGAGCTGGATCTCGGCCAGGTCGAGGTCGCAATCTAATTCACACGGTCATTGACAGCGTTCGCTGTTTTTGATGGGGGAGCGTCCGCTCCCTGTGGGAGATCTGCAAATCCTTTACGCAGGTCGCCATCAACCACATTCTTTTGGAGGTGCAAAAAATGGCTCAAAAGGTAGTAGGCTTAATCAAGCTCCAGATTCCTGCCGGCAAAGCAACCCCGGCCCCGCCTGTCGGCCCGGCACTCGGTCAGCACGGTGTGAACATCATGGCGTTCACCAAGGAATTCAACGAGCGCACAAAGAATGACATCGGTCTGATCATTCCCGTTGTCATCACGGTGTATGCCGACCACACATTCTCGTTCGTCACCAAGACCCCGCCCGCGGCTGTTCTGATCAAGAAGGCCTGCGGCATCGAAAGCGGTTCCGGCGTTCCGAACAGAACCAAGGTCGCAACCATCACAACCGAGCAGGTCCGTAAAATCGCCGAGCAGAAAATGCCCGACTTGAATGCTGCAAGCATTGAAACCGCGATGAGCATGGTCGCGGGTACCTGCCGCAGCATGGGCGTTGTTGTCGCCGATTAACGTCACGCATGATTCCGGGTGGGAGGAAGCTTTCCGATGAACCACTCAATAGGAGGATGAATTTATGAAACATGGCAAAAAGTATGTTGAAAGCGCAAAGCTGTTCGACAAATTGAACCTTTACGATCCTGCCGAAGCGTTGGAACTGAGCATCAAAACCGCAACCGCGAAGTTTGACGAAACCGTCGAAGCGCACATCCGTCTGGGCGTTGACTCCCGTCACGCTGACCAGCAGGTGCGCGGCGCCGTGGTGCTTCCCAACGGCACCGGCAAAACTGTCCGCGTGGCTGTGTTCGCCAAGGGCGACGATGCCAAAGCCGCTGAGGCTGCGGGCGCAGACGTGGTCGGCGCTGAGGATCTCGTGCAGAAGATCCAGGGCGAAGGCTGGATGGAATTCGACGTTGCGATCGCGACCCCGAACATGATGGGTCTCGTCGGCCGTCTCGGTAAGCTCCTCGGTCCCCGCGGCCTGATGCCGTCCCCGAAGGCCGGCACCGTGACCCCGAACGTGGCGCAGGCTGTCACCGACGCCAAAGCCGGTAAGATCGAATACCGTCTGGACAAGACCAACATCATCCACTGCCCGATCGGCAAAGTCTCCTTCGGCGTTGAAAAGCTGAACGAGAACTTCACCACGCTGCTGGACGCCATCATCAAGGCGAAGCCGGCCGCCGCCAAGGGTCAGTATATCCGCTCCTGCGTTGTTTCCGCAACCATGGGCCCCGGCATCCGCATCAACCCGAACAAGGTTGGCTCCGCTGCTGCCGAAAAATAATTCAAAAAATACTTGACATCGTGAAAACGATGCGGTATAATAACAAAGCTGTTCACCGAAGACAGCAGGTGTTTTGACTGAAAGGCTTTTTGCCGCCTGCCGAGGAGATCGCGCAATAGACTGTCTATCTGTGCCTTTTCTTCGAGCGGAGAAAAGGCATTTTCTGTTGAACAAAAATTTTTACAGGAGGTGACTTCATTTGCCTAGTGCTAAAGTTTTGGAACAGAAGCAGCAGGTCGTGGCACAGCTCGTTGACCGCCTGAACGCTTCCTGCGCCGGCGTCATTGTCGACTACAAGGGTATCACCGTGACCGACGATACCGCGCTGCGTAAGGAGCTGCGTGAGGCCGGTGTGGAATACACCGTCGTCAAGAACACGCTGTTGCGCCTTGCAATCGCTTCCACCGGACTGACCGGTCTGGACGCCGTCCTCGACGGAACCACCGCCATCGCCACAAGTGCAGATGATTACGTAGCCGCTGCTCGCATTCTCAGCAAGTTTGCGGATACGCACAAGAATTTCACGATCAAAAACGGTTTCCTCGATCAGGAAGTGATCGATGTTGCCAAGATCTCCGGACTTGCAAAGCTGCCGCCGCGCGACATTTTGCTTGCCCAGGTCCTGGGTGCCTTCCAGGCCCCGATTTCCGCCTTCGCGCGCGCCATTCAGGCGATCGTCGACAAGGGCGAAGAAGCTGCTCCGGCTGCTGAGGAAGCTCCGGCTGCAGAAGAAGCTCCGGCTGCTGAAGAAGCACCCGCCGCTGAAGAAGCTCCGGCCGCCGAAGAAGCGCCGGCAGAGGCATAATCCAAAAATAACGATTGATTTAATGGAGGTAAATTACCATGGCATCTGAGAAGATCACTGCAATCATTGAAGAACTGAAGACCCTGACCGTGCTTGAGCTCTCCGAGCTTGTTCACGCTGTCGAAGATGAATTCGGCGTGTCCGCTGCTGCGGCTGTCGTCGCTGCCGGCCCGGTGGAAGCTGCCGGTGCTGCTGTGGAAGAGAAGACGGAATTTGATCTTGAGCTGACTGAGATCGGCGCCAACAAGATCGCTGTCATCAAGGCTGTCCGCGAACTGACCGGCCTTGGCCTGAAGGAAGCGAAAGAAGCCGTTGACGGCGCTCCGAAGGTCATCAAGGAAGCGATGAGCAAGGACGACGCTGAAGCCGCAAAGGCGAAGCTCGAAGAAGCCGGCGCAAAGGTCACCCTGAAATAAGTTTGACTTCAAATAAAAAAGCAGTCGAGTTGATCGACTGCTTTTTTAATGTGGAATGTGGAGGGTGGAATGTGGAATGTGGGATGATTCAGCCGGGTGCAGGTGAGTGGTGCAAATGAAAACCGCCCCGAACGGAGCGGTCATCAAATTCAAGTTCGTCTTATTCTTCCGTCGTGCTTGCCGTCTTCGTCCTTTTCAGCGCCTTCAGTCTCGGCGCACGCAGATCGAGCAGCGAACCGACCACCAGCGCGCCGATCACGGTGAGGATCAGCTCCGGCAGCATGTAGGAGCCGTTGTAGGTCAGGGAGTAGATCGCCACGGGGGTGTCTTCCGCGTAGCCGCCCCAGATCGTAACGCCGCTGATGAAGTGGCACACGAAGCGGATCACGGAAACCAGCGCGCCGCCGGCCGCCAGCGAAAGCGCCTGATTTTTGATGGAACCCCGGAAAATGCCGCCGAGACCGAGCGCCGAAAACGCGACGACATAATCGGCGAAGATCAGGATCAGATAGGCCGCGATGCCCGTGACATAGGAGAAGTTGGCAAGGCCGAACAGCATCTCGATGACGCCCATGGCAAGGCCGGTGAACAGGCCCCATTTCACGCCGTGGCGGTAGCTGATGACCACGATCGGAAGCTGCGAAAAGAAGGTGACCGAGCCGCCGAAGGGGAGCTTGATGGGTGTGAACTCGTTGAGAATGACGGCGAGCGCGAGCATGATGCCGCATTCGGCGAGCCGCTGAACGGAGGAGATGTTTGATTTTTGGGTGGACATAGTAAGGCTTCCTTTCTTTTCGGGCAAAAAAACACGCCCGTGAAATTCTAAACATCACAAGGCGTTTCATTACGTCCCTACGCCGGCATTATCCGGATCAGGTTGGGTTCCGTCGTTTGACGGTCTCAGCCGTGGCACCCCTGTAATATTTATTGAATGCATTATAGCACCGTACCAGCGGAAAGTCAAGGGCGCAGTTGCATTTTTTGAAAAAACGTGCTACAATGCTCGCGGTGATCTTATGCGCAACTACCAAAAGGAACTCGATGCCATCATTGAGCGTCACGCGGCGGCGGGCGAGGTGCCCACGCTGCTGCTCCATGCCTGCTGCGCCCCCTGCAGCAGCTATTGTCTGGAATATCTCTCCGAGCATTTTGCAATCACACTGTTCTACTTCAACCCCAACATCCACCCGGCGGAGGAGTATGTCCACCGGGTCGCGGAGGCAAAGCGGCTGGTGGCGCAGCTTCCGGCGAAGCACCCGATCTCCTTCCTTGAGGGCGCGTTTGAACCGCAGCGGTTCTACGACGCCGTGCGCGGACTGGAGGGCGAACCCGAGGGCGGCGCGCGCTGCCGGGTGTGCTTCCGTCTGCGGCTGGAGGAAACGGCGAAGCTTGCAAAGGCGCAGGGCTTTGACTATTTCACCACGACCCTGTCCATCAGCCCGCTGAAAAACGCAGATGTGCTGAACGAGGAAGGCGAACGGGCAGGCGAAAAATACGGCGTGCGCCATCTACCCTCAAACTTCAAGAAAAAGGGCGGCTACCAGCGCTCGATCGTGCTGTCAAGGGAATATGAGCTTTACCGGCAGAACTATTGCGGGTGCGCGTTTTCGAGAATTGAAAATTGAAAATTGAAAGTTGAAAACTGGACCCCGCCGCGGAACGTTCCCCCGGCGGGGTCATTTGAAAGACAGGTGGATGATTACTTGTGCAGGCCGAACAGCGCCAAAATGCTGTGGAAGAAGCCGATGAGCACGCCCGGGAAGCCGGTGTGGGTTCCGCCGCAATACTTGCAGCCGCCGCTTTGCTGCTGTGTGGTCGGCTGGTTGTTGCCGCCGCCGGGGTTGTCAGGCGCAGTGCCCTTTTCAAACTTCGCCGTCAGCGTCACATCGTCGGTCACGGTGAAGCTGTATTGGGCGTTGTCACTCACCTTGCTGCTGCCATTGAACCAACCTACAAAGTGGTAACCTTCATCGGCAAACGCTTTCACAGTTATCGTTTCGCCGACGACATACGTTCCGCTGCCGGTGGCCGCGCCGCCTTCAGCAGGACTTGCGGTCAACGATACTTGAAACTCATGATAGACGATGGTAAACGGAATTGGAGATTCAACAGAATCATCATCTTCATCAAGCCAAGAATACAAAAAAGCGCTTTCGTCGATATCAATGGTATTCCAATCGCTCCGGCTGCCGCCATAATAAACAGTTCTCAGGTGTTCGCAATTATAAAACGCTTCCACGCCGATGGTCTCCATCGTTTTGGGAATTGCAACAGTTTCCAGATTAGAAAAATAGAATGCGCTTTTCCCTATACTTTTCACGCCTTCGGGAATCGTAATGTTTTTCAGATCATAACATGCAGAAAAGGCACTTTCTCCAATGCTTTCTACCGTTTCCGGAATGGTCACGCTGTTTACATCGGTAAGATAGGAAAACGCGTGCTTGCCGATGGTCTCGATTCCGATTTCGATCACAATGGTCTCACACTTGTCACTGTCGCAAACGCTGTACCACGGCGAAGTCTTACCACGATCATAATTGGGGATTGAGCCCCAGCCATAAACGTACAGGGTTTTGTTCGAACTTCTATAGTCCCAGTAGATGTGGCCGTAACCGCTGTCAAAATCGCCGCTCGACACATATGCCTTTACAGTCCAGATCACGCTTGCCTTAGTTGGATTGATCACGCCAAAGACCGTGCAGCTTTCACCGTTCACTTTTGCAGTCAGATCGGTGGGGAATCCGTATTGGCTTATAGCGCTATTATCAATTCTCAAATTAAAATAGATCTTGTAGGTTTTTCCGGCTTTAAACGGTGCCGTCGCATCCACAGAACTGCTGCCCTGAACCTCTTTCACAGTGATTGACTCAATACAAACATAGGGAGAGGTTGTGCACGAAGCATCAGCCACAGTCGGGAACGCGCCGCCCACTTCCGGTATCGGACAGGTAAGATTGACACTCGAAATAACCGTCACTGCATAAACGCTGAACGCCGCGCTCAGGCAGCCCGCCAGCAGCAGCACGGCGAGCAGGACGGATAATGCTTTTTTTGTGGTTTTCATTGGACATGTCTCCTTTTTATAAAGATTATTTTTTTATATCAAAAAGCGCTGCATACCCAAACAGGGCGCGTTGCGCTGAATTCTTTTTAGGCAACACCGCACGCCCGAATTGTGCGGTGTTGCCTTTATATTATAGCACACTTTTGGGGTTCGCGCTATGTCACAAGACGAAAAGCCCGAATTATAGTGTAGAATTTTGGCTCAAAAACCTATGCAAAATGACGAACCGAAGCAGATCGCCTCGGTTCATTTTAATTTTCAATTTTCCATTTTCAATTTTCAATTACCTCGCAGTCCCCGAGGATCTCCGGCCGCTCCCGAAGCGAATCGCGTTCGCTCAGCGTGCGGATCACCTTGCAGGGGTTGCCGGCGGCAAAGGAGTGCGGCGGAATGTCGCGCGTGACGACGCTGCCTGCGCCGATCACGCAGCCCTCGCCGATGGTGACGCCCGGGCAGACCACCACGTTTGCGCAAAGCCAGCAGCCGTCGCCGATGCGCACGGGCTTGGCGTAGCACAGGCGTTTTTTGCTGCCGTCGGGGCAGAGGAGGGCTTCGCGTTCGCTTTGCAGCATCGGGTGGCAGGGCGTAACGATCGTCACATTTGGGCCGATGTCGCAGTGCGCGCCGATGGTGACAAAGGTGTCGTCCTGGCAGGTGAAGTTGAAATTGACAAAGGTGTGCGCCCCGATCTTTGTGTGGGTGCCGTAGTGGAAGGTGATGGGACCGTTGAAGAACACGCCCTCGTTCAGTGTGCCGAGCAGCTCGCGCAGCACGGCTTCGCGTTCGGCGGTCTGGTTTTCATCGAGCGCGTTGAACCGGCGGTTCAAATCGTGGGCGATGACCTTTCTCGCCTTGCGCCACGGCTCCACGGGGTCATAGAGGGTGCCGATGCCGTCCTTCAGCATGGCTCAGTTTTCAGCTTTGGCTGCAGCCGCTTCTTCGGCGATCGCAGCAGCCATCTCGCGTTCGATCTCCGGGTCAAAGGAGAGCACGGGCGCTTCGTCCTTGCCCTTGATGATCCGATTGACGTAGTTTTTCGTGATTCTGGAAACGACCGGGAAGAGGACGACGACGCCGATCAGGTTCGGGATCATCATCAGGCCGTTGAAGGTGTCGGAGATGTCCCACGCGAGCGAGGAGGTCATGACCGCGCCGGAGATGATCATCAGCACGAAGATGATCTTGTAAACGATGGTGGACTTGGTGCCGAAGAGGTACTCGACCGCCTTGGTGCCGTACTGCGACCAGCCGAGCACGGTGGTGAAGGCGAACAGCAGCATGGCAAGGGCGATGAACGCTTCGCCGATGTAGCCGAAGCTTTCGCCGAAGACCTGCGCCACAAGGGTCGCGTCCTCGATGCCCTCTTTGACAAAGCCGGTCGCAAGGTCGATGTGGCCGGAGGAGAGGACGACGATGGCGGTCATGGTGCAGACCACAAAGGTGTCGAAGAAGACCTCAAAGATGCCCCACATGCCCTGACGGACAGGCTCTTTGACGTTGGAGGAGGAGTGGACCATCACGGAGGAGCCGAGACCGGCCTCGTTGGAGAACACGCCGCGCTTGCAGCCCTGGGTGATGACCTGGCTGATCGCAATGCCGACCGCGCCGCCGAACGCCGCTTTCACGCCGAAGGCGAACTTGAAGATGGCGGCGAACATGGCGCCGATGTTGCGGTAGTTCATGATGCAGATGATGAGGGCGCCTATGACATAGATGATCGACATGAACGGCACCACGCGCTCCGCAAAGGAGGCGATGCGCTGCAGGCCGCCGATGATGATGAGACCGGCGAGGATCATGAGCGCCACGCCGATGACGATGCTGATCACGGGGATGCCGCCGACTTCACCGAGCACCTGCGGGTTTTTGAAAAACGCGGACTGCAGGTTCAGGGTGATCTTGTTGACCTGCCCCATGTTGCCGATGCCGAAGGAGGCGAGCGTGGCGAAGATCGCAAACAGCACGGCGAGGACCTTGCCGACGCCCTTCATGTGCTTTTTGCCGCCGAGGCCGTCCGCGAGGTAATACATCGCGCCGCCCGACCATTCGCCGTCACGGTTGCGGCGGCGGTAGTAGATGCCGAGCACGTTTTCCGAGTAGTTGGTCATCATGCCGAGGAAGGCCGCGACCCACATCCAAAACACGGCGCCCGGGCCGCCGAGCACGATGGCCGCGGAAACGCCGGCGATGTTGCCCGTGCCGATGGTGGCGGCAAGGGCGGTGCAGAGCGCCTGGAACTGGGAGATGCTCTTTTTGTCGGTTTTTGCGCGCGAGGCGCTGCCTTTGCCGAAGATGCTGCCGATGGTCTCCTTCCACCAGTGGCCGAGGTGGCTCACCTGGAAGAAGCGGGTGACAACGGTCATGATGACGCCGGTGCCGATCAGCAGGATCAGACCGATCTTGACCCAGACAAAGCCGTTGATGGCGTCGTTGATCTCAGCGAGACGTGTGAAAAAGTTTTCCATGGATTTCTTTCCTTTCGTGCGCATCTGAGTGAATCATCGGTTACGATGCGCTTATTTATAGTATAATAAAAACGAACCGCGCACAGAACGCGGTTCGCTCAAAAGACCCGAAAGATCATGCCAAAAGCCGCTTTGCGGCGGTTCGGAAAAAATCAAACTTTGTCCTTTTGCCTGAGAGATTCACGCTTTGCGCTTTCACCTTCGGCACCGCGCACGCAAGGTATCCGCCGATTCACTCAGATGCGCCAATCTTCACACATCGAGTGAATCAGCGCGTACCAACCGGCCGCAGCTTCTCCAAAGTCCCGTCCGCCTGCAGTCCGGCCCGGAGCGGTTTCCCGCCCGCACAGGCACCTGAGAGTTTTTCTCCTTCGGTCGCGCAGGGTGCGCATGAACGAATCATGGCGTGCCCTGGATGCATCTCCTGCAGACATCATACGGATTTCATTTTTATTTTCCGCTATTATAGCATTGATAAACGAAGAAATCAAGAGATATGATAGAAAAAGTGAAAAAGGTTGCGGGGACAGGTTGCAGGGGACAGGGAACAGGGATTAGAATCGCGGCGCGGCCGCTGCCGCTCAAGCCTTCCCCGCTCGATGGGGAAGGGGAAACGCTCACCAAAGGTGAATGGTGGATGAGGCAAAGGCCGCCCACCCTCGGCTTTTTTCGCTTTTGCGCAGGAATATCTTGACTTGCTATCGTTCCGTATGTTACAATAAAAAAAACACTTAGGAGGAACCAATATGAAAACCAAACGTCTGCTCGCATTCGCCCTGTCCGTTCTGCTGCTGCTCTCCTGCGGCCTGCCCGCCGCTGTTGCAGCCTACCAGCCGAAGATGATCTACGTCTGCACAAAGGAAGTCGGCAAATGGTCCGACGGCGACACCTACACCGAAATTACCACCTACGACAAAAACGGCAACCTGATCAAAGAAGTCTATTCCCGCAAGGATGAAAACGGCGTCTCCTATAAAACCGTCTGGACCTATGCATACGACGAATACGGCGAGACCGTAAAGCAGACCTATTCCCGCAAGGTATCCGACGGCACGTTCGAAAAATCAACGACCGTCTATACCCGCAAGGGCGGCGTGATCGTCAAAGAGGTTGAGACCGGCGAAAGCAACGAAGGAAAAAGCAAGACCGTGTTCGAATACACCTATGACAAAAACGGCAACAACATCAAAACCGTCAGAACCTTCAAAGACAGCGAGGCGACCCTGCGCGAGGTCTGGACCAGCACCTATGATAAAAACGGCAGCCTTGTGAAGGAGACCTACGTCGGCGGGACAGCAAGCAGAACCACGGTTTACACCTACGACAAAAACGGCAACACGCTCAAAGAGGCCTCGACCTACAAAGATGAATCCGGCACGGAAAAATCGGTCAGCACCTACACTTATGACAAAAACGGCAACCGCATCAAGGAAGCCTATACCCATAACTATGCCGACGGCACAGGCACCCAGAGCGTCTACACCTATACCTACGACAACAACGGTACGCTGTTGAAAGATACGAGCTATTACAAGGACGAGGAAGGCGTTTCCAAAACGAGCTCTGCCTACACCTACGACAAAAACGGCAACCGCATCAAGGAAGTCTATAACACAAAGGAAGCCGACGGCACGACCCGTAAGAGCGTTTATACTTATACCTTTGATAAAAACGGCAACCAGCTCAAGGAAAACGGCAGCGTTAAGATAAGCACCGGCGAATCCAGCAAGTCTTCTGCCGTTTTCACCTACGACAAGAAGGGCAACAGGATCAAGGAAGTCTACACGAACGCCGACTCCGACGGCAGCTCCGAAAAATCCGTTTACACCTATGCCTATGATGCCAAGGGCAACGAGATCAAGTACACCTACAGCTTCAAAAGCTCCAACGGTTCGGTCGACCGCAGCTCCTCTGTCAAAACCTATGACAAGCACGGCAACCTGACGAAGGACGTCCGCTCCTTCCTGGGCGAAGACGGCACGCCGATCAAAGGCGTGATCACCTATGAATACAGCAAGGTGCCCGAAAAAGCCTACGGCTGATCCCGACAGAAAAACAGTATCATATTACGGCGCCCGCTGCGGAACCCTCTGCAGCGGGTCGCTTTTTCATCTCGGTTCCCGCCGGGCATTCCCGCGCTTCTCCGTCACACTCCACGAAAAAAACGACTTTTCTTCCCATCATTCTTAGAACATATTGACAAATCCGTTTTTTTAAGGTAAAATTATTTGAATGCTTTTTTAGGAGGAAAACATTATGGCAGGAAAATACGTTATGGCGCTCGATCAGGGCACAACCAGCTCACGCGCCATCGTCTTTGACAAGCACGGAAACATCATCGCCAAAGCGCAGAACGAGTTCGACCAGATCTATCCGAAGGCCGGCTGGGTGGAGCATGACCCGCTGAAGATCCTTTACAGCCAGATCACGTCCATCACCTCGGTGCTCGCTTCCGGCAAGTTTGACCCGAAGGAGATCGCCGGCATCGGCATCACCAACCAGCGCGAGACAACGATCCTCTGGGATCGCGCCACGGGCAAGCCCGTGTATAACGCGATCGTCTGGCAGTGCCGCCGCACCGCGGAATTCTGCGAGGAGATCAAGAAGGATCAGGAGCTCTGCGACTATATCACCGCGCACACCGGTCTGCTGGTGGACGCCTACTTCTCCGCCACGAAGATCAAGTGGATCCTCGACAATGTTCCCGGCGTAAAAGCCCTCGCCGAAGCGGGCCAGCTTCTGTTCGGCACCGTTGAGACCTGGCTGATCTGGAACCTCACCGGCGGCCGCACCCATGTGACGGATTATTCCAACGCCTCGCGCACCATGCTGTTCGACGTGGATAAACTCGAATGGGACGAATATCTGTGCGGCAAGCTCGGCATCCCGATGAACATCCTGCCCACGCCCGTGCCTTCGAGCCAGGTGTACGGCTGGGTGAGCAACAACGTCTTCGTCGGCATGGAAGAGCTGGAAGGCGTGCCCATCTGCGGCGCCATCGGCGACCAGCCCTCCGCCCTCTTCGGTCAGGCCTGCTTCAAGCCCGGCATGGCGAAGAACACCTACGGCACGGGCTGCTTCCTGCTGATGAACACCGGCGAAAAGCGCGTGGAATCCAAAAACAAGCTCCTGACCGGCGTGGCATGGAGTCTGAACGGAAAAACCACCTATTCCATCGAAGGCTCCGCCTTCAATGCCGGCTCCGTCATCAAATGGATGCGCGACGAGCTGCAGATGATCGACAGCCCGAAGCGCTGCGACGAACTGGCCGAGCAGGTGCCCGACGCAAACGGCTGCTACCTTGTTCCCGCCTTCACCGGCCTCGGCGCCCCCTATTGGGATATGTATGCCCGCGGCTGCATCGTCGGCCTGACGCGCGGCGTCAACCGCGCCCACATCGCGCGCGCCGTGCTCGAGAGCATCACCTATCAGATGACCGACCTGCTCGAAGCGATGAAAGCCGATTCCGGCATCGACATCACCGATCTGCGCGTGGACGGCGGCGCGAGCGTGTCCAACATCATGATGCGCATTCAGGCCAACATGGCGCAGACCAAGGTCGACCGTCCGAAGTGCGTGGAGACCACGGCGCTCGGCGCGGCTTATCTTGCCGGCCTTGCCGTCGGCGTCTGGGACAGCCTGGAGGATATCGAACAGAACCGCGAGATCGACCGCATCTTTGAACCCGAAATGCCCATGGACGTGCGCAACAAGTACTATGCCGGCTGGAAAAAGGCCGTGACCCGCGCCATGAGCTGGGAAGAGAAGGAATAACAAAACCCCGGAACCGACCGTGACTTTCACGGAACAAATAAATCTGTCAAATATTTTATAGGAGTGATTCACATGGGAAAAGTAATTCTTGACTGGGACACCGCACGTTCGTTTATGGAAGACGCGTTCAAAGGCGTCGGCGTGCCTGCGGACGACGCGAAGATCGTTGTTGACGTGCTGCTGGAATCCGACAAGCGCGGCATCGAATCGCACGGCTGCAACCGCTTTAAGCCGATCTACATCGACCGCATCAACGACGGCATCCAGAACCCGGTCACAAACTTCGAGATCATCAAAGAGACCCCCTGTACCGCAGTGGTCGACGGCCACGACGGCATGGGCCAGGTCATCGGCTACAAATCCATGCAGATGGCGATCGACAAGGCCAAGCAATATGGCCTCGGCATGGTCGTTGTCCGTAATTCCTGCCATTACGGCATCGCCGGCTACTATCCGACCATGGCCTGCAAACAGGGCTGCATCGGCATCACCGGCACCAACGCCCGTCCGTCCGTCGCGCCGACCTTCGGCGTGGAAGGCATGTTCGGCACGAACCCGCTGACCATCGGCATCCCGACCGACGAAGACTTTGATTTCATCATCGACTGCGCCACCTCCATCACCCAGAACGGCAAGATCGAATACTATGCCCGCATCGGCGAAGACGTCCATCCGGGCACCATCATCGACAGCGACGGCAACGCGGTGGAAGGCGACGCCGGCGTGGCGCTTGCCAAGATCCGCAAGGGCACGGCCGCTCTCGCCACTCTCGGCGGCATCGGCGAAGCGCTCGGCGGCTACAAGGGCTACGGCTACGCCATGGTCGTGGAGCTGCTCTCCTCCGTGCTGCAGGACGGCCTTTATGGCAAAGATCTGGACGGCAAGGACGAGAACGGCAACAAGCGTCCCTATCATCTGGGCCACTTCTTCATCGCCATCGACACCGATCACTTCCTCGGCGAAGAGCTCTGCCGCAAAAAGGCCGGCGAGATCATCCGCTCTGTCCGCGCTTCCAAAAAGCAGCCGGGCGCCGAGCGCATCTGGTCCGCGAACGAAAAGGAATGGAACGTCTGGCTGCAGCGCAAGGACAGCGGCGTGCCCATCAACGAGTCCGTGCAGGCTGAGATGAGCAAGGTTCGCGACGATCTGAAGCTCGACTACAAATTCCCCTGGGAAAACTGATTTCCGCAACGCTCAGAAAGGATGAATACCTATGGATTATGCAAAAGAATCTTTGAGACTGCACTATGAATGGAAGGGCAAGCTCGAAGTGACCCCCCGCGCCTCTGTGGACAGCAAGGACGCGCTCTCTCTCGCTTATACCCCGGGCGTTGCACAGCCCTGCCTTGAGATTCAGAAGGACATCAGCAAGTCCTATGAACTGACCCGCCGCTGGAACACCGTTGCCGTTGTCACCGACGGCACCGCCGTTCTCGGCCTCGGCGACATCGGCCCCGAAGCCGGCATGCCTGTTATGGAAGGCAAATGCGTGCTCTTCAAAGCCTTCGGCGGCGTGGACGCCATCCCCCTGTGCGTGAGAAGCAAGGATGTGGAAGAGATCGTTCACACGGTCGAGCTGCTTGCCGGTTCCTTCGGCGGCATCAATCTGGAAGACATCAGCGCCCCGCGCTGCTTCGAGATCGAAAAGCGCCTGAAGGAGCGCTGCGATATCCCCATCTTCCACGATGACCAGCACGGCACCGCGATCATCACCCTCGCCGGTCTGCTGAACGCGCTGAAGATCGTCGGCAAGAAGATCGAAGACGTCAAGATCGTCACCTCCGGCGCGGGCGCCGCAGGCATCGCGATCATCAAGCTGCTCATGAGCATGGGCCTCAAGAACGTCATTATGACCGACCGCACCGGCGCGATCTACAAGGGCCGCGAGGGTCTGAACCCGATCAAGGAAGAGATGGCGGAGATCACCAACCAGGCGATGGAAAAGGGCAAGCTGGCCGACGTCATCAAGGGCGCCGACGTGTTCATCGGCGTGTCCGGCCCCGGCACCCTGACCAAGGACATGGTCCGCACCATGGCGAAGGATCCCATCATCTTTGCCTGCGCGAACCCGACCCCGGAAATCTTCCCGGACGAGGCGAAGGAAGCCGGCGCAGCCGTGGTCTCCACCGGCCGCAGCGATTTCCCGAACCAGATCAACAATGTTCTGGCCTTCCCGGGCATCTTCCGCGGAGCGCTTGACGTGCGCGCAAGTGACATCAACGACGCGATGAAGGTCGCCGCTTCCTATGCGCTGGCGAACCTTGTCTCCGAAGAAGAGCTGAACCCGGAATACATCATTCCGGCCGCCTTCGACGAGCGCGTGAAGGACGCCGTTGCAAAGGCCGTTGCCCAGGCCGCGATCGACTCCGGCGTGGCGCGCATCTGAGCGAACAAGCATTCCCTGCGGCAGACAGTACCCTTGCGGAACTGTCTGCCGCTTTGGGTGAATCATGATTCACCCGAAAATGGGGCGATTCGCACAAAAATATGCAGAATGAATGACAGATAAAACTTTTCCTTGTGCAGTTTTCACGAAGTGTAAGAATTTTTAATAAACCATTTGACATTTTTTGTTTTTTATCATATAATCTCAGTAGGATAAAACCTAAATATATTCAGAAAGAAGGAGATTCCCATGAAAAAGGTACTCGCAATCCTGCTCGCATCTCTGATGCTCCTGACGGTCGTCCCGTTCGCCGCTTTTGCAGCCGTTGAAAAGAACGACGCGATCATCACCGAAATCAAAACCGCATCCAACTACAAACACATCCAGTACGTAAAAGACAAGAACGAGTTCAAGGCCGACAGAATCGCCATGGGCGTGTTCGCAACCTATGATGACGCCTGGGTCAACGCATTCACCGACAGCAAAGACGTGAACTTCGCGGAAGGCCTGCTTCTCAACCTCATCGAACAGATCGAAGCTGAATACAACAACGAGACCTTCGAAAAGGTCCTCAACGTGCTCTCCGGCGTTTCCAAGGGCATGGAAGTTGTGGAAAAGATCGACAGCTATACCCACGTGCTTGACCTTGCGGAAAACAGCTCCTGGGGCACTGCCGTTCAGGTGCTCGGTTTTGCTGTGAAGGCCGGCAACATTGCCAACGAGTCCTATGAAAAGTACGTTGAAGCTTATGCCAAGGTGCTTTCCATCCAGGCTGCCAGCATCTACTACAGCGAATTCCTTGATTACATCATCGCCAACGTGAGCGGTGACCATGAAGACACCATCAAGACCGCTGCCCGCAACATCAAAGCGAAGATCACCCAGGATCTTGACACTGTGAAAGAGCAGATCCTTGCCGATCTTGCAACCGACGTTGCCAAGGAAGGCGCATATGCCGGCATCTCCGTCGCGATGAAGACCAACACCGTGACCGCCGTCATCGACACCATCTACAACCTGTCCGGCACCATCGGCAAGAAAGTGTTCGACACGGAGAACCTGTATCAGTACATGACCTCCCTTGCTGAGATCGTTGAGATCGAAGACGCTGTCCCCGGTTATGTGACCGCTGCGGAAAACCGCGCCCTGATGCCGAAGTTCAAGGCTGAGAACGAAGAAGAAGCTGAGACCGCCGCTGAGATGGGCGACCTTGCCTGGAACTTCGCGATCAACGCTATGCTCACCCTGCGTGAGACCGGTGAAGGCATGCTCAAGAAGCTTGCTGATACCAAGTCCTCCAGCCTGTGGAACAAAGTCGGTTCCCTCATCAACCTGTGGTCCAACACCGAAGAGATGAACGCTCTCATCAAGTCCGGCGCGATCTCCTGCGCGAAGCTGAACGCTTTCCGCAAGCTCATCGCTGCTGACAAGGCTGTTGTCACCAAGGGCGTGTGGGTCTCCACCGAAAAGGGCAAGAACGCCATCGTTTACAATGCCAACAAGCAGATCGTCGGCAAGATCATCAGCGAAACCCAGACGAATGTCATCGGCGACGAAGTTGCCCTGTTTGCGGAAGCTGACGAAGATTTCGGCGCTTTCATCAAGGTGATCGTTCCCCTGACTGACGGTCTCTATGTCCAGTATCCGAACTACACGGTTGGCGGTGGCTCCTCCAGCTCCAGCAGCAGTTCTTCCGGCGGCTTCAGCTTCGGCAGCATCTTCTCCAACCTGTTCAAATCCCTTGGCGATTTCTTCTCCAACCTGTTCAGCATGTTCAAGTTCTAAGAGAAACCCAAAACCCAAAGTGCTCGCTTCGGCGGGCACTTTTTTTGTGCCGGAAAAGCCCTTGACAAATTCCGGCGATGCTTTATAATAAAGAATAGAGTCTTTGGATCGAAGGAGTGGTTGCGATGCGCGCCATCATCACCGTCACCGGCAAGGACACCACCGGGATCATCGCCCGGGTCTGCACCTGCCTTGCCGAAAACGACGTCAACATTCTTGATATCAGCCAGACCGTCATGCAGGATCTGTTCACCATGGCGATGCTGGCCGAGCTGGAAAAATGCAAGCTCGGCTTCTCCGAGCTGAGCGACGCCCTTGCCGCCATCGGCGATGAGATGGGTCTTGTTGTGCGCATTCAGCGCGAAGATATTTTCACGCGGATGCACAGAGTCTGAGGTGGCGCCATGCTGTATAATATGCAAGACATCGTCAGCACGCTGGACATGATCCAGAACCGCCATCTCGATGTGCGCACCGTCACCATGGGCATCTCCCTGCTCGACTGTGCCGACGAGAGGGTGGAGCGCTGCGCCGAAAAGGTCTATGAGAAGGTCATGGCGAAAGCCGACCGCCTCGTCACCGTCGGCGAACAGATCGAGACAGAGTTCGGCATCCCCATCGTCAACAAGCGCATTTCCGTCACGCCGATCTCGCTGGTCGCCGCCGCCTGCAAAGAGGACGATTACACGCCGATCGCGCTGGCGATGGACAAGGCCGCCAAGGATTGCGGCGTGAATTTCATCGGCGGCTTTTCCGCTCTGGTGCAAAAGGGCCTTTCCGAAAGCGACAAACGCCTGATCGCTTCCATTCCGTCTGCCCTTGCCGAAACGGAGCGCGTGTGCGCGTCCGTCTGCGTGGCCTCGACCAAGGCCGGCATCAACATGGACGCCGTGGCGCGAATGGGCGAGATCATCAAGGAAACTGCGGAACGCACCCGGGATTTCGGCGGCTTCGGCTGCGCAAAGCTTGTGGTTTTTGCGAACGCGGTGGAGGACAATCCCTTTATGGCCGGCGCGTTTCACGGCGTCGGAGAAGGGGAGTGCGTGATCAATGTCGGCGTTTCCGGCCCCGGCGTGGTTTACCATGCCCTGCAAAGCTGCAAGGGGCAGCCCTTCGACGTGGTGGCCGAAACGATCAAACAAACCGCGTTTAAAATCACCCGCATGGGTCAGCTCGTGGCGAAGGAAGCTTCCCAGCGGCTCGGCGTTCCCTTCGGCATCGTTGATCTCTCGCTTGCGCCCACGCCTGCCAAAGGCGACTCCGTGGCGCGGATCCTCGAAGAGATGGGCTTGGAACACTGCGGCACCCACGGCACCACGGCGGCGCTGGCCCTGCTCAACGACGCGGTCAAAAAGGGCGGCGTGATGGCAAGCAGCCATGTGGGCGGCCTTTCCGGCGCGTTCATCCCCGTCAGCGAGGACGAGGGCATGATCGAAGCCGCGCAGATGGGCGCGCTCTCCCTGGACAAACTGGAAGCGATGACCTGCGTTTGCTCCGTTGGCCTCGACATGATCGCCGTGCCGGGCGACACGAGCGCAGTGACCCTTTCCGCGATCATTGCGGATGAAGCTGCTGTCGGCGTGGTCAACTGCAAAACCACGGCGGTACGCATCATTCCGGCCCCGGGCAAACAGGTCGGCGACGTGGTGGAATTCGGCGGTCTGCTCGGCTCTGCTCCCGTGATGGATGTGCATCCGTTCGGCGCCGAAGCGTTCATCGCCCGCGGCGGCCGCATTCCTGCCCCGATGCATAGCCTGAAGAATTAGTTGATGAGGGGTCGGGAGAATGAAGAATTGAAAATTGAAAATGGAAAATTGAAAAATACAGATACGAGAGTGATCGTGTTCGATCTCGGCGGAACTCTGATGGAATTTGCGGGTATGCCGTCTTGTTGGTGTGACTGCTACGATACCGGTTTTGAAAAAGTGAATCAAAAATTGGGGTTGGAGCTGCGCAAAGAACAGATGGAAGCTGCGGCTTTAGGAAACCCAATCCTTACGGTTTGTATTTCATAGCCGATTTTTATCATGTTAAGGTAAATGACTTGCTTTTCACAGGCGACGAAGAAAAAGACCGAATCACCGCAGAAAGAGCAAACTGTCAGTTTATTCATAGAAAAGATTTGGTTTCGCTCCCGAGATAAGCGACTCTTTTTGCACATCCCAATCCATTCTCAATTTTCAATTTTCAATTTCCAATTTTCAATTCTACCCCCTACTCCCTTCTCCCGGAGGTGTTCATATGAAAATCATCGACCTGCTCAAAACCGGCAAACCGACCCTCTCCTTTGAGGTTTTTCCGCCGAAAACGACTGCGAACATCGACGCCGTCTTCAATGCCGCCATGAACATTGCGGCGCTGAAACCGGCGTTCATGAGCGTGACCTACGGCGCAGGCGGCGGCACGTCCGATTTTACGGCAGCGCTGTGCGCCGACGTGCAGAACCTGACCGGCGTGCCTGTGCTCGCCCACCTGACCTGCATCAATTCCAGCAAGGCCTACGTCCACAAGCAGATGCAGACCCTCAAGGACTACAGGGTGGAAAACATCATGGCTCTGCGCGGCGACCGTGTGCCGGAAAATCATGAGACCGATTATCACTTTGCCAGCGAGCTGATCGAAGAGATCGCGGCGGACGGCTCGTTCTGCATCGGCGGCGCATGTTATCCCGAGACCCACCCGGAAAGCGACAGCAGCTTTGACGATGTACGCCATCTGAAGGAAAAGCAGGACGCCGG
>CACYHA010000018.1 GCA_902774035.1 Oscillospiraceae bacterium | reverse complement strand
GCGACCAGCGCAGGATTGCCGAAGTCCATATTCTCCACCGCTGCGTAATAATTGCCCCTCACGCTTTCAAGGAAACTCGGCAGAAGCGGGAAGAGGTCGTTGACCAGAAGGGCGTCGGTCAACTTGAGCTTGACATTTGCCGGGGAAATGCGGTATTTCGGCGGCTGGTCGGCAAACGCCTTGGGCTGATTGACGAATTTCACTTCCGTCGGAACGGTGACTTCGCGGTACACCAGCACCGTTACGCCGGGCTCTTTGCTTTGATCGTAATCAAGTAGCTCACGTTCTTCTTTTGTGATCCCGTCAAATACGAGCTTGGCGCTCAGATCCTTTTGCGCCGTCAGCGGAAGGTCGCTTTCATCAATGCTTGCTCTGAACTTGACGGATTTGATTTTGTTCAAGATCGTCGCCGGTCCGGAAACTGTGATCGTCTGATAATTCGGCATGATCTGCTCGACTTTGTATCCGTCTGCAACGATGCCGGAATCCTTGTTTGTCAGCTCCGCTGTGACGTTGAAGGTGCTTTCTGCGGGTTTGTCAAAAAACACATCCAGCGTTTTCGGTTCAACCTTAACGATCTTGACGCCGGTCTTGTCAACCTCGGCGGTGATGTTCAGCCTTTGTTTGCCGGCCTTTGTGATATAGCCGGACGTAGCTTTGACACTGATATCCGTGTCCTTCAGCGAGTAGGTGTTGATATTGTATGCGCGTCCGGAGACCGTGATGTTTGTTTTGAGGCTCCCATCTTTATAATACGCGGTGAAATCATTGACGTTGGCGGCGGAATCATCGACTGTGACGGAAAGCTCGTTGAAAACGCGGGTGGTCGTTTCGCTGTAATTGATTTTGACCACTGCCCAAAGGACGATCGCCGTCAAAACAGAAAACACCATGAGGAACTTGTTGTTGAAGAACAGGCGTTCGATCAGGTTTTGCTTATTCTTGTTCATGGCGCTTCCTCCGTTTCTCCTTCGGCTTTTTTTCTTCCTCCTTCGGAAGCATGAATGCATTCAGATGTTCCAAAAGCTGACCGGAAGTCAGATTGCGAAGCAGCTTTCCTTCCTTGGCGATGGAAACCGCGCCGGTTTCTTCCGAAACAACGATCACCATCGCATCCGAAGCTTCGCTCATTCCGATGGCTGCGCGGTGCCGTGTGCCGAGTTCACGCGAGATCTCGTTGTCTGTCAGGGGAAGGATGCAGCCGGCCGCGCATATGCGTGCGTCGCGGATGATCATGGCGCCGTCGTGCAGGGGAGACTTGGGATAAAAGATGTTTTCCAGCAGCGGGACGGAAATCTTCGCGTCGAGCTCGCTTCCCGTGCCGATGATCTCGCCCAGCGGAGTCTTGTCCTCCAGAACGATCAGGGCGCCCACGCGGTTTTCGCTCATGTTCATACAGGCCATCACGATCGAGGAGATCGCGTTCTGATAAAACTCGCGCTGCAGCGTGGAATCGCGCATGAACAGCGCGATCTTTTTTAAGTCGCGTCCGCGCCCGAAGCTCTCGATCGCGTGGCGGAACTCCGGCTGAAACAGCAGAATCATCACGATCACGATGTTGCTGAACAATCGGTTGAGCAAATAGCTCATGGTCGACATATTCAGCACATTGACGGCAAGATAGATGATAATGATCAAAAACACGCCGCGCAGCAGATGGACCGCCCGCGTGCGGCGGAACAGCTTGATGCAGTAATAGATCAGAAGCGCAACAACGGCAATGTCTAAAAAGTCATACCATCGCAGGGATGTAATGAGTTTCATTGCGTTGTTGCCGAGACTTGAGAAAAACGCAGCCATGATTTCACCAACCCGTTATGTTTTACAAGGAATCTGTTATTATTCTAACATACTTTTTTTCCTAATGCAATTTGATTTACGTAAAAAATGAAATTTTTCATTTGTTGTTTTGTGCTGAAAACGCCCGGGCTGACGCGGATCGTTCCCGGATCTGTCGTGTTCATGCTTCGGTGCGCCAGCGCAGCGCAATGATAGCCGGCGCGCACGGCAAAGCCGAATCCGCTCAATTGACGCGCAGCTTCTTCGCTTTGCAGCCGGCCGATGTTGAATGACAAAAGGGTCGCATTGTCCTTTTGTACCCGATCATAAACCTTGACCCCGCGGATCGCGTGCAGGTCGCTTTTCAAAACCCGAATCAGCTCCGCTTCCCGCTCGTGAACGGCGTCGACCCCGCCGATGGAACGCAGGAACCGAAGTCCCGCCGCGAGACCGACGATGCCCGGCAGGTTGAGCGTTCCGCTTTCCAGCCGGTCCGGGTATTCTTCGGGTTGTTCCGCCTGCAGCGACAAAGACCCAGTGCCGCCCTCAAGGATCGGAGCGGGGGAGACTTGATCGCCGAACAGCAGCACTCCGGTCCCCATCGGCCCGAACAGCCCCTTGTGTCCCGGAACGCAGACCAGATCGATCCCCATGTCTTCCATGTTCAAACGGTAACAGCCGGCGCTTTGCGCGGCGTCAACGCCAAACACAAGCCCGTGTTTGTGCGCAAGCCTTGCCAGCGAAGCGATCGGCAACTCGGTTCCGAACACATTGGAAACGTGTGTGCAAAAGATCATTTTTGTCGTCTCTCTGATCAGCTTTTCAAAGTTTCGGACTGTTCTGCCGTCGTCGTTCGGGTCGACTTCTGCAACATCGAATGTGACGAACCCGTCCTGCTGCATTCGAAAAAGCGGACGGTAGACGGCATTGTGCTCGAGCGACGAAATGATCACATGGTCGCCCTTTTGCAGGCAGCCTTTGAGGGCGAAGTTGATCGCCTGTGTGCAGTTCATCGTAAAAGCGACACGGGAAACGTCGGTGTGAAAGAACTCAGCCAGAAGCGCTCTTGATTCAAACAGCGCGTAGGATGCACGGATGGATAACGCATGGGAGCCGCGTCCGGGATTTGCCGCGGCGCTTTTCATAAAATCAGACACCGCGCAAATGACGCAGGCGGGTTTCGGAAAGGTCGTTGCGGCGTTGTCAAGATAGATCATCGTTCCTCACGCAGCGTTTCGATCCCCCGATGCCGGATCCCGGCTCTTTCAATCAAAGCGAGTGCGTTTTGGGTGTTTCCGCGCACAAACAGCGCATAAGAACAGCCTTCCTTTTGATTCGGATGCGGATTTTTTTGCAGCGTTGCGGCGATGCCTTTCGAGCGCAGCAGACGAAGGGCCTGTTCTCCGGGCGTCTGCGCTGCGAATTTGATATAAGACGGATTCATGGGATTCACCTCAGGATAGAATTCAATTCAGTCTATGAATCATCGCGTACATTGTCACATATTGACTTCTTTTAAAAAGTTATGTATAATAGAAAAAAATATTTGGTGGTGTATGTTTTATGGCAAAGATCCTTGTTGCTGACGATGAACTGAATATCCGCAGGCTGGTTTGCGATTTTTTGAACAACAGCGGCTATGAAACGCTCGAAGCCGAAGACGGCGACCGCGCCTTTGAATTGTTCAAGGAATACGAAGGCGAAATCGAGATGCTGATCCTCGATATCATGATGCCCGGGCTCAACGGCTGGGAGGTGTGCCGCGAGGTGCGCAAGCTCTCGGATGTGCCTGTGATCCTTCTGACCGCACGCAGCGAAGAATTCGACGAGCTGCTCGGTTATGAATCCGGCGCGGACGACTATATCACGAAGCCTTTCAGCCCGGTTCTTCTTGTGAAGCACGTGCAGGCGCTGCTTCGCCGTATGAAGACCGTCACCGTTTCCAGCGCGGTGGAACACACGCTGACGCTGGATCACGACGCCCATGAGGTCAAGCTCAACGGCGTTGAGATCGAGCTGACGCTGAAGGAGTACAACATTCTGAAAAAGCTGATGGAGACGCCGGGGCGCGTTTTCACGCGCGAACAGCTTCTGGACTCCGTTTGGGGTTATGATTATGCCGGTGACGTTCGCACGGTGGACTCCCATATTGCCAGACTGCGCACCAAGCTCGGCTCCTGGGGCAACCACCATCTGAAAACCGTTTACGGCATCGGATATAAATTAGAGGAAGGCGAATGATGAAACGAAAGGATTTTCGTCATTTTCAAAGCAGCGTCCGGTTTCGAACTTTGACTTCGATCTTGAGCATGATCCTGATCGTTGTCATTCTGACCTTGGTGGAGCTGTATTTTTTGGATGACGCTTATCTGTTCCTTGAAAAGAAAAATCTTGTCGCTTTGTCCGAAGAAATCGCCGGATACACACAAATGGACGACAATGCAAAAAAAGCACTGTCCGACATCGAATCAAAAAACAGCGTTTATATCGAGATCTATCATCCGCGCAGCACGCTGATCTACACCTCGGAGACCAATGACGCGGTTTTCGATCCCGTGGGCAGAAATCAGCGGGAAACCGAGATGAAACCGCGGATTATGAAGATCCTCACCCACGAAGAAACGGATGAATGGAGCTTTTTTGAAACGCGGCGCGAATACTATACCACAGCAAGCTACATCGTTTACGGCACTACGCTGGAAACGGATACGAGCATCGTGATCTACGCTTCGATCGACACGATCAACGCCAGCGCACGTTCCGCGTTCTGGGTATTTTTCCTTGCAGAGATCTCACTGCTTGCCATCGTTCTGATCGTTTTTATCATCCACTTCTTTACGGTTTCCCGCCCCATTGACCAGATCAGTCAGGTCACTAAGGGCATCGCGCAGATGGACTTCAATCAGGTTTGTCCGTCTTACCGTATCACGGAGCTGAATGAGCTGTCTGAGCATATCAATTCGCTTTCAGCCTCGCTGGATCTTGCGCTGCGCACACTGAAACGAAGAAACGCGCAGTTGGAAGACGATATCGAAAAAGAAAAAGAGATCATGGAATCGCGCAAGGAATTCATCGCCAGCGCTTCCCATGAACTGAAAACGCCGCTCGCGGTGATCCAGGGTTACGCGGAAGGCCTGAAATACGGGATCTATAAAAACAAAGAGGAAGCCTGTTATGACGTGATTTTGGAGGAAGCGCAGAAGATGAACGCACTTGTTCTGGAGCTTTTGGAAACGTCAAGAATGACGGCTGGCGCATGGCAGCCGCGCTATGAATCCATGTCGCTCAAGGAGAAGGTCGACACAACGCTCGAACAGATGAAGACGATCTTCATCAAAAACGGCATCACGGCCAGTGCGGATATCGATCCCTCCTTCGTCTGCTACTCCGACCCCACACTGTTTGATCGCGTGTTCAGCCACTATATCTCCAATGCCATCAGCCATTGCGCTTTTGAAAAAAAGATCATTGTCAGCGCCAAAATGGTGGAGGGCTGTTACCGCGTCAGTGTGTTCAACACCGGAACCCCGATCGCGCAGGAAGATCTCGAACACATCTGGACATCGTTCTACCGGGCAGATAAAGCGCGATCCCGCAAGGAGGGCAGGTTCGGCCTCGGGCTTTCGATCGTGCATTCCGCCCAGGAACAGCAGGGCCTGAAGTGCGGCGTGATCAACCATGATAACGGCGTGGAATTCTGGTTCGATCAACACATCAAAGAATAAACACAAAAGCGACCGACAGTCTGTAATTTGACTGTCGGTCGCTGATATACTGTTATTGGATCATTGTTTCAAACTCCGCTTCCGAGAGAACGCGCACGCCAAGCTCGGTTGCTTTGCGCAGTTTGCTTCCGGCGTCTTCGCCGGCTAGCACGAAGGTTGTTTTTTTGGAAACGGAGGACGCTGTTTTTCCACCGAACTTTTCAATGAGATCGGACGCTTCCTTTCTTGTGAAGCGTGAGAGCGTACCTGTCAAAACAAAGGTTTGTCCCGAGAAACGCTCGTCGATTGTTTCGCTCAGGCTTCTCATATTGACGCCGCTGGCATTCAGCTTTTCGATCAGCCGCTTAGATGCGTCAAGGGAGAAGAAATCCACAACGCTTTCGGCCATGATACTGCCGAAGCCGTCAATGGACGCGATCTCTTCCGCCGAGGCGTCCATCAGCGCTTCCATCGACCCGAAATGTTTCGAAAGCAAGGCGGCGGCCTTTTGCCCGATATGGCGGATGCCAAGGGCGAACAGCAGCCTGGAAAGATCGTTACCCTTCGCTTTTTCCGCGGCGGCAAGCAGGTTTTCCGCGCTCTTTTCACCCATGCGATCAATGGCGGCAATGTCAACCTTGTTCAGATGGAAAAGATCGTCGGCGGTTTTGACCAGACCTTTTTCCACAAACACCGCAAGCACCGCTTCGCCCATCCCCTCCATATCCATGGCGTCGCGCGAACAGAAATGGATCAGCGTGCGCAAGAGCTGGCTCGGACAGTCGGGATTGACACAGCGGATCGCGGCTTCGTCCGCCTCGCGCACCGTCGGTGCGCCGCAGGAGGGACAGAGCTTCGGCATTTCATAGGGAATGCTGCCTTCGGCATGACGTATAACGGCGCGAACCTCCGGAATGATATCGCCGGCCTTGCGAATGATCACGGTGTCGCCGATGCGGATATCCTTTTCGGCGATGAAGTCCTGATTGTGCAGTGTTGCGCGGCTGACGGTGGAACCGGCAAGAAGCGTCGGTTCAAAGACGCCGGTCGGCGTCAGAACGCCGGTGCGCCCGACATTGATCTCGATGTCAAGCAAAGTAGTCTCTTTTTCTTCCGGCGGATACTTGAACGCCAAAGCCCAGCGCGGATACTTCGATGTGGAGCCAAGCTTCTGCCTGGCGGAAAAATCGTTGACTTTGATCACGGCGCCGTCGATGTCAAACGAAAGCGTGCCGCGCATTTGCCCGATCCGGTCGATTTCGTCAAGGGCGTCGTTGATCGTTTTGCAGGGCGTGTAGAACGGAACGGTCGTAAAACCGAGCGAATTGAGAAAATCGAGCGACTGCTTGTGGTTGGTCAGCGTTTCTCCGTCCGCTTGCTGCACGTTGAACACAAAAATGTCCAGCTTGCGCTGACGGGTGATCCTGCTGTCCTTTTGCCGCAGCGAGCCCGCAGCGGCGTTTCGCGGATTCTTGAACGGTTTTTCCCCTTCGTTTTCCTGTTTTTCGGTCAGTGCGAGAAACACCTCTTTTTTCATATAGACTTCGCCGCGCACCTCAAGAAACGGCAGAGGCGTCTTCAACTGCATCGGGATGGAGCGAATCGTTTTGAGGTTTGCTGTGATGTCTTCGCCCGTGCGGCCGTCGCCGCGGGTGGAGCCGCGCACAAATACGCCGTTCTCATATTCCAGGCTGACGGACAATCCGTCGATTTTCGGCTCAACGATATACAGCGCATCACCGACCGCTTCGCGAACACGACGGTCAAAATCATAAACATCTTCTTTGGAAAAAGCGTCCTGCAGGCTTTCCATCACCACGCGGTGCTCCACCGGGGTGAATTGCGCGTCCGCTTTTCCGCCGATGCGCCGGGTAGGGGAGTCCTCGACCGCAAGAAAAGGATATTGCTCCTCCAGTTCGATCAGTTCGTGCAGAAGTCTGTCATATTCAAAATCTTCGATCTCCGGCGCGTCGTTTTCATAATAACGGCGGTTATGATAGGCGATCGTTTCCCGCAATCTTTTTGCTTTTTCTTCGAGTAAACGCAGCTCGTCCATGTTTCATCCTCCATGATCGGCATTACATTATATTTTATCATATTTCTTTACAGGAATGCAAGCAGCAAAACCAATAAAAAATGTTGGCTATTTTTTACAGGTAATTCCGGGATTTTTATTTATTTTTCAGGTTAAATGTGCTATAATCTCAAATAGAAAGGAGATGACTGTTATGAAAATTACAGTGATCGGCAGAAAATGTACACCCAGAGATTCCTTCAAAGAGCGCGCCGAAAAGCGGCTGAAGAAAATTGAAAAGTTCTTCCCTGACGAGGTGGAAGCAAAAGTGACGGCAACGGTTGAAAAAAGCGAACAGACCGTTGAAGTTACGATCTTCCATGATGGAATGATCTTCCGCACGCAGGAACGTGCCGTGAACATGAACGATGCGCTTGATAAATGTGTGGATTCCCTGATTCGTCAGATCCGCAAGAACAAGACCCGCGTGGAAAAGAAACTGCGCTCCGGTGCGTTCGACAGCTTTGACGCTTCGGATGAGATTCCCGGCGACGACGATTACAGCATTGCGCGTTCCAAGACCATCGTGCTGAAACCGCAGAGCGTGGAGGAAGCCATTTTGCAGATGAATCTTCTGGATCACCGCTTCTATATGTTCCGTAACAGCGCAGACGATAAAATCTGTGTGGTTTATGCAAGAAATGATGACGGCTACGGCCTGCTTGTGCCCGCAGACGATTGATTTTTTTAAAAATATATGATACAATGTCCGGCGGTGGGTCTTCCACCGCCGTTTTTCAATGGGTTTGGGGGCTTGTATGAAGATTCAATTTGTGATACCATGTCTTTTGGGACTTGAAAAACCGATTGCCGATGAGCTTCGCGCCATGGATGCGTCGGAAGTCGTCTGCGAAAACGGCCGCGTTTTGTTTTCCGGCGATGAAAGTCTGCTTGCGCGGGTCAATATCTGTTCCCGCTTTGCCGAGCGTGTGCAGATCCTTGTTGGCACGTTTCAGGCAAAAAGCTTTGAAGAGCTCTTTCAGGGCACGAAGGCGCTCGCGTGGGAGGCATGGATCGCCGAGCGCGACGCTTTTCCGGTCAAGGGGTATTCTCTGAATTCCACTCTCTTCTCCGTCAGTGATTGCCAGTCCATCATCAAAAAAGCCGTGGTGGAACAGCTGAAAAGCAAATACGCCCTCTCATGGTTCGAGGAGACCGGACCGACGCACCAGATCCAGTTTTCCATTATGAAGGATCAGGTGTCGCTGCTGCTGGATACGTCCGGGGCAGGACTGCACAAACGCGGCTACCGGCTGGAAGCAGGCGGCGCTCCGATCAAGGAAACGCTCGCGGCTTCGCTCTGTTATTTCTCGCGCCTGCGCGAATATCATACGCTTTATGACCCCATGTGCGGCTCCGGGACGATCCTGATCGAAGGCGCCCTCATGGCGAACAACATCGCGCCGGGCAAAACGCGCCATTTTTCAGCCGAACGCTGGGAACAGATCCCCGAAAACGTCTGGCGGCAGGAACGTGAACGCGCGATTTCTCTGGAACGGGCCGACACGCCCTTTGCCGCTTTCGGCGGTGATATCGACGCATCCGCGCTCGAGCTTGCAAAAGCGAACGCTAAACGCGCCGGCGTGGCGGATCTCATCACTTTTGAGCGGCGCGACCTGCGTGATTTTGCGATGCAGACGGAACGCGGAACGCTGATCTGCAACCCGCCGTACGGCGAACGTCTGCTTGATGTGAAAGCCGCTGAAGAGATCTACCGTCTGATGGGGCGCCGCTTTTTGCAAAAACACGGTTGGTCCTACAGCATCATCAGCCCGTCGGACGATTTTGAAATCTTTTTCGGGCGCAAGGCGGACAAACGCAGAAAACTGTACAACGGCATGATCAAATGCCAGGTATATATGTATTTTAAATGATGGGAGGATTTTTATGAACAGTAACAAGCTTTCCGGCAGAACGTGGTTCAACCTTGTGTTGTTTGCGCTGATCGGCCAGTTGGCATGGAACGTAGAAAACATGTATTTCAACACGTTCCTGTATAACAAGATCTATGCCGGCGTTTCTCAGACCGCTGTGGACGGCACGATCCCTGTAATGAAAGCGATCAGCCTGATGGTCGCGCTTTCCGCGGCAACTGCAGTGCTGACGACCTTCATTATGGGCACGCTCAGCGACCGTCTCCAAAAACGCAAACAATTCATCTCGATCGGATACATCCTCTGGGGTGTGATCACGGCGGCGTTCGGTCTGATCTCGAGAGATCATATTGCCGCGCTGTTCCATCTTTCCGATGAGATCCGCATCCTTTCCGTTACGGTCTGGACCGTGATCCTCATGGACTGTCTTATGACATTTATGGGCTCCACCAGCAACGACTCCGTGTTCAACGCCTGGGTGACCGACATCACAACGCCTCAGACGCGCCCGAAAGTGGAAACGCTTTTTGCCGCGCTGCCGATCGTTGCGATGGGTCTCGTTGTCGGCGTCGGGTCCTTTGCCCAGTCCGGCGTGATCGGCTACGACGTGTTCTTCCTCTGTCTCGGCTGCTTCGTGATCGTTTGCGGTGTGATCGGCCTGTTTTCTCTGCAGGAACCGGAGCACCGCGAAAGACAGAGCGGCGAAAATTATTGGAGCGACCTGTTTTACGGCTTCCGCCCGTCAGTAATCAAAGCGAACGGCCAGCTCTATCTTGCGCTGGCCGCACTCGGATTTTTCTCGATCGCCGTTCAGGTGTTCTTCCCGTATCTGCTGATCTATCTGCAGTATATGATCCTGCCCGACGTTCCGGCGCTTGATTTGATGGACGTTTCGTATTATCTGAGCGCTGCGGGTTGTGTGATCGTTCTTGTCGTTGGCATCCTTGTTCTGTTAAAGCTCGGCGCAAAGAACAAGAGCTTTGCCCTTGTTCCGGCAGCCCTCTGCTTTGTCGGCGGTCTGTTCGCCCTTTCCTTTGCGCACGATATCCGTTTTCTGCTGCTCGCCATCGCGCCGACGGTTGTCGGGTACGCCGTTCTGATGATCATGCTCAATGCTTCGGTGCGCGACTTCACACCCGAAGCCAAAGCCGGCCAGTTTCAGGGCATCCGCATGATCTTCTATGTCCTGCTTCCGATGGTGATCGGTCCCATGCTCGGCTCCTATGCATCCATGAAGTCCGCGGTTGTCTATACGGATGAATTCAATGTTGTGCAGCACGCGCCCACAAGCGCCATGTTCCTCTATGCGTCTGTTGTTGCGGCGTTCGTTTTCCTTCCGCTTGTATTTTTGATGAAAAAAGGCTTTACGCCGAAAAACCAGGGCGTGAGCGAAAAAGCATAAATTTGACTTACAAAGGAGTAGAATTATGAAAACATTATTGATCGGCGCCGGCGCCATCGGCGGAACCATGGCGGTTCTCACCAAAAACGCAGGCTATGACGTCAGCGTTCTCTGCCACAGCGCTGCGACAAAAACCCTGATTGAAAACGAGGGCTTCCGTCTGCACGGCGTGAAAGGCGACATCACGGCGAACTTCACCTGCTATGACAGTGTGGATGCGCTGCAGGGTGAAACTTTCGACATCATCATGATCGCAACGAAATACCAGGCGATGCTCGACGTCGCGAAAGCGACGCTGCCCCTGCTCGCGGAAAACGGACTTGTCGTCGGTCTGCAGAACGGAATTTTAACGAACAGCCTTGCCGAAGTTGTCGGCAGAAACCACGCGGTCGGCGTGATGATCGGCTTCGGCGCAACGCGCAACGCTGCGAACGATGTGACCATGACCTCTGTCGGCACACTGGTGCTCGGTATGCCCGGCGGCGCGCATCCCCAGCAGCTTGACGCGCTTTGCGAAATGTTCAACGCCGTGCTTCCCACCACCATCTCCAACGACATTACCCGTGAGCAGTATTCCAAGCTGATCATCAACTCCTGCATCAACGCGGTTGCGGCCATTACCGGTCAGGTGCTCGGCAAATGCATCGAAGACCGCCGCGCGAAAAAGCTGTTTCTTGCCATTGCGCGCGAGGGTATGTATGTTGCCCGCGCCATGGGGATCAAGGTTCCGAAATACGGCAAGCTGCTCAACTATAACTTGCTCATGCTGATGAACAACGCCTATTATAACTGGTGCTGCCAGCTCGTGGTTTCGATCACGGTCAAAGCAAAGTATATGGATGTCAAGCCTTCCACGCTGCAGTCTCTTGAAAAAGGCGAAAAGACAGAAATCGACATCTTCAACGGCTATTTTGTGGAAAAGGGCAAGCAGTTCGGCGTTCCGACGCCGGTCAACAGCCTGATCGTCGAAATGATCCACGAGATCGAAGACGGCAAACGCGCCATCACTCCCGACAATCTTTCCGCATTCGAGGCGCTCATCTGAAATCCGGAATGATCGTTTCAAACTCTGTGTAACCTGAATAAAGCAAAACTCGATTTTTGGAGTCTGAATATGCTGAATGTCAATCAAGTAACGAAAAAATACGGAAAGCTGACTGCCGTTCAAAATGTCAGCTTTCAAATCGGAAACGGCGAGATCGCCGTGCTGCTCGGCCCGAACGGCGCCGGCAAATCCACCATCATCAAATGCATCTCCGGTCTGCTGCGCTTTGACGGAGAGATCCAAATCAACGGTCTGGGCAACAAAACGCTGGAGGCTAAGCGCGCCCTCGGCTATGTGCCGGAAATGCCGGCGGTTTATGATATGCTGACCGTGCGTGAGCATCTCGAATTCATTCTTCGCGCGTACCGGATGGAGGACGACGGCACGGCTGACGCGCTGTTGGAGCGCTTTGAGCTGTTTGACAAACACGACAAGCTCGGAAAAGAGCTTTCCAAAGGTATGCAGCAGAAGCTTTCGATCTGCTGTGCGCTGGTGCATCGCCCCTCTGTGATCATCTTTGACGAACCGATGGTCGGTCTGGACCCTCACGCGATCAAACAGCTCAAGGAGATCTTTCTCGAGCTGCGCGACAGCGGCGTGACCGTTCTCATCAGCACGCATATGATCGATTCCGTGGAAAACTACTGGGATAAGGCTTATATTATGAAAGACGGCGCTTTTGTTGCGGAACGCTCTGCGTCCGACACAAACGAGGAGAGCCTTGAAACGCTGTTTTTTCGGCTCACGGAAAGCGGTGAGAGCGCATGAGCTCCCTGGTATATCTTGTCACGCACAAAGCAAAAAACCGCATTCGGGAGATCTTTCGCCGCCCTTCGGAGCTGATCGTTCTGCTGATCGTTGCGGCATTCGCCGTGTTTGTGATCTGGACAGGCAACATGAGTCGCGCTTCCGAAACCCTGCGCGATATGAGAGAGCTGCACGCGATCCTGCTTGCGATCTATCTCGTGGTGTTTGTGCTGATCGCGAAAAACGGTTTTGTCAACGGTGCGGCGATGTTTTCCATGGCGGATGTCAACCTGTTGTTCAATGCGCCGTACAAGGCGAAAACCATGCTTTTTTACGGCCTGTTTTCGCAGATGGGACATGCGCTGTCGCTCGGCGTCGTGCTGATCTACCAGTATTCCTGGCTGCGCAGTGCCTATGATGTAACGCTTGTCAAGCTGCTTGCGATCATGATCGGCTATGCGATGACCGTTTTTCTTGCGCAGATGGTCGCCATGCTGATCTATTCGCTCACCTCCGGCAGCGATCAAAAATGCCGGATCTCCAAAGGCATTTTTTACGGGATCATTCTCGCGTTTCTTGGCGTTTTCGGTTATCACGTTATGCAGGGGGAAGGCGAAATCCTGCAGCGTGTGGTCGCGGCGGCCGATCTGCCGATCATGCATTTTCTTCCGGTTGCCGGATTCCTGCGCTTTGGCGTTGTCGGTGCGCTTTCCGGAAACTGGATCCACGTCTTGATCGCGGTTGCTTGTTTTTTGCTGTGCATCGTCGTCTATTATGCGCTCGTCTCTCTTTTGCGTATTGATTTTTATGAAGACGTTCTGAAAGCGGCCGAGGTTTCCTTTTCCGCGATCACTGCCCGAAAGGAAGGCAAGGCGCAGGAGCTTGCGCCGCGCAACGTGAAGGTCGGCAAAACCGGCATCACGCGCGGAGAAGGCGCTGCGGTCATTGCGCAAAAGCACAAGATCGAAAATCGCCGCAGCCGCTTTTTGCTGTTTGATCTGATGTCGCTGATCTTTGCGGCGGCAACGGTGATCTTTGCCGTGATCATCAAAGATGCCGTCGGCGCGTTCGCTTTCAGCGTTTACATGATGGTCATGTCCGTCGGTTCCGGTCGCTGGGCAAAGGAGCTGACCATGCCGTATGTCTATCTCATTCCCGAACCGCCGTTCAAAAAGCTGCTTTTCACCATTCAAGAGCAGTTGCCGGCGCTTGCGGCGCAATCCGTGCTGAACTTCATCCTTTTGCCGTTTCTCATTGACTGCGATTGGCTGACGGCCGTCGCCATGATGGTTGCGCGGTTCAGCTTCGGCCTGCTGTTCATCGGCGTGAATTTGCTGCTTTCGAGAATCATCGGCGGGAACGCGGGCAACAAAGCCCTGCTTGTGATGGTCTATTTCCTGTTCTGCATCCTTGCAAGCGTTCCGGCAATTGCCGCGGGCGTTGCGGTTCACTTTGTCTATTTGGGCTTTGCGGACATCGCATTCTCTTTCCTTGCTGTGTTTGCGGTCAATGTTTTGCTTTCGATTTTGCTGCTGTTCCTTTGCAGAAATATTTTAGCTTCTTCTCAAAACAACAATCGTTAAGGAGGCTATCATGAAAGGTATCATTCTTGCCGGCGGCGCCGGTACACGTCTGTATCCGATCACATCGGTCACAAGCAAACAGCTTTTGCCGGTCTACGATAAACCCATGATCTATTATCCGCTTTCCACGCTGATGCTTGCCGGAATCCGCGAGATTCTCATCATTTCCACGCCGACGGATCTTCCAAATTTCGAACGGCTGCTCGGCGACGGAAGCAAATTCGGCATCTCGCTCTCCTATGCGGAACAGCCTTCGCCGGACGGACTTGCGCAGGCGTTTCTGATCGGTGAGGATTTCATCGGCGACGATTGCTGCGCCATGGTGCTGGGCGACAATATCTTTTACGGCAACGGCTTCCGCAAGCTCCTTCAGGAAGCCGCCGCGAACGCGCAAAACGGCATCGCGACTGTCTACGGCTATCATGTGGACGATCCGGAACGTTTCGGTGTTGTGGAGTTCGACGAAAACCAGAACGCCGTTTCGATCGAGGAGAAGCCGACGCACCCGAAATCGAACTACTGTGTGACCGGCTTGTATTTCTATGACAATTCCGTCGTTCAAAAAGCAAAACAGATCCGGCCTTCCGCGCGCGGCGAGCTGGAGATCACCGATCTCAACAAGCTGTTCCTGGAAGAAGGCCGCCTTGCCGTGAAGCTCCTCGGCCGCGGCTTTGCATGGCTGGATACCGGCACGATGGAAAGCCTGCTGGAAGCGTCGAATTTTGTCGGAATGATCGAGCGCCGGCAGGGGATCATGATCTCTGCGCCGGAGGAGATCGCGCTGCTTAACGGCTGGATCAGCAGGGAAACGCTTCTGGCCTGTGCAGAATCGTACGGAAAATCGCCGTACGGCGCGCACCTGAAACGTGCCGCCGAGGGCAAGTATCAATATTGAATCGGAAAGGAATTTGACTATGAATGAAATGTATATCACCTGCCTGGATATGGAAGGCGTCCTCGTTCCGGAGATCTGGATCGCGTTTTCCGAAGAGACCGGGATCCCCGAACTGAAAAAAACGACGCGCGATGAGCCGGATTACGACAAGCTCATGCGTTACCGTCTGAACATTCTCAAAGAGCACGGTCTCGGTCTCAAGGAGATCCAGGCTGTGATCGAGCGCATCGAACCGATGGAAGGCGCAAAAGAATTTCTCGATGAGCTGCGTTCCTTCAGCCAGGTCATCATCCTCAGCGACACCTTTACGCAGTTCGCCGCGCCGCTGATGAAAAAGCTCGGAATGCCGACGATTTTCTGCAACACGCTTGAAGTTGCGCCGGACGGTGAGATCACCGGCTTTCATATGCGCTGTGAAAAATCAAAATATACTACGGTGAAGGCGCTGCAGTCCATGGGCTTTGAAACGATCGCTTCCGGCGACAGTTACAATGACCTCGGCATGATTCAGGCAAGCAAAGCCGGATTTTTGTTCAAAAGCACCGAACAGATCAAAAAGGATTACCCCGAGATTCCGGCGTTTGAGACCTATGACGAGCTGCTCGCCGCGATTAAAAGGGTCATTCTCGGCTGAGTTTTTCACATTTTTTCAACATGTTGTGAAAAATTACTGATTTTTTGAAGGAAAACCACAAAATATTTTCTTTCCTTTTCGTTGACTTTTTGCAGCCGCTATGCTATAATTCAAACAACAAATCTTTAAGACGATACTGAGAGATCGGCAAGAGTTATACAGAATGTGTTCCGCAGTTTACTGCGCTCTTTTGTAATGCTTTGCCCGACTCCGGTCGGGCAGTTTTTTCTTGCGCTCAGAAAGGAACGGCCATGGCAAAGACCTGCAGCAAAGGTACCCTTCAAAACATCAACACCGCTTTTTGCGGTGGGGCGGATCTTTCACTTTTGCCCGACAGTGTTTTTGCCGCTGCCGAGCGCAGCTCTCTCACTGTTTTTCCCGGCTTTTGCGATGTGCATGTGCATTTTCGCGAGCCGGGTTTTTCTTATAAGGAGACGATCCGAACCGGGTCGCTCGCTGCCGCCCACGGCGGTTATACGTCTGTTTGCACCATGCCGAACCTGGATCCCGTGCCGGACTGTGCCGCGCATCTGCAGCAGGAGCTTGATCTGATCCGCTCCGACGCCGCGATCGACGTCCTGCCCTACGGTGCATTGACGGTCGGTGAACGCGGTGAAGCGCTTTCCGATCTGGAAGCCCTGGCGCCGAATGTCGTTGCGTTCTCCGACGACGGGCGCGGTGTGCAAAACGACGATCTGATGCGCGAGGGTATGCGGCGTGTGAAAGCGCTCGGCAAGATCTTTGCCGCCCACTGCGAAGTCAACGACCTTTTGCGCGGCGGATATATCCATGACGGTCATTACGCGAAAACGCACGGCCACAAGGGCATCTGCTCTGAAAGCGAGTGGAAAATGATCGAGCGCGATCTGCGCCTTGCGGACGAGACCGGCTGCCCGTATCACGTCTGCCACATTTCAACGAAGGAGAGCGTGCAGCTCATTCGCGAGGCGAAACAAAGCGGCGTCGATGTCACGTGCGAGACCGGGCCGCATTACCTCGTCCTGTGCGACGATGATCTGCAGGAGGACGGCCGCTATAAAATGAATCCTCCGTTGCGCTCTTCAAGTGACCGCGAAGCGCTGCTGGAAGGGCTGCTCGACGGCACGATCGACATGATCGCCACGGATCACGCCCCGCATTCCGCCGAAGAGAAGGCAAAAGGGCTTTCCGGATCTGCCTTCGGCATCATCGGGCTGGAAACCGCGTTTCCGGTTCTCTATACCTACCTTGTGAAGCCGGGTCTCGTGTCGCTGGAATGTATTCTTGAAAAGCTCACTTCCGCGCCGCGAAAGCGCTTCTCGATCCCGGCAAAGGAGAGCTTTTCCGTCTGGGCGCTCGATGAGGCTTGGACCGTTGCGCCGCAGGCGATGCTTTCCAAAGGAAAGGCGACGCCTTTTTCCGGTCAAGCGCTATTCGGAAAATGTCTTTTGACCGTTCACGGCGGAAAAACCGTATATCAATCTCATTCAAACTGAACAATGTAAATACAGGAGGAACGATTCATGGCGAAACGAACGGATATCAAGAAAGTGCTCATCATCGGCTCCGGTCCCATCGTGATCGGGCAGGCCGCCGAGTTTGACTACGCCGGCACACAGGCCTGCCTTGCGCTCAAGGAAGAAGGCTACGAGGTGATCCTCTGCAACTCGAACCCGGCGACGATCATGACCGATACGGTCATTGCCGACAAGGTCTATATGGAGCCGCTGACGCTCGAATACATCGCAAAGATCATGCGTTATGAACGCCCGGACGCCATCGTCCCCGGCATCGGCGGCCAGACGGGTCTGAATCTCGCGATGCAGCTCGAAAAGAAGGGCGTGCTGCGCGAATGTCACACGTTGCTGCTCGGAACCAGCAGCGACAGCATCGAAAAAGCGGAAGACCGTGAAAAATTCAAAGAGCTCTGTGAAGAGATCGGCGAGCCGGTGATTCCGTCTGAGATCACTTACAGCATCGAAGAAGCCGTTGCGGCTGCAAAGCGCATCGGTTATCCCGTCGTGCTGCGGCCCGCGTTCACGCTCGGCGGTACCGGCGGCGGCTTTGCCTATGACGAAGAAGAGCTGATCGAGGTCGCAAAGAACGGCTTTGCCCTCTCTCCGGTCCATCAGGTGTTGGTGGAAAAAAGCGTCAAGGGCTACAAGGAGATCGAATTTGAAGTCATGCGCGATTCCAACGATCACGCGATCACGATCTGCGGGATGGAAAATGTCGATCCCGTCGGTGTGCATACCGGCGACTCCATTGTGGTTGCCCCGATCATGTCGCTGAACGACCACGATCTGAAAATGCTCAACGATTCCGCCATCAAGATCATCCGCGCACTCAAGATCGAAGGCGGCTGCAACGTTCAGTTCGCGCTCGATCCGTTCTCCAGCAAGTATTATCTGATCGAAGTCAATCCGCGTGTGTCGCGTTCCTCTGCGCTCGCTTCAAAAGCCAGCGGTTACCCGATCGCCCGCGTGACGGCAAAGATCGCCATGGGCATGGCGCTGGAAGAGATCCCGGTTGCCGGCGGCACAGCCGCGATCGAGCCGCAGCTTGACTATGTCGTTGCAAAGTTCCCGCGGTTCCCGTTTGACAAGTTCACAACCGTTCCGAACCTGCTCGGCACACAGATGAAGGCCACCGGCGAAGTCATGGGTATCGGCGCGACGCTGGAAGAATGTATGCTCAAATCCGTGCGTTCGCTGGAGATCGGCGTGTGCCACTTCCACATGGCAAAGTTTGATGATTTCGCCACGGAAGAACTGCTCGATTACCTCAAAGAATTCCGCGCCGACGGGATCTTCGCCGTGGCCGAAGCGCTGCGCCGCGGCGTCAGTGTGGACGTGATCTATCGGATCACGATGATCACGCCGCTTTTCCTTGACGCGATCGTCAATATCATCCGCATGGAAGAAAAGCTCGCCGCCAACAAAAACAGCGTTGCCGTGTTAAAGGAAGCCAAGGTGCTCGGTTTTTGTGACAAATACATCGCGAAGCTCTGGAACTGCAGCGAACTTGACGTCTGCGCCCAGCGTAAGGCAAACGACATTCGCCCCGTGTTCCGCATGGTGGATACGCTGCACACCGGCGCATATATTCCTTATCTCTACTCCTCCTACACAGGTCAGAATGAATCGCGACTGACCGGCAAAAAGAAGACCGTCGTGCTCGGCGCAGGCCCCATCCGTATCGGTCAGGGCGTTGAATTTGACTATTCCACCGTACACGCCGTTATGACGATCCGCAAGAGCGGCTACGAGTCCATCATCATCAACAATAACCCCGAGACGGTTTCCACCGATTACACGACCTCCGACAAGCTCTACTTCGAGCCGCTGACGCCGGAAGATGTGATGAATATCATTGATTTTGAGCAGCCCGAAGGCGTGATCGCTTCTCTCGGCGGCCAGACGGCGATCAACCTCGCTTCTCCGCTTATGGAGCGCGGTGTGAATATCATCGGAACGGACTGCGCGGCGATCGACCGCGCCGAAAACCGCGATCTGTTCGAAAAGCTGCTGAAAGAGCTTGACATTCCCCAGCCGGAAGGTCAGGCTGTGACAAAGATCGAAGACGGCGTCGCCGCTGCGCAGCGCATCGGTTATCCTGTGCTTGTGCGTCCCTCGTTCGTGCTCGGCGGACGCGCCATGCAGATCGTTTCCAATGAGGAGCAGCTTCGCCACTATCTGAAGACCGCTGTGGAGATCGACGAGGACAAGCCCGTGCTCGTGGATAAATACATCACCGGCAAAGAAGTGGAAGTTGACGCCATCTGCGACGGCAGAGACGTGTTTGTACCCGGCATCATGGAGCTTGTGGAGCGTACCGGTATCCATTCCGGCGACTCGATCTCCGTTTATCCTTCCTTCAGCATCTCCGATAAAGTGAAAGGCATTATCCTGCAGTACGCGAAAAAGCTGGGCCTCGGCATCGGCATCGTCGGTCTGTATAACATTCAGTTCATCGTGGACAAGAATGAAAAGGTCTATATCATCGAAGTCAATCCGCGTTCATCCCGTACTGTGCCTTTCCTTTCCAAATCGACCGGCTACAGCCTTGCGGATATCGCGACCGAAGTGATCCTCGGCAAGAGCCTGAAGGAGCAGGGGATCTTTGATATCTATCCCACTGAGAAAAAGCGCTGGTATGTCAAGGTGCCTGTGTTCTCGTTCAACAAGATCCGCGGCCTTGACGCCTATCTTTCACCTGAAATGAAATCTACGGGCGAGGCCATCGGCTACGACGATCAGCTCAACCGCGCGCTCTGGAAAGCGCTGCAGGCCTCCGGAATGCATCTGCAGAATTACGGCACCGTGTTTGCGACCATCGCCGACAAGGACAAAGAAGAGGCCCTTCCGCTGATCCGCCGGTTCTATGACCTCGGGTTCAACATTGAAGCGACCGTCGGCACGGCTGCTTTTCTGAAAGAGCACGGCATCCGCACCCACGTTTTGCACAAACTCTCCGACGGCAACAGCGAGATCCTGGATTCCCTGCGCAGCGGTTATGTGGCCTATGTGATCAACACCAGCCAGACCGGTGCGGCCGCCGAAGAACGCGACGGCTATCAGATCCGCCGCGGCGCGATCGAAAACAACGTGACGATGTTCACGTCCCTCGATACCGTCCGTGCCCTTGTCGATGTGCTTGACGAGATCACTTTGCATATTTCAACGATCGATTCCTGAAGAACATGATGAAACAAGGTCTTTTTACCGTAACGGAAAACAAGCCGCTGACAGATCATGTCATGCGTATGCGCCTTGCAGGTGATGTTTCGGCGATCACCGCGCCGGGTCAGTTTATCAATCTCAAGCTCGACGGCCTGTTTCTGCGTCGTCCGATCTCGGTGTACGATCTGGATAAAACCGGCGTGACGATCATTTATAAGGTTGTCGGCAAAGGCACCGCGAAGCTCGCCGCAACGAAGGTCGGCGAAACGCTGGATGTTTTGACCGGACTCGGCAACGGCTACGATCTTTCAAGCTGCGGCGGCGAAGTTCTTTTGCTCGGCGGCGGCGTCGGCGTTCCGCCACTTTATCTGCTGTGTAAGCGGCTGTTGGAGCAGGGGAGAAGCGTCCATGTTGTCCTCGGGTTCAACACGGCCGACGAAGTCTTTTGCGAGGATTCGTTCCGCGCCCTCGGCGTCGATGTGACCGTTGCCACGGCGGACGGTTCTTACGGCGTCAAAGGCTTTGTCACGGACGCCTTGCCTTCACACTATGATTATTTTTACACCTGCGGTCCGGAACCGATGCTCAAGGCCGTGTATCGCTGTACCGAGACAAGCGGTCAGTTCAGCTTTGAAGAGCGCATGGGCTGCGGTTTCGGCGCGTGCATGGGCTGCACCTGCAAAACGCTGACCGGCTATAAACGGATCTGTAAGGACGGCCCGGTGCTGGAAAAGGAGGAGATTTTATGGGAAGACTGAGCGTTGACCTTTGCGGGATCACGCTTGACAATCCCGTGATTCCTGCCTCCGGCACCTTCGGCTTCGGCTATGAATTCGCCGACCTGTATGATATCAACTGTCTCGGCACGTTTTCCTTTAAGGGTACCACCAAAAAAGCCCGTTATGGCAATCCGACGCCGCGCATTGCGGAATGCACCTCCGGGATGATCAACGCCGTCGGGCTGCAAAATCCGGGCGTTGACGCGGTGATCGCAGAGGAATTACCCAGACTGCGGCAATGCTTTTCAAAGCCCGTCATGGCGAATGTGAGCGGTTTTTCCGTCGGGGAATACGCCGAAGTCTGCGCAAAGCTCGACAAACAGGAGCAGGTCGGCTGGCTGGAGGTCAACGTCTCCTGTCCGAATGTCCACGGCGGCGGCATGAGCTTCGGCGTGCAGCCGGACGCGGCTGCTTGCGTGGTGAAAGCCGTCAAGGCGGTTACAATCAAACCTGTGATCGTGAAGCTTTCGCCGAACGTGACCGATATTACCGAGATCGCGAAAGCTTGCGAAGCAGCGGGTGCGGACGGACTCAGTCTCATCAATACACTGCTCGGTATGCGCATCGACCTTAAAACGCGCAAGCCCGTGATCGCCAACACGATGGGCGGCTTCTCCGGTCCGGCGGTGTTCCCTGTTGCGCTGCGCATGGTCTATCAGGTTGCTCGCGCGGTCGGAATCCCCGTGATCGGCATCGGCGGCGTCAGCTCGGCCGAGGATGTGCTCGAGATGATGCTTGCCGGCGCAACAGCAGTTGAGGTCGGAACCGCGAACCTGATCGACCCCTATGCCTGCAGAAAAATCATTGACGATTTGCCGCATGTATTGGATCGATATCAGATCGAAAGTCTTTCCGGACTCATTAAAGGAGGAATCTGACATGGGAAAAGATGTGATCGTTGCCTGCGACTTCGCTTCGGCGGCGCAGACATTTGCCTTTCTCGACTGCTTCACGCAGGAGAAGCCGTTTGTTAAGATCGGCATGGAGCTCTTTTATGCCGAGGGCCCGTCGATCGTTCGCGAACTCAAAGCGCGCGGACACAAAATCTTTTTGGATCTGAAGCTCCACGATATCCCGAACACATTGAAAAAGAGCATGGTGGTTCTCTCGCGCCTTGATGTGGATATCTGCAACCTGCATGCAGGCGGCACGATCCCCATGATGAAAGCGGCGCTGGAAGGTCTGACGCGCGAAGACGGTTCGCGCCCGCTTCTGATTGCCGTGACGCAGCTCACGTCCACCGATCAGGAAACGATGGAGCGCGATCTGCTGATCCGTGCGCCGATCGACGAAGTCGTCATGCATTACGCCTTGAACGCAAAAGCCGCCGGACTGGACGGCGTCGTCTGTTCGCCGCTGGAGGCGAAGAAGGTGCACAAGACCTGCGGCGCATCATTTTTGACGGTTACGCCCGGAGTTCGTTTTGCAGATGGCGACACAGGCGACCAGAAGCGTGTGATGACGCCGGCACAGGCAAAGGAGGTTGGCGCCGATTATATCGTTGTCGGGCGTCCGATCACGGCTGCTGCAGACCCGGTTGCTGCCTATCGCCGCTGCGTGCGTGAATTTGTCGACTGCTGAAAGGAGGCTATTTATGGAATATTCGAAACTGATCGCAAAGGATCTGCTGTCCATCGGCGCGGTGTTCTTTCGTCCGCAGGAGCCCTTCACCTGGGCCAGCGGTATCAAAAGCCCGGTGTACTGCGACAATCGCCTGACCCTGACTGCGCCCAAGGTGCGCGATGACGTGGAAAACGGTCTTGCGCAATTGATCAGGGAGCATTACCCCGAGACCGAAGTCCTTATGGGTACTTCGACCGCCGGCATCGCGCACGCCGCGATCACGGCGCATCTGCTCGGCTTGCCGATGGGCTATGTGCGCTCCGGCAACAAGGATCACGGCCGTCAGAACCGGATCGAAGGCAAGCTTCAAGCCGGGCAAAAAGTTGTCGTTGTGGAGGATCTGATCTCCACCGGCGGCAGCGTGATCGAAGTGGTTGACGCTTTGCGCGACGCCGGTGCAAACGTGCTCGGCATCGTCAGCATTTTCACTTACAGAATGCAAAAGGGCCTCGATCGTCTGGCGTCGGCAAACGTCCAAAACTTTTCACTGACAAATTTCGATGAGATCGCCGCCGTCGCGGCCGAAGAAGGCTACATAGCCGAAGCGGACATTGCGCGTCTGATTGCGTTTCGAAACAATCCTTCGGATGAAAGCTGGATCGGAGGCGCAAAATGAGAAGTCTGATCGATATTGTGGATCTTTCCACGGCGGAGCTTGACGCGTTGATCTCCGTTGCGCTTGATATCATCGCCCATCCCGAAAAATACAGCGATTCCTGTAAAGGGAAAAAGCTTGCAACGCTGTTTTTCGAACCGTCCACCCGCACACGGCTTTCGTTTGAAGCGGCGATGTATGAACTCGGCGGCAACGTGCTTTCCGTGACCGGCGGGGCAACCTCATCGGTCGCCAAGGGCGAAAGCGTTGCGGACACCGCGAAGACCGTGAGCTGCTATGCCGATATCATCGCCATGCGTCACCCAAAGGAGGGCGCGGCGCTCGTTGCGGCAAATAACGCAAGCATCCCTGTGATTAACGCAGGCGACGGCGGTCACTGTCACCCGACGCAGACCCTTGCCGACCTTTTGACGATCTACCGTGAAAAAGGGCGCTTTGACAATCTGACCGTCGGTTTTTGCGGCGACCTCAAATTCGGCCGCACCGTGCATTCGCTCATCAACGCGCTTTCGCGCTATAACGGCATCCGATTTGTGCTGATCTCACCCGAGGAGCTGAAGCTACCGAGCTATGTTAAAAACGAAACGCTCAAAAAGTTCCATCTTCCCTATGTGCAGACGACAGATCTGGAGGGCGCCATGCCGTCGCTGGATATCCTCTATATGACACGGGTGCAGCGCGAACGCTTTTTCAACGAAGAGGATTATCTCCGTCTGCGCGACACCTACATTCTTACGCCGAACAAGCTGCGGAAGGCGAAGGAAGATCTTTGTATCATGCATCCGCTGCCGCGTGTGAATGAGATCAGCGTTTCGATCGACGACGATCCCCGCGCGTGCTACTTCAAGCAGGTGCTTAACGGAAAATATATGCGTATGGCGCTCATTTTGAAACTGTTGAAGGAGGCGCAGGTATGAACATTGATTCCATTCAGAACGGCATTGTGATCGACCATATCACCGCAGGGCGGGGTATGGAGCTGTATGATCTGCTCAATCTCGGCGCGCTGGATGTATCCATTGCAATTATCAAGAATGTTTCCAGCCGGAAAATGGGGAAAAAGGACATCATCAAAATCGACGCGGATATTCCTGTCGATCTCGATGTGATCGGTTATGTTGACCCGAACGCCACGATCAATATCATCCGCGACGGCGTACTGGTGGAAAAGAAGAGTCTCTCTCTTCCGGAACGGCTTGTCAATGTGCTCAAATGCAAAAATCCGCGCTGCATTTCTTCAACGGAACAGGAGCTCGATCACATCTTCAAGCTGACCGACAAAGAGCATAAGCTGTACAGATGTGTCTATTGTGAAACAAAAGCGAACTGAGCAAAGCGAAATGCCTAAAAGCTGAGAAGAAAATCCGAGATTTTTCTACTTTGTTTGACAGCTTTGTGTCTTGACGTACCGCGGAAAAATATGATATAATTTTTTCGTAAAAATGAAGTTCTTTGTGACTGACGGAACCGTGGAAAACCACAAGGGAGCAAAGGACCCGTCAGCCGACCGTCTGGGCACACTTGCTTTTTTCAAAAACAAAAGCGAAGTGCGCCCTTTGCGTTTTTTTCAGAAGGAGGATTCTATGAAAAAAGTCGGAATCGTCATGGGCAGCGACAGCGACCTGCCCGTGGTTCAAAAAGTGATCGATCAGCTTTCTGCCCTTGAGATCCCATTCGAGGTACACGTTTATTCCGCGCACAGAACGCCGGAACAAGCGCGTGCCTTTGCGCTTTCAGCGCGCGAAAACGGCTTCGGCGCCATCATTGCCGCCGCTGGTATGGCGGCTCACCTTGCCGGCGCGATTGCCGCAAACACGACCTTGCCCGTGATCGGCATTCCTTGTAAAGGTCCGCTCCTTGACGGCCTTGACGCGTTGCTTTCCACGGTGCAGATGCCGAGCGGGATCCCCGTTGCGACGGTTGCCGTCGGCGGGGGCGCAAACGCCGCGCTTCTTTGTGCGCAGATCCTCGCTGTGGAAGACGCCGCGCTGGCCGCAAAGCTCGACGCAAAGCGCAAAGCGGACGCGGCTGCCGTTCTGCAAAAGGATCAGGCGATCGCCGAAAGCTTCAACAAGTAAATCATTTCCGAAAGGAGTTTTATAAAATGGAAAAATTGAACCAACTCTACGAAGGCAAAGCCAAAAAAGTATTCGCGACAGACGACCCCGAAGTGCTCCTTGTTTCCTATAAGGACGACGCAACGGCGTTCAACGGACTGAAAAAGGGAACGATCTCCGGCAAAGGCGCCATCAACAACCGTGTGACCAATTTCATGATGCAGCTTCTGGAAAAAGAAGGCGTGCCGACCCATTATATCAAAGAACTGTCCGACCGTGAGACCCTTGTCAAAAAAGTTTCTATCGTTCCGCTGGAGGTCATCATCCGCAACATCTCCGCCGGTTCTTTCTCCAAGCGCTGCGGCGTGGAAGAAGGCATCGTGTTTGACGAGCCGACGATCGAATTCTCCTATAAGAACGACGAACTCGGCGATCCGCTGATCAACGCTTACCACGCGGTCGCGCTGAAGCTCGCGACCTGGGATGAGATCGAAACGATCAAAAAGCTCGCGTTTAAGGTCAACGAAGTGATGAAGGCGCATTTCAAAAACCTCGGCGTTGACCTTGTCGATTTCAAGCTCGAGTTCGGCAGACTTTCCGACGGAACCATTGTCCTTGCCGACGAGATCTCACCCGACACCTGCCGTTTTTGGGACAGCGAAACCCACGAAAAGCTCGATAAGGATCGTTTCCGCAGAGACCTCGGCAATGTGGAAGACGCTTACATCGAAATGAAGAAAAGAATTCTCGGCGAATAATCGGAGGAGCTTATGGGCGGATTCTTTGGCGCTGTCGGTCTGGAAGATGTCATTGCCGATGTTTTCTTCGGCACGGATTATCATTCGCATCTCGGCACAAAAAGCGCCGGCATGGCTGCATATGACAAAGAAAAGGGTCTGCAGCGCAACATTCATTCACTCAACAACACCGCATTCAGAACCAAATTTGAGCATGTTCTGTCCGATATGCGCGGCTTTGCGGCCATCGGTTCGCTGAATGATACCGATCCCCAGCCGCTGCTCATCCGCGGCAGCATCGGCACCTACGCCATCTGCACCGTCGGCATCATCAACAACGCCGACATGCTCATCAACAACTATTTTTCGGCGACCGGAGGTCATTTCGGCGCGATGACGGGCGGCAAAATCAACACCAACGAGCTCGTCGCCGCTTTGATCAACCAGAAAAACGACTTTGTGGAAGGCATCCGTTTCGCGCAGGACAGCATCGAAGGCACGGCGGAGATCGTGATCCTTGCCGACGGGGGAAGGCTGATCGTCGCAAGAGACAAATTCGGCCGGCTGCCCATGCTGATCGGCCGAAAGGAGACCGGCTTCTGTGTCTCGTTCGAGTCGTTTGCCTACCGCAAGCTCGGCTACGAGGATGAACGTGAGCTTGGTCCCGGAGAGATCGTTGAGATCGACACCGACGGTATCCGTGTGCTCTCTCCGGCGCTGAAGAAAAAGCGCATCTGCGCGTTTCTCTGGTCGTACTACGGCTATCCGAACTCTGACTATGAAGGCGTCAACGTGGAAGTGATGCGCAACCGCAACGGCGCGATCCTTGCGCAGCATGACAAAGACGCAGGACTGGCGCAGGACATCGACTATGTGGGCGGCGTGCCGGATTCCGGAACGGGCCATGCCATCGGTTACGCGAACCGCAGCGGCATTCCCTTCGCGCGGCCCTACATCAAATACACGCCGACCTGGTCCCGCTCCTTTATGCCCCAGAATCAGATGGACCGCAACAAGATCGCAAAAATGAAGCAGGTGCCTGTGCGCGACCTGATAAAAGATAAGAAGCTGTTGTTTGTTGATGATTCCATTGTCCGCGGCACACAGCTTCGCGAAACCGTTGCCTTCCTTTATCAGAACGGCGCCAGCGCCGTCCACATGCGTTCCGCCTGCCCGCCGATCATGTTCGGCTGCAAATACCTTAACTTCTCCCGCGCAACAAGCGATATGGAGCTGCTTGCGCGGCGCGTGATCATGGATCTGGAAGGGGAGGAAGGCTTCAACCATGTGGAGGAATATGCCGATTCGTCAACCGAACGCGGCCAAAAACTGCGCCGGACAATTTGCGATAATTTCCACTTCAGCTCGCTTGAGTTTCAATCTCTGGACGGTCTGATCGAAGCGATCGGCATCGATCCGGATTGCCTGTGTACATACTGCTGGAACGGAAAGGAGTAACTTTCATGCAATCAAAATCTGATTCCTATGCCGCGGCCGGCGTTGACATCACGGCCGGTTACCGCTCCGTGGAACTGATGAAGCAGCACATTGCCCGCACCGTCATCCGCAAGGATGCGGACATCATCGGTGGGTTCGGCGGACTTTTCCCGCTGGATCTTTCCGAAACAAAGCATCCGGTTCTCGTTTCCGGCACAGACGGCGTCGGAACCAAACTGAAGCTCGCTTTTCTGCTCGACAAACACGACACCGTCGGCATCGACTGCGTTGCCATGTGCGTCAACGACGTGATCTGCTGCGGCGCGAAACCGCTGTTTTTCCTCGATTACATCGCCTGCGGCAAAAACTATCCGGAGAAGATCGCGCAGATCGTTTCCGGCGTCTGCGAAGGCTGCGTGCAGGCCGGCTCTGAACTGATCGGCGGCGAAACCGCTGAAATGCCCGGCTTCTATCCGGTGGACGAATACGACCTTGCCGGTTTTTCCGTCGGTGTGGTCGACAAAGAAAAGATCATCGACAAAACGACCATGCGTTCCGGAGACGTCATGATCGCGCTGCCGTCTTCCGGCGTGCATTCCAACGGCTTTTCTCTTGTCCGCAAGGTGTTTGACGTTGCACACTGTGACCTGACGGCGCCAGTGGAAGCACTTGGCGGCGCGTCGCTCGGCGAAACGCTGCTGACCCCGACAAAGATCTATGTGAAACCCATTCTTGCGCTGCTGCAGGATGTCAAAGTTAAAGGCATTTCCCACATCACCGGCGGAGGCTTCTATGAGAATATGCCTCGCTCGATCCCGGACGGTCTCGGCGTCAGGATCAACATCGAGGACGTCCGCGTTCTGCCGATCTTTGATCTGATCCAAAAAACCGGAGAGATCAGCACGCACGATATGTTCAACACCTTCAATATGGGCGTCGGTATGAGCGTTGTTGTTGCACCGGAAGATGTGGAAAAAGCACTTGCGATCCTGCGCACCTGCGGTGAAGACGCTTATGTGATCGGCGAGATCCATGAAGCAAAGGAGAAGATCGAATTATGTTGAAAAAATTGTTGAGCGGCGTCAGCGCCGGCATTCTGATCTCCATCGGCGGCAGCATCTATCTCTCATGCGAAAACAAGGTCGTCGGCGCCGTTCTTTTCTCCGTTGCCCTGCTTTGCATCTGCTATAAGGGCTATTCTCTGTTCACCGGAAAGATCGGGTTCATTCCCGAAAAGCACAATAAAGAGGCCGTTTCCGTTCTGCTGCTCGGTCTGCTCGGCAACGCCGTCGGAACGATCGCGTTCGGCTGGCTTCTGCGCGCAGCGATCCCCGCGATCGGCGCTGCTGCCGAAACGCTTTGCCAGGGAAAACTCGACAATCAGGCGCTTTGGCAGACGCTTGTCCGCGGCTTGATGTGCGGTGTGCTGATGTATCTTGCCGTCAGCATTTTCCGCGACAACAAGACGCCGCTTGGCATTTTATTCTGCATCCCCGTTTTCATTCTCAGCGGCTTTGAGCATTCCATTGCCGACATTTATTACTTTGCCGCGTCCGGCATCGTCTCGCTGCGTGCGTTCGTGTTCCTGTGGGTCGTGATCGCCGGCAACGCCATCGGCGCCGTGATCCTTCCGCTGCTCAATTTCAAAAAAGCAGGGGAGGCGAACGCATGACGGAGAAGAAAGCGAGGATCGCCGTCCTTGTCTCCGGCGGCGGTACGAATCTTCAGGCTTTGATCGACGCACAGGGGAGCGTTATCCGGCACGGCGAGATCGTTCTTGTGATCGCCAATAAGGCGGAGGCTTACGCGCTGACCCGCGCCGAAAACGCAAACATCGAGACCGCTGTCGTGCTCAAAAAAGACTGCGGCAGCCAGCTTGCGTTTGAGGATCGGATCATCGACCTGCTGACAGCGCATAACATCGACCTCATTGTGCTTGCCGGATTCATGGCGATTCTCAGCGAACACTTTACATCCAAATATCCGAAGCGTATTATCAATGTCCATCCCGCGCTGATCCCGTCGTTCTGCGGAAAAGGCTACTATGGACTTTACGTGCATGAAGCCGCGCTGGCCTATGGCGTCAAAGTCACAGGCGCAACCGTGCATTTCGTCAACGAGATCCCCGACGGGGGCGAGATCATTTTGCAAAAGGCGGTTTCCGTCCGTGCAAACGACACGCCCGAATCGCTGCAAAAGCGCGTGATGCAGCAGGCGGAGTGGAAAATTTTACCGAAAGCAGTGGAGCTTGTTTCCAAATCTATCATAAAGGAGTCATAACAATGGACATCTACAAGATCAACGACATCGCAGAGCTCATTACCGGCAATCCTTATGTCGGCCGCGGCATCATCATCGGCAAAAGCGCCGATGCAAAAAAAGCCGTCGCCGCCTATTTCATCATGGGCAGAAGCGCCAACAGCCGCAACCGCATCTTTACGGAAAAGGACGGCGCGGTCTTTACGGAACCGTTCGACGCCTCCAAGGTAGAAGATCCCAGCCTCATCATCTACGCTGCGATCCGTCAGTTTGAAAACAAGCTGATCGTGACCAACGGCGACCAGACCGACACGATTTATGACGGCTTTACCACCGGCAAATGCATGAAAAGCTCGCTGGAAAGCCGCTGCTTTGAACCCGACGCCCCGAACTATACGCCCCGTATCAGCGGCGTGCTGAATTTTACGAACGGTGATTTCAGCTATGAAATGAGCATCCTGAAATCTGCGGACGCAGATGGCAGCGCGTGCAACCGCTATACGTTCACCTACACGGCGCTGCCCGGTCTCGGCCATTTCCTTCACACCTATGTTACCGACGGCAATCCGATCCCGACCTTCCAGGGCGAACCCGAACGCGTAGCGATCGAAAACGACATCGACGCTTTCACCGAAAAGCTTTGGAACGCGCTTGACGAAAACAACAAGATCTCCCTGTATGTCCGTTACACCGATCTTGAAACCGGCGCTTGTGACAACCGCCTGATCAATAAAAACAACTGAGAGGAGCAAGACAAATGAAAGAATTCGAACTCAAGTACGGCTGCAACCCCAACCAGAAACCCGCGAAGATTTTTATGCATGACGGTTCCGATCTTCCGATCGAGATCCTCTCCGGCCGCCCCGGTTACATCAACTTCCTTGACGCGTTCAACGCCTGGCAGCTCGTGAAAGAGCTCAAGGAGATTCTCGGCCTGCCTGCCGTGACGTCCTTCAAGCATGTCAGCCCGACCTCCGCCGCTGTCGGTATTCCGCTTTCCGACAAGCTGAAAAGAGCCTGCTTTGTGGACGATATCGAAGGTCTCGACGATTCCCCGCTTGCCTGCGCCTACGCCAGAGCCCGCGGAACGGACCGTATGTGCTCCTTCGGCGACTGGGTCGCTCTGTCCGACGTCTGCGACGTGACGACCGCGACCATGATCAAGCGCGAGGTCTCCGACGGCATCATTGCCCCGGGCTATGAGCCGGAAGCACTCGAGATCCTCAGATCCAAGCGGAAGGGCAACTATAACATCGTTCAAATCGACCCTGACTTTGTTCCCGATCCCATTGAGCACAAGCAGGTCTTCGGCATCACCTTTGAACAGGGCAGAAACAACTTCCGCATCGACGCCGACCTTCTGAAAAACATTGTGACCGCGAACAAGGATCTGCCGGAAAGCGCAGTGCGTGATCTGATCGTTTCCCTCATCACCCTGAAATACACCCAGTCCAACTCCGTTTGCTTTGCCGTTGACGGTCAGGCCATCGGCGTCGGCGCAGGCCAGCAGTCCCGTGTCCATTGCACCCGTCTTGCCGGTTCCAAGGCTGACACTTGGTTCCTGCGTCAAAGCGAGCAGGTACTGAATCTGCCGTTCCTGCCCACACTCGGCAGACCCGAGCGCGACAACGTGATCGACGGTTACATCAACCAGAACGAAGAAGACGTCTGCGCGGACGGCAACTGGCAGAAATACTTCACCGAGCAGCCCGCTCCGTTCACCAAAGAGGCGCAGGCGGCTTACCTTGCGACCATCGACGGCGTTGCCCTCGGTTCCGACGCGTTCTTCCCGTTCAGCGACAACATCGAGCGCGCCAGGAAGAGCGGCGTGAAATACATTGCCGAGCCCGGCGGCTCCATCCGTGACGATTTCGTGATCCGGTGCGCGGATGATTACGGCATGGTCATGGCGTTCACCGGTATGCGTCTGTTCCATCACTAAGAGGTACGCTATGAAACTCATGGTTGTCGGTGGCGGCGGAAGAGAGCACGCCATCATAAAAAAACTCAAAGAGAACCCGTCTGTCAGCGAGATCTTTGCCCTTCCCGGCAACGGTGGCATGGCGGACGACTGCACGCCGGTTCCCATCGGCGCGCTTGAGATCGAAAAAATCGTTGCCTTTGCTGTCGAAAACAAGATCGACTACGCCGTCGTTGCGCCGGATGACCCATTGGTGCTCGGCTGTGTGGACGCGCTGGAAGAAAAGGGGATTCCCTGCTTCGGCCCGCACGCGAATGCCGCGATCATCGAGGGCAGCAAGGTGTTCTCCAAAAACCTCATGAAGAAATACGGGATCCCAACTGCGAAATATGAGGTTTTCACGGAGATGAACGCCGCGCTCGCGTATCTTGATTCCGCGCCGATCCCGACGGTGATCAAGGCCGACGGTCTCGCACTCGGCAAAGGCGTGATCATTGCGCAGACGCGCGAGCAGGCCAGAGATGCCGTGATCTCCATGATGCGTGATAAGAAGTTCGGCAAAAGCGGCGAGCAGATCGTGATCGAAGAATTCCTCGAAGGTCCGGAAGTTTCCGTACTTTCCTTTACCGACGGCAAAACGGTCGTCCCGATGATCTCTTCGATGGATCATAAACGCGCAATAGACGGCGATCAGGGACTTAACACCGGAGGTATGGGCACGATCGCGCCGAATCCGTATTACACTGCGGAGGTTGCCGAGCGCTGCAGGAAGGAGATCTTTCTGCCGACGATCGCCGCGATGAACGCGGAAGGAAGAACCTTCAAAGGCTGTCTCTATTTCGGATTGATGATTACGAAAGACGGCCCGAAGGTCATCGAATACAACTGCCGTTTCGGCGACCCGGAGACCCAGGTCGTTCTGCCGCTGCTGGAAAGCGATCTGCTCACGATCATGCAGGCGGTCACCAATGAGACACTTGCCGAAACCGAAGTAAAGTTCAGCAATCAAAGCGCCTGCTGTGTCATCATGGCGTCCGACGGCTACCCGCTTTCTTATCAAAAAGGGTTTGAAATCACAATGTCCGCGCGCGCAAAGGCAAAGACTTATGTCGCCGGCGCTGTGCGGAAGGACGGGAAGCTGCTGTCCAACGGCGGCCGTGTACTCGGCGTGACCGAAATCGCCGCGACTTTACCGGAAGCCATTGAAAAAGCCTATGACCTCGTGAATGAAATTCACTTCGAGAATGCTTTTTATCGCCGTGACATCGGCAAACGCGCTTTGCTCGCATTGGAGGAATAACGGTGGTTTATCGTATTTTTGTTGAAAAGAAAAAAGAATTTGCCAACGAAGCGAAGGCGCTGCGCTATGACGTGCGGCATCTGCTCTCGATTAAGAGTCTGACAGATGTACGCGTGATCAACCGTTACGACGCCGAAGACATTGATGAAGCGCTGTTCGATTATGCGGTCAAGACCGTTTTTTCCGAGCCGCAGCTTGATCTGACAAGTGAAGCGCCCGAACTTTCCGACGCAACGGTGTTTGCGGTCGAATATCTGCCCGGTCAGTTCGATCAACGGGCGGATTCCGCTGCGCAGTGCATTCAAATCATCTCGCAGGGCGAACGTCCGATCGTTCGCTCCGCAAAGGTTTACGCGCTCTACGGCGATCTTTCTGCCGAAGAACTCGCTGAGATCAAAAAATATGTTATCAACCCGGTGGAAGCAAGGGAAGCCGCGCTGGAAAAGCCGGAAACCCTGAAGATTCAGTATGAGATCCCGTCTTCGGTGAAAACGCTCGACGGTTTCAATGCGCTGGATCGCGCCGGACTTGAAGATTTTGTGCGTGATTTCGGTCTCGCCATGGATGTGGACGACATTGCCTTTTGCCAAGCCTATTTCCAAAGCGAAGATCGCGATCCGACGATCACGGAGATCCGCATGATCGACACGTATTGGTCCGATCATTGCCGTCACACCACATTTTTGACGGTGATCGACAATGTGACATTTGAAGACGCGCTTCTGCAAAAGGCGTATGAAGATTATCTGCAGGTGCGCCGTGATCTCGGCCGCACGAAGCCGATCTGTTTGATGGATCTCGCAACGATTGCGGTCCGCGCACTCAAAAAGGCGGGTAAGCTCGATAAACTCGATGAATCCGAAGAGGTCAATGCCTGCACGGTCAAGATCGATGTGGATGTTGACGGGAAGACCGAGCCCTGGCTTCTTTTGTTCAAGAATGAAACGCACAATCACCCAACGGAGATCGAACCGTTCGGCGGCGCAGCGACCTGCATCGGCGGCGCGATCCGCGATCCGCTGTCCGGCCGTTCCTATGTCTACGGCGCGATGCGTGTTACAGGCGCGGCGGATCCGACCGTGCATGTGCGCGAAACGATGAAGGGCAAGCTGCCCCAGCGCAAGATCGTCACCACGGCAGCCGCCGGATATTCCTCTTACGGCAATCAGATCGGTCTTGCCACCGGCATTGTCGATGAGATCTACCATCCCGGTTATGCCGCGAAACGCATGGAGATCGGCGCCGTGATCGCCGCAGCACCGCAAAAGAATGTGCGCCGTGAAGTTCCGGCGCCCGGCGACGTCGTGATCCTGCTCGGCGGAAGCACCGGACGCGACGGTATCGGCGGCGCAACCGGCTCGTCAAAAGCGCACAATCTGCAGTCCGTCGAGACCTGCGGCGCGGAAGTGCAAAAAGGCAACGCGCCCGAGGAGCGCAAGCTCCAGCGCCTGTTCCGAAACGGCGATGCCTGCCGCATGATCAAGCGCTGCAACGATTTCGGCGCAGGCGGCGTTTCCGTTGCGATCGGTGAACTGGCCGACGGTCTGGACATCAATCTGGACGCCGTGCCGAAAAAATACGACGGTCTGGACGGCACCGAGCTTGCCATCAGCGAATCGCAGGAGCGTATGGCCGTTGTTGTTGAAGCGAAAGACGTTGACGCGTTTCTTGCGCTGGCGAAGGAAGAAAATCTCCAGGCCTGCGCGGTTGCGACCGTGAAAGCAGATCCGCGTCTGACCATGCGCTGGAACGGCCAGACGATCGTGGATGTCAGCCGTGCGTTTTTGAATTCCAACGGTGCGGAAAAGCACATCAATATCACACCTTCAAAGCCGAAGGACATTCAAAAGCAGATCACCGGCTCTTTTACGGAGAATCTGCGTGCGGTGGCTTCCGACCTTAATATGTGCTCTAAGCGCGGCCTTTCCGAGCGCTTTGATTCCACCATCGGCGCCGGTACGGTGCTTATGCCGTTCGGCGGCAAGTATCAGCTCACGCCCATTCAGGCGATGGTGCAGAAGATCTCGACCGAGCGTGCGCATACGGACGACTGTTCGCTGATGGCCTGGGGTTATAACCCGTTCATCATGGAGAAGAGTCCTTATCACGGCGCGTATCTTGCAGTCGTGGAATCCGTCAGCAAGCTGATCGCGACCGGCGCTTCCTTTGAAGACGTCTATCTGACCTTCCAGGAATACTTTGAAAGTCCGCGCAAAGACGGCAGACGCTGGGGCAAACCTCTTTCCGCGCTGCTTGGCGCGTTCGAGGCGCAGATGCACCTTGGGATCGGCTCCATCGGCGGCAAAGATTCCATGAGCGGCTCGTTTGAATCGCTCGACGTTCCGCCGACACTGGTCTCTTTTGCGGTAACGACGCAGAAAATCAAGGATATCGTTCCGAATGAAATGAAAAGAGCCGATCATCAGGTCGTCTTGCTCAGTCCGGACTATGATGAGAACGATCTGCCTGTTACCGATTCTCTGCTGCGTGTGTTCGATCAGGTGACGGCGCTTTTGCGCGACGGAAAAGCCGTGACTTGCTATACGCCGGGGCTCGGCGGCGTCGCGGAAGCGATCACCAAAATGTCGCTCGGCAACGGTTTCGGCTTTGCGTTTGACTCCGCACTTTCAGTTGAGGATCTGTTCAAATACCGCTACGGCGCATTCCTGCTTGAAGTGACCGGGCCTGTGGACGGCGCCGTTTTGATCGGCACGGTCACCGAAGACGGCTGCTATCGCTTTGCCGGCGAAAAAGTCGCAACCTCGGACTTCCTGCAGCGGTATGAAGCGAAACTCGAGGGCGTCTATAGCTGCAACATCGAAAACACGGCAAAGAACATCAAAACCGTCACATACCGCGCAGAATCACGTCCCGCTCCTGCGATCAAGGTTGCGAAGCCTCGGGTGCTGATTCCCGTCTTTCCGGGCACCAACTGCGAATATGACAGCGCCAAAGCGGTGCGCGACGCCGGCGGCGAAGCCGACATCCTTGTCATCAAGAACCTTTCTGCGGCAGGCATCAAAGAAAGCGTGGACCGTTTTGCCGCCCGTCTGAAAGATGCGCAAATGATCTTCATTCCCGGAGGCTTTTCCGGCGGCGACGAACCGGAAGGCAGCGCGAAGTTCATCACAGCGTTCTTCCGCAACGCGAAGATCAAAGACGGCGTCACCAATCTGCTCGACAACCGCGACGGCCTGATATGCGGCATCTGCAACGGTTTCCAGGCGCTCGTCAAGCTCGGTCTTGTGCCCTTCGGGAAGATCATCGATACCGACGAGACCTGCCCGACGCTCTCCTATAACACGATCGCGCGTCACCAGTCGCGCATTGTGCGCACGCGGATCGCGTCGAATAAGTCCCCGTGGCTGTCGCTCATGGAGCCGGGAGAAATTGTAAATGTTCCGATCTCTCACGGTGAAGGCCGCTTCCTTGCCGGTGATGCGCTCGTGCAGCAGCTTGCCGATAACGGTCAGATTGCGACCCAGTATGTCGATCTTGACGGCAACGCAACGGCGGATATCCACTTTAATCCGAACGATTCCGTCTGCGCCATCGAGGGTATCACGTCCCCCGACGGTCGCGTATTCGGTAAAATGGGACATAGTGAGCGTGTTGGTGAAGGTCTATATAAAAATGTTCCGGGCAACTATAACATCCGGATGTTTGAAGCAGCAGTGAAATATTTCAAATAAAGAAAGGAACGACGAACATGGCATATCTCAGCGACATTGAAATTGCACAGCAGTGCAAAATGCAGCCCATCACGGAAATCGCAAAAAAGGCGCACATCGATGAAAAATACATCGAACAATACGGCAAGTATAAGGCCAAGATCGACCCGGCGCTTTTGAAAGAGACGAACCGCGCGGACGGAAAGCTTGTGCTTGTGACGGCGATCACGCCGACGCCCGCCGGCGAGGGCAAGACCACAACGACCATCGGTCTTGCCGACGGTCTGGCAAAGATTGGCAAAGACGTGACCGTCGCTTTGCGCGAGCCCTCCCTCGGCCCCGTGTTCGGCGTCAAGGGCGGCGCGGCCGGCGGCGGCTATGCGCAGGTCGTTCCGATGGAGGACATCAACCTCCACTTTACCGGCGACTTCCACGCCATCGGAGCGGCGAACAACCTGCTTGCTGCCATGCTTGATAACCACATTCAGCAGGGGAACGAGCTCGGCATCGACGTGCGCAAGATCACCTGGAAGCGCTGCGTGGATATGAACGACCGCCAGCTTCGCTTTTTGACCGACGGTCTCGGCGGACGTTTCAATGGTACGCCGCGTGAAGACGGCTTCGATATCACCGTCGCCTCGGAGATCATGGCGGTGTTCTGCCTTGCAAATTCCATCACCGATCTGAAAGATCGCCTTTCCCGCATCATTGTCGGCTATACCTACGACGACAAGCCGGTCACAGCGGGCGATCTGAAAGCGGTCGGCGCGATGGCTGCGCTGCTCAAGGATGCGCTCAAGCCGAATCTTGTGCAGACGCTCGAAGGAACGCCTGCATTCGTGCACGGCGGCCCGTTCGCGAACATTGCCCACGGCTGCAACTCCGTCATGGCGACGAAGCTCGCGATGAAGATGGGCGATTACACCATCACGGAAGCCGGATTCGGCGCGGATCTCGGCGCTGAAAAATTCCTTGACATCAAGTGCCGTATGGCCGGGCTGACGCCGGATGCCGTTGTCATTGTCGCAACGGTGCGTGCGCTGAAAATGCACGGCGGTCTGGATAAGAAGCAGCTTGCGACGGAAGATCTCGCCGCGCTCGAGAAGGGCATCCCGAATCTGCTGCGCCATGTTTCCAACATCAAGAACGTCTATCGGCTTCCCTGCGTCGTGGCTGTCAACCGTTTCCCGACGGATACCGACGCCGAGATCGATTTCATCATCGAAAAATGCCGTGCGCTGGGCGTGAACACCGTGCTTTCCACGGTCTGGGCCGAAGGCGGCGCCGGCGGCGTTGAACTCGCGAAAGAGGTTGTGCGTCTCTGCGAAGAAGAGCAGGGCGATTTCACATTCTCCTATGACCTTGACTGCTCCATCACCGAGAAAATCGAGGCTGTCGTCAAAAAGATCTACGGCGGCAGCGGCATTTCGATCCTTCCGGCAGCGCAGAAGCAGATCGCCAATCTGACCGCGCTTGGCTTCGACAAGGTTCCTGTCTGTATCGCGAAAACACAGTACAGCTTCTCCGACGATCCGACTCTGCTCGGTGCGCCGGAAGACTTTACCGTTACGATCAAGAACGTCAAGATCTCCGCCGGCGCCGGCTTCCTTGTGGTGCTCACCGGCGATATCATGACCATGCCCGGTCTGCCGAAGCGTCCGGCTGCGGAACGCATCGACGTTGACGAAAACGGCGTCATCAGCGGTCTGTTCTAATCCTTTTTCAAAAATGAAGTACCGCCGTCTGAGCGCATCAGACGGCGGTGCTGTTATATCCTGCAATGATTCATGTTTTCCAAAACTTACGATCCAGCGCGCGGTACTGTAGCGCTTCCGTGAGGTGTTCAACCTCGATGCTCGCGCTGCCTTCCAGGTCGGCAATGGTACGCGCGATGCGCAGGATCTTGTCATAGGCTCTGGCGGAAAGACCGAGCGCGTCAAAGCTGCGCTGCAGAATCGCTTTTCCCGCCTCGCCGATCTCGCAGAACTCCCGCGTCTGCCGCGGCGTCATTTTTGCGTTGCAGGAGGTCGCCGTTCCGGCGAACCGTTTTTGCTGAATGGCACGCGCCGCATTCACACGCCTGCGGATCTCAGCCGAGGATTCCGAGGGCACGTTGCTGGAAAGCTTTTCGAAATCGACCTGCGGCACTTCGATGTGGATATCCAAACGGTCGAGCAGGGGACCGCTGACTTTTGAAAGATACTTTGCGGGTGCGCCGGGCGCACAGGTGCATTTCTTTGTCGGATGACCGTAGTAACCGCAAGGGCAGGGATTCATGGCGCAAACAAGCATGACCTCACAGGGGTAGGTCAGGGCGCCGGAAACGCGCGTGATCGTGATCTTGCCGTCCTCGATCGGCTGACGCAGCGCTTCCATTGTCTGGCGCGGAAATTCCGGCAGTTCGTCCAGAAACAGAACGCCGTTGTGGGCAAGCGACAGTTCACCCGGGTGCGGAACGGTCCCTCCGCCGGAGAGGCCAACCGCGGAGATCGTGTGGTGCGGCGAACGGAACGGACGCATGCTGATCAGCGAATGCCCGTTGTCAAGCAGGCCCGATATGGAATAGATTTTCGTTGTCTCAAGGCTCTCCTCCTGCGTCATGTCCGGCAGGATCGTCGGAATGCGCTTGGCCAGCATACTCTTGCCGGAACCCGGTGGGCCGATCATCAATGTGTTGTGGCCGCCTGCGGCTGCCACCTCCAGCGCACGCTTGACCTGAAATTGACCTTTGACGTCGGAAAAGTCCACCATGACCCGTTCCATCTCGAACCTTGGCTTCACAAGATCCGGCTTCGCCTTTTCGATCCGCTTTCTGCCCGTCAGATGGTCGACAAGCTGCTTCACGGAAGAGACCGGATAGACGTCGATGCCTTCGATGATCGCGCTTTCCGCAATGTTGTCCAGCGGAACATAGACTTCTTTGAACCCGCATTGCTTCGCCTCAATCACCATCGGCAGCACACCGTCCACCTTGCGCACATAGCCGCTCAGGGAAAGTTCGCCGATAAAAGCGGCGTTTTGCACATCAGCGTGCAGTTGATTTGTCAAAAGCAGCAGCGCGATCAAAATCGGCAGATCGAAGCCGGTGCCTTCTTTCTTTTTGTCGGCAGGGGAGAGGTTCATCGTGATCCGCGCTGCCGGGAAGAAAAAGTCCGAATTCTTCATGGCGGCGCGCACGCGTTCCTTAGCCTCGCGCACGGCTACGTCCGGCAGCCCGACCAGATCAAAGCGCGGCATGGCTGTGCGTTCCACAGCGGATTCCACCTGCACCGGATAGGTGTTGATGCCGAATAGACCGATGCCGTTCACCTTAACAAACATAGTACCCCTCCCTTGTTCTCTTTCTCCATTATACATAAAACGGCGAAAAAGTAAAATACGTTTCAAAGTTTTTTGATTTTTTTTGAAAAAATTTGAAAAAAAGGTTGGAATCTTAAAAGTTTTATATTATAATATATAAGTCTAACTATGTGTGGAGGTGTATCATGGCTTCGAAGTATTCCGTAACGCTGCAAAAACTATTGAAGGAACACCCGATGAATGAGCTCTATCTGCCGAAGGCATCGGAAGAGATCATAATCACTTCCCCGGACGTGAACCGGCCGGGCCTGTTCTTTGCCGGATACGAGAACTATTTTGATCCTGCGCGCATCAACTTTATCGGCATCACGGAAACGGAGTATCTGAATACGCTTTCCGCACAGGTTCGCGCACAGCGTCTGTTCCAGTTTATGTCGAAAAAGCCCGCCGCGATCATCTTCACACGCGGGATCAATTGTCCGGACGATATCCTTTCCCTTGCAAAGGAATTCGAGGTACCGATCCTCGGTTCTTCCGAGAGTACCTCAGGTATCATGGCAACGCTCACAGCCTTTTTGAATGTTGAGCTTGCGGAACGGATCACTCGTCACGGCGTGTTTGTGGAGGTTTACGGTGAAGGTGTTCTGATCCTCGGCGACAGCGGCGTCGGCAAAAGCGAAACCGCCGTCGAACTGATCAAGCGCGGCCACCGTTTGATTGCGGACGACGCGGTGGAGATCAAAAAAACCGGTGCAAAAACCCTTGTGGGTTCGGCGCCGGACAACATTCGCCACTTCATTGAGCTGCGCGGCATCGGGATCATCAACGCGCGCCGGATCTTCGGCATGGGCGCGGTCAAGCTCAACGAAAAGATCGACATGGTGATCGAGCTTGAACCCTGGAATGCGGACAAAGTTTATGACCGCATGGGAATCGAAGAGGAGAGCACCGAAATCCTCGGCGTCCGCGTTCCTCATACCGTCGTGCCGATCAAACCCGGACGGAATCTGGCGATCATCATTGAGGTCGCCGCGATGAACAACCGCCAAAAGAAAATGGGCTATAACGCGGCGCGGGAGCTGATGCATAATCTCGGCATGGTGGAGGATCTGATCCCCCAGCAGGACGAAATCGAAATTTGGAGCGACTTTTAACAAAGGAGATTTTGTTATGAAAAAATACAGAGTCGGCGTTGATCTCGGCGGCACCAACATCGCCGTCGGCGTCATCGACGAGAGTTTTCACATCATCGGACGCGGAAAAATGAAAACAAACGCGCCGCGCCCCGCAGAAGAGATCATTGCGGACATCGTCAAGGCGATCTGCCTTGCGCTCGAAGACGCAAACCTCACGAAAGAACAGATCCTTTCTGTGGGCATCGGCACGCCGGGAACGGTCAACCGTCAGACCGGCGTGGTTGAGTTTTCCAACAATCTGCAATTTCACAAGCTGCCGATGGTCGCGATGCTGAAAGAGCTTCTCGATGTACCCTATGCGATCGAAAACGACGCGAACGCGGCGGCCCTCGGCGAAGCACTTGCCGGAGCAGGCAAGGGAAAGCAGAGCTTCGTCGCCGTCACACTCGGGACCGGCGTCGGCGGCGGCATCATTTGGAACGGCGAGGTCATTTCCGGCTGCAACGGCGCTGGCGGTGAACTGGGTCATATGGTGATCTGTGTGGACGGCGAGCCCTGCAACTGCGGCCGTAAGGGCTGCTGGGAGCAGTATGCTTCCGCGACAGCTCTCGTGCGTCAGACAAAAGCAGCGATGCTGGCGCATCCGGAAAGCGAAATGTGGAAGCTTTGCGACGGTTCGCTTGAGAACGCCGGAGGAAGAACCGCGTTTGACGCCATGCGCAAAGGCGACCCGGTTGGAACCGAGGTAGTGAACGCCTATATCCGCTATGTTGCCGCGGGAACAACCAACATTGTCAACGCTTTACAGCCGGAGATCATTTGCTTCGGCGGCGGGATCTCCAACGAGGGTGAAACCTTGTTGGCCCCGCTTCGTGCAATCATCGAAACCGAGCGCTACACGAGATACAGCGAAGTGCAGACGCAGATTTGCAAAGCAACGCTCGGCAACGACGCCGGAATCATCGGCGCTGCGCTCTTAAATGCTTGATCGGGGTGTCATTTTGAACGAACTGAAACAATACTTGAAGGACATTGGCGTTCGCTTTTCGGAAAACGAACCGATGAACAGGCACACGACGTTCAAAACGGGCGGAAATGCCGATCTGATGGTTTTTCCGAACGGGAAACAGCAATTGTCCTCAGTGCTTTCCTTTTGCGGCGCTGAAGGCATTTTGCCCTTCATTCTCGGCAACGGAAGCAACCTGCTGGTCAGCGATGACGGAATCCGCGTTCCGGTGATCTCCGTTTCCGAGGGCTTCGATGAGCTGCGTTTGCTCGACGAAACGACGGTTTATGCCGGCGCCGGCACCGCGCTGATCAAGCTTTGCAAATTCGCGCTGGAGCACAGCCTTTCCGGTCTGGAATTCGCCTACGGCATCCCGGGATCTGTCGGCGGCGCCGTGTTCATGAACGCCGGCGCTTACGGCGGCGAGATGCGCGACGTTGTTGACCGCGCCGAGCATCTGACTTTTGACGGCCGCCCCGGCGCGCTGAATTCCGACAGCCTTCACTTCGGCTATCGTCACAGCGCCTATAAGGAACAGAACTGCGTGATCACCGGCGCTGTGTTCAGGCTTAGGAAAGAGGATCCCGAAAAGATCAAAGCAAAAATGCAGGAGCTTTTGCAGCGCCGCAAAGACAAGCAGCCCCTGGAATATCCCAGTGCGGGCAGCGTGTTTAAGCGGCCGGAAGGATATTATGCCGGTGCGTTGATCGAACAGAGCGGCCTGAAGGGAAAGCGGATCGGCGGAGCCGCCGTCAGCGAAAGACACGCGGGTTTCATTGTGAATCTCGGCGGCGCAACCACCTCGGATGTGCTTGCGCTCATCGAGATCTGCACATCACCGGTATGTCAGGCGCCGGAAAGTCCTGCGTTGTGAATGCACTGGAAGATGTCGGTTTTTTCTGCGTCGACAATCTTCCCGCGCAGTTGATCCCGGTCTTTGCGCAGCTTTTGCAAAAGAGCGCGGAGCATGACCGCGTCGCCGTAGTGACCGATGTCCGGGCAGGACAATCGTTTGCCGAACTGTTTTCCGCGTTCGACACGCTGCGCGAACTGCAGATCCCATATAAATTGATGTTCCTCGATGCGGATGATCCCGTGCTGATCAAACGCTATAAGGAAACGCGCAGAAAACACCCGCTGCAGACGGACAACACTTCCGTGCAGGCCGCTTTGACAAAGGAGCGAAAGCTGCTTGCCAAGGCGCGCAGTCATGCGGATTATTTGCTGGAAACCTCCAATCTTTCGGCCACACAGTGCCGCATCCGCGTGCTTTCCATGTTCAGCACCGGCGGTGAAAAGCAAACGCATATCCACGTGATGTCCTTCGGCTATAAACACGGCATACCGAACGATGCGGACTATGTTTTTGATGTGCGGTCGCTTCCGAACCCGTTTTATATTCCCGAACTGAAGCAAAAAACAGGGCTGGACGCCGAAGTGCGCGACTTTGTGATGAACAGCGAAGACTCCGAGCGGTACAGAGACCGATTGTTTGCCTTTGTCGATCTGATCGCTTCCCTCGCAAAAAAAGAGGGCCGCAGCCAGCTTGTGATCGCGGTCGGCTGCACCGGCGGTCACCATCGCTCCGTCACGTTTGCGGAGTTTCTGTACGCGCGTCTCAGAGAGTCCTGCAGCGCGAGCGTCAGCCATCGCGATATCTTAAAGTAACTTTTTTATAAATCCGAAAGGAGGGATTCCGTGTCGTTTGCGGCTCAGGTCAAAGACGAGATCATTGAAAATGCGCCGACGGCTGAATGCTGCCGTCATGCCATGACCTACGGGATGCTTCTTTTCGGCAGACAGTTCAACGCTTCCGGTATCTCTCTGATGACGGAACACGCTTCGGTTGCAAAGGCCTATTTATCGGCGATCGAATCCCTTTGCGGCGTGACGCCGCAGAAGAAAGTCTCTCCAGCCGGAAAAATCACGGTTCAGGTGCAGCCGGACGGTCTTCAGCGCGTTTTGTCCTGCTTTTCCGTCAGCGGCAACGAATCCTTCACACGGATCAACCGGTCGAATCTTCCGAATGAATCCGCCGCCGAAAACGGAATGGATTGCTGCAACCACGCTTTTTTCAAAGGCGCCTTCCTTTCCTGCGGCACCATCAGCGACCCGAACAAGAGCTATCACCTTGAATTCGTTGTGCCCTATCGGATGCTCAGCTTCGATCTTCTGAAAATGCTGGATGAATGCGGGATCAAAGCTAAGCACATGACGAGGCGCGGCGTCAATGTGATCTATATCAAAGACAGTGAAAGCATTGAAGATCTTCTGAATCTGATGGGCGCGACCATGTCGGCGCTTGAGATCATGAATATCAAGATCTATAAAAGCTTTCGCAATGTTTCCAACCGCCGCACGAATTTTGACGAAGCAAACACATCACGCCTTGCAAAGGCCGCCTGTACACAGCTCGACGCGATCCGCGTCCTGCGCGAAACCCATCGGTTTTCTTCTTTGCCGGAAGAGCTGCAGTCCATTGCAAAGGCGAGAGAAGATAACCCCGACGCCTCTTTGAGTGAGCTCGGCGCAATGTTTTCGCCGGTTCTCAGCCGTTCCGCTGTGAATCACCGGCTGCAGCGCCTTGTGACGCTTTCGCAAAAGGGAAGAACCGAAGAACACGGAGGAAACCAGGGTGAAAACTGAACAATCCAATCGTTTTTCCGTGGATCCCGCAGAGCTTCAGCGTCAATCGGAATACAGCGACATGGTGCGCACCGTGCTTTCCGCCCGTTTCGCACCAGATCGTCCGAAAGCTTTCGTCCACACCTATGGCTGTCAGGGCAATGTTTCCGACGGAGAAAAAATCAAGGGCATCCTCTGCGATCTCGGGTTTGCGCTGACAGATGATTTGCAGCAGGCCGATCTTGTTTTGTATAACACCTGCGCCATTCGTGAGCACGCGCAGGATCGTGTATTCGGAAATGTCGGCAAACTCAAGCCGATCAAAGAACAAAAGCGTTCCATGCTGATCGCCCTCTGCGGGTGCATGATGCAGCAGGACTATGTTGCCGAAAAGATCAAAAAAAGCTATCCTTACGTCGATCTCGTCTTCGGCACCCATGTGATCTATAAGCTTCCCGAGTTTCTTTATCGCTGCTTTTGCTCCGGCAAGCGCGTGTTCGATCTTTCCGGCGGGGACGGCAACATCGTGGAAGGCCTGCCTGTCCATCGCGACGGCTCCTTCAAAGCCTGGATCCCCATCATGTACGGCTGCAACAATTTCTGTTCCTACTGCGTTGTGCCGCTGGTGCGTGGACGCGAACGCAGCCGCTCGTTTGAAGCCGTTGTGGAAGAGGCGCGTGACCTTGTGAATGCAGGGTATAAGGAGCTGACGCTGCTCGGGCAGAATGTCAATTCCTATAACAAGGATCTGGATCCGTCCCTGCGATTTCCCGCGCTTTTGCGCGCGATCAACGCCATTCCCGGCGATTTCATCATTCGTTTCATGACCAGCCATCCGCGCGACTGTTCCAAAGAGCTTTTGCAGGCGATGGCCGACTGCGAAAAGGTTGCAAAACACCTGCATCTGCCGTTTCAGTCCGGCAATGACCGTGTGCTCCGGGAAATGAACCGGCACTATGACAGCGCAAAATATCTCTCGCTGATCGACGAAGCGTACCGTTTGATGCCGGAGCTTTCCGTCACCAGCGATGTGATCGTCGGTTTTCCCGGTGAAACCGCAGATGAATTTGAAGACACACTCTCCATCGTTCGGCGTGTGCGCTTTACCTCCCTGTTTACATTCATTTTTTCTCCCCGTCCCGGAACAAAAGCGGCAGCGCTGGAAGATCCGACGCCGCGCGAGGAAAAGAACCGAAGGTTCAAAGCGCTCACAGATCTGCAGGAATCCATTGCGGCGCAGCGGACGGCCGCCATGCGCGGAAAAACCTACCGCGTGCTTGTGGAAGAACCCGGACGCGAAGAAGGCTTTCTTTCCGGCAGAACCGAAGGCAACGTCATCATCGAGTTTCCCGCCGATGCTTCTTTGATCGGAACATTTCAATATGTAACGGTCACGGAGCCGAAAACATGGATCCTCAAAGGAGAACTGAACCCGTAAATCATTGCTTTTGCATTGAAAAAATAAAGAAGGAGGATGATACCCATGGATATCATCAAAATGACAAGAGAACTCGGCGCCGCCATTCAACAGGACGAGCGTTATCTGCGTTTTTCCAAAGCCAGAGAAAACAACGAAAAAGACGAAGAATTGCTTGCTCTGATGGGACAGATCCAGCAGCTTCAGATGGCGTATCAGCAGGAAGCGTCACAGGAAAACGCCGACACGGCGAAAATGGCGGTGTTTGAGCGCCAGTTCAATGAAGTCTATGCCAAATTCATGGCGAACGACAACATGAAGGAATATGAAGCCGCGCGTCACGAGATCGACGAGCTCATGAATTATGTGATGCAGCTTCTTGGCCTTTGCGTGAACGGCGCCGATCCGATGACCTGTGAACCCGAGGTACACGAGCACGGCTGCGACTGCGACTGTGATTCCTGCCACTCCGGCTGCTGCTGAGATCTCGCAAACAAAGTTTATAACGAAGGGACGGAAGAAAAATGGCGGAAATGACCCCCATGATGAAGCAATATCTTGAAATAAAAAAACAGTATTCCGATACGATTCTTTTCTTCCGTCTCGGCGATTTTTATGAGATGTTCTTTGACGACGCAAAACTCGTTTCCAAAGAACTTGAGCTGACCCTGACCGGCAGAAGCTGCGGGTTGGAAGAGCGCGCCCCCATGTGCGGCGTTCCGTTCCATTCCGCAGACACCTACATTGCGCGTCTGGTGCAAAAAGGATATAAGGTCGCCATCTGCGAACAAATGGAAGATCCCGCGCTTGCGAAGGATCTTGTCTCGCGCGACGTGATCCGGATCGTGACCAAGGGCAGCGTGATCGAGAACAGCATGCTCGACGAAGCGAAAAACAATTATCTCTGCACGATCTTTTATAACAAGGCTTCGGCCGGCGTATGCTTTGTTGACGTTTCAACAGGCATGCTGAATCTGACGAGCTTTGAAGGCAAACGTCTGCACGAAAACATCATCAACGAAATCGGCGTTTATCATCCGAGCGAGATCCTGATGAACCGTTTTGCCGCCGACAATGAACAGATCGCTTCTTTTGTGAACAACCGGATCGAAGCTTCCTGTGAAGTCCCGGAAGAGGATTATTTCTTCTATGAATCCTGTCTGGATGTCTGCATCCGGCATTTCGGTCCCGAAAAACTGCAGGAGCTTTCTTTGCAGCAGAATCACAGCGCGGTCATCGCCCTCGGCGTCGCTGTCAAATATCTTTCCAATGTGCAGCGCAACGATATTTCCAACATCACGGATATCAATTATTACAGTGACGACTGCTACATGAAGATCGACTACGCCACAAAGCGCAACCTTGAGATCGTGGAAACCATGCGCGAACGCGAAAAGAAGGGCTCGCTTCTTTGGGTGCTGGATAAAACCAGAACCTCCATGGGGAAACGTCTTTTGCGCTCCTGGCTCGAAAAGCCGCTGGTCAATTACACACAGATCACCCGTCGGCAGGCTGCCGTGGATGAATTGTTCGGCAACAACATTCTGCTGTCCGAGCTTGTTTCTGCCCTTGCCAATGTGTTCGACATCGAACGGCTCATGACCCGCGTGATGTATGAATCCGCCAACGGAAAAGATCTCAACGCCATGCGCCAGACGATGGAACAGCTTCCGCTTTTGAAAGCCCAGCTTTCCTCCTGCAAAAGCCCCTATCTGCGCAGGTTGTACCAGGGCCTTGATCTGCTGGAGGATCTGCGCGAACTGATCGAAAACGCGATCGATCCGGAAGCGCCGTTTTCCGTGCGGGAGGGCGGCATCATCCGCGACGGATTTCACGAAGAGCTTGACGCGCTGCGCGATATCGAACGCAACGGCAAGCAGTACATCGCAGCGATGGAAGCCGAGGAAAAGGAAAAGACGCAGATCCCGAAGCTGCGCATTGGATACAACCGTGTCTTCGGCTATTATATCGAGGTCACGAACTCTTATAAATCCCTTGTGCCCGAGACCTATATCCGTAAACAGACCCTCGCAAACTGCGAACGCTATATCACGCAGGAACTGAAGGATCTGGAAAGCAAGGTGCTCGGCGCACAGGAGCGCAGCGTAAAGCTGGAATACGAGATCTTCTGCCAGGTGCGTTCACGCATCGCAGATGAATACAACCGGATCCGCTCCACCGCAAACAGTGTTGCGGCGCTGGATGTGCTTTGCTCTCTTGCCGTTGCCGCAAGAGAAAACGGCTATGTTTGCCCGACGATGCACGACGGCAGTTATCTGCGCATCTGCGAAGGCCGCCATCCCGTGGTGGAACTGATGCTGAAAGACGCGCCTTTTGTTCCGAACGATACCTATCTCGACTGCGACGCCGACCGCTGTGCCATTATAACGGGACCGAATATGGCCGGTAAATCCACATATATGCGGCAAGTCGCGCTGATTTGCCTGATGGCGCAGATCGGCTCGTTTGTTCCGGCAAAAAGTGCGGAGCTCTGCATCGTGCGCAGCATTTTCACCCGTGTCGGCGCTTCCGATGATCTTGCGTCCGGCCAATCCACGTTCATGGTGGAAATGAGCGAGGTCGCCTCGATCCTGAAGCACGCGGACAAGCACAGCCTGATCATTCTGGATGAGGTCGGCCGCGGAACCTCCACCTTTGACGGCATGAGCATTGCCCGCGCCGTGCTGGAATATATCGCCGACAAAAAGAAGATCGGTGCAAAAACGCTGTTTTCCACCCACTATCACGAGCTTACCGTTCTGGAGGGCCAGATCGACGGCGTTAAGAACTACAACATCTCCGTGAAAAAGCGCGGCGACACCATCACATTCCTTCGGCGCATCGTCAAGGGAAGCGCCGACGGCAGTTACGGCATCGAGGTCGCAAAGCTCGCCGGTGTGCCGCAGACAGTTGTCAACCGCGCCCGTGTAATTTTGGAGGAGCTTGAAGCGCAGGAGGGGACACATCACGCTTTGCCGTCCTTCTCCTTTGCGCCGGATCCCCCCGAAGAACCGCTGCAGCTTTCTTTGACAGGCGCGCTGGATGACGAGATCATCGACACGCTGAAAAACATCGATACCGACACACTGACGCCTCTGGAGGCGCTCACGACATTACACCGTCTTGTGCAGAAAGCGCGGCGGGAAACTTGAAAGAAGAGGTGATGACAGATGGCAAAAATCAATGTGCTTCCCAAACACATCGCGGAGCTAATCGCCGCGGGCGAGGTTGTCGAACGCCCGGCCTCTGTTGTCAAGGAACTGGTTGAAAACGCCATTGACGCCGGCGCATCGTCGATCACGATCGAAATCCGCGGCGGCGGTATTGCATATATCCGAATTACAGATAACGGCTGCGGAATCGAAAAAGAGGATGTTCCGAAAGCGTTTTTGCCCCATGCAACCAGCAAAGTCCGCACCGCTGAAGACCTCGACAGGGTTTTGACCCTCGGTTTTCGCGGAGAAGCGCTTTCTTCGATCGCCGCCGTTGCGCGCGTTGAGGTTCTGACCCGTACACAGCAGGACGAAAACGGCACAGCTTATGCCATCGAAGGCGGCATGGAAGTGAAAAACGAGAACGCCGGCTGCCCGCTCGGAACGACCGTCGTCGTGCGCGATCTGTTCTTCAACACCCCGGCGCGCATGAAATTCCTGAAACGCGACGTCAGCGAGGCAAACGCGGTTGCGGACGTTGTGGATAAGCTTGCGCTTTCTCACCCGGAGATCAGCTTCCGCTTTTTGCGCGAAGGAAAGCAAACGCTGCTGACGCCCGGCGACAATCAACTGATGTCTGCGATCTATGCGGTGTTCGGAAAAGCATTTGCCGACGGCATGGTCGAACTGCATTATACGCTGGATCATGTGCAGATCGACGGATATATCTGCCGTCCGATCAGCGCGCGTCCGTCGCGCACGATGCAGATCTTTTTCCTGAACGGGCGCTGCATCAAATCGCGTTCGCTGTCCGCTTCTCTGGAAAACGCTTATAAAAACGCCGTCATGGTCGGCAGATTCCCGAGCTGCGTGCTCAATGTGAGCGTTCCGTCCCATTTTGTCGACGTGAATGTTCACCCCGCAAAAACGGAAGTGCGCTTCAGCGACGAGCGGAAGATTTCCTCCTGTCTGTATTACGCCGTCAAAACCGCGCTTCAGGCGGATGACGAAAAAAAGCAGGTGGATCTTGCGCGTCTGACGCAAAAACCAAAACCTGCTGCCGTTCAGCTTCAAATGGTGGAGGATGATGAACCGATCGTCACCTTGCCGAAGCCGTCCGCACCGCAAAAACGCGCCGATTTCTGGTCTTCCATGCCCGCTTCCACATACCGCGGCAGGACGTCGACCCTGTCTTCCGAAAGAACGGAAAACCCGTTTTTGGCGCAAGAGACGCCGGATCTGCTCTCCTCCTATAAAAAGAAGCCATCAAAGCCTTTGCCGCAGGAAGCTGCGCCGGAATCTTCGCCCAAGCGGGAGCCTCTTCCCGCACAAGCGGAAAAAGCCTCTGTCCGGATCACGGATCAAAAGGAAAACGCTCCGGTTCGTCTGATCGGCGAAGCGTTTCGCACCTATATCATCTGCGAATACGACGGAAAGCTTTGTCTCATTGATAAGCATGCCGCGCATGAACGCGTGATTTTCAACCGATTGAAAGCACAGGCAAGCGAAAAAGGCCGTCAAGTGCTCCTTTCCCCCGTGACGCTGCTGGTCAGCAAACAGGAACACGCTGTCATTCTTGAACAACTGGATGCCTTTTCCGCCTGCGGCTTCACCGTGGAGGACTTCGGCGGCGAAAGCATCGTTGTACGTGAATGCCCGATGACGATCGATCCGGCCGACGTGCATGATCTGGTTCTTGAGATCGCCGAAAACCTGATGCAGAACAAGTCAGATATCCAGTCCGAAAAAATCGACCGCATCCTTGCGACGACCGCCTGTAAAGCTGCGATCAAGGCCGGAAACACGAACGATCCGGCGGAGCTTCTGGCGCTTGCCCGCCGCGTGCTGGAACACGACGATGTCCGCTTTTGTCCGCACGGACGTCCCGTTGTGATCGAGATGAGCCGGTATGAGCTTGAAAAACAGTTCGGACGTATCCAATAACAGCTTTTTGAAAGGGTAGCGATGAAACCGAAAGTACTTCTGGTCGCAGGGCCGACCGCCGGAGGAAAAACGGCGCTAGGCGTGAAGCTTGCAAAAGCATTGAACGGCGAGATCGTTTCCGCTGACTCGATGCAGGTTTATAAGGGCATGGCCATTGCGACCGCGCAGCCTGATGAAGAAGAAAAGCAGGACGTCCCACACCATCTGATGGCGTTTCTCGATCCGTGGGAACCGTTCAGCGTTGCGAAATATCAAGCCCTTGCATTCGACTGTATCCGGGAGATCCATTCGCGCGGAAAGCTGCCGATCCTTGTCGGCGGAACCGGCCTTTACATCGACGCCGTCGTGCGAAACACCCGGTTTCTGGACTGCGAACCGACGCTGCTTCGTGCGCAGCTCGAGGAAGATCTGAAAACACTCGGTCCGCAGGCGTTATATCGTCGCTTGTGCGAAGTCGATCCCGAAACAGCCGCCGGCATCCATGTCAATGACGCAAAACGCATTTTGCGCGCGCTGGAACTGTTTGAAACGACAGGAAAAACGATGACGGATCAACGCGTTTTTTCCCATACACAGGAAAGTCCGTTCGACTTTTGCAAATTTCTGCTTTGCGCCGCCGATCGTAGCATTCTGTATGCAAGGATCGACCGCCGTGTGGATCGGATGCTTTCGGACGGATTGCTGGATGAAGCGCGTGCTTTCTTCTCGCTGGAGAACGCATCCACCGCAAAGCAGGCCATCGGCTACAAGGAACTGAAACCTTTTTTTGACGGCGATTGCTCGTTGGAAGCCGCCGTTTCACACCTGAAAACGGAAACCAGGCGCTATTGCAAACGGCAGTTGACCTGGTTCAGAAAATACGATGATTATCACAGGCTGTTTATCGACCTGCAAACGCCTGAGGCTCTGTTCGGCTCTGCGCTGTCTCTGAGCCAACGGTTTATAGGAGAAAAATGAAATGATTTCGAAAAAAGACAAAAAAACCGTTTTGATCATTCTGATCGTTTTCGCCGTGATCGTTCTCGCTTATGTCGCGAAAGATCTGTATTTCGGCTATACCGGTCCCATTCAAACGGAGCTGCTGCAGCCCGTTAAGGATCATCAGAATGTTTCCGTTCAGGGCTTTGCCGTGCGCGACGAGGCGCACTATGAAAACGGAAAGAACATTTCGATCCTTACCATGCAAAACGACAAAGTATATATCCCGACTGTCAGCGACAGCGCTTCCGTCGCGGTCGGCGATTCGATCGCCGTTCAGTTTGATACAAAGGAGCAGGCAGAGCTTTATGCGAGAGTTCGCAAGCTTGAGAAAAAAATCAACGAACTGGAAGCGCTGCAAATCCTTGAAAATCCGAGCCTGATCAGTGCAACTTCCTTGAATTCCGATATTTCCAATGCGCTGAACGCCTATCTTGCCGATGTCGAATCCGGCAACTATGCCGCTTTAGAGACCGCGCAGCAAAAGCTCACTTCAAAAATCTCGATCAAGCGTCTTGCCTCCGGCGACGATTTGAAAGTTGCTTCAAGAATCGAAAAACATGCCGCAAAAAAGGCGCAGCTTGAAAAAAAGATCCGAACCAAGTCTTTCGTGACTTCCCCTTATGCCGGCTATTTCGTCAGCCGGATCGACGGCTATGAGGATGCATTTGATTATCAGGCTCTCGAACGCGGCAACATCACGACCGGGCAGATCGATCTGCTGCTGAAAGCCGAACCGTCGATACCGGAGCAATCCATCGGAAAGATCATCGGCCAGCATTCTTGGTTCTTTGTCTGCAATATGTCCCTGACCGATGCTTCCGTTTTGAAAAAAGGCCACAGCGTCACGGTCGATTTTCCGAAGGAAAACCTCTATGAGATCCCGATGAAAGTTCACGCCATCAGTGAGCGTGACGGTGATATTGTTGCCGTGATCTTTCAATGCACACAACTGAACGAGGCGATTTCGCGCCTGCGTTCCGAGACGGCGGAGATCACGGTCAACACCTTTGAGGGCTTTCGCATCAGCAACGAACAGCTTGTCAAAAACAAAGATGGCCTGACCGGCGTCTATGTGCTTGCCGGCAAACGCGTGGTGTTCAAACCGATCCGTATCCTGTATCACGCGAACGGCTATGTGATCGCTGCCCCGGCGGTATATTATCTTGAAAACGGCGAAGTCGACACCGAAAAGACGCCGAATCTGCCGCAATTGGAAAACTACGATCAACTGATTGTGAAAGGAAAGAATCTGTATGACGGAAAAGTTGTCAGTTGAAGCGAGATTCGAAACGATCGAAGCCAATCTTGCTTTTATACGCAGTGAGATCGCGGAAGCCGCAAAACAAAGCGGCAGGGCGCCATCGGACGTGAAGCTGATGGCAGTTACGAAAACCGTGGAACCCATGTTCATCAATCACGCCTTGTCCTGCGGAATAGATCTGATCGGCGAAAACAAAGTGCAGGAGCTGATCGCCAAGGAACCGTTTTTGAACCTTGACGGCGTGGATGTCCACCTGATCGGCCATCTTCAGACGAACAAGGTCAGGCAGATCCTTCCGCACGTTTCCACGATCCAGTCCGTTGACAGTCTCAAGCTGGCGAGAGAGATCTCCAAACAGGCACAGCGCCTGCAAAAGGAGATCTGTTGTCTGGTCGAAGTCAATGTCGGACAGGAAGAAAGCAAAACCGGGATCGAAGCGGATGAGGTTTTGCCGCTGCTCGAACAACTGGCTGTTTTGCCGAATTTGAAGGTCGTCGGACTGATGGCGATTCCGCCGATCTGTGAAGAGCGGATTCTTTTGCAATATTTTGAAAAAATGCATCAAATGTTTGTTGACATTCGCGGCAAAAAGATGGATAATATAAGTATGGACATTTTATCCATGGGAATGTCTTCCGACTATAAGCTTGCGATTCTGCACGGCGCAACAATGGTTCGCGTTGGTTCTTCCATCTTTGGACCCAGACTTTACTAATGAATGATTTTCAAATAAAGGAGTATCAACATGAAGGATAACTTTTTCACCAGGATTCGTGACGGGATCAAAAACACCATGTCTTTTCAGGATGACGACGAATACTACGACGACGAGGAGTTCGACGAGGACGACGAGCCTTTGATGGAAGAAGCTCCGGAGCCTGCGCCGGAACCGAAAAGATATGCTCCGCCGCCGGAATTCCAGACGCCGGACTATGTTCCCTACGGTTCGCAGTACACTGCCGATCCTCCGCCGCAAAAGCCGTCCGGCGGTTCAAAGTTCAAATCGTCCAAAAAGAACAACGGGAACATCTATGCGATGCCCGACATGAAAAAAAGCGGCAAGCTGAAGATCTCTCTCTTTGTTCTCAACGATACCGACGACGCACGGAATGTTGCCGATTGTATGATCGACCGTGGCATTGTGGTCATCTGCGATATGAGCAAGATCTCCGTTTCCGAGGAACGCCGCGTGCTCGATTTTCTTGACGGCGTGAAATATGTCTGCAACTCCATCATTGAGAGCATTTCCGAGCACATTTATCTGATCGTTCCCGAAGCGGCCGAGCTTTCCGGCGATTTTTTCAGCCAGGTTGAATATTGATTCTACATAAAGGATGTTGGAGGCGAAATCTATGTTATCACCAAATCAAATCAAAGCGCAAAACTTTCCCCAGGTCGGACGCGGCGCCTACAGAGCGCAGGAGGTCGACGCGTTCATGGAGCGTCTGTATGAGAGCTACAGCGAGCTGTTCAACGAAAACACGAGCATGAAAAAGAAATTCTCTTCGCTGACTTCCGTTGTGGAAGAATACAACGAAGGGAAAAACGCCATTGCGACCGCGCTCGTGAAAGCGCAGGCCGTTGCGGATCAAACGCTTGAATCAGCAAACGCGAAGGCGGAAGCCGTGCTTGCCGAAGCGAACGAACAGGCGCAGGCGCTCATGGACCGGAAGAAGACCGAAGCCGAAGCCTACGCAAAAGAAAAGAAAGAGACCGCCGACGCCTACTTCAAGAAAGCGGAATCCGAACTGCAGAGAATCCTGAACGAGGCCGAGACCCAGAGCCGCGACTATGTGGCCGAAGTCAACGAGAAGGCTGCCGCGATCATCGCCGACGCGAACGAAAAGGCCGCAAGGCTTGTTGCCGCTGCCTATAAAGACGCACAGGCGGCGACTTCTTGAAAGGCAGATTCGTGGGCAATCCTTGCATGTGGTCGAACGAGAGTTCGTGTACCAAGAACGAACGCAGATGGTGGAAATGCGCTGCGCGCCAGCACCATTCATTGTCCACAGCATCGATGAAGAGCGGCTCTTCAAACAGTCCCACCTCATCGAACACACGCAGACGAACCAAGCTGAACGAGGAGATGATGCTGTGCATCATGTCCACATGGTAGGTTTCCCCGTTGGCGTTGACGGTCAGTTGGCTGATGACGTTTTTGGGCTTGTTGTAGTACGACTTGCCCGTCTTGCGGTTGATGGGCATCGGCCCGATAGCGGCTACCTGCTGGCCCTCTTCCTCCAACGTCTTACACACCGTGATGAGTCGCTCCACCAGATGGTCGGTCCCTTGGCTGTCCTGATCGCAGAACAACACATAGTCATATCCTTTCTCCTGAAAATGACGGATGCCCCGGTTCTGAGCAGCGGCGATGCCCATATTCTGTAGCAAGGGCATATAGACAACGCCCTCGCGCTTCTCGAACCGTTCGGCCATCGATGTGTCGGAGTTGTCTATCAGACACACTTCGTCCACTTGGGGCAGCAGCGTGTCCAAAGCCTGTTCCAGCGATGCGATGTCTGGGTTGTACAATACGATGATGGCACCTGTCATTTGCTTCTTTCCTTGTGTTTCATGTTTTCGATGTAATCTCTCACTCGCCCATATAGGGACTGCGCAACCCCTTGAAGATACCCTTCCACATATAGGGCCAGCAGCGCCATCCGCCCTTTACCAGAAGCGGGAAGTAGAAGAGCCGAGCCAGCATCTTGATGCCCGTGTTCACCTTCCACTGCCGAGGCGTATGCGGACGCTGCACCAACCACAGGTAGTTGCGATACTGATAGAAATAGCGCTTGGGGGCAGAGATGATGACGCGGTACTTACCGATGCGCAGCTCGCGCCGTCCCACCTGATGTTCGATGGTCAGTTCGGGGGTGATGCCACAGATGAAGTTGACGGTAGCCGCCCGCCAACACCACTCGAAGTCCACATAGTCGATGAACATTTCGCCAGCCATCCAACCTATATGATGGAATGCGTCGTTACTGATGCAACAACCCGAAGAAACGACCTCGCGACGAGGGATGAACGAAGGTGACACCTGCCGGTCGCGATGAATCACCGAACGGTATTCCTCACCCGTGCGGCGGTTCACCAGCGTGGGTCCCAGCACCGCCAAACGGTTTCCATCCTTACTGATGCGCTCAAAGGCCTCCACGATTTGCTGCGGATATTCCACCGACACGCGGCTGTCTTGGTCGAGGAACACGAAATGGGTAACCTCCGGCTGTTCCCACAAATGCTTGATGCCG
>CACYHA010000017.1 GCA_902774035.1 Oscillospiraceae bacterium | reverse complement strand
CATCGGTTCTGAGCGAATGTGCCTTAATAGCTCAGTCGGTAGAGCACGCGGCTGTTAACCGCGGTGTCACAGGTTCGAGTCCTGTTTGAGGCGCCAAAAAGAACGAATCACCTTCGGGTGGTTCGTTCTTTTTCACGTTTCGGATGAGCTTTGAACCTGTATCATCGGGGCTATGCAAAGCCGTGCGCCGCGGCTGTGAACTGTCGCAGGGGGAAGTGTCCGACGGACACTTTTCCCGTTGCGATACAATGAGCTGCCGGCAGGCAGCGACAACCTCTTGAAGCGTGTCACAGGTTCGAGTCCTGTTTGAGGCGCCAAAACAAAGACGATCCGCAGCTGCGGGTCGTTTTTGTTTCACCCTTCCGGCCGAATTTTTCCTTTTGCAACCGCCGGTTGCGAAATTTCAAAGTGCACACCCTTGTCTGCAACCGTAAAATGTGCTATGATAGACCCGTGATCGAAGGCAGCGATGTGCCGATTGCGGGTTGAAGCCGCAGAACGGACGCGTTGTTTTCCGAAAACGGGTATCAACGGAAAGGGGTATGAAAATGATTCTCGCGGATAAGATCATGGAACTCAGAAAGAAAAGCGGCTGGTCTCAGGAGGAGCTTGCAGATAAGCTGGATGTCAGCCGCCAGTCGGTTTCAAAATGGGAGAGTGCGCAGTCTGTGCCGGATATGAATCGGATCTTGTTGTTGTCCGAGATTTTCGGGGTTTCCACGGATTATTTGTTAAAGGACGAGCTGGAGGAGGATCCGCAGCGCGGCGCCTTGCCGCCGGAGGATACGGACGTTTCACTGAAGCGTGTGTCGCTAGCGCAGGCGCAGGCGTTTTTGCAGTATCGCGACACGATTGCACGCAGGATCTCGCTGGGTGTGCTGTTGTGCATTCTCTCTCCGGTCGTTTTGATTTTGCTTGGCACGCTTCAGGAAAGCGGGAGCTTTGCGATCACCGAGCAGGCGGCCGCCGGCATCGGTCTTCTCGTTCTGATTTTGTCGGTCGGCGGAGCGGTTGCACTGTTTGTGGTTTCCGGCATCGGCGGCAAGCAGTTCGAATATCTCAGCACCGAGAGCATTGAGACCGAATACGGCGTGGACGGCTTTGTGCGTGAGCGCCGGGATCGCGAACAGGGCGCTTTTGTCGCGCAGCTTGTGTGCGGAATCGTGTTGTGCGTGCTCTCGGCTGTCCCGATTTTCGCGGCGATGATTCTGCCGGAAGCGGGGGAGACCGCCGAGACACTGCGCTATGGTATTGCGGTGTCCCTGCTTCTGGTTATTGTCGCCCTCGGCGTATGGCTGATCGTCCGCGCGGCGATCCGCAGGGGAAGCTGTTCGATCCTTCTGGAGGAAGGTGATTATTCCCGAGCCAACAAGGCGCAGCAAAAGGGCAGTCAAACCCTGTCTGCGGTTTATTGGGGCGTTGTGACCGCCGGCTACCTTGCCTACAGCTTCATCACCGGAGACTGGCAGCAAAGCTGGATCGTCTGGCCCGTGGCCGGCGTTCTTTACGGCGCGGTGTTTGCGATTTTTTCCGCAGTGCGCAAGAGCGGGGAAAAATAACGGCCTGAAGCACAGCGCGCATTTTTCAACCCATTGCGGCTCTGCACATTCTTTGCGCCGAAAAGGGCGCATTTCGCCGGTTGTTTCTGACAGCCGGCGGTTTTGATTTTTGCCTTTTTTTTAAATCGTTATATTGACAGATAGAGGTTATTTTTATATAATCTTAAGAGAAGAGGTTCCGCGCTTAAAGATTTCTAAGCAAAGTTCTTCTGGAAAAAGATTAATAAAGGAGAAGTACAATGACTGAAGAAAAACTCAACCAGGCAAAAAAGAATTTTAAAATTCTTTGCAGTGCCCTTGAAGACCAGGACTGGACTTATCAAAAGGACGAAGATAATTTGAGAATCAATTGTGGTGCGCGCGGCGATGATCTGCCGATGGACATCATTGTTGAAATCGACGCGGAAAGACAGTTGTCTGTTTTGCTGTCTCATCTTCCGTTTGTTGTTGCGGAAGACAAACGGGTGAATGTTGCTGTGGCGATCAGTGTGATTAATTATCAACTTGTTGATGGAAGTTTTGACTTTGATATCAACGATGGGCACTTGTTCTTCAGAATGACATCCAGTTTTATCGAAAGCGATTTGGACAAAGAAGTTTTTGCGTATATGTTGATGTGTTCCTGTGTTACGATAGATATGTATAACGATAAACTATTTATGATTGCCAAAGGTATGCTTTCAGTGGAAGATTTTATCAAAGACGAAACGAAGTAAGGAGGATCAAATCATGAATGCTCGTGCAAAAGATTTATATGAAAGAATGTGTTCTTTTCTTGAAAAGAAAGGCTGGAAATTCACCAGAGAAGACGAAAAATTATTGATTCACTTTTCAACCGCCGGTGAAGACCTTCCCATGTTTTTTGTGCTGCGGATCGATCCGGAACGAGAACTGATTCGTCTTACTTCTCCACTTCCTTTTCAGTTTAGCGAAGACAAAAGGATTGACGGCGCGATCGCTACCTGCTTTGCTTCATACGGATTGGCTGACGGCAGTTTTGATTACGATATTATGGATGGCTCTGTTTCGTTCCGTATGACGGCGTCGTTCCGCAACAGCAGAGTCGGCGAAGAACTGATCAATTATATGATTATTTGTTCCGGCTTCACGGTCGACAAATACAATGATCAGTTTTTGGCAATCAACAAAGGATTTTTGAGCATCAGCGATTTCATTTCAAAATAATCGACCAAAGCGTACAGATTATGGATCATTAAGAAACGGTGTGCTTTAAAGAAAACATGGAACACCATTTTTGGCGAAGCATTTTAACGTCGAGACGCAGAAATGCTTCGCCTTTTGTTTCCGTGTAATATGTTTTCGGCGCAAAAACCAATGGAGAAGAGGAACAAAATCATGCCAAAGCTATATAACACTTTACCATATTCAATGCAAACGATATATAAACAGTTGCAAACCCAATTAGAATCATTTCAAACTTCGTGCGAATTTCACGGAGTCTCATTTGAAAGCATTGCTGAGACATATAAAGCGGTATTCGAGGATCATCCCGAGTATTTTTGGTTGTCAGGGTCTAGCGCGGGAACGACAATTACACGAGGCACATCGATTTCCGTTGAATTCAGGCCGGAGTATAGGGAAACATCTTCAACGAATCAGCTCAGGAGAGAAAAAACCGAGTTTGAATCGAAGGTTGCAGAGTTGATTGCGTTGGCAAAGAGGCGATCCTCAAACATCTATGATCAGATTTTGTTCTTGCATGATTATCTGGTGGTGCACACCGATTATCGCGACAACTCCAGGCACTGCTTTGACGCTTATGGGTGTCTGATACAGGGACGGGCTGTTTGTTCTGGTTATGCTGCTGCATTTCATGTGCTGATGAATAAACTTGGTGTTGAATGCGGTCGTGTTCGAGGCAGTTCATCTTCTGCGTTGACCGGCGAGGTGTCTCATGTCTGGAATTATATCAAGCTGTCCGATGGGTACTATTTTATTGATGTAACGTGGGATGATCCTGTTGTCAGCAACGGTTCGAGCCGGGATAATTTGTCACATGAATATTTTTGTCTCAATTGGAATGAAATAAAGTTGACACACAGGTTTTTATCGGATCAGTTTATTCCGAATGCGCTTGGATGCAGATTCAACTACTACAACTATTTTGGACTTTATGTGGAAAGGTATTCGTTTGATGCTGTGAAAGCAATTGCGCAGAAACAGCTTACAAGAGACTGCAAGTTTTCAATTAAATTTGGTTCACAGACCCAGTTGAACATAGCTATGAGAGATTTATTGGATAATCAGCGTGTATTTTCTATTTCGGGTGTTTCCGGCAGAATCTCATACAGCGTTAGTGGATCCGGGTTGATACTCGAAGTGTTTTGCAAATAAGGTAATCGATGCTCAACTCAGTTGCGCATGAATCTTCATATATCGAGTAAATCATCGGTTACGAATAGTCAAAGCCAAAAGTGCTTTTTAAACATGCGGCCGGAAGATTCAAACTTCCTACGCATAACAAATGATATACAAAAACGACGGCGTTTTTGTATTGGACGCCTCTGAAAACGCAAGTTGTTTGAGCGCGATGTAGATTTTATTTTCAGATTGCAGAAATTTGTCTCGGAAATCCTTTCGACTTCCAAGAAAATTCGGGCGATCTGACGATGAAAGGCGCACGCGATCAAGCGGTGCGCAGTTTTTAGAGACGCTTTTTTTCAAAGCGGTTTGCTGTCGCGTTTTGCGGCGGCGAAGACGGTGTTCGGCCCGGCGGGTGTCGGCTGTCGGGCAGCGGATGCTAAATCGCAGTTGTCGCTTCCCCGATTTGTCGCACTTTTGCGAAATCTGCGACAAATCTCTGCAGAAACTTGACAATCCTTCGGGAAAAGCGCTATAATAATAAAAATACGATCTGCCTTTGTTTGCCGGCCGACGGTTTTCCGGCGGCAGCTTTTGAGGGGCAGGGCAGAGACAAGGTGGATAAAAACCTATGAATTCCAAAAACATCATGTACATCCTGAAACGGATCGGTTTGGCGCTGTTGACGGTCTGGGTCGTCATTACTGTCACGTTTTTTGTGATGCACGCCGTGCCGGGCGGTCCGTTTCTCGGAGAAAAGGCGCTTTCCGAATCCGCGATGAAAACGCTGGAGGCAAAGTACGGCATGGATAAGCCGTTGATGACCCAGTATTTCACCTATCTCAAGGACATTGTCACACGGTTCGATTTCGGTCCTTCCATCAAGCAGCGCGGACGCATGGTCATCGACGTGATCGCCGACGGCATGAAAACCAGCGCAAAGCTCGGTCTGATCGCCGCTTTCATTGCGCTGATCATCGGCGTGGTGCTGGGCGCTGTGGCGGCGCTGCGGCGCAACAAGTTCATTGACAAATGCATCATGGTCATCACGACCGCGTTTGTGTCGATGCCCTCGTTTATCATGGGGGCGCTGCTGCTGATCGCCTTTGTGGTAAAGCTGAAGTGGTTCCCGGGCAACGGCGCAACAAGCGGCGGTCTGGTGCTGCCCATCATCACGCTGTCGCTGTATCCGATGGCGTATATCACCCGGCTGACCCGCTCCTCCATGCTGGATGTGCTCGGTCAGGATTATATTCGCACCGCCCGCGCCAAGGGCGTTTCCAAGTGGAAGATCATCTTCGGCCACGCGATGAAGAATTCGCTGATCCCGGTCATTACCTACTTCGGCCCAATGATCGCCTACATCGTTACGGGCTCCATCGTGGTGGAACAGATCTTTGCCGTGCCCGGCATCGGCCGCGCTTTTGTGCAGTGCATCATCAACCGCGATTACCCGATGATCATGGGGACGACCATCATTCTCGCGATTTTGATCGTCGTGATGAACATGGTCAGCGACATTCTGTATAAGGTCGTTGATCCGCGCATCAAATTTGACTGAGGGGGGAGGAAGCAAACATGAAAAAGACTCCGTTTTCCATGCAGGTGAACCTGGACAGTTTTCTTCCGGCCACCGAGGACGAAAAAGCCTATATGGTGCAGATGCGCCCCTCCACTACCTTTTTCCGTGACGGTGTGAAGCGTCTGGTGAAGAACCGCGTGGCGCTGGTCAGCTTCATCATCATCGTTGTGATCACGCTTTCCGCAATCTTTATCCCCATCTTCTGGCCCTACGGCTACGAGCAGATGCTCGGCGTGACCCCGGGCCGTCCGGTGGATTCCTCTTATAACAACCTTGCCCCGATGCACTACGGGCGCACCGAGCAGGCGAAGATTGACGCCGGCGAAAAGGTCTTTCCCCATCTGTTCGGCACAGACTCCTCCGGGCGCGATTACTTTATCCGCATCGTCTACGGCACGCGCATCTCGCTGTCCGTCGGCTTCTTTGCGAGCATCATCGTGCTGATCATCGGCATTCTGGTCGGCTCCGTCGCCGGATATATCGGCGGCAAGGTCGATCTGATCATCATGCGCATTGTGGATATCATCTATTCGCTGCCGGATATGCTAATGGTGATCCTGCTGGCGGCTGTGCTGCGGCAAACGCTGACCCCGGTCATCGAGGGCACGGTGCTCGCCAAGATCGGCTCAAACATCATCAGTCTGTTCATTGTGTTCGGTCTGCTGTACTGGGTCTCCATGTCGCGCCTGATCCGCGGCCAGATCCTCTCGCTGCGCGAGCAGGAATATGTGCTTGCTGCCCAGGCGACCGGCGCAAAAAGCGGCTGGATCATCCGCAAGCATCTGATCCCGAACTGCATCTCCGTGGTCATCATCTCCACGGCTCTGCAAATTCCGAATGCGATCTTTACCGAAAGCTATCTTTCCTTCCTCGGCCTCGGCGTCAACGCGCCCATGCCGTCGCTCGGTTCGCTGGCTTCGGATGCCCTCAACGGCATCACCTCCTATCCCTACCGCCTTGTGATTCCCGCCATCGTGATCTCGCTGATCGTGCTTTCGCTGAACCTTTTCGGCGACGGACTGCGCGACGCCTTCGATCCGAAGCTGAACGCGTAAGGGGGGTGCCGAAATGAGCTTATTGGAAGTCAAAAACCTGCAGACCTCGTTCTTCACCGACGCCGGTGAGGTGCGCGCGGTGAACGGCGTTTCCTTCAACCTGGAGCGCGGCAAGGTCCTCGGCATCGTGGGCGAATCCGGCTCCGGAAAATCCGTCACGGCCTACTCCATCATGCAGATCCTTGCCGACACCGGCAAGATCGTCGGCGGCTCTGTCAAGCTGGACGGGCAGGAGCTGGTCGGTGCGGGCGAAAAAGTGATGCGCACCGTGCGCGGCAACAAGATCTCCATCATCTTCCAGGATCCCATGACCTCGCTGAATCCGACCTATACGATCGGCCACCAGCTCATGGAAGCCATCATGCTGCACACCGACCGCAACAAGCAGCAGGCCTATGAACGCGCGGTGGAGATGCTGAAGCTGGTCAATGTCAACGAACCGGAACGCCGGATGAAGCAGTATCCCCACGAGCATTCCGGCGGTATGCGCCAGCGCGTGATGATCGCCATGGCGCTCGCCTGCGAACCGGACATTCTGATCGCCGACGAGCCGACCACGGCGCTTGACGTGACGATCCAGGCGCAGATCCTTGAGCTGATGCAGTCTCTGCAAAGGGAACTGGGCATGGCCATCATCATGATCACCCACGACCTCGGCGTTGTGGCCCAGCTTTGCGACGAAGTCATCGTTATGTATGCCGGCTCCATCTGCGAGCAGGGTACGGCGGACGAGATCTTCTATCATCCCTGTCATGAATACACCAAAGGCCTGATGCGCTCTATCCCGAGCGTGGATTCCGCCGGAACCAAGCTGAAGCCCATCACGGGCACGCCGATCGACCTGCTGAATATGCCGAAGGGTTGTCCCTTTGCGCCCCGGTGCGACGCCGCGATGAAGATCTGCATTCAGCAGCGCTGCGAGCGGATGCAGATCAACGACGACCACGCGGCGGCCTGCTGGATGAATGTCAAAGCCGCGATGGAACGGCAAAGCGATGAAGGGGAGGAGGCGTGAGCATGGCTGAAACAAAGAATGCCCCGTTGGTGGATATCCGCCACCTGAAAAAGTATTTCAACATCACCGTCGGCGCCTTCCAGACGAAGCCGCTCAAAGCCGTGGACGACGTGTCCTTCTTCATCAACAAAGGCGAGACCCTCGGTCTTGTCGGCGAATCCGGCTGCGGAAAGACCACCGTCGGCCGCACGATCCTGCAGCTATACAAGCCGACGGGCGGCGAGATCTATTACGACGGAAAACCGGTAAAGACCAAACGCGACCTCAAGGAGTTCCGCACCAAGGCGACCATGGTTTTTCAGGATCCCTACTCCTCGCTGAACCCGCGTATGACGGTCTCCGACATCATTGCGGAGCCGCTGGATGTGCATGACCTCTGCAAAACAAAGGAGGAGCGCCGGGAGCGTGTGCTGGAGCTGATGAACTATGTCGGTCTCAACAGCGAACACGCCTCGCGCTACGCCCACGAGTTTTCCGGCGGCCAGCGTCAGCGCATCGGCATCGCCCGGTCCCTCGCCGTGGATCCTGAGTTTATCGTCTGCGACGAGCCGGTCTCCGCATTGGACGTTTCCATTCAGGCGCAGGTCATCAACATGTTCGACGAGCTGCAGGACAAACTCGGCCTGACCTATCTGTTCATCGCCCACGATCTGCTGGTTGTCCGCCATATCAGCGACCGCATCGCCGTGATGTATCTCGGCAAAATGGTCGAGCTTGCGAACGCGAAGGAGATCTATGACCACCCGCTGCATCCCTATTCCAAATCGCTGATCTCGGCTGTGCCTGTGCCCGATCCGAAGATCGCCCGCGCCAACGTGCGCATCGCGCTCAAGGGCGACATTCCCTCGCCGCTGAACGCCCCCTCCGGCTGTCCGTTCCGCACCCGCTGCCAGTACGCCTGCGACAAGTGCGCCGAAAGTATGCCGGAATTCAAAGAGGTTTCCGCAGGACATTTCGTGGCCTGCCACCGCACCGCGGAAATCAACGACTGAATAAATTCACCTGCTTAGCAGGTAAAAATTAAAGGAGGAACATCCACCATGAAAAAAGCACTCGCCATCCTGCTCTCGCTGGTCATGATCGTTGGTTTGTTTGCAGCCTGCGGCGGCAACACAAACAACGAGACCGATCCCACGGGAGCAACCGAAACCCCCGCAAACGTCAACACCGAGCAGATCAACGTCTGCATCGCGTCGGAGCCGGACCACATTGACCCCGCGCTCAACTCCGCTGTTGACGGTGCGACCCTCATCGCCCACCTGTTCAGCGGCCTTGCAAAATGGGCGCAGAAGGATGATGGCAGCCTTGAGATCGTTGCCGACGCTGCGACTGCACTGACCGAAGGCGTCAAGAATGACGACGGCACCATCACCTACACCTACACGCTGCGCGACGGCCTGACCTGGTCCGACGGCCAGCCGCTCACTGCGAACGATTTCGTCTTTGCTTGGAACCGTGCTGCTTCCAAGGAACTTGCCGCCGACTACGGCTACATGTTCGAGATCGTGGACGGCTACGAAGCCATGCAGGCTGAGGATGCGCCCGCCGATGCGAAGCTGAACGCGAAAGTGATCGACGACAAGACCCTTGAGGTCACCCTCACCACCGACGTCCCCTATTGGAACGAGCTGCTTGCTTTCCCGACCTACTTCCCCGTGCGTGAGGATGTGGTCGCCAACGAAGCCTGGGCAAACGAGCCCGCAACGCTGATTTCCAACGGTCCGTACAAGATGACCGCATGGAGCCACAACAGCGTGATCACCCTGGAGAAAAACGACAGCTTCATCGATGCGGACTCCATCACCATGAAGAAGATCAACTTCTATCTGTCCGATGATGCAAACAACATGCTTGCCAACTTCCAGAACGGCGACTGGCAGCTGATCGACGACGTGCCGACCAACGAGATCGCCAACCTGAAGGCCAACTATCCCGACGAGTTCAAAGTCACCGGCCAGATCGGTACTTACTATGTCTGCTGGAACATCAACGAGGACATCCTGCCCGCCGGCGCCGAAGTGGAAGACGCTGAAACCGCCAGAGAAGAGATCCGTTCCGCCATCAGCCTGCTGTTCGACCGCAACTATATTGTGGAAGAGATCTCTAAGGGCGGCGAAGTTCCGGCTTCCTCCTTCGTGGCCATGGGTCTGACGGACGCCGACAATTCCGAGTTCTATAAGAACGCCGGCACCAGCAGCGACTTTGACGGTTACTATGACGTTTCCGCCGACGCTGTCCAGAGCAACTACGACACCGCCATTGAAACGTTGAAGAAGTACTATGACTATGACGAAGCGACCGGCAAGTTCACCAACTTCCCGACTTTGACCTACCTCTACAACACCAATGAAAACCACAAGGCCATCGGTGAATACCTGCAGAGCGCGCTCGACGGCGTGGGTATCAAGATCACCCTTGAGAACCAGGAGTGGAACACCTTCCTGAACACCCGCAAGCAGGGCGATTTCTCCATCGCCCGCAACGGCTGGCTCGCAGACTACAACGATCCCATCAGCTTCCTTGATATGTGGACCTCCGGCTCCGGCAACAACGACGTCCAGTTCGGCAAGGGCGCCAACAAGGATCTCAAGCACTACAGCATGGATTTGACCCCCTACGGCGTGGACATCACCGTGGAGAACGGTACTTGGGCTGAGACCTACGATTTGCTGATCGCGAAGATCAAGACCTGCACCGATACCGAGCTGCGCTACAAGCTGATGCACGTTGCCGAGGATATGCTCATGGCGACCGGCTGCATCTGCCCGCTGTACTTCTACACCGATCTGTTCATGATCAACAAGAATGTTCAGGGCTTCTTCTCGAACCCGCTCGGCTATAAGTACTTCATGTACACTTCGATTGCCGAATAATTCAAAACCGTTGTTGAGGCTGCCGCGCTGCGGCAGCCTCTTTTTTGCAGGGGCGCGGCTGCGCCGCGCCCCTGCACCCCGGCGGCGAAACCGCGCGGCGCAGCCGCGCGAAAAAGGAGCGCGGATTCCGCGCTCCTTTTTGCATCGCGCCCGGGGGGGCGCGATGCGTTTTGCCGCCGGGTGCGGGCAGGCTGCGCAGCAGCCTGCCCGCAGTGTTCTTTGAAGAATTCAAAATATTTTTCAAAAACCTCTTGACTTTTTTTAGCAATCGATGTATAGTATTGACAGTGATTAGCACTCGAACGTCAAGAGTGCTAACTTCCGAAAACGACGTTGAAAGGAGCTGAAGGAAATGGAACTTGGAAAGCGCAAGGAAATGATCCTTGCCGCCATTGTGGAACAGTATATCAAAACCGGGGAACCGGTCGGCTCCAAGTTTCTGATGACGGCGCTGCCGATCTCCGTTTCCTCGGCCACGATCCGCAACGAAATGAGCGAGCTCGCGGAGCTCGGATACCTCGACCAGCCGCACACCTCCGCCGGTCGGATCCCTTCCGAAAAAGGCTACCGCTACTACATCGACCGGCTGATGAACCGGAGTGAGCTGACCGACGCCGAACGCGATTCCGTGCGCTCCGCGCTGGAGCAGTGCGCCGGCAACCCCGAGGCGCTGCTGAACAAAGCGGGCGAACTGCTGGCGGATCTCACGGGCTGCACCGCCATTGCGACTACGCCTACCGATGAAGGCGCCACCGTCAAACGTGTGGAGATCGTTCCCGTCGGTACGCGCATCGCGATGATCGTGCTGATGACCTCCTCGGGCATCCTCAAAAACGGCGTCTGCCGCACTGAAGTGCCCCTGACCGTGGATATGATCGAAAACTTCCACGCCATTGTGGACAGCACCTTCCTCGGTCGCCCGGTCACAGACATCGGTACCGTCATGATCCAGACGCTGGTCGCCTCCCTCGGCGCGAACGCGCTGGCCATGAGTCCGCTCTTTGTGGCGCTGGCCGATATCGCAGCGCAGGCGGTCAAGGCGCAGATCCATCTGGAGGGCGCGCAGAATCTGCTGCACCACCGGGAGTTCAGCGACAACATGTTCGACATGATGGAGTTTTTGAACGAGGACGACAAGCTCGGCCGTGCGGTGGCCGCCGGAAAAGCCGATCCGCTTTCCGTGCGCATCGGCAGCGAAAACCTCTTTCGCCAGATGGAAAACACCAGCATGATCGTCGGCCGCTACCAGATCCACGGTCACAACGGCGGTGCGCTGGGCATCATCGGTCCCACACGGCTCGATTATGCAAAGCTCATTCCGCGCATTGAATATCTGACCGAAGTTGTGAGCAAACTGCTCACGGATACCTTCGAAGAATAGGAGGCAAAGATCCATGGCAAAAAAAGAACAGGACCCGGTGAAGGAGGCCGCGCAGGAGGCGGCTGCACCGGAAACGGCAAACGAAGCGCCTCAGCAGGAAGCCGCGGAACCGGTCGATCCGGCCGCTGCGCTGGAAGCGGAGCTTGCCGCCGCAAAGGAGGCGCACATCCGCACCCTTGCGGAATATGACAACTACCGCAAACGCTCCACACGGGAAAAAGAGGCTGCCTACGGCGACGCCAAGGCTGCCGCGCTCAAAGAGCTGCTTCCGGTGCTGGACAATTTCGACCGCGCGCTTGCGGCGCCGGACGCCGATGCCGAGACCCTGCGCAAGGGCCTGGAGATGATCTCCGGAAACCTTTGGAGCATTCTGGAAAAGCTCGGGGTGGAAGCGTTCGGCGAAGTCGGCGAACCTTTTGACCCGAATATCCACAACGCGGTCATGCACACCGAAGACGAGAGCAAAGGCGAAAACGAAATCGCCGCCGTTTTCAGCAAGGGCTACCGCCTCGGCGAACGGATTTTGCGTCCGGCGATGGTGCAGGTTGTAAATTGAAAATTGAACATTCAAAACGAAAGGCAAACATTACCTTAGAACTTATGAACTGGAGGATATAAATTATGGCAAAGATTATCGGTATTGACTTGGGTACAACGAATTCCTGCGTTGCAGTGATCGAGGGCGGCGAGCCTGTCGTCATCGCCAACGCGGAAGGCGCAAGAACCACCCCGTCCGTTGTTGCGTTTGCAAAGAACGGCGAGCGCATGGTCGGTCAGGTCGCGAAACGTCAGGCGATCACGAACCCCGACCGCACGATCTCATCCATCAAACGCCAGATGGGCTCGAACTATCACGTGACCATCGACGGCAAAAACTTCACGCCGCAGGAGATCTCCGCGATGATCCTGCAAAAGCTGAAGACCGACGCGGAAGCTTACCTCGGCGACAAGGTCACCGAAGCGGTCATCACCGTTCCGGCCTACTTTACCGACGCCCAGCGTCAGGCGACCAAGGACGCCGGCAAGATCGCCGGTCTTGAGGTCAAGCGTATCATCAACGAGCCGACAGCGGCCGCCCTTGCCTACGGCATCGACAAGGAAGAGGATCAGAAGGTCATGGTCTATGACCTCGGCGGCGGCACCTTCGACGTTTCCATCATCGAGATGGGCGACGGTGTGCAGGAAGTGCTTGCCACGGCGGGCAACAACCACCTTGGCGGCGACGATTTTGACCAGCGCATCATGGATTGGCTTGTGGCCGGCTTCAAGGCCGATCAGGGCATCGATCTGCGCGGCGACAAAATGGCCATGCAGCGCATCAAGGAAGCGGCCGAAAAGGCAAAGATCGAGCTGTCCGGCGTGACCTCTTCCACGATCTCTCTGCCGTACATCACGGCGGACGCGACCGGCCCGAAGCATCTGGAAACCACCCTCACCCGCGCAAAGTTCAACGAACTGACCGCAGACCTTGTGGAAGCGACCATGGGTCCCGTGCGTCAGGCAATGAGCGATTCCGGTCTGAAGACCAGCGAGATCGACAAGGTGCTCATGGTCGGCGGTTCCTCCCGTATCCCGGCTGTGACCGAAGCGATCAAAAAGTTTGTCGGAAAAGAGCCGTTCAAGGGCATCAACCCGGATGAATGCGTGGCCATCGGCGCCTGCCTGCAGGCCGGTGTGCTCGGCGGCGACGTCAAGGGTCTGCTGCTGCTGGACGTGACGCCTCTGTCTCTCGGCATCGAGACCATGGGCGGCATCAACACCAAGGTCATCGAACGCAACACCACCATTCCCACCAAGAAGAGCCAGATCTTCTCCACTGCGGCTGACAACCAGCCTTCCGTGGAAGTCCACGTGCTGCAGGGCGAACGTGAATTTGCCCGCGACAACAAGACCCTCGGCATCTTCTCGCTGGACGGCATCATGCCCGCGCGCCGCGGCGTCCCGCAGATCGAAGTCACCTTCGACATCGACGCCAACGGCATCGTCCACGTTTCCGCGAAGGATCTCGGCACCGGCAAGGAGCAGAGCATTTCCATCACCGCTTCCTCCAACATGAGCAAAGAGGACATCGACAAGGCGGTCAAGGAAGCCGAGCAGTTTGCCGAAGAGGACAAGAAGCGCCGCGAAGAGGTCGACACCCGCAACGAGGCTGACCAAATGGTCTATCAGTGCGAAAAGATCCTTTCCGAAGAAGGCGACAAATTCTCCGACAGCGACAAGAGCGAGCTGCAGGGCAAGATCGACACCCTCAAGAACGCGCTGAACGGTCAGGACATCAACCTCATCAAGAACGAAAAAGAAGCCCTCACCCAGGCGTTCTATAAGATTTCCGAAAAGCTCTATCAGCAGGCGAATCCCCAGGGCGCCCAGGGCGGCCCGCAGGGCTTCAACCCGAACGATTTTGCCGGCGGACAGGGCGGCTTCAACCCGAACGATTTCAATCAGGGCGGCGGCTCCGGCGACGGCTACACCGATGCGGGCTACACCGACGCGAACTTCACCGACGCAAACTAACCGAACAAAACTGACGGCGTGCGCCGCAAAAACCGCGGCGCACCCTGACACTACAGGAGGTATTACCATGGCATTGGTTCCCTATGTCATCGAACAAACCAACCGCGGCGAACGCCAGTACGACATTTTTTCCAGACTTCTCAATGACCGCATCGTTGTGCTCTCCGACGAAGTCAACGACGCAACGGCGAGCCTTGTGGTCGCCCAGCTTCTCTTCCTGGAAAGCCAGGACGCGGAAAAGGACATCAGCTTCTATATCAACTCTCCGGGCGGCTCCGTGAGCGCCGGCCTTGCGATCTATGACACGATGCAGTATATCAAGTGCGATGTGTCCACGATCTGCATGGGCATGGCGGCCTCCATGGGCGCGTTCCTGCTCTCCTCAGGCGCCAAGGGCAAGCGTTTTGCCCTGCCGAACAGTGAGATTATGATCCACCAGCCTTCAGGCGGCGCCAAGGGTCAGGCAACGGAGATCGAGATCGTTGCAAAGCACATTCTGCGCACGAAGGAAAAGCTGAACAAGATCCTTGCCGAAAACACCGGCAAGCCGATCGAGCAGATCGCCATCGACACCGACCGCGACAACTTCATGTCCGCAGAGGAAGCCCTCGACTACGGTCTGGTCGACAAGATCCTGTATAAGAGATAACATCACATCCAAAGCGAGGGCGGCTCTGCGTCGCCCTTTCTGAGCTTTATATTTGATACGATTATGGCTGAAAAAAGAGATTACTATGAAGTGCTCGGTGTGAGCAAAAACGCCACGGAGGACGAGATCAAAAAGGCCTACCGCAAGGTGGCCAAGCAGTATCATCCCGACCTCAACCCCGGCGACAAGGTTGCCGAAGAAAAATTCAAAGAGGCGAACGAGGCCTACGAAGTGCTGTCTGACAGCGAAAAAAAGGCCCGCTACGACCAGTACGGCCACGCCGGCGTTGACCCGAACTTCGGTGCGGGCGGCGGTGGCTTCGGCGGTTTTGGCGGCTTTGGCGACGCGTTTGACCTCGGCGACATTTTCGGCAGCTTTTTCGGCGGCGGCTTCGGCGGCGGCGCACGGCAGAACCCCAACGCCCCGCGCAAGGGCTCCACGGTCACGGCCAACGTGACGATCTCCTTTGAGGAGGCGGCCAAGGGCTGCAAAAAGACCGTGCGCATCAACCGCGTGGACACCTGTTCCAAATGCGGCGGATCCGGCTGCGCAGAGGGCACCACGGCCGAGACCTGCAAACAGTGCAACGGCCGCGGCACGGTCAATGTCCAGCAGCGCACACCCTTCGGCGTGATGAGCACTACCAAGCAGTGTTCGGCCTGCGGCGGACGCGGCAAAACGATCAAAACTCCGTGCAGCAAGTGCCGCGGCTCCGGCTTTGAGACCAAGAGCGAAACGGTGGAGGTCGACATTCCTGCCGGCATCGACGACCGCCAGGCGCTCAATGTGCGCGGCGGCGGCAACAAGGGACTCAACGGCGGCCCGACCGGCGATCTTCGCGTGAACGTCAACGTGCGGCCGCACCCCTTCTTTGAGCGCGACGGCTTCGACGTCTGGTGCGATTTCACGGTCACCTTTGCGCAGGCCGCCCTCGGCGACACCCTGTACATCCCCACCCTCGACGGCAAGGTTCGCTATGAACTCCCCGCCGGCACCCAGCCCGGCGAGATCTTCCGCTTCCGTTCGCGCGGCATTCAGCAGCTCGGCGGCCGCGGACGCGGCGATCAGTTCGTGCGCATCATCGTGGACGTGCCGAAGAATCTGAACCCGAAGCAAAAAGAGCTGCTCAAGCAGTTCAACGATTCTCTCCCGAACAAGCCGAAGAACAACATCGACGACGGCAAAACGGTCGGCGAGGAGAAGAAGGGATTTTTCGATAAATTTAAACTTTGATTGCACAGGGGCGGCCAATGGCCGCCCCTACTGCTAACAGCTGACCGCTGACCGCCCTCTCCGCCGCTTCCAATAAAACGGCGCAAATTTTGTCTATTTTGCCCCTCCCATTTTTTGTCGGAATTTGCTATGATAATAGGCGAGGTGATTGTCATGTCAGAAAAAATGCTGCTCATCTATAATCCGTGCTCCGGAACGGACAAGGGACGCCCGTCGCTGAACGAGCTGCTGCGGCTGCTGCGGCGCGACGACCGCGAGCTGCTGGTGCAAACCACGCAGTACGCCGGCCACGCAAAGGAGCTGGCCGAAGCCTATGGCGGCGACTGCGGCGAAGTGGTCGTCTGCGGCGGCGACGGCACGCTTAACGAGACGGTGAGCGGCCTTTTGAAGATCGGCGCTTCGCCGAAGATCGGCTACATCCCGGCCGGCTCCACCAACGACATGGCAAGCAATATCGGCATCCCGTCCGATTTTCGCGCCGCGGCTGCGATGATCAACGCCGGCCACGTCAACACCTACGACATCGCGAAGTTCAACGACCGGCGGTTTACCTACATTGCCGCCTTCGGCCCGGGCGTGACGGTCGCCAACACCACGCCGCAAAAAATGAAGAATCTGCTCGGCCACAAGGCCTATATGATCAACGGCTTTGTGCTGCGGCTGATCCCCACGCTGAAGCAGGTGCGGCCGATGCATATCAAGATCACCTATGACGGCGGCGTGATCGAGGACGATTTCTATTTCGGAACGATCTCCAACGCCCTGACATCCTCCGGCATTTTCAAGTTCAACAAGGAGGACGTCTGCTTCAACGACGGCAGCTTCGAGGTCATGCTGGTGCGCAGGATCCGGCGGCCGACGCAGATCTTCCCGATGATCGCAAAAATGCGCCGGCGTGATTACGACGGCGACACCCTGCTGTTCTTCCACGCGTCGAAGCTGCACATGGAGTTCGACCGTTCCCAGGTCTGGACGCTGGACGGCGAGGGCAGCGGCGAGGTCAAGGATGTGGACATCGAGGTGCTCCCGCAGGCGATCACCGTGTTTTCGCCGGAAAGCAAGCAGTTTATTAGAGTTTAGTTAATCAGCGATTACTTAACGCCCGCCGCGGATTCATATCCCACGGCGGGCGTTCCTGTGTGAATGACGATCGGACTGTCGACTGACGGCTCATTCGCCCAAACTGTCCGTAATTTCAACGGTCTTGGTGGCGTTGTAACACTCGAACATGGCGTCCACGTCCTTCGGCTTCGTCTTCTGCGTGCACAGCGAGACGAGCGGCACAAGGATCAGGCCGCCGACCATGGCAAACACACCGGAATACAGCGAGTTCTTGAACACGAAGGACAGCAGACTGCTGCCGGAAAGGTCCAGCCAGCCGAGAGAGATGCAAAGCTGCACCAGCTCCATGCCCACGCCGAAAACGAACGACACGACGACCGCCGCCTTGGTGGTCTTTTTGTAATAGAGGCCGTAGAGGAACGGCGCGAGGAAGGCGCCTGCCAGTGCGCCCCAGGAAACGCCCATCATCTGCGCGATGAAGAAGCTCTTGGATTTATACTGTTTGATGGCGATCAGCGCGGAAATAACAACGAAGACCACGATAAAGATCCGCATGATGCGCATTTTTTTCTTTTCGTCCATTTCTTTTTTGCCGAGCGGGGCGAGGAAGTCCAGCGTCAGCGTGGAGCTGGAGGTCAGCACCAGCGAGGACAGGGTGCTCATGGACGCGGAGAGCACGAGCACGATCACCACGCCGATCAGCACGGGGGAGAGGGTGGAGAGCATCTGCGGCACCACGGCGTCAAAGCCGTCCTTGGCGACGTCTACCGGATACAGTCGGCCGAAGCCGCCGAGGAAGTAGCAGCCGCCGGCGACGATGATGGCGAAGAAGGTGGAAATCATGGTGCCCTTTTTGATGGAATCCTCGTTCTTGATGGCGTAGAACTTGCCGACCATCTGGGGCAGACCCCAGGTGCCAAGGGAGGTGAGCATGACCACAAACAGCAGGAAGACGGGCTGCGGGCCGAGGAAGCTGGTCAGCTCCCAGCCGTGCTCGCTCTGCGCGGCAAGGCCCTGCATGGCGTTCATGAAGCCGCCGTTGTCGTGCAGCACGGCAAAGATGACGGCCACGATGCCGGCGAGCATGATCAGGCCCTGGATGAAGTCGTTGATCGCAGTGGCCATGTAGCCGCCGATGATGACGTAAACGCCGGTGAGTGCCGCCATGATGATCACGCACACTGTGTAGTCCACGCTTTCAAACGCCATGGAAAACAGGCGCGACAGGCCGTTATACAGCGAGGCGGTGTAGGGGATCAGGAAGATGAAGGTGATCGCCGAGGCCGCGATCTTGAGCCCTTTGGATTCGAACCGGGCGCCGAAGAAATCGGGCATGGTCTTGGAACCGATGGCCTGGGTCATGATGCGTGTGCGCCGGCCGAGGATGACCCACGGCAGGAGCGAACCGATGAAGGCGTTTCCGAGACCGATCCAGGTGGAGGAGACGCCGAAGTTCCAGCCGAACTGACCGGCATAGCCCACAAAGATGACGGCGGAAAAATAGGACGTGCCGAAGGCGAAGGCGGAAAGCCACGGGCCGACGGAACGCGAACCGAGCACGAAGCCGTTGACGTCGGTGGCGTGCTTGCGCGAGCGGACGCCGATGGTGATCATGACCGCGAAAAAGACGACGATCAGTGCGAGCGTGATGAGCATGGTGGGTGTCATGGAGAGACCTCTTTTCTGTTAGCTTTTATTTTGAGCGTCAACCAGATGGTCGGCGCCGTAGATCTTTCGAAGCAGCGGCTTTTCGATCTTGCCGGTGGGGTTGCGCGGAACATCGGCAAAAATGATTTTGCGCGGGCGCTTGTAGCGCGGCAGACCCTTGCAGAATTCGTTCATTTCCTCTTCGGTGCAGGTGAAGCCGTCCTTGATCTTGATGATCGCGGCGGCGATCTCGCCGAGCCGTTCGTCGGGCAGGCCGATCACGGCCACGTCGCTGACTTTGTTGTTGCCGCGGATGAAATCTTCGATCTGCACGGGATAGAGGTTTTCGCCGCCGGTGATGATGACGTCCTTTTTGCGGTCCACGAGGAAGATGAAGCCCTCCTCGTCCTGCATGGCCATGTCGCCGGTGTAAAGCCAGCCGTCCTTGAGCGTTTTCGCGGTGGCCTCCGGGTCGCGGTAGTAGCAGACCATCACGCCGTCGCCCTTGAGGATCAGCTCGCCGACCTCGCCCTGCTTCACGGGCAGGCCGTTTTCGTCAACGATCTGCGCCTGCCAGCCGTAACCGGGCACGCCGATCGCGCCGACCTTACGGATGTTTTCCACACCGAGGTGGACGGCGCCGGGGCCGATGGATTCCGAAAGGCCGTAGTTCGTGTCATACTGGTGGTTCGGGAAATAGTCGAGCCAGTGCTTGATCAGACTCTGCGGCACGGGCTGGGCGCCGATGTGCATCAGCCGCCACTGGGAAAGCTCGTAGTCTTCCATCTTCAGCGTGCCGTTGTCGAGGGCGTTGAGAATGTCCTGCGCCCAGGGCACGAGCAGCCAGACGATGGTGCATTTTTCCTTGGACACCGCGTCGAGGATATACTGCGGCTTGATGCCCTTGAGCAGCACAGCCTTTCCGCCCACAAGGAAGGAGCCGAACCAGTGCATCTTTGCGCCGGTGTGGTAGAGCGGGGGAATGCAGAGGAACACGTCGTCATGGGTCTGACTGTGGTGCTTCTGCTCCACGATGCAGGCGTGCATGAGAGCGCGGTGCTTGTGGAGGATCGCCTTCGGGAAACCGGTGGTGCCGGAGGAAAAATAGATCGCCGCGTCGTCGTCAAGGGTCAGCGGAATGTTCGGGTTCGCGCTGGAGCTTTCGCCGACAAAGGACGGATAGCCCTCCGCAAAGGACGGACAGCCGTCGCCGAGATAGAGCAGCAGATGGCGCTCGTCGATGTCGTCCGCGATCTCCTCAACGCGGCCGATGAACTCGGGACCGAAGAGCAGGATGTCCGCTTCTGACAACTCGAAGGTATATTTGATCTCGTCTGCGGCATAGCGGAAGTTCAGCGGCACGGCGATAGCGCCGGTCTTGAGAATGCCGAAGTAGACCGGCAGCCACTCGAGGCAGTTCATCAGCAGAACGGCGACCTTGTTGCCTTTGCCGATCCCGCGGGAGAGCAGGGCGTTGGCAAAGCGGTTGGCGCGCTCGTTGAAGACCGACCAGGTGATTTCGCGCCGGGCAGGCGCGTTGACGTTCGGCTGCACCAGCTCATATTCGTGCCAGGTGATCTTGCGTTTGTTGGTCTGTTCCGGATTCAGCTCCACAAGGGCGGTCTCGTCCCCGTAAAGCCGCGCATTTTTTTCCAAAACGTCTACGATTGTCATAATTTCTCCTTTTCTTTCCCCTCGGAATGTGCTATAATAAATATCATTTTTTCGTGGGAGGGCTATTTATGGTGGTCGATTTCCATACCCATACGTTCCCCGACAGGATCGCCGCGCAATCCATCGCCTATCTCAGCAAAAAAGGCGGCATCCGTGCGTTCCACGCCGGAACGCTTTCTGCGCTGAAGACATCCATGCGCGAAAGCGGCGTGGACGTCAGCGTCGTTTTGCCGATCGCGACCAAGCCGCAGCAGGAGGCGAGCATCAACGCGCTTTCCAAAGCCGAAAACGGCAGGGACGGCGTCTTTTTTGCCGGCGGGATTCATCCGGACTGTCCGGATGTGGAAGGGACGCTGGATTTTATCAAAGACGCGGGCCTGTTCGGCATCAAGCTGCACCCGGATTACCAGGACGTTGATTTTGACGACCCGCGGTATCTGCATATTATGGAGGAGGCCGCGCGGCGCGGACTCTGTATCGTGACCCACGCCGGGATCGACATCGCTTTTCGCGAGCATGTGCACTGCACGCCGGATATGGTGCTGCGTGTGCTGAGCGAACTCGGCGGCGTGATCGAAGACCGGCTCGTGCTCGCCCATCTGGGCGGTTATGAACTGCCGGACGAGGTGCTGCAAAAGCTCTGCGGCAAGCCCGTTTATATGGACACGGCCGCCGTCCTGGGCTTATATCCGGAAAAGTGCCGCGAGATCATTGCGCGCCACGGACCGGAAAAAGTCCTGTTTGCAACGGATTCTCCCTGGGCGCAGCAGCGCGCGTTTTTGGAGCGTTTGCATTCCTTCGGCTTCTCTGCGTCCGATGAGGCGTTGATGCTGTATCAAAACGCCGAGCGGCTGCTGGGGTGTTCCTTGCTTTAAGGCTTTAAAGCGCGGACTGCAACCCATTATAATACAAACCTGCGGGAAAATCAACCGTTTTTGCAAGAAAAATCCGATTTCTGCCTTTCTTTGCCCTGCACCGCCTGAAAAAGTATCTGTTTTTTCCGTGGATTTGGACTTTTTTTCAGCAATTTCGTGAAAAATATATGAAAAATCATCTAATTTCTAAAATGAAAAAATAAAGCGAAAAAAGTATATTAAAATAAATAAGCTAATCTGGAATTTTAGGAGTCTTTTCATGAGTAAAAAATATGGACGTCATGTGCGCGGCGGCGCGCCGGAGGTCAAAAAATTTGATATGCTCCGGCCCGGGATCCCGCAGGACGGCGTTCTTTCACGGATCGTTTACGGGGGTTCCACCATACGCCGCGTGATGCATCACGGCGTGATCCGCAAAGTGCGCATGGAGGGCGTCAAGCCGCCCTATATCCTGCTTTGCAACCATAACGCGTTTTATGACTTTTATGTGATGAACAGCGCCATCTTCCCGGCGCGCGGCATTTTTCCCGCGGCGGTGGACGACTTCATCGGCCGCGAGGAGATCCTGCGCCATCTCGGCGGTTTGCCCAAGCGCAAATACACCTCGGATGTTTCCATGCTGCGTTCCTGCAAAAAGGCGCTTGCCGACGGGCTGATCTTCGGCATCTACGCGGAGGCGCGTTACTCTCTTTGCGGCGTGACGGAGGTCATTCCCGCCGCAGTCGCCCAGCTTGTGAAGCACCAGAAGGTGCCGGTCGTCACGCTGACCTGCCGCGGCCACCACATCTACGATCCCTTCTGGGGCGATCACAGCCTTGCCCGCAAGCTGCAGATGCCGCGGGTGGAGGCGGATATGACCCTTGCCTTTACCACGGAGGAGCTGAAGGAAGCCGACGTGGAAGAGATCGACGCCAAGCTGCAGGCTTTGCTTTACAACGACGATTTCCGCTGGCAGCACGCCAACCATGTGCGCCTTGCCTATAAAAAACGCGCCGAGGGCCTGCACAAGGTGCTCTATCAGTGTCCGCACTGCGGCAGGGAATACCGGATGCGCTCCAAAGAGGACAAGATCTACTGCGAAAACTGCGGAAAATCCTGGCGCCTCACAGAGTACGGCGAGCTCAAAGCGCTTACGGGCAAAACGGAGTTCCGCTTCCCGACGGACTGGTACGCCTGGGAGCGCGAGCAGGTGAAAAAAGAGGTCTGTTCCGGCAATTACCGCTTTGTGGCGCCGGTGCATGTGAACGACCTTCCGAACGCCAAGGGCTTTGTCCGGCTCGGCAAAGGTACGCTGGTGCATGATATGGACGGATTCCATCTCCACGGCACCCGCGATTACAACGGGCTTCCCTTCTCGATGGAGATCAAAGCCGCCGGCCAGTACGCCGTGCATGTGGAATATGCCTACCGCTTCGGCCAGCATCAGGACTGCATCGACCTGAACACCCTCGAAGACACCTGGTATGTGTTCCCCGAGGGAGGCGATTTTTCCGTGACAAAGGTTTCGCTTGCCACAGAAGAGATCTACAATGAGATCTGGCGCAGACGCGAAGCTGCCAAAAAAGCAAGAAAAGCAAAAGCAGAGAACGAAACGCAGGAAGGAGAAACCTGACAATGGATATTCAGAAGAAGCTGCTGGAAATCATGCGCGATTACACCGACGGGCGTATCACATCCGCAAAAAAGGAAGACGTGCTGACTGCTGATTTCGGTCTGAACTCGTTCGAGCTGTTCGATCTGATCTGCATCATCGAGGAGCAATTCGAGCTTTCCATTCCCGACCGCATCCTGCCGACCCTTGTGACCGTCGGCGACCTGGTGGCGTATCTGGAAAAGGAGATCAACGGCTGAGCCTTTTTGCCGCCGCACCGAGAGCATCCAGGTAACTTTGTACAACGGACCCCGCTGTGGTCTCCCGGCCATGACGGGGCGGTTGTTTTCTTTTGAAAGACGGCACACGTTTCCCGTTTGTCGGAACTATTCAAATTATACAAAAATCGCAGCATAAAATTAGTGAATAATCAATTTGCAATTTGCGTTGAATTTTGCTAAAATATATAAGATATCTAAAAATTTACCTATAGGGGGAATTTGCTTTGAAATCCTACGACGCAAAAAATATCCGGAATATTGCCATTGCCGGCCACACCGGCAAAGGTAAGACCACCCTGGCGGAAGCGATGCTCTTCCTTGCCAAGGCGACAGACCGCTTCGGCAAGGTCAGCGACGGCAACACCGTTATGGACTTTGACGCCGAAGAGAAAAAGCGCCAGTGCTCCCTTTCCACTGCGGTCGCGCCGCTGGAATGGAAGGACACCAAGATCAATCTGCTTGACGCGCCCGGTAAATTCGACTTTGAAGGCGGCGTTTACGAGGCCATGCGCGCTGCGGAATGTGCGCTGATCGTCACCTCCGCCGGTTCCGATTTCGACGTCGGTGCTGAAAAGGCCATCAAGGCTGCCGACGCCCGCGGCATTGCGAAGTTCTTTGCCATCACCAAGCTGGACGGCGAAAACCGTGACTTCTACAAGACCTTTGAAGCGCTCAAGGAAGAGGTCGGCTCCAAGCTCTGCCCCGTCGTGGTCCCCCACATGGAAGGCGGCGCCGTCGCGTCTTATGTGAACCTTTGCTCCGGCAAGGCTTTTGCCTATAAAAACGACAAGGCCACCCCGGTGGATATGCCGTCCGACGCGCACTTCGACGAGATGAAGGAAGTGCTCATGGAAGCCGTTGCCTCCGTTGACGACGAACTGATGATGAAGTACTTTGACGGCGAAGAGCTGACGAAGGACGAGGTCATCGGCGGTCTGACCAAGGGCGTTGAGACCGGCGAGATCTATCCCGTGTACGCCTGCTCCGGCGCAACGCTGGACGGCGTGGATCTGCTGCTGGACGCGCTGGTTTATTCCGCGCCCTCCCCGCTGCAGGCCGGCGCTGAGATCGGCAAGGACGCCGACGACAACGATGTGGAAGTCAAGTGCGACCCGAACGGCCCGCTTGCCGCAGTGTGCTTCAAGACTGTTGCCGACCCGTTCGTGGGCAAAATGTCCTTCGTGAAGGTCATCTCCGGCAAAATCACCGCCGACGTGCCCGCCTATGTGGCGCGCACCGGCAGCAGCGAGCGTATGGGCAAGCTGATTTCCGTGCGCGGCAACAAGCAGGAAGACATCAGCGTCATCCCCGCCGGCGATATCGGCGTTCTGACCAAGCTCAATTCCCTCGACACCGGCGACACGATCTGCGACCCGAAGAAGGTCGTGAATCTTCCGGGCGTGAAGTTCCCCGCGCCGTCGCTTTCCATGGCGATCGTTGTCAAGAAGAAGGGCGAAGAAGATAAAGTCGCCGCCGGCCTGCGCCGGATCATGGGCGAAGATCCGACCGTCGTCTTCTCCACCAATGAAGAGACCCGCGAAATGATTCTTTCCGGCCTCGGCGAACAGCATCTCGACATCGTGCTTGCCAAGCTCAAGGGCAAGTTCGGCGTGGAGATCGATCTCAAGATCCCGAAGGTCGCTTACCGTGAAACCATCCGCAAGTCCTGCCAGGTCCAGGGCCGCCACAAGAAGCAGTCCGGCGGTTCCGGCCAGTTCGGTGATGTTTGGATCCGCTTTGAGCCGCACGACGGCGACGAGCTGATCTTCGAAAGCGAAGTGGTCGGCGGCTCCGTGCCGAAGAACTACTTCCCGGCCGTGGAAAAAGGTCTGCAGGAAGCCATCCAGAAGGGCCCGCTTGCCGGTTATCCGATGGTCGGCCTGAAGGCTGTGCTGTATGACGGTTCCTACCACCCGGTGGACTCCAACGATATGGCGTTCCGCACCGCCGCCAAGATCGCCTATAAGAACGGTATGGCGCAGGCTGCCCCCGTCATCCTTGAGCCGATCGGCGATCTGAAGGTCTACATTCCCGACGCAAACCTCGGCGACATCATGGGCGACATCACCAAGCGCCGCGGCCGTGTGATGGGCATGGGCGCCGCCGATGAGCCGAAGATGCAGGAGCTGGTCGCCGAAGTGCCGATGGCTGAAATGGGCGACTTCGCAACCATGCTGCGCTCCGTCACCGCAGGACGCGGCTACTTCACCCTCACCTTTGCCCGCTATGAGGACGCTCCGGGCAACGTGGCCCAGAAGGTCATTGAGGACGCAAAGGCCGAAGCAGAGGAATAAGCTGTTATCAGGTAATCAGCGATTCCTTCGCAGTTAGCGGTCAGCAAGAATTGAACCCGCCGCGGGTGCATCTGCGGCGGGTGAATTATATCTGAAAAAGCGAAGGAACGCCGCCGGGAACCGATCCCGGCGGCGTTTGTTCATTTTTTTTAACCGCTGACGGCTAACGGCTAACCGCTACCGGCGGCTCACTTCCGCAGGCCGAACAGGGCAAGGATGCTGTGGAACAGCTTGATGAAGAAGCCGAGGAAGCCGGTGTGTTCTTCGCCGCAGTATTTGCAGAGGTTCTTGCCGCCCTGATCGGGCTGCGGCTCCGTCGGGTTCGTCGGATCGGTCGGATTTGTCGGGTCGGTCGGATTCGTTGGATCGGTCGGCTGCAGCTTCTCGATGGGTCTTTCTTCCACATGGCTGCTGTCGTTTCCGCAGACACGGCGCTCAAGGCCTTCTTCGTCCTCGGTCGCAGGCGTCACAACGAACCATTCGCCCCAGGCATGGGCTGTCTTGCCGATCGTCTTTTCCTCGCGGGAGATCTCCTTGCCGCAGACGGTGCAGGTGATTACTTCAATGTAGCTGCCCTCGGCGCCGCAGGTTGCGGGAACCTCGTTTTCTCTGGTTGCCTCGCCGGGCGTGTGGGCTGCGGGTTCAATGTCTTTTTCTTCGCGGCTGAGTTCGTCACCGCAGACCGTGCAGTAAACAACTTCTTCGTAGCTGCCGCCCTCGGTGCAGTCATCCAGCTCTTTGTTTTCAATTTCCGGTTCGCCTTCCGTGTGACCGTTGGGCTGAACGTCGGTGTGGACGCTGCTGACCACGGCGGTGCAGACGGTGCAAAGGGTCACGGTGTCATAGCCGCCGCCGACGGTGCAGGTCGGATTGATGCGGTTGGTCACAAAGGGATCGCCCGGGGTGTGGCCGTCTGATTCCACGGGGACGTTGACGCGGGAGAGTTCTTCGCCGCAGCCGGAGCAGTAGACAACTTCGTCATAGCTTCCGTCTTTGGTGCAGGTGGGCGCGACATTGTTTTCGATCACGGGCGCCGCTTCGGTGTGTACATGGTCGAGGGTGGGGATGGTCTTCTCGGTACGGGAAAGCTCTTCACCGCAGGCGGAGCAATAGACAACGCTGTCATAGCTGCCCTCGGTTTCTTCTGTTGCGGGAACCTCGTTCTCTCTGACCGCTTCTGCCGGAATGTGGTTCAGCAGGTCAAAGGAGACACGGCTCTTTCTGGCGGCGATCTGGGCGGTGGAACCGCAGTTGCCGCGAACAATGAGATCCTCAAACGGGGTGTATTCGCTGGTTTTGCCGAGCGTGACTTCGCCGGTGTCGTATGTGTCGAAATCTTCCAGCGTGGCGCCTTCCATGCCCAGCTTTGCTGCAACGGCATTCAGGAACGCGGTGGTCGGGTGTTCGAAGATCTTTTCGAAACCGTCGCCTCCAATATCGATTTCGTCCGGGTCATAGTCCCAAAGGTCGGTCGGGCCGGTGAAGCTTGTGCCGAGCGCATCATTCACATGCGCAAGCATCAGCGCAAGCAATTCGGAGAAGGATGTGTCTTCGGGGATCTCCAGGCCGAATTGCTGCGCAAAATACTGGACCTCGCGCATATAGACGTTGTCGATCAAAATGCGTGCCGTGGCTTCATCCACGCCGAAGGATTGCATCACGTCCGCAATGAGATAATCCAATTCGAGTTCGAGAAGGACAAGGTACTGCGCGCAGACGGCGACGCCCTGGAATTCCACGAATTCCGCATAGGTCGTGAAGGGCATCACGCCTTCCGGGTCATTCAGGCGATAGCCGCGGAAACGGAACTGGCCGTTGATGGGAAGCGTGTCGTTGAGAATCGTCAGGTCTTCGACGATCACGCTGCCGTCGAAGGCATCCTTTGAGAAGGACGTACAGGTCGCCGGAACGGTGATCTTCTTTATTTCGGTGGGACACGCTTTGAACACGCCGCTTCTGATGGAGGTAACGCCCTCGCCGATCTCCAGCACATTCACCTTTCCCATGCTGGTGAACCATGCATCACGTGCATGGTTATAGGCTTCCTCGTCATCAAAGTCTCCCTCGTTCGGTTGACCCGGCGCCTTTGTGACCGCGCCTTCGCCGGTGATGACCAGATCGCCGCAGGTGTAAAGCACGGCGGTCACGGTGCCTTCCGCGTTGCAGGGGGCAACGAATTCAATGGCGGGTTCGCCGCAGAAATCGCAAAGTCGATCCTTGTTCGCGTCCTTGTGGGACTTCGGAAGGAACTCGGGCTCAAACAGCCATTCGCCACAGACCGTGCAGCGCACGCCGATGGTCTTGCCGTCTGTGGAGCAGGTGGCGGCCACGCCGTCGATGATCTCGGTCGCTGCGTGGTCGCAGGATCTGGTGATTACCACGTCAAAGGTTTCATTGTAGTAGTTGGTGGTAATGTAGAAGTAAGTTTCGCCCTCCGTCAGCACTGCGGACATGGAGATCTCGTTGCCCGAACTATAAACGACCTCTTTCCAACTGCTGTCATAGAGCGTGAAGTTGGAATAATTCTGATTGCCTGCGGTCAGCGTGTAGCGTCCGCTCTCCGGCGGCGTGAAGATCATGGCGTTCTTTTGCGTGGTGTTGAAATTCAGCGCCAGCGGTTCGTCAAGCGTCAGGGGCAGCGCGTTCTCGCTGTAATAGCCGGCCGCGTCAAAGAGCGTTGCCGTGACGGTTCCGCCGTCGGAATTGCTCACAGCAAAGTAGTGCTTCTGGCCGCCTGTCAGCCGCTTTTCCGCCGACGCACTGCCATGGCCGTAAGCGCTGGAGGAGTTATCGATGGTTTCATAGATATAGAGACCGAAATAAGCATTGTCCTCGCTCGTTCCTGTGAAGACGAAGCCGCCTGTGCTCTCGGGGGTATAATAGAAGTAGAAAGTGCCGTTGCCCGTGACCGTCACCGGGGTGCCGAGCGTCAGGGGCTGCGCGTTCGCCGCAAGGAAAGCTTCCCTCGTCATGACGGAAAAGCTGCCGGCGGTTTCGGATCCGCCGCCGCGTGCGGCGATGAGATAGGTTTTGCCCGCACTCATGCTGTAGCTGCTGTCGAAGATGTATTCGGAGCTTGAGTTGTTTGTGTTGAATTCGTAAAAATAAGATGTGGCTTCGTCATAGACTCTGAGATAAGAATATCCGTTGCATTCTCCGGTGAACTGGTAAGATGTGTCTTCACCCGGAGTGAAGGTGAAGAGGGTCCATTTGTTCCCGCTGAAGTTGACGGGTTCGCCCAAAGTGAGGGCGCCGCCGCCGTTTTCCGCCATATAGTCCGCCAGTGTGACGACCTTGCAGGTGGCAGCGGAGGACACGGAATAGTAATAGGTTTCTCCCTCAGTCAGTAAACGCGGAATGACGGGTGTATGGTCGTAGCCGTAGTCATACCCGTAATCCATTCTGACCAGATCGGCGTCATAGATCTCTGCGCTCAGACCGCTTTCTGCGGTCGCACTGAAAACATAGGTGCCGGTGGTTTCGGGCACGAATTTCAGATACTTCCCGGGTACGCCGCCGACTTCCTCGTTCAGCGAAAGGTCGGTCGTGATGGTTGCGAGGTAATCCGCGGTGCGCATGAGCGTGATATCGAAGGATTGCTCATAGTAGGAGAAAACTTCGAAGAAATAAGGTTGACCGGCGTTCATGGTATAGGTCAGATGAAGGGAGGCGATGTCGCAGCTCAGAAGCTGTGAATAGTCGTCATTGTACATCGTTGCAGTTGCGTAGTTGGCGTTTGTTCCGACGAGAGTGTAGCTGCCGCTCACGGCGGGTGTGAATTTCAGGAAGCGTCTGCTGTTGCTATCCGTGAAAGCAAGCGTCTGCGGCACGTCCAGCGTCAGAACGTCGGCAATGCTGCTCACGGCATCGGCCGAATCCATCACGGTGACCGAAAATTCTTCCGCTGCGTAGGAGGACAATGAAAGGTAATAGGGCGATTCATCGGAAAGGTTGAAGGTGAGAAGGGCGTTGCTGCCGGCGTTTCTGTTGGTGTAAAAACTGAAGTTCGAATCATATAAGTCGACGGAAACATTCGACGTGTTGGTGCACAGGAAACCATAGCTTCCGCTGACGGGCGGCGTAAACTTCAGCCAGATTTTTGCGTATTCGCCCGGCATCGAAACAGTTTGCGCCGTGTTCTTGGTCAAGGATATGGCGACCGCATCGTAATAGCTCGCCTTGGTTTGCAGCGTGAAATGGAAGGTGGCGCTGTTGCTGCCGGAGCTGAGACGGAAGCAATAGCTTTCCTCGGCGCCGAACCAAGCAGAGTCATAGAACAGGGGAGCGCCGGCGGTTTGCCACAGAAACGCAAGGTCATCGCTCAAACACTCGAACGTGACGGTTGTTTCTTCATTGTCGGCAGAAAAGATATAGTAGGCAGTGGTCTGGGCTGTGAACCGAAGATAGACCTCTTCGCCCGGGGCGGTCGTCACTTCCAGCGGAACGCCTTCCGTCAGATCCAGAACGGTTTTTCCGCTCAGGAGAGACGTTTTGGATTCCAGCTTTACGTCAAAGCTGCCGGCGTAGCTTGAATAGAACCTTGCGCCGTAATAGTAGGTTTCGCCCGCCGCAAGCTCATATGTGATCTTGAAGTTGCCGTCTCCGCCGGAGTCGTCGTCGGAAACGATAAGGTTCAGATCCTCGTCATAGAGATAGGCGTAGGTGTCCTGATAGCTCGAGGAAACAGAGCGGAAATAATAGGTGTCGGTGGTTTCGGGAACGAATTTGACATAGGTGAGTTCGCCTGCCTGCACCGCGATGTTCAGCGTTTCGCCGACCGTGATCTCATAGGCGGCATCCACAGCGCCGATCACAGGCAGGGCAAAGGCCAGTGTGCCGAAGATCAGCAGCAGACTTAAAAAGACAGATAGGGATTTTCGAACCGTTTTTCTCATAATACGTTCAGTCCTTTTGAATAGTATTTGGAAGAGACTTCCATGCGTCTATTATACCATATTTGTAGGATAAGTCAACACTTATAAACATTTGAAAACTTTTTTAGTGCAGTCGCACAAAATCGGTGGGAGAGGGTAGGCAGAATGACCAGTAAAACGAAGTTCACTCCCCGGAAATACGCGTTCACTCCGAACACAGCGGGAAAAGCAGCGCAAAAAAGCCCCCTCCCGCACGGGGAAGGGGCAAACGAAGCGTTGCTTTATGCTTATTTTACCTTTGCCTTTTTCGGACCGAAGACCAGATAGAAGATCTTGTGGAAGAAATTGACCAGGAAGGCGAACGGGCCGGAATGGATCTGGTTGCAGTAGGGACAGGCGTCCTCGTTCAGATTCTTCTGGCAGCGGTCGCAGATCAGATCTTCGTCGAGATCCAGGTGGCCGAGCTTGTCGATCTTGGAGGTGACGATCTCGTGGCAGCGGTCGCAGGTCTGCTTGCGCAGGCCGGTGTCGGTGCAGGTCGGCTCCTTGAGGATGATGCCGTCGTCCGGGAAGTCGTGGCCGAGCGCCGGGATCACGGTGCCGCGGATCTCCTTGCCGCTGGCGTCGGTTTGATATCTGCCGCAGCCGGTGCAGACCATGGCGCCTTCCACGCCGTCCTTCGTGCAGGTGGCGGGCCGGTTCACTTCGGCAAAGCCGACATGGTTCGTTCTGTCCTTGAAGACGCGGACATGGCCTTCCACATAGGATTCGCAGACCGTGCAGTACAGGCCGGCGGTGAAGCCGTCCTCTGCGCAGGTGGGAACCACTTCGGCAACTTCAACGGTCTCGTGCTCTTTCTTTGGCGTGAAATCCGTCTTGATCTTGTCGTGGCAGCGGCTGCATTCCTTCAGGGTGTAGCCTTGGCTTGTGCAGGTCGCTTCCACAACGGTTTCCTGATAGTCGTGGCCGCGTGCGCCGATGGGTGCGCTTTCGGTGACGATCTCGTTGCAGCCGGAGCATCTGATCTCCGGGGTCTGGCCGGGATTCGTGCAGGAAGCGGGATAACCGGCAACGGCAACATAGGTCTCAACGTGGTTGGTCGGATCCTTCGGGATCTCTTGGCGGCCTTCCACATTGTTGCCGCAGGCTTCGCAGTAGGTGCCCGCCGTGTAGCCGACCTTCTGGCAGGTGGCGGCAACCTCGGGGACGGGGATCACCTTGTCTGCCGGGTGGTTGTCCGGTGCAAATTCGGTGCCTTTGGTCGTTTCCACAAAATCGCACTTGGTGCAGGCGCGGGTCGTGACTTCAACGGAGCAGCAGGTCGCCGCAACCACGGTAGGCTCGCCGAACACATGGTTGCCGGCGGCGGTCTCTTCCGTCCAGACCTTGCGGCAGTCTTCGCAGACATATTTCACGCTGCCGGTCTCGGTGCAGTCGACGGGGTTGACCTGCTCCAGCACGGTCTTGTTTTCGTGCTGGCAATAGTCGATCTCGATGGTGTACTTCTCAACGGTGTCCGCGTCGAACTGGGCGTCGTTGAAGGCGGTGACGTAGAGTTTGCCGTCCTTCTGCTGAACGCCCTGCAGCAGGAACTCGTCGATCTGCGCAACGGTCAGGCCCTCGAGGATCGGATCCGTACCGGAAAGATTGAAGACCTTGACGGGGGCGTCGCCCGGCTTCGTCACGTCGAACGCCATGAGGGCCTTGCCGTCCGTGTAAAGGACCTTGGTGCCGATGGCGGTCATCTTCGGGTTATACAGCCAGTTGCTGCCCTTGTTCGCGGCGCTCTCGTGGGTCTGGTTGGAATAGGTGAGGGTGGTGACCGTCCAGAGCACGGTTTCGGTTTCGCTGGTCGGGGAATAGCGCACCAGCGTGGCGCGGGCGTTCGCGTTGTACTTCATGAAGTAGTAGTTGCCGCGAATGCGCACGATCTCGGATTTGGAGTTCTTGTCGAAGGATTCCACATAGGTCGTGTCGGTGACGGTCTGGTCATAGTCTTCCGCGTCGTAGTGGTTCGGCTTGAAGACTTCGAAGGGAACCAGAAGGTTCTTGTGCAGGATCCGGCCGGGAACGTCGTAGGTGGGGTCGTCAAAGGTCACGTCCACATAGTAGGCATTTCCGTCCAGGATCACCTTTGTCCAGCCGTGATGGATGGTGTCAGAGGTGACGTAGTAGTTCTCGATGCCCAACTTGTCGAGCATCCAGCCGAAGGCCATGGAATAGCCCTGGCAGACGGCGACGCCGTTCACCAACGCGCCGTAGGCGTTGAAGGAATCGGAGGAGTCGGGGATCGACTCGGACATATCATAGGCTGCCCATGCGGCCAGACGGTCGTGCACCAGCAGGACTTTGTCGTAGCCGTTCAAACCGTCGTTGTCCTGAATCCCGCGCAGAAGCCGGAACATGACAGCTTCGCATTCCGCTTTTCTCGCGGCGTTGGCGGCGGAATCGCCGTTGTAGATGACGGATGTGATGGTATCAACACCCTCGATTCCTTCATCTTCGTCTGCGCCGACGATACCGTGTTCAAGCTCCCAGCCGGTGATGTCCAGCATCTGGGGAAGAACATAAGCCTGCCGGAAGGCGTATATTCTGTTCTCCTCCGTGTAGGGGATGCCGAGGCCGGTCACGTCGACCGTGGTCGCGTCGGTAAAGAGCACGGTTTCCACCGCAGTGAAGAACGCATCCCACGGCAGGGTGGTGTCGAGGGTTGCGGGCGCCTGATAGCCGGAGAAGCGGCGCGGCGCCTTTGCGGTGACGGTGGTTCTGCCGCTCTGCGCATCAATGGCCGCTGCCGGGGCAAAGCAGGCCCAGAGCATGGTCAGGCAAAGCAAAACGGATAAAAAGGCTCTGATTTTTTTCATAAACCATTCCTCCTTAGAATTAGTCACTGTTATTATATAAGAAAATCCACAAAAAGTCCAGCCCTTTTGTGGATTTTTTCGGATATTTCACATGTTTGTCAATTATTACACATGTTTGTTATTTTTTCTTCGGGGTTTTGTTCCGCGGGGTCTGTTTCGCCGGGGGTCGCGCCGCGTTTTTGCGCGCGCCGCTTCAAAACGGCGTACAGCACGACGCCGGTGAGCACGGTGAACAGAAAGGCCAGCGTCAGATCCGCCATGGTGTCCAGCAGCGGGAGCTGGCGCATCCCCGGCGCACCGCGCAGGATCAGCGGATAAAACGGGTCGCTCGGCTGCATCTCGAGCCAGTCGTATTTCTGGTTGTTGTCGCCGAAAAGATAATCGCCGCAGAATTCCATGATCTCCCACGCGACCATCAAAAAGAAGGAAAAGCCCATGGCGGCACAGGCGGTGACCCGGGGCGCAAGCGGTTGATCCTGCGTCATGGCCGCGGCCAGATGGCAGCCGAGCAGGGTGATGGCCACGCCGGAAACTGCGTGCAGGATCCAGTCGTAGTGCAGGGGATTGTTGATGTCATACAGACGGAAATAGTTGCCGACAAAGGAGCCGAAGAAAATCATGAATGTGATATAGTGCTGGGCGCGGAAGTTGAGCCTCCCGAGCATGGTCCCTTTCGGAAAGATCCACCGCAAAAAGAAAACGGAGAAGGTTCCCAGTGCGTTGACCGCCGGCAAAAAGTAATCCACGGCTCTGTGCGCTTCTCCAAGCTGCCGCAGAATGTAAACGAGCATACAGGCGCGAACCGCCCACCAAATCAGATATTCGCCGAGTGTGATCTCGCTGCGCAGCGCATGCAGCGTTTCCTTGCATTTTCGCATGGGATCTTCCTTTCTGTGTCTTCGTTTTCATCGTTATCATAGCATATTACGCGGGCAAAAGGAAGGAGTTTCGTAAAATTGTTGAAAAAACGTCAAAGATTTTTTCGCTTTCGGGGTGACAAACCGAAGACCTTGTGCTATAATAGTCTGGATAATCGTTGATTAATTAACTATTCCGTTTTGAAGGAGAATCGAACCATGGCTGTTCAGGTTGAAAAGTTTCATGCAGTGCTGGACGCGCTTGCCCCGGAGCTGCAAACGCTCGGTTTTGCGCAAAGCGGCGAGCCGGAGGTTTCCGACACCCAGGCCGTTGTGTGCTTTGTGTCGGACAAAGGTGCGCTGCAGTTCAAATACACCGGTGTGCGTGTGGAGGTCTATACGGCGGACGACGCCGAGGCGCTCGCCGCTTCGCCGAAGCGTCTGGTCGTCTCTCTTCTGCCCGAGGACGCGACCGACAAGGACGTGCGCTATGTGACCGGCGAAGTGAGCGAGACTTTGAGCGCCCGGTTCGGCACCAAAGCGCCCGTGCAGAAAAAGCAAAGCCAAAAGATGCCGCAGACTGTCTCCAAGGCTGCGGTCAAGGCCGGTTCGTTCTATGATCCCAACACGCTGGCCAGCAAGCTTTGCCTGGTTTTTCCCGAGCTGCGCGAGCCCTACAAGGCCAATCTCGCCGCCTACGGCGAATTTCTTCCAGAGGAGTTCTTCGAAGCATACGGTACGCCCCGCGTGGTCGACGCCATCAAGGAGAACAAACCCGCAACGATGAAAAAGCTGTTCCAGACGCTCAACGAGATCTACGAAGACGGCACGAACGACACCCAAAGCCTGATCGCCGTCACGATCCTCGGCGCGCTGGACAACGACCAGATCCTGCTTGCCCGCTGTGTGGATTACATGAGCGAGACCATGGCGCCCCCGGTGATCGAGGTCAACAAGTTCCTTGCCACCTCCGCCGGCAAAAAGGCCAGAAAAAAGATGCAGAACCCTCCGCCGTATAAGCCGAAAAAGAAAAAGAAACAGGGCTTCCTGTCGCAGATGATGGCGGGCGGCGGCGGAATGGCGCCCCCGGCGATCTGACCGGCTGCGCAATGGAAAGCGAAAAAAGACGGGTGCCGTTGCAATACCCGTCATTTTTCTCTTTATTCTCCATCTTTTATTCTTTTTGAAAGGACTTTCCCATGACCGAACTTTTCCGTCTCTTCCTCGCCTTTGCAAAAATCGGCGGGTTCACCTTCGGCGGCGGGCTTGCCATGCTGCCGATGATGCAGCGTGAAATTGTGGAACATCACGGCTGGGCCACGGAAAACGAGCTGATCGACTATTACGCCATCGGCCAGTGTACGCCGGGCATCATCGCCGTCAACGTGGCGACCTTTATCGGCACCAAGCGCAAGGGCGTGATCGGCGGCATTTTCGCAACGCTCGGCGTGGTGACGCCGTCGGTGATCATCATCACCCTCATTGCCGTATGTATTCAGAACTTTCAGGACGTGCCCGCCGTGCAGTGGGCCTTCAGCGGAATCCGCCCGGCGGTGGCAGCGCTGGTGCTGGACGCTGTGCTGAAGATCGGCAAAAAGTCGCTCACCGACGTGTTCACGGTGTTGATCTTCCTCGCCGTGGCTGCGCTCTCGCTTTTCACAAGCATTTCCCCGGCGGTCTTTGTGCTGGTCGCCGGTGTGCTCGGAATTCTGCTGAAGGGAGGCAAACAACATGCCCCTTCTGCTTGAATTGTATCTGCGGTTCTTTTATGTCGGTCTGTTCTCCGTCGGCGGGGGACTTGCGACCCTGCCTTTCCTGCGCGAGATGGGCGAAAAAACGCAGTGGTTCACGCCGACCCAGCTTTCGGATCTCGTGGCGGTCTCGGAATCGACCCCCGGGCCCATGGGCATCAACATGGCAACCTATGTGGGCTACACGACCGCCGGTATCCCCGGTTCGATCGTTGCCGTCCTCGGCGAGATCGCGCCCGCCCTCGTCATCATCGTGCTCATCTCCCGCGTGCTGGCGAAATTCCGCAGCAACAAATATGTGGACTACGCCTTTTACGGTCTGCGCGCGGCCTCGACCGGTCTGATCGCCGTGTCGTGCCTTTCCGTGGCGCAGCTCGCGCTGTTCAAAACCGACGTGTTTTCCGCGACCGGCAATTTCTTTGCCGCGGTCAACTACTGGGCGCTGGCCCTCGCTGCCGTGATCTTCGTCGGTCTGCGCGTGTTCAAAAAGGTGCACCCGATCGTCTTCATCGCCCTCGGCGCAGCGGCCGGGATCGCGTTTCATCTTGTCAGCGGACAGTGAACAGTGAACAGAATCGCCCCGCCGAGGATGTGTTCCCGGCGGGGTTTTGCATCCCATTCACAGGGGAGATATTATCGCCCGACAAAACTTACCACACTCTGCAAAAAAGCAAGCGCTTCCGCACAAAAAACCGGGCGGCCAATGACCGCCCCTACGAGTTTCGGATAAAACAATCCCGCCGCAGGACTTCAATCCCACGGCGGGCAATTTCTGTTCACTGTTCACTGACCACTGTTCACTGACCACTGTCCACTGTGCGCTCACTCCGCCAGCAATTCCTTATACAATTTAATGTAGGCGTTCGCGCTCTTGCCCCAACTGAAGTCGCAGTTGATCGCGCGCACGACCAGCGTATCCCAGTAGTCGCGGTTGTAGTACGCGCCGAGGGCACGCTGCAGCGCACCGAGCATGTCATGGGCGTTGTAGGTCTTGAAGGTGAAGCCGTTGCCCTGGCCGTCGCCGCTGTCGGTGATGGAATCGCGCAGACCGCCGGTCTCGCGCACGATGGGCACGGTGCCGTAGCGCAGGGCGACCATCTGCGAAAGGCCGCAGGGCTCGCTCTTGGAGGGCATCAGGAAGAGATCCGCGCCGGCGTAGATCTTCTTGGCGAGGGAGGGGACAAAGCCGATGCGCACCGCGACCTTTTCGGGGAAGCGGTTGGACAGCTCGCGGAAGTAGTTCTCATACTGCCAGTCGCCGGAGCCGACCACGACCACCTGCACGTCGTTGTTCGCAAGGAATTCGTCGAAAATCGCCTTGATGAGGTCAAGCCCCTTGTGGGAGACCAGACGCGAAACGATGCCGACGACGGGGACGTCGGGGCGCTGAGGCAGGCCCATGTTTTCCTGCAGGGCGGCTTTGTTGGCGGCCTTGCCCTCCTTGACATTTTCGGCGTTGTAGTGCATCGCGAGGTTCGGGTCGGTTTCGGGGTTGTTCGTGTCGGTCGCAATGCCGTTGAGGATGCCGGTCAGTTTGCCCTGCCGCTCGCGCAGGATGCCGTCGAGGCCGTGGCTGTACCACGGGTCGAGGATCTCGTTGGCGTAGGAGGGAGAAACGGTGGTGATCCTGTCGGCGCATTCGATCGCGCCCTTCATGAAGTTCGCGTCGCCGTCATATTCCAGCAGATAGGCGTCTTCGGGCTTGAGGCCGATCACGTCGCCGATGAGATCCATGCCGTAGGTGCCCTGATACTGGATGTTGTGGATCGTGAACACGGTCTTGATGCCCGCGTACCACGGATCCTGCGAATACATCGTCTTATAGAACACCGGGGTCAGAGCGGACTGCCAGTCGTTGCAATGGATGATGTCGGGTTTGAAGTCGATGTGCGGCAAAATCTCCAGCACGGCGCGGGCAAAGAAGGTGAAGCGCTCCGCGTCGTCGTAGTGGCCGTAGATCGAATCGCGTTTGAAATAGTACTGGTTGTCAAGGAAATAGTAGATCACGCCGCCCACCTTGGCCTGGAAGATGCCGCAGTACTGGCGCCGCCACGCCACCGGCACGGAGATGCTGGTGAGGAAGGTCATCTTGTCCTTGTATTCCTGGGGGATGGTGTCATACATCGGCATGACCACACGGCAGCCGATCAGACGCTGGCGCAAAGCCTGCGAGAGCGCGCCGGCAACGTCGGCAAGGCCGCCGCTGGCCATAAAGGGCTGCGCTTCGCTGGCAACAAATAATACTTTCATGGGAAACAGTCCTTTCGGAATTTTCAATTTGTAATGCGCAATGCGCAATGAGTGGGGCGCCGTCTGCGGCGATGTACCAAACGGAATGGTCGAAAACGCGAAATCACGGCGCTTCGTGCTTTTTTTGGAGGGCATTTTCTTGCGCCGCGCCGCATTTTTCCACACCGATCATTGCGAATTGCGAATGCTTAATTGCGAATTGTGATGCGCAGCATCACACAATGCTGTCTTTTGCAACGTAGAGCGGGCAGGTGTCGGCGCCGGAAAGGGCTTTGCCCGGCTTGATGACGACGTTCTTGTCGAGCACGGCGCAGTTGACGGACGCGCCTTCACTGATATAGCTGTCCTGCATGACGACGGAGTTTTTGACCACCGCGCCCTCGGCGACCTGTGCGCCGCGGAAGAGGATGGAGTTTTCCACGGTGCCCTTGATGATGCAGCCGTCGGCGATCAGGGAGTTGCTCGCTTTGGAGGCGATGCCGTAGATGGCGGGCATGTCGTCGCGCACCTTGGTGTAGATCGGCAGATCCTTTTTGAACAGCTTCTGATAGTCGCCGGAAACGAGCTTCATGCTCACGTCGTAATAGGTCTGCATGGAGTCGATGATGTAGGCGAAATCGTCGACCGCGTAGCCGCGGATGTCCAGCGTGTCGCAGTGGGCGTTGATGATGTCGCGGCCGAAGGAGTCCGCGCCCGTGGCGACGGCTGCGCTGACCAGACGCTCCAAAAGCTGCTTTTTCATCACGACGATGTTCAGCGAATAGTTCTTTTCTGCGCCGTCGTTGTCGTTGGTGAGCGCTTTTGTGACCTTGTCGCCGTCCAGAATGAGGGTCATGAGGTTTTGCAGCTTCGGTTTTTTGCCGAACTTGTAGGCGATGGTGATGTCCGCGCCGGATTTGATGTGGCTGTCGATGAAAGCCTCGTAGTCGATGTTGCAGACCACGTTGGAATCGCAGAACAGAACGTATTCCTTGCTGACATGGGAGAAGTAGTTCATCATGCTCTGCAGCGCTTCGATGCGGTTGCGGTAGATGCCGCCGTTGCCTGCAAGGTCAAAGGGCGGCAGGATCGTCAGACCGTCGTTCTTGCGCGAAAGGTCCCAGGGCTTGCCGGAGCCGAGGTGATCCATCAGCGAGCGGTAGTTGCTCTTGGTGTTGACGCCCACGGCGGTGATGCCGCAGTTCACCATACCCGACAGCGGAAAATCGATCAGACGGTAGCGGCCGGCAAAGGGCACGGAGCCCATGGTGCGTACATGCGTCAGCTCCGGCAGCGATTCGTCATAGATGCTGGAATAAATGATTCCCAAAACATTCGATGCTCTCATTATGCTTCCTCCTTCACATCTGTGTCGATCATCTGCTTTGCGGCGACGACGGCGTTTTTGCCGACGGTGATCTTTTCGCCGACGACGGCGATGCCCCAGTCGTCCAGATGGTCTTTCAGTTCCTCGGGGCTGTTGCCCACATGGGCGCCTTCCTCGATCACGGTGTTTTCCGCAACGATGGCGTATTCCACGACGGCGCCGGCCTTGATGACCGTGCCGGGCATGACGATGGCGTAGCGCACCTTTGCGCCGGGTTCCACCGTGACGCCGGAGAACAGCACGGAGTAGTCCACGTCGCCGCCGATGCAGCAGCCTTCAGAGATCATGGAGTTTTCCACGTTCGCGCCCGCGGCGATGAAGTGCGGCGGCGCGGCCGGACTCTTGGAATAGATCTTCCAGGAATCGTCGGAAAGGTCAAGGTCGACCTTCGGATTCAGCAGATCGAGGTTCGCTTCCCAAAGGGAGTCGATCGTGCCGACGTCCTTCCAGTAGCCGTCAAACTGATAGGCGAACAGGCGCTCGCCGGCAGAATGCATGGCCGGAATCACGTCGTGGCCGAAGTCGTTGCCGGAATCCGGGTTGTTCTCGTCGTCGATCAGATACTGGCGCAGCTTCTTCCATGTGAAGATGTAAACGCCCATGGACGCCTTGTTGGAGCGCGGATTCTTCGGTTTTTCCTCGAACTCGCTGATCGAGCCGTCGTCGTTCACGAACATCAGGCCGAAGCGCGAGGCTTCCTCCCAGGGCACTTCCAGCATGGCGATGGTGCAGGCCGCGTCCTTCTCTTTGTGATAGGCCAGCATCTTCGCGTAGTCCATCTTATAGATGTGGTCGCCGGAGAGGACTGCGACATACTCCGGGTTGTAGCGGTCGATGAAGTGGATGTTCTGATAGATCGCGTTCGCGGTGCCCTTGTACCATTCGGTGCCCTTGATCTGCTGATAGGGGGAGAGCACATGGACGCCGCCGCCTGCGCGGTCAAGATCCCACGCGGCGCCGTTTCCGATATAGTCGTTCAGCTCAAGCGGCTGATACTGCGTCAGCACACCGACGCAGTCGATGCCGGAGTTGATGCAGTTGGACAGCGGGAAGTCGATGATGCGATACTTTCCGCCGTAGGGTACGGCGGGTTTTGCGATGTGCTTGGTGAGAATGCCCAGACGGCTTCCCTGACCGCCCGCAAGCAGCATCGCAAGACATTCGGTTTTCTTCGTCATGGTCTGATTGCCTCCATTTTTGTGATTTTTATGTTTCGTTTTTGGTACCTTTTCCTGAGCGCTTGCGCGCGGGTTTACTTTTGCAGCGCAGGTACAGCGTGGAAAGACCCGGCAGCGACACGGTGATGGAATTCTCATAGCCGTGCATCGGAACCGGTTTTGACGAGACCTGCGTTTTTGTGCCGCGGTCGCGGCCGCCGAACTCGGCGGAATCGGAATTCAGGATGACCTGATACACGCCGTCCTTCTTTACGCCGAAGCTGTAGTTCTCGCGGTCCACCACGGTGAAGTTGCACACGCAGACCAGCTCGTCGCCGTTTTTGTCCATCCGGCGGAAGGCGATGACGGAATTGTCCTTGTCATCGCTGACACACCAGGCGAAGCCTTCCCAGCGGTAGTCGATCTCCCAGAGGGCGGGGACTTTTTTATACAGGCGATTGAGCGTGCGTGTGTAGTTTTGAAGCTGGCGGTGCTTTTCGTAATCCAGCAGCAGCCAGTCCAGACCTGCGTCGTATTTCCATTCGATAAACTGGCCGAACTCCTGCCCCATGAAGGTCAGCTTCTTGCCCGGGTGCGCCATCATATAGCCGAGGAAGGAGCGCACACCGGCGAATTTTTCCTCGTAGTCGCCGGGCATCTTGCCGATCAGGGAGCATTTGCCGTGGACAACCTCGTCATGGGAGATGGGCAGCACGAAGTTTTCGGAAAACGCATAGAAGAACGAGAAGGTCAGCAGGTTGTGGTTGTATTTGCGCGACAGGCCATCCAGTGAGAAATACTTCAGCGCGTCGTTCATCCAGCCCATGTTCCATTTGAAGTTGAAGCCCAGACCGCCGAAGCCGTTTTCGCGGCCGAAATCGGTGGGCTTGGAAACGTTCGGCCAAGCGGTGCTCTCCTCGGCGATCATCAGCACGCCGGGGTAGTCGCGGAAGATCAACTGGTTGAGCGTCTGCAAAAAGGCCACGGCCTCCAGATTCTCGTTGCTGCCGTATTTGTTGGCGACCCATTCGCCGTCTTTTCTGCCGTAATCGAGATAGAGCATCGAGGCCACGGCGTCCACGCGCAGGCCGTCGATGTGATACTGATCGAGCCAGAACGTCGCCGAGCTGATGAGGAAGGAGATGACCTCGTTGCGTCCGAAGTCAAAGACCTTTGTGCCCCAGTCCTTGTGTTCGCCTTTGCGGTCGTCGGCATACTCGAAGCAGGGTGCGCCGTCAAAATCGGCGAGGCCGTGGGCGTCCTTCGGGAAGTGGGCCGGCACCCAGTCCATAATGACGCCGATCCCGTTCTGATGGCATTCATCCACAAAGGCCATAAAGTCGTGCGGCGTGCCGTAACGCGAAGTGACGGCAAAATAGCCGGTGACCTGATAGCCCCAGGAGCCGTCGAAGGGGAATTCCGAGAGCGGCATCAGCTCGATATGGGTGTAGCCCATATCCTTGACATAGGGGATCAGCTCGTTCGCCAGATCGCGGTAGGACAGAAAGCTGCCGTCCGGGTGGCGGCGCCAGGAGCCGGCGTGCACCTCGTAGATGTTCATCGGCGAGGCGTAGGGGTCGATCTCCTTCTTCAGGGTCTGCCATTTTCTGTCTTTCCATTTATAGCCGTCCAGCTCGTAGTATTTTGTCGCCGTGCCGGGACGGGTCTCGCAATGGAAGGCAAAGGGGTCGCTTTTGTCTCTGACACTGCCGTCTGCGCAAATAATATGATACTTGTAATTGTCATAGACCTGCACGCCGTTCACGGTCACTTCCCAAACGTCGCTGTCGGAGATGCGTTCCATGCGGGCTTCCCCCGCGCGCCAGCCGTTGAAATCGCCGGTCACGCTGATCTCTTTTGCATGCGGCGCCCAGACGCGGAAGGTCACTGCATCCGGCTGTGTCCGGTGCGCGCCGAGGTACGTGTACGCGCGGTTGCTTTTCCCCTGATGAAAGTAATACAGCGCGAAATCGTCACGTTCGGGCCTTGCACTCGTCATAGTTCCACCATCCTTTTTTCTCATTTACAACATCATACCACCGATGTCAAAAAAACACAAGCGTTTTCGTTGTTTTGTTAGAACTTGAATAAAAACAAAGCGCGGAATTTGTGCAAAAATACCCGTTTTTCGGAAAATCCGTTTGCAAAAATCGCGCGTTTTGCGTCGGAACATCTGCGCCGCCCGATTTTTCGGCGCGCCAGCGCGCAAAACCGCGCGTTGACAGCAAACGGAAACTGTGCTAAAATGCAAAATATCCGACGATCGTTCCGCGAGCGAAGGTTGGCGTGCAAAGCTGCCGCCGGGATTTGCGCAAGCGTGAAGCACCGGCTGCCGGATACGTATTTTTCAACACGGATGGTGAACGCCTTGAAACGTCCCTCTTTCGATAAAAAACTGAAAAAGGTGGAGGAGCTTTATCAGAAGGTCTCCGCTTTCACGCAGGATGAAGAAAAACAACTGGAAACCGAAATGCTGGCCCGCCGGGTCGAAGCGCGGTTCCTGAACCGGCGGATCGTGATCCCGCTGTTTATCGGCTTGGTGGTTCTGCTTCTCCTGGTCTCAACGCTGATCGTTCTGCGCGAGCACGGCAAGACGGCGACGCAGGAGGACACCTCGGTTTCGGAAACCACGCAAGCGCCGACGGCGGCGCCGGTCACGCTGCGGGGCAATTTCCTGCTTGCCCTGACCTCCGGAGAAACCCGCGAACTTCGTATGCTTGCGGTTCTGCAGGCCGACAGCGCTTCCGGGGAGCTTTCGGTGTTCTATGTTCCGCCGCACACCCAGGTGCTTGTGAACAACACCGAGTCCAGCATCCAGCGCCACTATGCGGTCGGCGGCGAGAGCGAACTGACCTGGGCGGTCGCGCAGGCCACCGGGACCGGGATCGACCGCTACCTGATCGTGACCGACGGCGCTTTGCAGCAGATCGCGCGGATGTTCGGCGAGCACGTGCTGGAGATCGAAGAGGACGTCGAATATGAGAAGGACGGGATCACATATAATATAGAAAAGGGCGAGCAGACCCTTACGGCGGATCTGCTGTGCAAATACATGGAGTATCAGTGCGACGCTCTGTATCGCGGCAGCGACGCAAAGGTCACGGAGCTGCTCTCCTATTTTGCGAGCGGTCTGTTCTGCGGCGTTTCCGAAAGCACGATGCCGACACGGCTGACGCTTTTGTTCCGCAATATCACAAGCAATGTTTCGGCGATGGATCTCGCGGAATATGCCGCTGCGGCGCCGCAGTTCACAGCGCAGCGGGAAGCGCTGAACATTCAAAATGAGGGCGTTCGCGCCCTTCAAACAGCGGAATAAAACTCTTTTCAAAAAAATAAAAAAAGTTGAAAAAAACTCTTGACAAACGATTTTCGTTGTGATAGAATAACAAAGCTGTCTCGCGAGATCCCCGACAGCACATGAACCTTGAAAATTAAACAACGATGAAAAGGAACCCGAGATTTATTTGAAGTAAGAAGTACTCTTACACAGTAATTTCGGAAGCTGAGAAATCAGTGGAAGAAGAAATGATACGTCAGTATCGAAATTGAGCGATTAAGCTCT
>CACYHA010000016.1:97167-114733 GCA_902774035.1 Oscillospiraceae bacterium | reverse complement strand
CGAATTCGGCTTGCATAAAGCTCGCCGGTTTTATTGTGGCACTACCATTTATTGCCCCCAGTAGAACTGGGGGTTGTCTTCCACGTCTGAAGACACCAACGCGAAAGCCGCGGCCATTCGGCCGCGGCTGTTGTTTTTGTTTTAGCAAATCATTGTTTTATAAAACAGAATATAATAATTCAACTTATGATTGGTCTGAACAACTAGCTCTCAAAATACTCTTTCTTTGAAATATATGCAGCATTATAAAGCGTATTTCCATCCTTGTCGATCTCTTTATTTAAAACAAATCGTTCCGGATAAAGAAGATAAGCCGCTGCAACATCATCCCAAATATAACATCCTTCCTCTTTTCGGGATATGCTTAAGGCCTGATCTGCACGAACAATTGTTTCGTACAAACCATTCCCCGAAAATACTTTCCGTCGCATATCCAACTTATCAATTCTACATGTATCCAATGTTATTGCAGCATGTTTCCCTCGAGTACAAAATGAAAATGCTTCCCGGTCAAGACTCTGATTGAATTCATAGCCATTAAAATTTGGTGGTGTATGAACGCATCCGCCCATAATCACCGGACAATAAGAATCGTGTTTTTCCATCAGTGGTTTAACCAGTGTCATAGGGCCTAAACTCAGAAGTCTCTCCTTCCCAGTTGTGTTCTCAATCCATTGCTCGTAATTAATAATCGCAGAATCAATCGTACCAGGTTGACGAAATAGGATGTCTCCCATGCCGTCTTTTCCATGAATCTCTGCAAGATACTCACTGGGCTGCTGTATTTCCCTGGTATCAACAACAGTTATTTTGTTTTGAAGTTCCGGAAAGTAAGATAGCAGGGTTAAGCAGTTGGAAAACGATTTTTCTGCAGGAACATTGCCTCCGACTGGAACTATGTCAATTTGAGAAAACTTCTTTTCGTTTCGAAAAACAGTTACACTTGCCGCAGCATCGTCCAAACCGTAATCCGCAAATATTATAAGATGATCCATAGATTTTACCTGCTTTCAGCACGTCTTAAGTTGCGTTCAATTCTGTCAATAAAATGCGTTTTCTCTTTATGAAGGCGTTTTATTTTATCAAGATAATCGTTGCATGAATCAATATTCTCGTCTAAAGTATCTGGATCTTCAGGACATTCCAAGAGCTCACTGATTGCAAGATAGTATTCCATTTCAATTGTTTCAAAAATCTTTGAACTAATTGTTCTTATCCTATAGTACTCAAGCAATTTTTTCCGTTCCTGATATGACAGCTTTAAGTATCTATGCCCCGCCTCAAGATCTGGTTCATCCATTTTTAAATAAGCAGTTGAAAGATTTCGATACATGTATGCTCGATATAGCGTAATACACTGCTCGTTATTTGCGTTCCCGCTGAGCATTTTACACTTTTCAAGGCAGTTGTTTGCAAACCCCAAGCTCTGCTTAAACAAATTGTTTCGCTTTTTATCATCTATATTGGGGCTCGAGGCTCTTAAAATATAAATATAATTCAATGCTTCTACCGACAATAACTGAATCCAGGTTTTAAACTCATTTTCCGGCCAGCAATCAACAGCAGATAGAATATCGCTAAAAGAGTTTTTTGCCTCTACAAATGAATGATTATCAAGAAACAGTCGATCCTCAACAGCAGCTATCTGCTCAAAAATGTTTAAATATGTTTGTGCAAATCTCAAAGATTGTTCAAGTTCCGGCCCTGCATTTAAAACATCTGTCAGTCGTCTTAAGTGTTCTATACCCTCATGGATATCATTAAACATGTATGCAGCCTGTGAAAAGAACAGAACATGTTGTGCAAGCTCATATTCAGAACAAAACGGCTTTTCGGTATACCTTTCAAAAGCACTTCGAGTCTCATAATATGAGTTTATGATACTCATTTTATTACCAATGAAAACTCTTCTTTGATTTGACAAAAACATTTCAACGACTTGGTCATCAATCTGTTCATCCTCTATATTATACAAATGCTTGGCCCAGATTCCTTCCAAATCTGAAGGTATGCTTTGATCCCTATCCGGAATATCAATATAAAAAACATGGATCTTGTTGGTTTCGAGTCTTGCCAAAGCATATCCAAGTTCAAACAATGTGCTGGAACTTATCGAGCCGCTCTCTTTTTTTTGAAAGATAAAAATAGCTTGATTACATGCATCAATCTCAGCCAGAATAGCCTGACCTAAATATAAAGAAGTATCGGCTCGACTTTCTCCACCGACCTTACCTTCAAAATCTTCTTCTTCAAGTCTTTGCTTAACCTGTCTCGCGATTTGAGTATCACCGCTCCAACCAATAAATACTTTTCCTTTCATTTAACCTTCTCCATTCTATAGGACTTCAAGAAGAATAGACAATAACGTCCAAGAACTAAAAAACAATAGTGCTTAATCATCAATCAAAATGCCCGAAAAAGAAATACTTTTCGGGCGAAAAAAGTGATTATTCCCATTCGACCGTTGCGGGCGGCTTCGGCGTGTAGTCGATCAGCACACGGTTGATGCCGGACACCTCGGTGGTGATGCGCTTGACCAGCAGGTCGATCAGCTCCGCAGGCAGGTGCTCCGGGGTGACCTCCATCACGTCGGTGGTGTTGATGGCGCGAATGACGCAGGGCCAGCTGAAGGTGCGTTTTCCGTCCTTCACGCCGGTGGAACGGAAGTCGGGAACAACAGTGAAATACTGCCAGACCTTGCCTTCCAGACCCCATTTCGCGAATTCCTCGCGCAGAATGGCGTCAGATTCGCGCACAGCCTCCAGGCGGTCGCGGGTGATCGCGCCGACGCAGCGCACGCCGAGACCCGGGCCCGGGAAGGGCTGACGATAAACCATGCTGTCGGGCAGGCCGAGGGCTTTGCCGACCACGCGGACTTCGTCCTTGAACAGGATACGCACCGGCTCCACAAGTTCGAACTTCAGATCCTCAGGCAGACCGCCCGCATTGTGGTGCGCCTTGATGCCGGCTTCGCTCTCAAGAATGTCGGGCCAGATCGTGCCTTGCGCGAGAAATTCGATGCCGTCGAGCTTTCTGGCTTCTTCGGCAAAGACTTCAATGAACTCGCCGCCGATGATCTTGCGCTTGGTCTCGGGATCCTCCACACCGGCCAGCTTATCGAGAAAACGGTCGGTCGCGTCCACGTAGATCAGGTTTGCGCCAAGCTCTTCGCGGAAGACCTTGATGACCTGCTCGGGCTCGCCCTTGCGCAGCAGACCGTGATTGACATGTACGCAGACGAGATTTTGGCCGATCGCCTTGATCAGCAGCGCAGCAACGACGGAGGAATCCACGCCGCCGGACAGCGCCAAAAGCACCTTTTTGTCGCCGATCTGCGCTTTCAGCGCGGCAAGCTGTTCCTCAATGTATGCGTTTGCAAGTTCCGGCGTGGTGATGCGCGCCATGGATTCCGGGCGGTTTAACACTGTCATATGAATTCCTCCTGTATTTTTTAATTAGCGAAATTATAGCACAAATCGGGTGAGAGGTCAAGAAAAATGAGTGTTTTTTTCTCAGACACAGAAAAAAATGAGGAACCGACTGAAAAATCGGTTCCCTGATCGTTTACCGTTTGATGATCTCCTCGCGCTTCGGACCGTTGGATACATAGGCGATGGGCGCGCCGATCTCTTTTTCGATGAAGTTGACATAGTCCTGCGCCTGTTTGGGGAGCTTGTCGAACTCCTTGATGCCGCGGATGTCGCACTTCCAGCCGTCGAGTGTCACAAGGACGGGCTTCGCCTTCTTCAGCAGCGGCGTGACCGGGAAGTCCTTTGTCACAACGCCGTCGATCTCGTAACCGACGCAAAGACTGATTTTATCAAGATAGGACAGGCAATCCAGCGCGGTGAGGACGACCTCCGTTGCGCCCTGCACCTCGCAGCCGTAGCGGGTCGCAACGCAGTCAAACCAGCCCATGCGGCGGGGTCTGCCCGTGGTCGCGCCGAATTCGCCCTTGTCGCCGCCGTGCAGACGCATCTCCTGCGCCTCGTCGCCGAAGATCTCGCTGACGAATTCGCCTGCGCCGACCGCAGAGGAATACGCCTTGGTGATGACCGTGACGTTTTTGATCTCATACGGCGGGATGCCTGCGCCGATGGCGCCGTAGCCCGCGAGCGTCGAAGAAGAAGTAACCATCGGATAGATGCCGTGGTCGGGATCCTTCAGGGAGCCGAGCTGACCTTCCAAAAGGACGGTCTTTCCCTGCTTCAGCGCTTCACGGATGAGCTTGCCGGTGTCGCAGACGTAGGGCGCGACCATGTCGCGGTACTGCATCAGCTTGGCAAACATTTCGTCCACGGAAAGCAGCGGCTTGTGATAGACGTTTTCCAAAATCAGGTTCTTGACCTCAAGAACGCGGGTGAGCTTGTCTCTGAGATATGCCTCGTCGAACAGCTCGCAGACCTGAAAGCCGATCTTCGCGTATTTGTCGGAATAGAACGGCGCGATGCCGCTCTTCGTGGAACCGAAGGCGTTCGCAGCAAGACGTTCCTCCTCATAGGTATCGAGCAGCACATGATAGGGCATCATGATCTGGCAGCGCTCGGAGATCTTGAGATTAACCTCTGGCACGCCGCCGTCCAGCACGCTCTGAACTTCCCTGAACAGCTTTTCAATGTCCAACGCGACGCCGTTGCCGATCACGTTCGTCACGTGGGGATAGCAGACGCCGCTGGGAAGCTGATGCAGAGCGAATCTGCCGTAATGATTGATGATCGTATGTCCCGCGTTGGCGCCGCCCTGAAAACGAACGACGATATCGGACTGCGCGGCAAACATATCGGTGATTTTGCCTTTTCCTTCGTCGCCCCAGTTGGCGCCCACGATTGCTCTAACCATAATTGGAACCTCCTGAAAATGAAGTTGTTTTCAAACAATTTATTATACAATATTCTTTCGCGGTTTGTCAACCGTTTGCGGCATCCTGCGCAAAGAAGTCCGCGCGCTGCGCTTCCAGCCATTCGCGAAGCGCACCAAGGCTCTCTTCCGCACACGGAAAGGCCTTTGCTGTGACGTCGTCGTCCGCCGTCGCCGCCGCGAACGAACGCAGCCCGCCGTAGACGCTCGCCTTCAGCAGCTCGCCGTCCTCCGTCTTTTCGATGCCGATCACGTAATTGAAAACCTTTTGCCCCCAGGCGGCCTTATCGGGCTGTTCTGTGCAGGAGCCGAAATAGGTGTTATAGCTGCCGCCGATCCGCGAGCCGCCCAGCAGCCACACAAACAGCGGAACAAAAATCTCCGTGGTTTCCATGCATAACTTCCTTTCCTTTGCGGTTTACCGTTCTATTATACCCTGTTTTTTTTCGCCGGTCAAGACGTCGGGCACAGATTCATTGCAGAAAACAGCAGTGCGCGGCTCTGGCATACATAGCCGCGGACAAAAGGCAGGGGCACGAGCAGCAGACTCAGCAGGTTCCAGCCGAAAAACGAACGCCGCAGCGCAAGCAGGTGCCTCGTTTCCCGCGCGCCGATCCGCAAACAGAGGCAGACGCTCTTTCGGGCGGTGCAGCCCTGCGCGAGGAAGAGACTGCGAAGAGAAAACAAAGCGTGAACCCGAAGCCCCAGCAAAACCGTCGCTGCCGCCGCAGCCGCCGTACCGACCGCGAGCAAAACGCCGGAAACAGCGGGAAGTCCCCTGCGAAGCGCACCGAGCAACAGCCGGATGCCGGCGGCGGCCGGAACGCTCAGCGCGCCGAGCAAAACACTCTGCAGCACCGCAGACAGCAGAAAGGAAGCCGCCGCCCTGCCCTGATTCTTGCGCCGAAACGCGAAAAAAAAGAGGCGAAGCGTCGCTTCCCTGCCTTCGGCGAGGGCGGAAAAACAAAACGCGCCGCCAAGCGATCCGACAGCACTGGCCCAAAGCAAAACCGGCACACAGACCGAAACCGAAACCGCAAGCCAGCGACCGCGAAAGAAAAACGCCGCAGCCGCGATCACGGACGCGGGCAGCAGAAAAAGCAGGACGCGCAGCGCAAAAACGGCGGCAAAAAGCGCCCGGTGCTGTTGCTGCAGCGCTCGGGCACGAAGTTTGATGTGTTGAATCATGGGAAAGCCTCCGGGAGTGAATTCGGAATTATAGTTTCCCCTTTTCCCTTCGGCTTATTCCCCCTTCGCCTTATTCTCCCTTCGGCAGATACCAGTAAGAGTGGAACCCGTACAGATACGTCCGCGCCCCCTTCGGCATCTGGGTGAGGGCATGGAAGACGTTGATATAGTCGCCGAAACCGGCTGAGAGCGCCATCACGCCGAACAAGCCGAGCACGATCGCCTTCGGAAAGATCATAAACAAAACGAAGGGAAGGACGCCGAACACAAGATTCGGCAGAAGGCTCATGAAAACGAAGCGTCCTTTGCTCATTTCCTCCGTGCCGACCACAAACAGTGCGCCGCGCTTAAGCCAGGTGTAAAGATAGACGTCGCCGCGAAAACAAAGGGCGTGCAGAACCTCGTGGGGCAGAAGCGTTGCGAAAAACAGCAGGCACGCGCCCCAGAGGTGATACATCATCGTCTGTGAAAAATACGGCAGAGCGCGCCAGAGGAAAGGCACGAGCAGCACAAACGCCAGCAGGATCGCGCCGCCGTTGGCGATCAGCGTGAACTTTTTCGGTTCCGGCTCGCGGAACTGCACCGCCCCCTCACGGTGCTCGCCGCAGGGCAGAGACGCCTCGTTGCCGTCAAATTTTCCTTTGTAATGCAGTTTCATAGGTTCTCCTTTATGCAAACGGTTCCATGTCTTTGGTGTAAAGCGCGGTGCGTGTGATGCGGTACACCGCGCCGTCGGTCAGCTTCAGCAGCTCGTCGCAAAGCAGCGCCGGGTTGACGTTCGTCGTGCTTCCCGCCGGGAGCACAAGCCGCAAACGCAGCGCGTCGCCCTCTTTTTGCAGCGAAAACGACTGCAGGTGTTCCAGCAGATCCACGTCCTTCATCACCTTTTTGTGCCCTTTTTTGCCGAGCTTCTGAACAATGAGCGAGTCCCGGTGCAAAAGCTCGTCGGCTTTGACGCAAAAGGCGTCCGGATCGGCGGCGTCTTCAAACACGCAATCGAACGCGGCAAAAGCGATAAACTTCGGGTCGAGCACGGGCGGCTTGACCGCCGTGATCTCGATCCCCTGCGGCATGGCGCTTTGCAGGGCGGCGAGGATGTCCGCCTCGGGCGTATCGTCCTCGATGCGGATATCCATGGATTCGCACAGGCTCTCCATGCCGAGAGAAAGCGGCAGGGCGAAGGTCATGTACGGGTGAGGGTTGAACCCCTCGGTGTACCACAGCGGGATCCCGCTGCGGCGAATGGCGCGCGTCATGGTGCGCATGAGATCCAGATGGGAGATATAGCGGATGTTGCCGCGTTTTTCAAAAAAGACTCTAAGCGTGCGCATCGCAGTTTCCTCCGTTCAGTCGGTCTGCGCCGCAGCCGGCGCAATGGATGCGGCAGTGGGGCGTGGTTTTGCTCTCGTAGGCTTTTTTTGCCTCGCGGATCAAAAACTCCTTGCGGATGCCGTAATCGAGGTGATCCCATGGCAGAACTTCGTCGAAGCTGCGGCGGCGCGAGGTATAGAACAGCGGATCGACCCCGCAGGCGGCAAAGCTCTCCATCCACGTGTCGAAACGGAAGCTGTCGTCCCAGCCGTCGAATTTGCAGCCGTGTGCCCAGGCGTATTCGATCACGGCGGAAAGTCTGCGGTCGCCCCGGGCGAAAACGCCCTCGAGAAAGCTGATATCGACCTTGTGAAAGCTGGCGTTGATCTTTTTGGTATGGATGCAGGAAAGCAGATGCGCCTGCTTTTCCAGCAGCATTTCGCGCGTGTCCTGCGGTTCCCACTGGAAGGGCGTGAAGGGCTTCGGCACAAAGGACGCCACGCTGATGGAGACCGTCACACCTTTGCCCTTGGGCTTGTCCGGATTGCGGTAGAATTCATTCACCACCTGCTGCGCGAGGTCGGCGATCCCGGCCACATCGTCAAGCGTTTCCGTGGGCAGGCCGAGCATGAAATAGAGCTTGACAGCCGTCCAGCCGCCGGCAAAAGCCTTGCGCGAGGTGCGCAGGACTTCTTCTTCAGTCACGTTCTTGTTGATCGCGTCGCGCAGGCGCTGCGTGCCGGCTTCCGGCGCAAAGGTCAGACCGCTGCGGCGAACCTTGTTGAGCTTTTCCATCAGGCTGTCGGAGAAATTGTCCACACGCAGGGACGGCAGCGCGATGTTGATCTTTTCCGGGATCGTCCACTCCAGCAGCTTGTCCAGCAGAGTTTCAAGCTGCGTATAGTCGCTGGTGGAAAGCGAGGACAGAGAGATCTCGTCGTAGCCCGTCACGTCGCAGAGACGCCTGCACTGGTCGTTGATCGTGTCGGGCGATTTCTCGCGGATCGGGCGGTAAAGGAACCCCGCCTGACAGAAGCGGCAGCCGCGGATGCAGCCGCGCATGATCTCGTGGGTCACGCGGTCATGGACGACCTCAATGAAGGGCACGATGAACTTGTCCGGATAGCGCACATGGTCGAAATCGGAAATGACGAGCTTTTTGATCTTTTCGGGCGCACCGTCGTGCGGCGTGATCGCCGCAACCGTGCCATCGTCGTTGTAGCGCACGTCATAGAGCGACGGGACATAGATACCCTCGATCTGCGCCGCCATTTTCAGAAACGCGGCCTTGCTCCAGCCCTCGGCCTTCGCCCGCTCCAGCAGATCGAAGACCTCATCGAAGACCTCTTCGCCTTCGCCGAGGCAGAACATGTCGAAGAACTGCGCCATCGGTTCCGCGTTGCACGCGCAGGCGCCGCCGCCGACCACGATCGGGGTCAGTGCCGTGCGGTCCGCCGCGCGGACGGGCAGCCCGGCGAGGTCGAGCATATTCAGCACATTCGTATAGCACAGCTCATACATCAGCGTAAAGCCGATCAGATCAAAGTCTTTGATCGGGTCGCCGCTTTCCAGCGCATAGAGCGGTAGGTTCCGCTCCCGCATGAGCGCCTCCATGTCGTGCCACGGGGCAAAAACGCGCTCGCACCAGACGTCGTCTCTGGCGTTGGCGCAGTCATAAAGGATCTTAATGCCCAGGTGCGACATGCCGATCTCGTAGGAATCGGGAAAGCAAAAGGCATAGCGCAGCTTCACCTTCGTTTTGTCCTTGAGAATGCTGTTCAGCTCGCCGCCGGTATAACGGGCGGGCTTTTGCACAAGGGGCAGGATTTTTTCGATCTCTTTGTTAAACATCCGATGATCTCCGTTTCAGATTCAGTAATAACAAATATACGCAGACCGCAAGCAGACTGAGGTTGCGGCCGATTTTCAGAAAGTACCACAGGCTGAACGCGCAAAACGCCGCGCAGCCGCAAAGCGAAACGCGCCGCAGCAAAGGCTCCGTGCGCTCCGGGGAAAGCCGATCTTCCAGCAGCGCATGAAGCGCGCGCCAAAGGTCAAGGGGATAAACCGGCAAAAGATTCAGCGCGCCCAGCAGCGCGTTCGACCAAAGCAGGGTTTGGCAGAGCCTTTCGTTCAGCCGAAAGCGAAGCAAAAGCGCAAGCGCACACAGCAGCGCATTCACGAAAACGCCGCCGAGCGCGGCCAGCGCCTCTTTCGTCCCGGGGAGCAAGCATACGTCTCCCCTCTCGATCACGATCCCGGCGGCGCCGAAAGCGACCCGGCGCACGTGGGCGCCGAACACGCGCAGCAAAACCAGATGGCCGCATTCATGAAGCAGCGCGGAAACGAAGCAGACCGCCGTCGCCTGCCGGTCACGCAAAAGCAGCATCACCGCCAGCACCGCGAAAAACGAAAAATTCAGCCGCAGGGAACACCGCCGGAACCTAAGCTCCATCTTCCAGAAACTGCAGCGGATCCAGCCGTTCGCCGTTTTTGCGCACTTCAAAGTGCAGATGCGGTCCAGTGGACCAGCCGGTGGAACCGACACGGGCGATCACGTCGCCGGCGTCCACGGTGTCGCCCTCGACGGCAACGATACGGCTGCAGTGGCAGTAAAATGTCTCCATTCCGTCGTCATGCCGCAGGATGATGTACTTCCCGGCGCGTTCGTCTTCGCCGACGGCGCGGACTTGTCCGTGGAACGCCGCGTGGATCTTCGTGCCCAACGGAACTGCGATGTCCAGTCCGGTGTGGAAGGAATAGACATGGGTGATGGGGTTGGTGCGATAGCCGAAGCGGGAGGAATAGCGTCCGCCGCGCACGGGCCGCACGATCGGCACCGTGACCGCCGTCGGAGAAAAAGAGGTGTTCTCTTTTGCGGAAAGCGCCGTCACATCCTCGCCGCCCGCACCGTCGTTTTGCGCTTTTTCGGATTTCTTCCGCGCTTTTTCCTGCGGCGCTTCGGTCGTCGTTGTTTCCGCTTTTTGCTGCTTCTTCGCCTTTTTTGCGGCCTTTGTCACGGGTTCTGCCGTCGTTTCCGGCGCAGACGTCGTTTCCGTTGGCGCAGCGTCTTCCGGCGGGTCGTCAACATTATAGGTAAAGCCGCCGAACACCGGCGCCGCTTCCCCGGAGGAGGTGAAATATTCCCGCACAAGGGCGGCAACCTCCTGCACATCCTCGGACGCGATGCTCCATTGCATCAGCGCCGAAAAATCAGCGCGCAGACTCTCCCTCGCGTCGGGATTCGTCTTTGCGCAGACAAACACGATCAGGCAGAAAAACGCGCAAAAGGCGATCTGCACGAGCGAAACGGAAAGGAACCAATCGCCCTTTTCCTTCTTGTTCGGCCTTTTTTTCCGTGGTCTGTTCTTTTCTTCCATAGTATCACCGGTTCAGTCTATGCCGAAACGGCGACGATTATGTATCAGCCGACCATGATGCGGCCCTCCGGCAGCACGCGGCCGTCGTTGTCGGTCTCGCGGCTGTTGAGGGCGATGATGAAGCAGACAGGGCCGATGCGGCCGAAGAACATGGCGCAGATCAGGGAAAGCAGACCGGCTGTTCCGCAGGACGCTGTGACGCCGGAGGAAAGCCCGGCAGTGGAAAAGGCGGACACCGCCTCAAACAGCACGTCGATGCCGTGCAGACCCGGGGTCTCCAGCACAATGACGCTGCTGACAAGCAAAACGGCAAACAGACCCAGCGCCGCAACGGTCAGCGATTTAGCAACGGTCCGGTTGTCGACCCGCCGGCCGAAGATCACTGTCCCGCCGTGGCCGCGCAGCACCGAGACCACCGTCATGACCAGCACGGCAAAGGTGGTGACCTTGATGCCGCCGCCGGTGGAGCCGCTGCCGGCGCCGATGAACATCAGCATCAGCAAAAACAGCTTTGTCACATCCTGCAGCGCGCCGATGTTCAGCGAGGCAAAGCCGGCTGTCCGCGCCGTGATGGACTGGAACAGCGCCGCAGTGAGCTTTTGCGGCAGCGCAAGCGGCGCAAGCGTGTTCGCGTTTGTCCATTCGAACCCAAGCACGGCGGCAAACCCGAACAAAATCAGCGCCAGCGTGAACACAGCGACGGTTCTGGTGTGCAACGTCAGATGGTGATTTTTCCGATAGGTCAGAATATCGTAGAACACATAAAAGCCCAGACCGCCCGTGACGATCAGCGCCATGACAACGCCCATGACAAGCGGTTCGCTGTTGTAGGCAGTCAGGGAGGCAAAGGGCGCGTTTGCGCCGAAGATGTCGAACCCGGCGTTGCAATAGGCCGAGACCGCCGTGAACACGGAAATCCAAACGCCCTTCGCGCCGAAGCGCGGAACAAAATAGGCGCAGAGCGCCGCCGCCCCGAGCGCCTGGCAGGAAACGGCGGTGATGATGATCGTGCGCACCAGAGGCTTGACCTGAGAAAACAGGTCAAGGTTCGTGTATTCCTGCGCGAGGCGGATCGAGCGAAAGCCGGAACGCTTTTTCAGCGCAAAAATGAAGAAGGTTGCGAAGGTCACCATGCTGATGCCGCCGATCTCGATGAGGATCAGCAGCAAAACCTGCCCGGGCGCGGCAAGGGAAGCCGCCGGGTCGATCAGCGTCAGCCCCGTGACGCAAACGCTGCTCGTTGCGGTAAACAACGCCTGCATAAAGCTCAAAGGCGCCCTTCGCGTCATAAACGGCAGCATAAACAGCAGCGTTCCGACCGCGATCACAGCAAGAAAGCTGAGCAGGATCACCCGCTCCGGGTGCATCGGCCGTTTTTTTTCTTCTTCGCGCTTCATGCGGCCGCACTTCCTTTCCTTGATAGTTCAAACTATTATAGCATACTTGCGCGATAAATCCAACTATTTTTTTGAATTGCAAAAAATTTGTTGACGCAGAGCGGAAAAAAGTGATATGATGAAACTAACCTATCAAGAAAAGAGGTTGTTGTATGTTCCATGATTTCAAATCGGACGGCTTTATGTTCTGCATCGCCATGGGCGTGCTGCTGTTCGTGATCGCGCAGTCGGTGTTTTTCCTGGTGCGTGCAATCCGGCGCGGCAAGCAGCTCGGCATCACGAACGAGCAGATCAAAGGCACCGTCGCCTCCTCCGCCCTGTTTTCCATTGCCCCGGCGATCAGCATCGCCGTCACGGTGCTCGTGCTCTCCGTTGCGCTGGGCTATGTGCTGCCGTGGATCCGCCTTTCCGTCATCGGCGCCATTCAATATGAGGTGCCCGCTGCGGAAGCGGCCATCGAAGCGGCCGGTCTTTCCGGCGGCATCGGCGCGGACATTGCCGACCCGAAGGTCTTCACCGCCGTTTCGTGGGTCATGGCGCTGGGCTGCATTTTGCCGCTGATCCTCATTCCGCTCTTCCTCAAAAAGATCCAAAGCAAGATCTCCGGCACGATGAACAAGAACGCCAAGTGGGCGGATCTCATGTCCGCCGCCGCGTTCATCGGCATCATCGCCGCCTTTTTGGGCCGCGGCATCGCCGGAACAGGCGAACAGATCACACTGGAAAGCGGTGAAAAAATCAACGCCGTGATCGGCGACGGCGCGGGCGTTCTTTCGCTGACCGCCATTCTCTGCTCCATCGCGTTCATGCTGCTGCTCGTTGCGATCAATAAAAAGCTGCAGTGGAAGTGGCTGGAATCCTTTGCCATGCCGCTCGCCATGATCCTTTCCATGGTCGTCATCGTGCTGCTGAATACCTATGCGCCCGGCTTTGCCGCGATCGAATGGAGGTACTGAGATGAAACACGAAAAGAGAAGCTATCTTGATTCCGTACATCTGCACGGCCGCATCTGGTGCATCGCCGCGCTGTTCGTCATGCTGCTTGTGCCGACGCTGATGTGTCTGCATCTGAAGGTCTGGCCGGATGTCGGCGTGGTCGCCAAGGCGTTCTTTTCCATCGCCATCCTCTTTTATCCGACCGCCGTGGTGGAGGTCGTCGCCTACGGCCCGCTGCTCGGCGCAGGCGGCACCTATCTTTCCTTCCTCACCGGCAACATCGCCAATTTGAAGCTCCCCTGCGCGCTGAACTCCATGGAAAACGCGAAGGTCCGCGCCAACTCCGAGGAGGGCGAGGTCATCTCCACGATCTCCATCGCTACGAGCGCCATCGTGACGACTTTGATCATCGCCGTGTTCGTGATGATCTTTGCGTTCAACCCGAACTTCACCGCGCTGATGCAGTCCGAGGCGCTGGCGCCCGCCTTCAAGCAGGTGACCTATACGATCTTCGGCGCACTGGCGGCGACGTATTTTGCAAAGCACTGGAAAATCTCGATCTTCCCGATCGCAGTTGTCTCGCTCATTCTTGTCTTTGCGGGTTCCCTGCAGATCGGCGTGCTGCTGGTAATCGGCGTTGTGGTCGCCCTGCTCGGCGCACATTTGATGTATAAACTGAACTGGGTATAAGGAGACATCACATGAAAAGCATTTTCCAAAAAATCTCGGCATTTTTCATGTCCGTAATCATGAGTATTCTTGCGCTGTTTGGCATCAGCCCGCATTCGGAGCTTTTTTGCGGCGAATGGCTGCTCGAAGGCGTTCCGCCGTTTGAAGCCGGTGTTTATTCTTCGGCGCTCTATAACACAGGCACCGGGCTTGACCAGGAAATGCCGACAACGGATACGCCCGAGCCGCATCCCGCTCTGAGCAAAATGCAGCTGATCACGCACACGACGCTTCCCGACGTCAACGCCTACTGCGAAACGCTCTCGATGTGGGGCTATACGCAGACGTTTCACAATCGGATCGAAGACAACTATTTCTTCGGCTATTCCGACGGAGAAAAGAATGTATATTTTTATTTCAACGAGAAAAACGGCGAGACCCGGGTGATCGACGATTGCTGCAACACGGCGAGCTACGACGCGTTCAATTCGAGCGTCGAAATCGACCCGGAAAAAGCGGCGCAGCCCGGCGTTTATCAATTCAGCTACCCCTATGCCGATGCGGATCACACCGACAGCACGCTTTACGAAAGCAGCGGCATGCTCTATATCATTGTGCTCTCTGACAAGCGCGTCATTCTCATTGACGGCGGCGCGATCAAGCAGAGCACCGATCAGAACGTCGCGGAGCTTTGGCGGGTTTTGCACAAGGTCACCGGCAAGAAGAAAGATACGCGCATCAAGATCGCGCTTTGGTACGGCACGCATAACCACAGCGATCACACGAACCTGTTTTTCAAGCTGCTGCACGATTACCACAAAAAGATCGACCTCGAGCGTGTGATGTTCAACTATCAGTCCGACGAGGTGATCGAAAAGCAGGCGAACGTCATTAATCTGCGGCGGGTCGTCAACCGGCGTTATCCGAACGTCAGCTATCTCAAAGTTCGCTCCGGCTTTCGCTTTCAGCTGCAGGACGCGGACTGTCAGGTGCTTTACACGCAGGAAGACGCTGTGAACGCTGCGGACGCTGCAACGAGCGTCACGAATCCCAACGATTTTTCCGCTGTTCTGCGCGTTACGCTCGGCGAAAAAGTTTTCCTCTTTCTCGGAGACAGCAACCTGAAGGTCGAGCAAGCGCTTTTGCAAAAGTTTTCACCTGCAGTTCTTCGTGCGGATGTGCTGCAGGCTGCGCACCATGTTTATAACGATCTGAGTTCGCTTTATCAGGCTGTTCTGCCGACCCTTGTGATGTGTCCGCAGTCGCGTCTGCGCGCCGTCAGCGGGCCGCTGCCCGCCTATTTGACGCTGCGCAGCCTCGTTTCGGATGAAAACCTTTTCTTTGCGGGCGAAAACCTTGTTTACGGGTTTATTCCGCAGCCCGACGGCAGTATTGCCACAAAAAAGATCAAGGTAAAATGCGGCGCTTATGACGGCACATTCCTCCCGAAAACGGAACCGCAGCCCGAAGAGAGCGAAATCGAATCCGGCTCCGTTACGGAACCGTAAATCATTCTCACGACAACGGCACTGTTTCGGTGCGGATATTGGTCGTCTCATCAAACGCCGGAACGCTCTCCGGCGTTTCTTTTTCTTCCTGCGGGCAAAGCCATTTGTTGCTGAGCTCCAGCACAGCCTGTGCGTCGCTGCTGACCAGCCGCGCAAAAAAGCCCGCGCCCCGGAACAGCGGCGACGTTCCAGACTGCGAAAGGGCTTCGGCACTGCGCAGATGCAGCGTTTGAAACAGCGCTTCGCCCTCTTCGGGGGAGATCTCCTCCAACGCGGCGCAGGCGCGTTCTGCCAGCGCACAAAAAGCCGCTGTGCGCGCCTGCGTTACAGGAAAGGCCGTGCCGTCCGGCCGCAAGCGGCGCAAAATCACTCTGCATTGCGTCACCTTGCCTTCTTCAGTGCATATCAGGCGCAGAGACAAACCGTCCTCCACGCGCCAAAAACAGCGCAGCTCGCCGTTCTCCCGCTCCAGCAGACAATCCGTCAGCCGAAGCGCCGGCGTATCCCCTGTTTTTGTGTTCGTGCAAAAGGACACAAGCTCGGTCGTTTCGCTTTTGACGCAGGCGCAAAGCAGCAATGCAGCCAGCAGCGCAGCCAGCAGTTTTCCCCGTTGGAGCATTTGAACCCCTCCCCTTTCATATTATATATAGCGGAAAGAGACAAAAAAATACCCTGCGCCCTGGAGGAATCCAAAGAGTGCAGGGTATCGTTTTTCGGTTTATTCGGCGGCCTCGGCCTGCAGGGTTTTCACAAGCTCGACAAGTTCGCCGACGGTGCGCAGGTTCGCGGCGGAAGCGTCGGGGATCTTGACGCCGAACTCGCGTTCCAGCTCGATGGCGACATTCACAAAATCGAACGAGTTCAGACCAAGATCACCGCGCAGGCGCGTGTTTTCGTCCGCGGCGTCCAGATCCACGTCCACAAAATCGTTGATGATTTCCAAAACTTTTTCAAGCATAGCTCAGTTTCCTCCAATTACAGGTTCTTTAAAATATCACCGACGGTGCGGTTGGGGTCTTCCATCGCCAGACGCAGCACTTTTTCCGTGCCCTCCTGCATCCGGTCGATATCCTCTTCGCTGATAAACTTCGTGCGGTGCTGATAGGTGATCTTGATCGTGCCGTGTTTTACGTCCTTCATGGCGAAGGTGTAAAGCACCATCACATAGCGGCCGATGCCATAGCCGACGAATTCGTAGTCCCAGTGGTTCATCGTGCCTTCTTCCAGCGGGAACCAGGAGAACATCATCGTGGAAGAAGCGGCGGCTGCGGAATAGTTGAACAGCTTGCGCTGCAGATTGCGGTACATCAGATAGGGATAATCCATGTGGCGGAAGGCCCAGCGCTGCTGTTCGGCAATGATCTCCACCGCCTCCATAAAGGTGTTATCTTCTTTCAGGACCATGCGCCACGGCAGCGGCACGGCGTAAGTTCCGCCGGAGCGTTTTTCGTCGCGCGTTCTGCGGCGCGGGCAAAGCGTGATGAAATAGGAATCGAGAATGCCGTTGTTGATCTTCGCCAGGAAGATGCGCATGGCAAGCTGGATCAGGCATTCGCCGCCGACGTTGTTTTCGTCCATGAACTTGATGACCTTCTGGCTGTCCTCATAAGGGATGACCTTTTTGGTGAAACCCGCCTTATCGTGGATCGGGTCGAACAGCGAAACATATTTGACGTTCGGATCCTTTTGCTTTGCGCGTTCGGCGTCCAGGAACTTCGTGCCCTCCACACCGAGGTAGGTCGGTTCGCCGTCTTTTGTGATGTATTCGGCGTAAGCCTGTTCTTCGCGGGCAATGTTCTCGGGATCGGAGACCCAGGCGATCTCTTTCTGAATGCCGTCCTCATATTTACCCAGCGGCTTCGGCATGGGCGCGCCGTCCTTCAGATGATCGTAGACGGCAAGCAGGTCGTTGAAGAAGACCATGCAGGCGGCGTTGTCCATCACAAGATGGTGCACGCAGAGATAGATGCCGTAGCGGCCGTCGGACGTGCGGAAGAATTTGATACGGTAAGTCTCACCCTTGAGTATACGGATCGGGGTCTGCGCGTCCGCCGTGAACACTTCCATCTGCTCCTCCGGAGATTTGAAGGTCAGCACGGGGATGTCATGCAGCTCGGCGCGGGGCAGGAAATACTGCTTGATCTTGCCCTTCTCCTTGAAGAAGCGCAGGCGCATACAGTCGTTGCGCTCGATCTCGATGTTGATGGCTTTCTCCATCAGGTCGAAGTCGATCTCTTTTTCCGTGATGATGGATTCGGGGATCTGCGTGACCTGCTTGTGGAAAAAGCTGTACTTGAGCATGAACTGGATCATGTCCTGT
>CACYHA010000016.1:0-97153 GCA_902774035.1 Oscillospiraceae bacterium | reverse complement strand
GTGCCGGGGTGAGGTCATAAACGGGTCCGGTGCTCTTTTCTTTCATTCGGTGCGTCTCCTTTTTTTATAATACATTTGTCTTTTTGCGAATCAGTTTGCCGGTGGCAGTGCGCTCAAACGGCGAGTTGCGCAGCTTGATGCGCGAGATCATGTGGGAGGGCTTCGCAGTCATATTCATGGTATCGACCATGTTCTCCAGCATACCGACCACGTCGTCGATCCGGTTTTCTTCCGCGAAGTCATAGTTCGGGAAGATCTCGGCAACGATCTTGTCGTTTTCGGCGTAGACCATGACTTCCTGTACCAGGCGGCGGTCGCTGAATTTCTTTTCGATCGCCTCGGGCGAAACATTTTCACCGTTGGAGAGGATGATGAGATTCTTCACGCGGCCGGTGATGAAAAGCTGGCGGTCGTGGGTTAAAAAGCCGATGTCGCCGGTGCGCAGCCAGCCGTCCGAGGTGAACATGGCGGCCGTTTCCTGCGGCTGCTTATAGTAGCCGAGCATCAGCGTGTCGGATTTGACCTGGATCTCGCCGCCGTACACGCGGGCGTCGCAGATGTCGATCACGCGGCCGACAGATTCAAAGGATGCATATTCGTCCGGGACGGATATGCGGCAGCCGGCCTCCGTCATGCCGTAGCCCTGACGAAGAAAGATCCCGAGTTCATTATACGCCGAGATCAGCGCCGGATCCAGATAAGCGCCGCCGGAGATCAGCCAGCGAATGTTTTTGCCGAAGACCTCGCGGGCAGCATCAAACGGATCCGTTTCCGGGCGACGAGTGCAGATGGCCTTGACGCGGCGCAGGAGGGTTGCGGCGATCATCGGCACAACGCGCATCACCTTGGGCTGGAACACCGTCAGGTTGCGCACAAGATCGTGCATTTCGCCGTTCAGCGCCACGCGCATTCCGTCTTTCAGGTTTTTGAGATAATCGCCGGTAAAGCAATAGACATGATACATCGGCAGAACAGACATTGCAACGTCGTCTTCGGTGAAAATGTCTTCGCAGTAATCGTGATACATCACATTGCCGACCAGCGCCTTCGTGGAAAGCATGACAGCCTTGCGGTCGCCTGTGGTGCCGGAGGTATAGATCATGGCGGCGCAGGCTTCGGGGTCGACCGTATAATCGGAAAGATGCACATACTGCGAACCGGCGCCGAAATCATCATACATCCGTGCGAACTGTTCCGTACCGATGCAAACGGCCTTTTTCAGGCTCACGCAATGGCGGCAGAGAGATTCAACCTTTTCGGAGATCTCGTTTCCGTAGAAGAGAAATTCCACGTCGGCGCGTTCCAGAAGCATGGACGCCTCGGCCTCGGAGATGTCGGGCGAAAGAGGCAGCGCCACGTTGCCGCTCATGAGGATGCCCGTCAGGCAGGTGATGTAGTCGTAGGAGGTTTTGCTCATGATCGCCACATGCATCCGGCGGTCGGAAACGTAGCGAAGATAGCGGCAGACGGATAGACTGTCCTGCTGCGTTTTTCGGAAAGAGCGCTCCTGCACCTCGCCGTTGCGCACAAACATCAAAAAAGTGCGATCTTCATATCGTTCGGCCGCCCGATCGATCAGTTCGCGCACAGTTGGGATCTCAGTTGGCTGCATGGCAGTCCCTCCTCGAGAGAGTCGATTTTCGTTTATTATACATGATAAAAATCTGCTCGTCAAGTTTCGCGTCATTTTTACTACATTTGTTGATTATCTCAGCCGAAGCATTTCCAAAAACAGGATCAACAAGCAAAAAAAGGGGGTACAGAAGCGGATTCTGTACCCCAAATTTTTGAAATTTCAGAAGTTTACACCAGATTGTTCAATGCACCTGCGATGATCGCCTTCATCAGATTGCTGATACCGTCGTCCGCATTGTTAAAGGCCTTGACAATCTTCTTGACGTCCTTCTTCTTGAAGAAGCCGACCTTGCCGAGCAGGAGATCCACGATCTCGCCCTGCATGATGTAATCCACAAAGTAGCCGAAGGTGGCGTCTCTGTTTGCGGTGTAGACCTTGTTGCCGTTGGGCAGCTTGCGGGCTTTGCCGGTGGCAAGGAATTTCGCGGTGTTGAACTTCGGAACATTGTTGCCTGCGCCGAGCATCTTGAACACGCCCTTGAGCAGGCCGTTCCAGTCGTTGTGAAGGTCGATGCCCATATCCTTGACGATGCCGTTCACGGTGTCGCCGAGGTTGAACAGTGTATCGTCCGCACCGACAACGCCGAGCTTCTGGAGCGTCTTGTTGTATTCAATGTGCATATCGCACATATAGAAGCGTTTGATGAATTTGCCGGAGTCGATGGCGTCCACCAGGTTCAGCAGCACATTGGCAAGGTTCTGGCCCGGATCTCTCATGATTTTTTCAACAGCGAAGATGATGCTCTCGATCAGCGCCTTGAACAGTTCGCCCATAGTGTTATAGTTGCGGACTTCCGAATCCGAGGGGTATTCGCCGTCCACAAGGCCGAGAATGTTGAACAGGTAGACAAAGAAGGCCTGATAGCCGGACATTTCATAGGGATTATAAACATGCGCGGCATATTTCAGCGTGTCGAGACCCGGCAGGCCGGTCATCATGCCGACTACGGGAGAAAGCTTTTCAGCCATGGCTTCGTCCAGCGCCATGCTCAACGCCTTGGAAAGTTCGATGGAGCCTTTTTTGCTCTGAACGCTGATTTCAAGCAGGCCGCGGAAGCCGAGAGAGGCATCGTTCATCGCCTGATAGAAGGATTCCTGATCGCGGACACACCAGTCGATGGAGCTGGCGATCGTGCCTTCCTGCTCTTCGCCGTTTTCATCCGTCCATTTGACAATGGTATCCAGATATTTCCATTTTGTTCCGAGCTTTGTCAGAATATCCGTCAGGGGCTTGCGCACACCGTCTTTATCCACGGCGGTATATGCAACCTCGCCCATCTGCTCCGCAAGCAGAGGACCGGTCACGTAAAGGTTGATGTTGGGCGCAACAGACGCAAGATCGCCGGCCTGATCATAGAGCATCGGCATGACAGCAGTCATCGCGGCCGTCGGAAGCGCATTGGTATAAAGCATATCGCGCAGCATATCGCCAACGTTCTTGGTTTTGCCGTTTTCATCTGTGAGCAGAGCGCTCAAAATACTTGCGGGATCAGCGTTTGTGTTGAGATCGTCCTGAGTTGTCACTTCAGAAGTATCGATCTCGCCCTTGCCGCCGTCAACAACCTGCACGGGATCGTCGGCAGTACCGGCGATTGCATCGTCACCCTTTTTGCCGAAAATCAGCACAGCAGACTCCACGACAAGCAGGATGCAGAGAATTACAATCACAATTGTCTTGGCTTTCGATTTCTTTTGCATAATCTTTGTCCTCCCATACAGAAGAAAAAGCTCCCTCTGTAAAATTTGTTAAAAATTTGAACATGGTCTCAGCTATCTCATTTTATATGATTCTTCGCTTTAAGTCAACACTTTTTTGAAAAAAGATAAAACTTTCCATGAAATTTTTTTCCAAATATGAACGGAATCCCCGCTTTTTCTTGACAAATTACGCCATTCCGGTTAAAATAGAAAAAATAGAAGAACAATTTCTATATTTAGGGGAGAGAAAAGCTTGAACGAAAAAAATACCACAACAGGTATGTGCGAACCCTGGTTCCCGGTTGACAACGCGGCAAACCTTTACTGCGGCAACCGGCGCCCCGGCTGGGCAAGAACGCTGCGGCTTTCCTTCGTGCTGAACGAACCGGTGAAGCCGGAGGAGATGCAGCAGGCACTGTGTGACATGAGCCGACGTTTTCCGACGTTTTGCGCCATTGTCAAAAGCGGTCTGTTCTGGAACTATTTTGAGCGCACCGCTGTGCAGCCGAAGCTGCAAAAGGAAATCGATGTCCCCGGCCGGTCGATCAACACCGGGCGCACGATGCAGCCGAATTTCCGCGTTCTTTATTACAAAAACCGCATCACGCTCGAAGTATTCCACGGCATCACCGACGGCGGCGGCAGCATCCGCTTCCTCACATCTCTTGTCGCACGATATTACGAGCTGCTGGGCGAAACGGTTTCCGACGCGCCGCACGCGCTGCGCGCAGACGACGAACCGACGCAGGAAGAGACCTGCGATCCGTTCATCAAAAACAGCACGGCAGGCGTCAAGGCAAAGAACTACAGCGAAGTCAGCGTTTACCACATCAAAGAGCCGCTCCTGAAGGACAATATGCGCGTGACGCACGGTATCTGCCGTGTGGAAGACCTGAAGCAGGCGGCGTCCGCCTATGCGCTCACCGTGACGGAATACCTGACGGCGATCCTGATCTTCACCTACATTCAAACCGCGCCGCAGCCCATCGACCAAGCGATCAGCGTCAGCATTCCGCTGGATCTGCGCCGGCGCTTCGGCACGGAAAGCGTGCGCAATTTCTGCTACATGTCCGACATCACGTTTCATCCGCAGGGACGGCGCGATCTCACGTTTGCGGAGATCAGCGAGGGCATTGCAGGCATGGTGCAGGAAAAAGCGACGGTTGATTATCTTTCGCAGGAGATCAGCGCCAACGTGCGCGCCCAGCAGTCTCCCCTGCTGCGTCCGATCCCCTATCCGCTCAAGCATCTGTTTTTGAAAAACACCTACCGCAAAAACCAGTGCTCATTCACCACCTTCCTCTCCAATGTGGGAGAAGTGCTTGCGCCGCCGGAGGTGCTGCGCCACATCAACCGCGCGGAATTCACCCTCGGCGAAACGCCCTACAACCCCTTCGGCGTCGGCGTGGTCTCCGTGGGCGGTCTGCTGACGGTCACCTTCAACGATTGCAGAGATGACATGGAAAAGCAGCGGTTTTTCCTGCGGTTTCTCGCGTCCCAGGGCGTGCCAGTCCACGTTGAAACCAACAGGTAACCGCCGATTCACTCAGATGCGCAATCTTAACGGCAAATTTTCACACATCGAGTGAATCAACGGATACACAGAAAGTGAGGTACTTTTATGCGTTGTTCCAACTGTAACGTCGATCTTGGTGAAAGCCAAACCACCTGCCCGCTCTGCGGCGCGCCGGCAGAAAACATACCGCCCGTTCTGAACGGCATCAAAGAGGCGCCGTATCCGGAAAAGACGGAAAAGCTGCTCAAAAGGAAAGAGCGTATTTTGCCGAACAAATGGGTGCTGCGCGTCGCAGCCGCTCTTTGTCTGCTGTTTTGCATCCTCGGCAACAGCCTGCTTTACAGTCTCCTTTCGCCGATGATTCTGCTCGGTGTGGCGATCTATCTGTTCATCTGCGGCCTGAAAGAAAAAGGTGAGCTGCTGCATTCCGCCGTCGCGCTGATCGCCCAAGTCGGCATAGAGCTGCTGCTCGTTCTGATTTGCCTAATCTTTTTCCACAACGCAAACACAACGCTGTTCGTCATGATCGTGACGCTTGCGCTGACCGTGATCCTTTATGCGATCCGGCCCGAGCGGTTCACGGCGCAGATGAAGGCGCTGCTGCGGATGTGAAGTGTGATTACTTAGCTGTTCGCTTTCGCTTTGCCCCCGTGCAGAGAAAACTCTGCACGGGGGCAATTTGCGCAGCTTCGCTGCGCAGCGAGGCGGCGGCGGGACCGCGCGGCGAACGCCGCGCAAAAAAGGCGCGGGTGTCCGCGCCTTTTTGCCTCGTGCGAACGCACGAGGCGTCCCGCCGCCGCCTTTCGCACGCTGCAAAGCAGCGTGCGAAAAAAGGGGCTGTTCCGAAAACAGCCCCCAAACACAATCGCTTAAAATAAGCTTACACCGTCAGCAAACCCGCATCCAGCAAATACTGTCCGCCGGTGCAGTACCGCGCCTTTTCGCTCGCCAAAAACAGCACCATGTTCGCCGTGTCCTCCGGCTCCACCCAAGGCACAGGCTGCAGATTGCCCGCCGAACGCTCGGCGATCTCCTGCGGCGTCATACCTTCCATGGCGGCAAGACCGTCATTCATCGGGGTGTTCACGCCGGTGGGATGGATGGATACCACGCGGATGCCGTAGGGCGCAAGCTCGATCGCCCAGGATTTTGTCAAGCCCGTCAGGCCCCATTTGGAGGCGGCATAATGCGACAGACGGTTGCCGCCGCGCAGACCCATGACAGAGGAATTATTGATGATCACGCCGCTTTTCGCTTTCTTCATGTAGGGCACCACGCGGCGCGTGACATTCATCGGGCCTTTGAGATTGATATCGATCATGGCGTTCCATGCCTCGTCGGTCATGGTGTCGATCTCGGCGTAAGCGCAGATGCCGGCATTGTTGAACAGCACATCGATCTTGCCGAAGGCAGCAACGGTCGCCTCCACAGCGGCAGTCACACTTTCGTCGGAGCGCACGTCGCCGCTGGCGATCAGGCATTTTCCGCCGAGCGCCTCGATCTCGGCCTTCACGCTTTTCAGTTCGTCGCTTGTGCCGAATGCATAGGCCGGGTATTCGATCTTCTTTGCAACGTCGAACGCCGCGACCGCAGCGCCCTCTTTTGCAAAGGCAAGGGCGGTGGCTCTGCCCTGGCCGTGAGCCGCGCCGGTGATAAATACCACTTTTCCGTCAAATGTTCCCATCAGTCTTCCTCCTTGTTTGCATCGTTCAAATAGCTGTAAAGCACGTCGTCCAGCGGCACCTTCGCCACAGTGTTGAACAGGTTCGTGGCATACATGATCCCGGCAAAGGCGATGAGCTGCACAAGCTGCTGATCCGTGTAGCGCGCACGCAGCTTATCATAGATCGCGTTGTCAATGGTGTGCGGATTTTTCGTGATCTGCAATCCAAAGTTAAAGAGAAGCTGCTCGGTCTCATTCAGTGTGAGGTTCGCAGGATCCTCCCCTGCGTCGATCAGGATCTTACGGAAAAATGTGCCGCAGATCAGGCAGTCGTTGCCGGTGGAGATCGCATGGGAGAAAATCGTCAGCGCACGGTCGCCGAAGGTCGGCTTCAGCTCGTCGTAGAGCGTGTACCAGTCCATGTAGGTTTTGAAGGACTGAACGTCGTGCAGGAGGGTGCGCTTCATGTTGGTGATGCGTCCGTGTTTTCGGATCTGGTCGTCGTATTCCGCTTTCACTTCGGGCGTGGCGGTTTCATAGTCGGTCATCGGAATCAGTTGCATGGTGTTTCTCCTTTATTCAGATTGATGAGAAGCTTGAGATAGAACTGGATACCGTCCAGAAAGCTCTCGGTTTTCAGTTTTTCGTCGTTGCCGTGCATGGCGGCGCGTTCCTCGTCGGAAAAGCGGAAGCCGCCGAAGCGGTAGACATTTTCGCAAATTCCGGTAAAGTGCTTGGAGTCTGTGCCGCCGTTCATGACATAGGGCACCGTTTTAACGCGGGGATAAACATCGTCCACCGTTTCACTGAGCAGCGCAAAGGCGTCGTTGTCGGTCGGGGAGACCGGAGAGGGCTCCACGGTGTATTCGCTCGTGATCTCGGTATGCTCGCCGGAGATGGAGCGCAGACGCTTGATGACCTTCTCGTCGTTGTCCCACGGAGCAACGCGCACGGAAAAGCCCGCCTGCGCCGTGGTGGGGATCACATTGATCACGTCGGAGCCGCGCAGCTTCGTCAGGGCGACCGTGGTGCGCAGCATGGCGTTGGTCTCCGGGTTCTGGCTCATGATGAGCTTCACCAGCGGAGAAAACAGCCAGAGGTTCGCAAACACCAGCCGCGTGCTGAAGGAGGCGTAACCCGCAATGGATTGCAGCATCTCGCGCGTGGCGGGCGAAAGATGCGCTTCGAACTGATGGTGCTCGATCTCGTTGCAGACCTTGATGAGGCGGTAGGTCGAATCGGTGTCCTTCGGCGTGGAGGAGTGGCCCGGCACGCCGCGCACATTGACGATCGCGTCGATCACGCCCTTTTCGCTGACGCCGACCATGGCAAAATCGCGCTTGACGCCAAACGCGGGAGCATGAACGATCGCACCGCCCTCATCGAGAACGAACCAGGGACGGATGCCCCGCGCACGGAACCATTCCACAACGGCGGGCGTGGTGTCGCCGCCGGTCTCCTCGTTGTTGGTGAAGGAAAAATAAAGGTCGCGCTCCGGAGCAAAGCCCTCGGCGAGCAGGGTCTCGCTCGCCTCCAGCAGCGCCGCGATGATACATTTGGTGTCCACCGCGCCGCGGCCCCAGATGTAGCCCGCGTGTTCTTCGCCGCAAAACGGCGGCAGCGTCCATTTGCTCTCGTCGGCGGCGACCACGTCATAGTGTGCCATAAGCACCACCGGGAGCTTCGTTCCGTCTTTGCCTTTCCAGCGCAGAAGGATGCCGTAACCGTTGACAATGTTCGTTTCAAAGGCTGCAAAGCAGCGCGGATACATCGACTGCAGCAGCGGTAAAAACGCATCGAACTGCGCCAGATCCGGCGCTTCTCCGCGCGGCCAGATCGTCTTTTTCTGCAGCATCATCGAAAAATCGCGGATCGCCTTCTGCTCGTCGATCTCCTTGCGAAAGGCTTCGTGCGGCGGGCGCTCCTGCGCTTTGATCCTTTGTGCACGCACGGCAAGCACCGCAAACAGCACAGCGGCCAGCACCGCCACACCAATCAGAAAATAAAAGCCGAGTTCCATGAACATTCCACCCTTCCAATTCGTAAAAGCTCGTTCAGATGATAGCATTGACCGCTTTTCGTGTCAAGTAACCGATGATTTCCTCAAGAGATATCATAAACAAAGACTTCGTGGATCTCTCCGTCGTAGCCCTCATAGGGCGCGACCGGCATACCCAGAACGATGCGCATGCCCCGGTTATAGAGCACAAGCAGCCGCAACGGATCTTTTCCGAAGGCCAGACCTTCGATCTCGCCCTGTTTGATCACGTCGTCCAGCGTTTTTTCTTCCGTGACTTTGCAGTGTGTCTCGCCGGGAAGGATCTCGCAGCGGTAGATATGATCCGGCTCGTCCAGATCGGCGTCGCCGTCGTCGGCCGTGAGATAAAACGCGCCGTCAAAATAAGCCACGCCCTGGATCCATTGCGGCACGGCGTGCAGATGCACCTTGCGCAGATATTTTCCGGTATCCAGATCATACTGATAAAGGTAGCGGCCGGATTCCCCGTCCGCCCAGGAGGACATCCACACCGTGCGGTCGTCGCCGTTCACCGTGATGCCGGAGCACTCGGTCTGTCCGCTTTCCGGCGCAAAGGGAAAGGCGCGTTTGAAGCGCAGCGTTTCGGCGTCATAGACCGCGATCTGGATGTTGGCGGCAACGCCGTCCAAAAACAGCTCCGCGCCGCAGAAGATCTCGCCGTCAAAAACGTCGATGTCGCCGATGTGGTTCACCTGCTGAGAAAAGCCGACAGCAAAGGGGTCGGCGTTCTCCGCGAAGACGTTCCAGTTTTCGTCATACCGTGTGAGCGTCGTCGAACCGCTGACAATATAGCCGCCGTCGCAAAAGGCGATCCCCTGCCGCCCGCGCACTTCATGCACTTCGCGCAAAGAATAGGTTTTCCGCTGCATAACACCACTCCTTTTCTATTTATTATAATCTTTTTTCCGCGTTTGTCCAGTTCACGGCGCGATTTTTCGTCCATTTTTTGCAAAGCTCTTGTTTTGTGACGCCGACTGTGCTATGATTAAGCGGAAAGGATGCGATGCCAATGAAATCCGTAGTCGCTTTTCTTTGCGTTCTTCTTATGTGTACACTGCCTGTGTTTGCCGCCGGGGAAGGAACCGACCCGGCTTCTGCCGACGAGGTATGTCTGATCGGACACAAGGGCTATTCCTCTCTTTACGAGGGCAACACCGCCGAGGCCTTTCGCAAAGCCGGAGAAGCCGGTTTTCCGGGCGCGGAGACCGATATGCGGCTGACGCTTGACGGCGTCTGTGTGCTCAGCCACGACGCAGAGGCCGAATTTGAAGACGGCTCCAGGCTGCGCATTGCCACGCACACCTACAAACAACTGACAAAAAAGCCGCTCAAGAACGATTGCACCGAAAGCAAGCTCTATCTTTGCAGCTTTGCGGAGTATCTGGATATCTGCAAAGAATTCAACATGATCTGCTTTGTGGAGCTGAAGGGCGTTTGGCTGCCGGGCAGCATCATTGCGGCATTCCGACTGGCTAGGGAACGCTACGACCTTTCCCGGGTGGAGTTTCAGTCGTTTGAACTACCGAACCTTCTGATCGCACGCCTCGCATTTCCGGAGCTGCGCATCATGATGGCCTGCACGAAGGACGGCTTCAACGCAAAGGTCGCCCGGTGGCTGGGCTTTGACCTCGACATGAGGGAAAACAAGCTGACAAAGGAGATCGTGGACCGGTTCCACGAAAAGGGCCTGCGTGTGAGCTGCTTTACGGTCAACGAACGGGAAGATTATGAGCGCTGTGTTGCCTGCGGCGTCGATTATATTGAAACGGACGAGCTGACGCCGCAGTTGTGCCGCTCGTTCACGAAAGGAGTATCCGCATGAAAAAAACGATCTCGATTTTGCTCGCTTTACTGCTGGTGTGCTTGTTGGTGCTGCCCGCCGGCGCAACGGTCATCTATCCCCCGCTGCCGATCCTCTCGGACGAATACGGCTACACCTACGATGTGGAGGAAACGGAGGACGGAAAGGTTTTGACCGACGTGCGTTATGTCGGCCCGTCATTATTGACGCCCATTACCGCTGACGCCGCAGAAGGCATCTATGTGCCGAAAACGCTCGGCGATGTGCCTGTGACGCCCGAAAACTTCACCGGCGCCGTTTTCGCTTTCTATTCCGGAAGCAAGGCGCAAAGCGATTTCCGCCTTGACGAGGACAACACGCAGTTCACGCTCATTGACGGGATGCTGTTCACCAAAGACGGCAAAACGCTGGTTGCCGTTCCGGGCAATCTTGTGCAGGGCATCGTCCGCATTCCCGACGGCACGGAAAAGCTCGGCGAATACAGCGTTGTGATCAAGAATCCGCCGGTGGAAAACGAACAAAGCGTCTGCATCGTGATCCCCGCAAGCGTGACGGAGATCGACGAAAACTTTGCCGGCGGCAAAACTCCGGCGCTTGCAGGCTCTGCCGGTTCCGCAGCGGAGCGCTTTGCCGAAGAAAACGGTTTGACCTTTGTGCTGCTTGGCGAAGGACACACGCACACCTACTTCCGCTGCGAAAAAGAAGCGACCTGCCTGCACGGCGGCGAAATCACGGTCACCTGCCCCTGCGGCGTCTGCATCTACGGCGAACAGAGCAAGCCGCTCTCCCACAACTGGACGACCCGCCGCACCGAAAAAGAGGACGGCAAAACCTACATCGAAGTGTATTGCTCACGCTGCGGCGAAATCAGAAGCTCCAACCTCGCGGACACCGAAGACATCGACTGCGACTGCCTTTGCCACAAGATCAACCGCACCTGGGCGCTGGAAGTGACAAAAGACAACTGGACACAAGTGCTGCGCAACGCGATCTTCCGCTTCAAGCTTGCGTTCTGGCACCTGACCGGCACCCATCAATTCTGCGGCTGCGGCGCACGGCACTATTAAAAGGAGGAATGCACCATGAAAAAATCATTTTGCGTATTTCTGTCTGCGCTCATGCTTGCGCTGACGTTTGTGCCCTTTGCGTTTGCCGCCGACCCCTATCCCGAAAGCGCGCACAACTATGAAAACAACTGCCACGAAACGTGGACCTACACCTATCCGGAAAACGTAGCCGGACTCTACGTTTACTTTGATTACAGAACGGAATTTGACGCCGGCGAGCTGTATTTTCTTGACGAAAACTTCACGGAATCGCAGTTGCAGGAATACGCCGAAAACGGCTTTGTCCAGACCGGCGACTTTTTGACGATCCTTGACGGCAACGGCACGCTTTACGGCCGCTTCACCGGAAAATGGCTGTCCTCCAAGCGGATCTACCTCCCGGGCAACAGCTTTACGCTCACGCTCGACAGCGACGAAGCAGGCACAGCCTACGGTTTCCGCATCACGCGGATCTCGCCTGTTCTTGACAAGTACGCGCTGGTGAACTACCATCTGGAAGACGGGATCGTTGCCCTTGTCAGTGAAGAGGGCGACAACATCCACCTTCCCGGCGCCTATAAAATGCGCCAGTTCGGCCACCAGATGCTCGTCGGCTGGAAAACCGCCGACGGCAAGGCATTTTATTACGACAACACGCTCACGCCCTACGTCTATGACGAAGCGGCCGACGAATACCACTATGATCACGAAATCGCCGACACCATCGACAACACGGGCATTGTTGCCGAAGGCAAGACCGTCTATGACTTTTATCCTGTCTATGCGTCGCTGAAAATGGCGAAGGACGAGGTCTTCTCCTTTGTCAACAGCAGCGGTGTATTCAACGCGGATCTTCCGGAAGGATATCTTTACAAACCGGAGCACATGCGCCAGTTCTGCAAGGACTGGATCGCCACCTTCGGCTTTACCCCGCTGATGCCGATCGCGGCTGCGGGCCTGACCTTCTTCATGACCGTCTGGCCGACGCAGGAATTCGACGGCTCCTGCTGCGGATTCCCGATCGCGACCATGCTGCAATATTACGGAAAGCTCGACCTGCTCTCCCGCCAGGGCGTCAGCAAGGTTTCGGAGCTGGAACCGGACGAAGAGCTGCAAAGCATCATCAATTTCTACAACAACCAGTGCACCGCTGCCCATGTGACGAACCACAACGCCATTGAACGCGGCACTGCTGAGTACCGTAATCAGCTCAAAATGCTTTACGAAACTCTGCTCGACGGAACACCCGTATACTTTGAGTTTTATCCGGGAGGCCACCATCCGCTGAAAACCGCAAGCATCGATGAGATCAAAGACTTTGCCACAACAGGCGCCCACGGGATTCTTCTCACCGGCGCCTACACGGACGGCAAGGGCAACCGCATTCTCATCGGCTGGGACAACCGCTCAAGCTGCTACGCAAACGGCACCTGCGACATTTTCTACATTGACGAAGCATTCACCGATCTTTATGAGCAATGCTACTATGACAGCGACACCTATTATCTGCTGGACGGCTTTTCCTGGAACGAGGACATCAGTGCCTATGATTCGCTCAAAGTTGAGGGCAATCCGGAACCGCTGGCCTGGTACAAAGCGCTGTTCAAAAACCTGAAATCTCTGCTGCAGCAGTTGTTTGATCTGTTTACGCGCAGATCTAAAGCGAAGTTTGAAAAATAAAACATCCGTTGCTTATTAGGCCGCCGCAGGCATTTGCCTGCGGCGGATTTTTTGCGCAGCTCCTCTGCGCGAAAAGGCGGCGGCGGGACGCCTCGTGCATCTGCACGAGGCAAAAAGGCGCGGATACCCGCGCCTTTTTCGCGCAGCCCGGGCTGCGCGGTCCCGCCGCCGCATTTCGCACGGCACAGCCGTGCGAAAAAACGGGGGGCTGTCGCATTTAGATGAAAACGGCGTTTTCTTCGACCGAAGGCTGTACAAAAGTACGCCGAGGGCGAAAAAACGTCGAGTCAAAGCAGAAAGCCCTACTTCTTTTACGAATGAAAAAGCAAAGAAGCGCTTTCTTCACAGAACAAGTCTGCGGAAAGCGCTTTTCCTTTCTTTGGCTTTGACGTTTTTCGCTAAATGCAACAGCCCCGCACAATCAGTGAAAGAATGATTATTGGAACTTGATATACAGATCCAGATTGCCGGTTGATGTACCCTTCGGCGCATCGCCCGTGGTATAGCTCATGCGGGTCATTCCGCTCGCCTTTTCTTTGGCGATCTGCTGATCCAGCGCGGCTTTGAATGCGTTGAACATATCAAAATCCAACAGCGTGATTCGCACGTCAATGTACAGATCACGATAGGTGTTGAAGGACTGTGCCTGCAGAGGATTCACCATGCGCAGATAGCCGAACTTGAAGCCGGTGATCCACCAGTAGGAGCCGTAAGGACGGTGGAACGCGTGATCCCATTGCTGGGTGTCATAGTTATACTTGTAAAGATCCATCTCCATCATCAGAAGATCGTCGTCCTTCGCGCAGTCATAGTGATCCGCGTCGCGCTCGGTGTATTTTTTATACACGCCGACTTCGCCGCCGTAAAGGACCATGCCATACTGACCCTTCCAGGGCTGGATCATCCACTGCTCACCCTCGTGGCAAACAAACTGGATCGGATCGGTGTCATACTGGATCATCACCGCCTGTGAGGCGATGTCATAGACCTTGTTGAAGCCGAAATTGCGCTGCCACGGATCGTCCGCCGTGCAGAAGCAATCCTCCTGCGGATCATACAGATAGCCGGCGATGCCGGTTTTCTGGGTGGCGTCGTCATAGTATTTTTGCGGTTCCGGCGTGAAAGTATAGTCCTGCGAAACAGAATTGCTGTAATCGCTGAAATTGTAATGGCTGCCGTTTTTCACAACGGAACGGACACGGTATTGATACGTGCCGCTCTTTTCCAGCCCCTTGTTGGAATAGTACGTGGTCTTGACGCCCTTTTCATTCGTATAGGTCTTGAAGAGGTTGCCGTCCACGAGAGAGTTCTCGTTCATCAGACTGACCCACTTTTTCTGGGCGTTGTCATAGCGGAACACCTCGAACCCGTCGGCGCCGGGCACTGCCGTCCATTCAATGCAGATGGAGTGCTGCGCGCCGGACCCGGTACGCGTGATTTTCGGCGCGTCTGGAATGGGATGCACTTCGGCAACATCGGTGTAAGGCGTAAACACACGGGCGCCGTCTTCCGTTGCGTAAGCACGTACACGGTAGAAATACTTATTCCCCTTGGCGAGCGCTTTTCCGCTTTCCACAGCGCTGGCTTCAAAAACGGTTGCCTTGATGTCGCCGATGGTCTTCCAGCCGTCGATGCCGTTCGCGCTTTTCTCGATCTGATAGCCTTCCGCGCCCTTGACTGCGTTCCAGGTCAGAAACAGCTTGTTGCCGGAATCCAGAGAGAAGTCAAACCCGGTGATGACGCCGAGGATCGTTTCCGCCTTCAGCACAGAGCTGAACTTGGAACGCTGGATGTTGATCCGCAACGCTCTTCACAGAGAAATAATAGGCCGTGCTCGGTTCCAGTCCAGTGACGGTGTAAGTCTTTCCCGTCACGGTGTCAAGGAGCTTGTATTCCTGGGTCGCCTCATCGCGCATATAGAGCTCATAGGCGGTCGCGCCGTCCGCGGCGTTCCAAACAAGCGTCAGCTTTGTCGGACCCGCGCTTTTCACGGCAAGACCCGTGACCTTTGCAGGCTTGAGCGAAACCTTCAGCGCAGGGCTGGCCTTGGCGGTGAGAACTTTGCCGCCGCCCTTTGAAAAAGCCTGCACCTTGAACCAGACTTTGCCCGGAGCCGCCGGAAATTTAACCTTATAGGTGGTCTTGGAGGTCTTCGCGACCTGCACGAATTCCTTGTTCGTCGTCACATCTCTTTGGAAAAGATAATAGCCTGCCGCGCCTTTGGCAGCCTTCCACTTCAAAACGACGTATTTTCCGCCGGACTCCTTCACGGCGATCTCGTCAACGGCGTTCGGAAGCAGCGTTGCCTTCACGGGGGCGCTCGGTTCGCTCATCCGCTCCAGATCGCCGCTCTTGGCGAGCGCTCTGACTTTGAAATAGACCGTGCCGGGAGAAGACTCAAATGTGGCTTTATAGCTCGCTTTTTCACTCGTGCCGATCTTTTTGAAGCTGCCGTCCGCCGTTTTGCCGCGATAGATGACATAGCCGGACGCGCCCTTGGCCGCAGGCCATTTCAGCTTGGCGGCCGTCGGCGTTGTTGCGGCGAGCGTCACCTTGGCCACACGTTCGGGATTCGTCAGCACGGAGAGCTTTTCCGAAGCCTTGCCGTAGGCGCGGGCGCTTCCGCTGCCGGAATACGCTTTCACACGGAAGGTGTATTTCGTGCCGGGCTTCAGAGAATTGACGGCAAAGACGGTTTTGCTTGTGGTGCCTGCGGTCTTCCAGCCCGAGCTTCCCTCGTCATAGGTCTCCACAAGATAGCCGGAAGCCTTGGAGACCGCTTTCCATTTGAGCTTGATGAACGTGGTCTTGCGCGATTCGACCGAAAGCTTTGTCACCTGGCCGACCGAAGCGGCAAAGGCGACGTTCGCCGACCCGACCAGAAGAAGGCAGGCCAGCAGCAGCGCGAGGACACGATGCGTGGTTTTCTTCATGGAGAACCCTCCTTAATTGAACGTGATATAAAGATCCAGGTCGTTTTTGCCGTATTCCGCTATGGTGAAACGCCGCTCTTTTGCGTTGATCTCATTGACCGCAGCCACAAAAGCGTTGCGCATATCATAGTCCATCATGGTGATCCGCGCCTCGATACGCAGATCGCGATAGGTATCGAACCGCAGGGCGCGCAGGGAACTGACAAAGCGCACAAAGCCGAGCTTGAACCCGGTGACCCACCAGTAGGAACCGTAGGGGCGGTGGATCTCCTTTGACCATTTTCCGGTGAGCTGGCGGCGGCTGACCGTCATCTCCATCATCAACTGATCCTTGTCTTCGGCGCAGTCGTAATGCTCCACATCGCGGGGATTGTATTGTTTATACACACCGATCTCGCCGCCGTAGAACAGGAAGCCGTACTGGCCCTTCCAGGGCTGGATCATCCATTTTTCACCCTCGTGGCAGGTGAAACGGATCGGCGCGGTGTCATACTGAATGAACACATGCTGGGAAGCGACGTCGTAGGCGGTGTTGAAGCCGTAGTTGCGCTGCCAGGGATCCTCCGCCGTAAAGAAGACCTTTTCCACCGGATCATAGAGATAACCGGCGATGCCGATGCTCTGGAAGGTGTCGGCATAGTAAGCCTGCGGTTCCGGAGAATAGATGTACTTTTGGGACCACGCGTTGCTCGGTTCGGTGAAACTCCGCTCCTCCCCCGCCTGCACAAAGGCGCGCACGCGGTATTGATAGGTGTCGGTCGTCGTCAGACCCTGATCGAGATAATACACGGTTTTGACGCCGTCTTCATTCACATAGGTCTTAAACTGCTTCGATCGCATCTCTCCCGAAACGAGCTCTCTCCATTTGCCGTCCTGCGGGCTGCAGAACTGGATCTCATAGCCGTCGGCGCCGCTGACCGCCGTCCATTCCAGACAGATGCCGTGCTGCGAGGCGGTTCCGGCGCGGGTGATGACCGGCGTATCCGGCACCGGCTGGATCTTTACGATCTCGCTGTATGCCGTGAATTGCGTTTCACCGCCCTCGTTGGCATAGGCGCGAACACGGTAGAAATACTGCTTGCCCTTCTCGAGCACGCCGCCCGGTTCTTTCGCGCTGACTTCAAAGGAGGCGGACTTTACATCGGCGAGCTTTTGCCAGTCTGATTTTCCGTCGGCGCTCTTTTCGATCTCATATCCGTCGGCGCTGGAGAGCTTATCCCAGGTGAGAACCGCTTTATTGCCGTCCTTCAGTGAGAATTTGAGGCCGGTAATTCCGTTGAAGGCCGTGGTCGCCGTATACGCGGGACTGAAACCGGTGCGCTGAATCTGGCCGCCGTAGGAGGCGACGCTTTTAACCGCAAAGTAATGCGGCGTCAGGGAATCCAGCCCCTTGACCGTGCAGGTCGTCCCGGTGACGGTCTCGACCAGCTCGTATTCAAAGTTTGCCTCGTTGCGCAGAAAGACCTCGTAGGAGGAAGCGCCGTCCGCCGGATCCCACGTCAGTGTGACCGAAGTGGGGGTGATTTTTTTTGCGGAAAGGCGGGCAACACGCTCCGGCTTGAGGTTCAGGCTCAGCGCCGGGCTGAAGCCTGCGCTCTCGCTGAGCTCGCCGCTTTTTGCGACCGCCTTCACCTTGAATGCCACGGCGCCCGGGGCGGCGGAAAACTGCACAAGACAGGATTCTTTTTTCGTTTCCAGAAGCTGCGTGAACTTCTGGTTGGTCGTTACGTCCTTTTTGAAGACGAGATAGCTCGTTGCGCCGGCGGCCGCAGGCCATTTCAGCGTGACTGCGGCGGCGCCTGAGGCGGCGGAGACCATCTGGACTTCGGAAACCGCTTCGGGCTTTGTCATTGCGGTCAGAGCCGCAGACGCTTCACCGAAGGTCTTCGCCTTGCCGTTCTTGACGAAAGCCTTCACACGGTAGGAATAGACCTTGCCCGGCTTCACAGAAGTGTCCGTAAAGACGGTTTTCGCTGTCTCCTTCGCCGTTTTCCATTCCGATTGACCGGCGCGGCGTTCCACAACATAGCCGTCCGCTTTGGAAACGGCCTTCCAGCCGAGTTGGATCGAAGTGCTCGTGTTTTCCTTGAGCGTCAGCTTCGTCACCCGGGCGACTGACGCGGCGAAGCCGGGAACGGCTGCGCCGGTCAGCAGCAGGCAAACGAGCAAAAGCGCAAGCGCTCGGTGCAGGATTTTATTCATGGGGTGCTCCTGATTCTCCTTCTATGTGTTTTCTGAAAGGAAACTTAGACGTATGCGATCCAGAAGTCCAGGCCGTCCTCCTTGAGGATCGTGAAGCGGCCGACGGATTCGCCCTTGTCGTTCTTGAAGCCGTAGTGCGATTTTTCATATTCGATCTCGTCCAGCAGCGCCTGCTTGAACGCGTTTCTCATATCGAAGTCGAGCATAGTGATGCGGAAGGTGATCTTGAAATCGGTGAAGTTGACATTCTTCAGCGCTTCGATCGGGTTCTTCATGCGGACAAAGCCGAAGGTGAAGCCGGTGACCCACCAGTATTCGGCGTAGGGACGGGTGAATTCCGGATTTTCCGGCCAGACGGAGCTATTCTCCTCTCTGCGGTAGAACTGCATATCCATCATCAGCTTTTCATCGTCCTGCACGCAGTCGTAATGCTCCACATTACGGTCGGTGTACTGTCTGTAGACGCCGACCTCGGAACCGTAAAGGATCATGCCGTACTGGCCTTTCCACGGCTGGATCATCCATTTTTCGCCACCGTGGCAGGTGAACTTGATGCGATCGGTATCATAGGGCAGCATGATGAACGGGGAGGCCATATCATAAACGGTGTTGAAGCCGAAAACACGCTGCCAGGGGTCGTCCGCGGTGTAGAACACGCCGGCTTCCTGATCGTAGAGATAACCGACGATGCCGGATTTCTGGATGGCGTCGGGATACTGCTTCGCGGGAGGCTCGGCATAGACGTAATTCCATTCGAAGGGTTCGCTGAACTCGCTCTGGGTCTTAACGCCGCCGTTGCTCACAAAGGAGCAGACGCGGTATTGGAACGTGCCGCTCGCATTTTCGGGAATGCTGCAATAGGTGATGTTTTCGCCCTTTTCGTTGACATAGGAGCGCATCTTGTTCATCGTTGACGTGAGCCACTGGCCGCTGATCGTGTCATAGCGCTCAACCATGTAGCCGTCGGCGCCCTCGACCGTCGTCCATTCCAGGCAGACGCTGTGCTGCGAGGCTGTTCCGGCGCGGGTGATCTTCGGAACATCGGTCAGTGCGCGGACCGCCTTCGGCTCGGTGGGATCCGTGGTGATGCGCGCTCCGTTTTCGGTGGTGTAGGCATAGACGCGATAGGACACGGCGCCGCCCTTCGGCAAAACGCCGTTCGGCTCGACGCTCGTGACTTCAAACGAGCAGTCCTTGGTGTCGGCAACCTGCGCCCAGGTCGTCCCGTCGGTGCTCTTTTCGATAACATAGCCCTCGGCGCCCTTGACCGGGCTCCAGGAGGCCCAGACCTTGCCGTCGCTTTCCACGCTGATCTTGAAGTTTTCAATGTTGCCGAAGACGGTCTGCGCGTTGTTCAGAACGTCGCTCTTCGGGCCGCGCAGAATGTTGCCGTTGTAATCGGCGATGGCGGTCACATAGAAATAGTACTCGCTGTTTTTGGAAAGGCCCGTCACGGTGTAGGTCGTTTCGCTGACCGTGGCGATGGGCACATAGTCGAAGCTCTCGTCGCGCTGGCAGATCTCATAGCTCGTTGCGCCGTCCGCCGCGCTCCAGGCAAGGGTGATGCTGGAGGAAGTGGCGTTCATGGCGACCAGACCCGTGACCTTGTCCGGCTTCAGGTTCAGCTTCACCGGCGCGCTGGCCTTGGCGGTGTTGACGGCGCCGCCGAACTTGGAGAAGGCCTGGACTTTGAAATAGACCGTTCCCGGGGCGGCGGGGAAATTCACCTTGTAGGTGGTGTCCGTGGTCTTCGCGAGCTGGACATATTCCTTGTTGGTCGTCACGTCTTTTTTCAGAATGTAGTAACCGGCGGCGCCCTTGGCGGCATCCCACTTCAGGGTGACGGTGGAGGCGGTGTAATCGTTCACGGTCACTTCCTGCACGGCGTTCGGCAGAACCTTGACGTCCGCCGCAGGGCTGGCGGCCGCAGCGCGGGTCAGCGTGCCGTCTTCCGCAACGGATTTCACTTTGAAATAGACTGTGCCGGGGGCGGAGCTGAAGGAGACCTTGCAGCTTGTTTTATCCGTCTCGGTCACCTTTTTGTACTTGCCGTCCGCTGTGCTGCTGCGGAACACCTGATAGGAGCAGGCGCCGGCAGCCGCAGGCCATTCCAGCTTGACGGCCGTCGGAGAGAGAACGGTCGCCTTGACCTTCATCACGCGTTCGGGATCGGTCAGCACCGAGAGCTTGTCGGAGGCTTTGCCGAAGGTGCGGCCGCCGCCGGACTTGACATAGGCCTTCACGCGGTAGGCGTATTTTGTACCCGGGGTGAGCGCCTTGTCGACATAATAAGCGTTCGTGGTGTAATTCTCAACGGTCCACTCTTCTTCGTCGCCGTCATAGAGCTCCACCAGGTAACCGTCCGCTTTTGCAACGGATTTCCATTTGATCTTGATCTGCGTGCTTGTGTGCGAGGCCAGTGCAAGCTTTGTCACCTGGCCGACGGAGGCGGCAAAACCGACTGTCGCCGTTCCGAACATCAGCAAAATGGCAAGCACAAGCGCAAGCGTTTTTTGAATTGTTTTTTTCATGTTGAAACTCCTTTTTAATAGATTTTCACGCCGCCGAACGGCCTGATTTGCAAAACATAGCAAGCGTCTTTGCTGAACAGCGCCTGCATCGCCTCGATGTAGGCAGCCAGCAGCGCATCCGGCACAAAGGCCTGGATGGTTCCGGCAAAGCCGCCGCCGTGAACACGCCAGGCGCCCTTTCCGGCCAGCAGATCTTCGCTGACGGCCAGCGCCAGCGACAACGGCTGCCGCGTCGGGAACTTGGAGGTGAACACGTTCTGGTTGTACATATACGAGGAGCGTCCGCTCTCGATCACCAGAGAAAGGAAGCGGTCAAACGCGCCGCTCTGCAGCGCGGCGACCTCGGAATCGACCCGCTCGTTTTCGCCGAAGAAATGCAGCGCACGCAGCACGGCGCGTTCGCCGGTCACCTTCGCGATGGCGGCGGCGTTGTTCAGCACATCCGCTTTAGTGACCTCGCGCAGGACCTTTTTGCCGAAGAAGCCGGCCACAGCCTCCATCTCGGCGCGGATGGAGGCGTAATCGTCGGTCAGACCGGAATGGCTGCCGAGGGTGTCAACGATCACAAGGGAATAGCCGCTGGCGGAAAAATCAAAATCCACCTTGTTGATGACCGGGTTTTCCGGATCGGCAAAGTCGATGGAGACAAAGCCGCCGACGGAGCAGGCCATCTGATCCAGCAGGCCGCAGGGCTTGTTGAAATAGACGTTTTCGGCATACTGGGCGATCTTGGCGATCTCTACGGGAGAAACCGCGCCGCCGTTGTACATCTCATTGATCATCGTGCCGATCAGCACCTCAAAGGCCGCGGAAGAGGAAAGCCCGGAGCCGGAAAGCACCTTGCTGGCCGTTGTCGCGTCAAAGCCGCCGATTTTGTAGCCCAACTGGACAAAACGCGCCAGCATACCGCGCAAAAGGGCAACGCTCTTTCCGAACTCCTGCGGATGGATCTCCAGATCGTCGCAGGACACAACATCCATCGGATAACCGGCAGATTTGATGCGCACGGCGCCGTCGTTGTTTTTGGATGCCGCGGCAACGGCGTCGAGGCTGATGCCTGCGGCGAGGACCTTGCCGTGATTGTGGTCGGTGTGGTTGCCGCCGACCTCCGAACGGCCCGGTGCGGAAAACAGCGCGACCTCACGTTGCTGCTGCGGGTCGAACCGCACGCCGAAATCCTTCAGTACCGCAAGGAACCGGGCGTACTGCTCCTCATACTGCGCCGGGGTGTAAACCCTTGCGAACGCGGCATCCAGCGCCCGGGTCTCCAGCAGGGACTGCATTTGTTTGCATGTTGCCATAAAAGAACTTCCTCTCTGTGATTAATCTTTATGTTTACTGCTCAGATATCCCGTCAGCCCGATCACGCCGTTGAGGCCGAGCAGCACAAAGCCGGAGAACAGGAACAGGAAGACGAAGGGCAGCAAAAATTTTGCGGAGAGCGGATCATAGACGTTGCGGCCGATGATCGTATAGGAAAACAGCTTATAGGAAAAACCGACGAGGGACACGAGCAGATATTTCCAATAGCTGATCCCCGTGGTGCCGTAAAGCTGGCTGACGGAATTGATCGGCACGCAGGGCACAAGGCGCAGGAAAAACAGCACGATCGCGGAGCCGAGCTTACTCTGGTCGATGAATTTGGAGGCGCGGTCATATTTGCGCAGGATCTTTTCCGCGTTGCCGCCGCCGAAGCGCTTGCCCCAAAAGAACTTGATGGTAAACAGCAGCGCCAGACCCACAACATTGATTGCGATCGCGGTGTAGGCCGGGAACAGCGCGCCGCTGACCACGCAGATGCAGGAGATCGGGAACCAGGGGATCACAGCCTTGAGCACAAAATTGCCCAGAATGATGAGAACGGAGCGCCAGTTTGCGCCGTGGGTCTGGATCCACTGTTCAAAATTGCTCAGTGTGTCGGTATATTTATAGTACCACTCCATCGCCTCATCCATCTCGATCAGCCGCAGAAAGACGATCAGCGCCAGCGCCAGCAGAAAGCAGATGAATGCGGCGAAGTTCATGATATAGCTCCGACCGATTTTTTGTTTCAAAAAGAACCCTCCGAGGACAAGGTGCGCACAGAAACAGGCAGAGTAAAAAAGGGCGCACGATGCCTATATTCTTTTTTATTGTATAACAAAGAGGGTTTTTGGTCAAGTCATTTTATTGTTTTTTCGTAATTCTTTCTAAGATTTTTAGACTTGACAAATACAAGACAAATTTGTCATAATAGAACAGACAAAACACGAAGGGAGTTTTCTTTTATGAAGCTTGTGATTCTTGACGGCTATGCCGAAAACCCGGGCGACCTTTCCTGGGACTGGCTGAAAGACACGGTGGACGAATACGTCGTCCATGAATTCACAAAGCCGCAGGAGGTCCTGCAGCGCAGTACCGACGCCGACATTCTCGTCACCAACAAAACGGTGATTCCCGGCGAGATCATCCGTGCGCTGCCGGAGCTCAAATTCATCTCCACCCTTTCCACGGGCTACAACGTGATCGACATTGCCGCCGCAAGGGAGCGCGGCATTCCGGTTTCCAACATTCCGGCCTACAGCACAAACGGCGTGGCCCAGCTTGTGTTCGCGCTGGTGCTGGAGCTGATGAACCATGTCGGCCTGCACAACGACAGCGTCAAGGCCGGCGACTGGACAAAAAACCGCGATTTCTGCTACTGGAAAGCGCCGCTGACCGAGCTGCACGGCAAAACCTTCGGCATTTTCGGCTTCGGGCAGATCGGCAAGGCCGTGGCGCAGATCGCGAACGCCTTCGGGATGCGCGTGCTGGCAACGTCGCCCCACAGCCGCGATTACAGCGGCTTCGGCACAGTGGAATTCGTCGACCTTGACACGCTGTGCAAAGAGAGCGACGTGATCACGCTGCACTGCCCGCTCACGCCGGAGACCACCGGACTCGTGAACCGGGACTTCCTTTCAAAAATGAAGCCCAACGCCGTGCTGATCAACACCTCGCGCGGGCCGGTGGTCAACGAGGCCGACCTCGCCGCCGCGCTGAAAGAAGGCCGCATTGCGGGCGCGGGCGTGGACGTCCTTTCGACCGAGCCGCCGAAAGCCGACAATCCCCTGCTCTGCTGCGAAAACTGCATCATCACGCCGCACATCGCCTGGGCTTCTCTTGAGGCGCGCACGCGGCTGATGAACATTTTCCGCAGCAATGTCGAAGGCTTTCTGCGCGGCGAAGTGCAGAACGTTGTAAACTGATCCGGTAATTCGTGACTTGAAATGATAAAATATTACAGTAAATAGTAAAAAAACTAAAATAAATTGAACGGCTGACCCACGAAAGGCAGCCGTTCTTTATTTGCATATAGCTTCTGCTGGCAAAGGATTATACTTTTGTCATCAACACTTGCGCTTTGCCGAGGATCTCGACCCTGCCGAGACCGGCGGGCAAAAAGATGCTTTCGCCCTTATAGAGCGTCAGCGCGTTGTCGTCGTGCAGCAGCACGGCGTTGCCGTCCAGACCGACCAGAGAAACGAAAGACGTCCCGTCCACGTTCAGCTCGGCCTTTTCTTCGATGTTCAGGCAGTATGCGGTGAAGTATTCGCACTGCGTGAGAAGAGTCTCGGTGTAGCCGTCTTTTTTTTGCGGCGGTCCGAGCGGCTTTCCGCCGTTTTCCATCGGGGAAAGATTGGTCACGTCCAGCGCCTGCGCAATGTGCAGGTCGCGGGGCTTTCCGTCGACCAGGCGGCCGTAATCATAGACGCGGTAGGTCACGTTGGAATTCTGCTGCACCTCGGCCAGCAGAATTCCCCTGCAGATGGCGTGCAGCGTCCCGGAGGGGATGAAATACAGTTCGCCCGGTTTGACCTTCACGCGGCGAACCTTGTCCAGCAGCGTTCCGTCTTTGATTGCCGCGCGAAATTCGTCTTTGGTCATCTCCTGCGCAAAGCCGTAGATGATCTCGGCGTCCTCGGCGCAGTCGAGAATGAACCACGCCTCGGTCTTGCCGAGCTGGCCCTCGTGTTCGAGCGCGTAGGCGTCGCTCGGATGCACCTGAACGGAAAGGTTGTCGGCGGCGTCGATCAGCTTGACGAGGACGGGGAAGAAATCGAAGGCCGCCGCGTTGGTTCCGCAAAAGGCTTTGCCCTCGTTGGCGAGAACGTCGCAGAGCGTTCTGCCGGCAAATTTTCCGTTGGTGATGACGTCTTCGCCGTCGCGGTGGCAGGAAAGCACCCAGGCCTCCGCGAGTCTGTCCTTGTCCTCCGGCATGGGAAGATCGAATTGGGTGTGCAGTCTGGTTCCGCCCCAGACATAGCCTTTGACGGCGCACTGCAGTTTCATGGGCTGCATGAATTCACGCTCCTTTGTCATATTTCGGTCAAACGGTGATACATATAGGATAGATGCTTTTTTTGGAGGAATGGTTTTGGGGATTCAAAACACGGCGATGGCCGTGCTCGCCTGCGCGTTCGGCGCGCTTATGCTGCTCGCCATGGGCCGCAGCGGAAAGTTTTTCCGCGCCTTCGGCCTTTCCGCGCTGTCCGGGGTCGCGGCCCTCTTCGCGGTGCATTTTCTCTCGCAGTTCACGGGCACGGATCTGGCGATCAATCCGGCCACGCTCGGCACAAGCGCCGTTGCCGGAATCTCCGGCGTGGTGACGCTGCTTGTCTGCAAGCTGATCCTGCGATAGCTCAGCCGAAATAGTCTTCCAATCCGTCGGCGACGGCCTCTGCGATTTTGTCGCGGTTCGCCGCGTCCAACAGCAGCAGACAGTCGTCATTGTTGGTGATGAAGGCCGTTTCGATCAGCACGCCGGGGCACTCCTCCAGCCGGGTGACGCTGAAGGGATGAAAAACGACGCCGTGCCCCGTGCGGGCACTTTTTGACGTTCCGGCGTAAAAGGCGCTGCGAAACAGCGCGGAAAGCCGGGTGTGCAGCGCGTCAGCCAGCGGGAAGGACATCGGGCGGTAATAATAGACGGCCGTGCCGTAGCGGTCGGGGTTTTCCGCCGCATTGCAGTGGATGCTGAGAAAAACGTCGGGCTGAACGGAGCGGGCAAAGGTCTTGCGCTCCTCAAGGCTCATATATACGTCGGACGTGCGGGTGAACCAGACGGTTGCGCCCCGGCGCTCCAGCGCGTTTTTGATCGCCACGGCAAGGGCGAAGTTGACCTGGGATTCCTGCACTGCTCCGGAAAAGCCGAGGGCGCCGGAATCCACGCCGCCGTGACCCGGATCGAGCATCACGACCGCGCCGGAAAGGGCTTTCGGCCGCTTGCGGATCGTGAGCGTCAGCGTTCCTTCCGTCTCATAACGCAGAACATAGCCGTAGTATTTCCCGGCCTCGCGCAAAGCAAGGGTCAAAGTGGCGGTCTGCTTTTCCGGATCGAGGCTCCACGCGCCGCCGGAGATCACATCGCTGCCCGCGGCGTTGACATTGCCGGAAGCGGCGGTGGTATAATGAAACGTGAAGGCGATCGCGCTTGCCGTGAAAGCGGAGACGTTGAATTTTTCGCTGTTGGCCGCGTAGTAATCCTGGGGGCCGAAGCTGAAATCATAGGGCACGTTCCAGCTCGTTTGCAGCCGCAGCACCAGCGCGCCGTTCTGCGCTTCGCACAAAAGCACGCGCAGCGCGTTGGAATTCGGCATCACGCCGCCGAGAAGCTGAACCGCCTCGGTGCGCACCTTGCGGCCGGAAGACAGGATATAGAATGAGCGCAGATCGTCGCCGTCCGGGTCGTAGACCTGGGACTGGCCGACGGCAAAGTCGATCGTTCCGGGCGCAAGCGTGGTCTGAAACGGGAAAAAGGTGTCGTCGTTCGGGTCGGCGTTCCAGGTGTCGGCATAGCCGCCCGTGACCATGCAGAGCTGTCCGTTCCGGGCAAGCGGCACCTGCACGGCCTGTGTGTCAAAATCATCGATCTCGGAATAAGCGCCGCCCTGCGTGACGTCTGCCGGGCTGTCCGGGATCTGATTGCCGACGGAAGGCAGTTCGGTGGTCATCTCTTCGGCATAGAGCACGACACGCGGCCCGTCGGCAGTCTGCGTTTTGCCGCCCTTTCGCGCCGTGACGGTCAGCTTGTCCAGCAGCGCGAGGGCGGTCTGCTCCTGCGGGAACGTCACAACCGCCTCGAAAACCGCCGCGTCGTCTCCGACGGTCTGCTTCCGTTCGGCCGGGATCTCGTCTGTTCCCAGACGCACAGTGACCGCAGCGTCCTTTGCTGCAGTGATGCGCACGGCAGCCTGTTCCCCTGCCCGAGCAGAGAGCATACCGGCAGGCTCCACCGAAAAGATCAGTCCGCCGGACGGCTTGGAAAACAGGCTTGCGCCGAGAGGCGTCAGAACCAGAACCAGCGTGACGGCGCAGAGCAGCAGCACCGCCGCGCCGCCGAGATAGAGCAATCTTTTTTTCATGGAAGCCCCCTGTGATCGGTCGGAATCAAGGGTATTATAACACATCTTTCAGATTTTTTAACACCTTTGCGGAAAGTTTTTTATCAAAATTCAAAAATGACGCCGAAAACAGCGCAAAGCCGTCATAGCCGAGGCTTCGCAGGGTCAAAACCTGATGTTTGAGGATGGCGGCGTCCGTTTTCCATTCGCCGCGTCCCGAACCCGCGAACAGGTCGTCCCGGCCGATCTTATAGGCTGCAAGCCCTCCGAGCAGGCGCACGTTCCGGCCGCCGCAAAGCGTTCTCCACTGCGCCGCGCAGTCTTCGAACGGGCGGGTCTCGTTGGCAAAGCCGAAATAGATCTGCGGGATCAGCCAGTCGCAAAAGCCGTCCTCGCAGGCCCAGCGTTTCACGTCGGCAAACAGGACGTTTTCGTTTCTTTCGATATCCGCCGCAGGGCTGACGGAAAAGATCTTCTCCGCGCCGAAGGATTTCACCGCCGCATAAAGCGATCGCAGCAGACGGCAGACGTTTTCTCTGCGGAACGCGAAAAGATCGTCGGTGCCGCCGCTTGCAAGGTAGGCTTTGTAGCTTTCCGCATCGAAGGCAGCATCGTCGGTCGGATAAAAATAGTCGTCGATGTGAACCCCGGCGAAAGCATAATGCTCCAGCAGTTCCCGCGCGCCCTGCACGATCAGCGTTTGCACATCCGCGCTCGCCGGGTCAAGATACACGCCGCCGTTCCAGGCAAGGACACAGGGCGGCCCCTTCTTTTTCAGCAGCGCCCCGACGGCAGGATCTTCGGCAAACGCCGAAACGTCGCCTGTTTTCGCGCTCACGCGGTAGGGGTTGATCCAGGCGTGGACACGCGCTCCGGCCTTTTCCGCTTCCGAAAGAAAGACCGCCGCGCAATCAAACGGCAGCGAATCGCCGCGCCGGGAAACGACCGCAGAAGAAGACGCAAACAACGCCGAAGGGCAGATGGAATCCGCAAAGGGACGCACGTGCAAAAAAATGTCCGTGACCGAAAGGGTCTGCATCGGCGCAAGAAGCTGACGCACCCGGCGGCGGAACGCGGCCTCATCGCGCGTCTTTTCGGGATTCAGCTCGGAAAATGACACCCAGACGGCGCGGATCTCCTCTTTTTCGGCTTCCGGCTGCAAAAGGGTCGTCGGCGAAGAAGACGACGCCTCCTCCCCCGAGGCCGACACGGTTTCCGGCAAGGGCTGCGCCTCACCCGCAAAATGCACCTGCACCGTACAGCCGCACAGCAGCAAAAGCAGCAAAACGGCCAAAAGAAAAATACGTTTCATGGCTTCCTCCACGCTTGACAATTCAGATAAAAAAGGGTACTATTAAAACAACGAAAACAAAGGAGTGTCCGCAATGGCCATTCGTTCCATCGAAAACCTGAAAACCGAGCCGCTGGGCGAAAGCAACGTCCTGCTTTGCCCCTGCTGCAACAAAGCGACCGCGCTGCAGCTCTTTGTCAACAGCGACCGTTCTGCGGTCTCCCTGCTCAAAAAGAAGCGCGACAGCGGCTTTGCCGTCTGTCCGAAATGCGCCGCGGTGTTTTCCGTGAACGACAACTACATCGAGCAAAAAAGCATCGGAACGGTCTGCACGCTCGAACCCGGCGATCTGCGCATTCTGGTGAACGGCCGTGGATAAGCTATGGCTTTACGTCCTCGGCGCGTATCTGACGGCAGTCAATCTCCTTGCCGTGATCCTCACGGTCAGCGACAAGCGCCGCAGCATCCGGCAGCGCCGCCGCATTCCGGAAAAAGCGCTGTTTCTCGCCGCGCTTCTGGGCGGCAGCATCGGCGAATACTGCACCATGCGCATCATCCGCCACAAGACGCTGCACAAGCGCTTCATGCTGGGGCTTCCGGCGATCATTTTGCTGCAGATCGCGCTGGCGGTCGCGGTGTTCATCCTGCTGAAACAACCGGCTTGAGATCATTCAATCGTTCGAAGAGAAACGGGGCTGTTACATTTCGCGAAAAACGTCAAAGCAACCGAAAGAGAAAGCGCTTTCCACAGAGTGATTCTGTGATTTCAGCGCTTTCTTTCCTTTATATTATATTTTTTTCAAGAAAAGTAAGATTATTTGCTTTGACTCGACGTTTTTTCTGTGCGGATCCCTTACGCCGTCACAAACAGAATGCGTTCCTCCGGGACCTTGTCGCCCTCGAGCGCGTTTTCCTCGCGCAGCGCCGCGACCGAGGTGCGATAATGCTTCGCAATGTCCCAAAGCGGTTCGTCCTGCCGCGCGAAATACAGCGTGAGCGCGCTTCTGCGGCCGGATTCGCCGGACGGATCCTCGGCGGCGTCCACGCAGACGGTTTGCGTCTGCGCCGTATAAAGCTCGCCCTGCAGGCGGCAGTTCAGCGTCAGCTCCAGCTTTCCGTCGGCACGCACCTGCGCCTCGGCCTCCTGCGGCACACATTGCAGCGTTCCGGTGATCTCCTGCCCCGTTTGCCCAAGCGAAAGCGCTTGCCGCACTTCCACGCTGCGCTCCAGATGGACATATCCGCCGTCCTTCGTTCGGCAAAGCAGGCGAACTGTCATCTCCCCCGCTGCCGCAAAGCCCTCGGGCGAAGACAGCACCGAGCAGCCGCAAACCTGCGCGGACACGTCTTCCGCCTGCGTCGGCGCGGCGTCTCCCGGCTCCAGCACAGCGCGAAGCTGCAGCGTCTGATCGACCGTTTGCAGATAATTGCAGAAAGGCACCTCGCCATAAGAGGCAAGCAAAGGAAGCTGAGTCGCATAACAATCCGTCACAACGGTTTGCGTTCTTTTTTCAAAGGCTTTGACGAAGGCGCTGATCTGCGACTGAATGTCCGCCAGCCGCAGCGCGCCCGTGGAATCCGCGCGCGGGCTCACACGCAGACATTGCAGCCGCAGATTGACCTCGCACAGCGCCTCCTCCGTCAGATCCGGCACTTCGATGATCTGGCTGATGGGCATCCGGTGCTCATAGCGCTGAAGCTCCTGTGTGTCGCCGCCGGAAAGATAGACAAGCTCCACGGCGAGTTCGCCGCGCAGCAGCAGCTTTCCGCACACGGCTTTCAACGAATCCTTTCGAAGCGTTCCCGAAACGCGCAGCAGCTTTTCCATCGGCCGCACCTGTTCGGGAAGCTCCAGCGTTTCGGATAGGTCGAAGGTTTTTTCCACACAGGAAAGCAGACTCAGACACGGCACCTCGGCGCATTTCGTCTGGCCGCCGCCGTTTTCAACGCCGCACAGCAGCGTTCGTGTCTCACGCCGAAACGCGCGGAACAGCACGCTCACCGCACCGCTGAGCGTAAAACGCCGCGCACTTGCCGCACGGGGATTCGCATAGTCCACCGCCGCAAGCGCAAGCATCTGGGCATCCTGCGCCCCGGCGCTCAGTTCGGCCGCCGCAGACAGCTCCGCTGTCTCAAAGAACGTATCGATGCGGCCCTTGTCGTTCAGATAGATCAGCCGCACGCGGATCTCCCCGACCGCGCTCGCCCGGCCCCCGCCGACCGAGACCCCGCTGACGCACGGCATGACCGTGCAGCACAGGATGCGCTGGATATCCGCGCAGTAATCGGGCAGGTTCCACCCGAGATCCAGATTTTGCTTTACGCTTTTTTCAAACACGCACCCGCAATAAGCCACCGTTTCCTTTTTCAGAGCAAGCTCCATACCGACATCTCCTTTGTTTGCATTTCAGTTCAGTGTATGCACACGGGGACGCTGTTATGCCGGAAGCGGACGAGCCTTTGCACGAAACCCCGGAAAAAGGGTTGACAAGCGGCCGGGAAAGCGATATAATCAACGGGAACAAATAATCAGCCGGTGTGGTGGAATTGGCAGACACCCGGGACTTAAAATCCCGTTCTGGCAACAGAGTACCGGTTCGAGCCCGGTCACCGGCACCATCGCTTTTTCCCGAAACGTATCCTGCGTTTCGGGAATTGCTTCTTCAGGCCGGAATTCGTCCGACAATGGCATTCGCTGTTTTCCCTTTGAAATTGAAATCAATCTGCGTGAAGAGATTCGATGCGGTGGAAATGTTGCTGTGGGCAGGACGCGCCTGATGACCGGTTTTAAAAAAATCAAATCATATTTTACGCATAAAAAAGGGACACGCGAACCTTGAAAGGCTCACATGTCCTGCAGTTTTTTTCTTGATCCGTACACCTTGACCCGCCGTGACTGCTCCCGCAATGAATCCCCGGATTATACAGAACGAACGACGCCGAAAGCCGAAGTCTCGGCGCCGCCCCACAAAAAGAGGAGAGGAAAACTGTCTGCGTTATTCGATGCCGAACAGGCTGCGGAAGAACGCGAGAATGCGCTGGAAGAAGTTTTGGAAGAAGCTGAAAAATCCGCTGCCGCCATCGGAATTGCTGCCGGGGAATCCTCCCGGGAAGCTGCCCGGGCCGCCCGCCTGCTGCCCGCCGGGACCCATCTGGCCGCCGGAGGAAGTCTGCGCCGTCGCGCTTGTGCTGCCGTTCAGTTTATAGGTGCTGCCGGAAGTGAGCGAAGGACTTGCGAACACCACATAGCCGGCGTTCCGCGGCGCTGCAGATTGTGCCGTGTACAGCGCGTTGCCGCTTGCGTCGGTGATCTTGATCGTGCTGCCGGCCGCGACAATGTTGCTGCCGGAACCTCCGCCGTAAAAGCCGCCGAAGCCCGAACCGGCACTGCCGCCGAAGGCGACGTAGGTGCCGCTGTAGCTTTGTGGCATCATGGCGTGGCCGACCGCAAGCACCGTCGCACCGCTGAACGTGCAGCCGTATTCCGTGTCGATCGGGTCGCCGTCGCCCTGGGAGGGCGCGTAGACCTCCAGCGTGCCGCCGGCGAGGGTTGCGCTGCCGTTGGAATCGATGCCGTCGCCGTTCGTCACATTGATAAAGACATAGCCGCCGTACTGGTTATAGCTGAAGTCTTTGCTGCAGTCGGCAATATCGCCGTTGGCGGCGTTGATGCCGTCGTCGGTTGCCGTCACGCTGACACTGCCGCTGTAGACGTTGACCACGGCACCTTCGATGCCCTCGGCGGCTTTGGTGACCGTGATCGTCGGGCCGGCCGTGCCTTCTGCGCCGATGTTCAGCACATGGTCGCTCTTGATGCCGTCGTCGTTCGCGGACACCGTGATATTGCCGGAGAGGATATTCAGCTCTTTTTCCGACTTGATCGCGTCGCCGTCATAGGAGCTTGCATCCTCGGGGTCCTTGTAGCTGTGCTTGATGCTGACGTTGAGCGTCACATCTTGGATCGTCAGCGAAGCGGCGGAAAGCAGGATCGTTGTAGCGTTGCCGTTTTCATCCTCTTCATAGAGGTCCGCACCGCCCTTGACGCCGTTTTTGCCGTAGGCATTGACGTTGATGGTGCCCGTGCCGCCGATGGTGACGTTGGAGCCGTCCTTGCATTTAATCACGGCGTTTTCGATATCGGGATAGGTCGTCGTATCAGTGTAGACGTCGTCGTTGTTATATTTGTCGTCGCTGAGGTTGTTGATGCTGCCCGCCGCGGCAAAGATCGTGACGCCGCTGCCCTTGTTGCAGGTGATCGGCGCGGTGGCGTGCGCGGTGAGGGTCAAGCCGTCAAGGATGAGCGTGACGCCGGTGACGTTCTTTTTGACCACGATGGAACCGTTCGCGCAGGAACCGGAGATGATGTAGGTGCCCGCTGCCGTGATGGAAAGCGCCGTGTTCTTGACCTTGTAGCCGGTGTAGGCGCCCTCGGTCACGGCGACGCCGCTGTCGGAGAAAACGAAGCGTGTGGCGTTGGCGGTATCATCCGCTGCTGCCGCAAAGGACGGGATCATCAGCGTAAAGAGCAGAACCAGTCCGATGGCGATGGATAAAAGCTTAGTTGATACAGATTTGCGTTTCATGGTTGTTGCCTCCTTCGTAATAGATGTATTGTTCGATGCAGGATTTTCTGCTTTCTGTCTCCTATTATCTCCGTGAAGATTGAATCAAGATTGAAACTTTCTAAATTTTTTGTTTTATTTTGTTCCTGTCAGCGCCGTAGCGTTCACATAGAGCGTATAGCCGTTGGAGATGACGTTCGCCGCGTTGCCGGAAAAGCTTGTGAGATAGGTGTCGCCGGTGAGTTCTGTTGTGCCGTCATAGGTCACGTCGGCGCTGCTGCTGCCCGGGCCGCCGCTCGGCAGATTGCCGCCCGGGCCGCCCTCCGGCGGGGTTCCGTTCGGCGCGCCTTCGGGCGGCTCTCCCGGCGGGTCTCCGCTCGGCGCACCGTCCGGCGGGGCCGGTCTGTCTTCGCTCGCGTTTGTCTGTGCGTCTATTTGCTGGGTTGCGGTTTGGTCGGTTGTTTCTGTTTTGCCGCAGGCCGCGAAGCTCAGCAGGATCATGGCGACCGCAAGCAGAATGGAGATCGTTTTTTTCATGATGATACACTCCTTTTTGTAAGATCGGATCGCGTTGTTTTCCGCTTTCCGACCCCTATTATCCCCGCGAGGATTGAAAAGAGATTGAAGAACGGCAAGTTTTTTTCAATCTTTTTGCAATCGATCAAAGCCGCCGGTTCCGCCAGTGGTTTTTGATTGTTTTACAGTGTATTATTCCGATGTTTTCCATAAAAATCGACCCGCCCCCTTGCAATTCGAACCGTTTTTCGGTAGAATAAGAACAGCAAAGACATTGGTAATCACTGATTCACTCATCGATTACCTTGCGAATACTGAACTGAGAGGGATGAGCGCTTTGAAAATCGGCGTCTGCGTCAATCTGACGCAAATGGAAGACATGCAGCAAAAGTTTGAGGATCTGCAGGCGCGGGGCTTCGACAACTGCCAGTTGATCTGCTGGGTTCCCGCGCTGTTCACGGCGGAGAACGCGGCGAAGCTGAACGAATGGACCGCGCAGTACGGCGTGACGATCTCGGCGTTCTGGTGCGGCTGGGAGGGCCCCTGCGTCTGGAACTTCTATGAGGGGCAGACGACGCTCGGCCTTGTGCCGCCCGCATACCGCGAGACGCGCATCAAGAACCTTTGCGACGGCGCGGATTTCGCCAAACTGCTCGGCGTCAAAAACGTCGTGACCCACATGGGCTTCATTCCGGAAAACCCGAACGATCCCGAGTTTCTTCCCTTCTGCGACGCGGTGCGCGTGGTGGCGGAGCACTGCAAACAAAACGGCCAATACCTGCTGTTCGAGACCGGGCAGGAGACCCCGGTGACCATGCTGCGCTGCTTTGAAACGGTGGGCACGGACAACCTCGGCGTCAACCTCGACACCGCAAACGTGATCCTTTACGGCAAAGCCAACCCGGTGGACGCGCTGGACGTGTTCGGCAAGTACGTGAGAAATTTGCACGCGAAAGACGGCTGTTACCCCACCAACGGCCATGACCTCGGCCGCGAGACTGCCATCGGACAGGGCAAAGTGGATTTCTCCGCGCTGTTTCGAAAGCTGCACACGCTCGGCTACGACGGCTATGTGACGATCGAGCGCGAGATCAGCGGCGAGCAGCAGATCAAAGACATCCTTGCGTCAAAGGAATATCTCGGCAACATCATCGACCGCATTTACGGAGGACACTGATATGTTGAAGATTGCATTGGTCGGCGTCGGCGGCATCAGCGGCGCCCACATCCCTGCGTGGATCAGCATGGACGACGCAGAGCTGGTCGCGCTGTGCGACATCCGTCCGGAACAGATGGAGCGCTATCCCGAGCAGCGGCACTACACCGACTTTGACAAGATGCTGGAAAGCGAGCAATTTGACATTCTCGACATCTGCCTGCCGACGTATCTGCACGCGGACTTCGCCGTGAAAGCGCTGAAAAAGGGAATCAACGTGCTTTGCGAAAAGCCGATCTCGCTGAAAAAAGAAGACGTGGCGCACATCTATCGCGCGGCGGCAGACAACGGCACAAAGTTCATGGCCGCGCAGGTGCTGCGTTTCTGGCCGGAATATGAGATCGTGAAAAAGATCTTTGACGAAAAGACCTACGGTGCGCTGCTTTCGGGCTCCATGACGCGCCTGGGCTGCTACCCGAAATGGAGTTGGGACGGCTGGATGATGGACGAAAACCGCAGCGGCCTTGTGCCGTTTGACCTGCACATCCACGACCTCGATTTTCTGGTCTATGCCTTCGGTGCCCCGAAGCACACCGTGACCCACCGTTCGCGCCGTCCCGAACAGGATTATCTCAACGCCGTGTACGAATACGACGGCTTCTTCATCACAACCGAGGCGTCGTGGTACGCCTCGCCCTATCCGTTCCGCGCGGCGTTCCGCTTCCAGTTTGAGCGCGCCGTTGTCGCTTGGGAGCAAGGCGAGATGAAGATCTACGAAAAAGACGGCAAGGTCTGGAACCCCGTCGGCGGCGATGCGCAGGGAGACACCGGCGACATCGGCCTGCCGCAAAGCAACGCCTACGCCAACGAGATCCGCTATTTTACGGATTGCGTGAAAGCGGGCAAAATGCCGGAAAAAGTCAAGCCCGCCGAGCTGGAAACCGTGATCGGGCTTTTGACAAGCGACACATTTTGAAGTCTTTGGCCGACAGCCTGAAATCCATTCATACTATATACATACGGCGCCGGGAACCCAGTCCCGACGCCGTATGTTTCGCTGTTTACAGAAGGTTTATACTTGATCTTTCCGTTCTTTGGAATATGCTTTACGTTCTGCCGCCGCCTTTTGATGGCAGGCGTCGCGCATCGCGCAATGTTCGCAGCCGCAGCCGCAGGAGGAGCGTCCTTTCTTTTTATCCTTGACCAGCTTCACGAGGATGAGCGTTACGACAAGGATCAGCGCTGCCACGAGCAGAATGTTTGCAAGATTTGCAGTGAGCCAGGCCGTCATAAGATCGCTTCCTTTCCGAAAGAATCAGATTTTCTTCGTCAGCTTCGTCGCTTCGCTGTACTTTTTGAAGAACAGCATGTAGACCATGCCTGCGAGGATCGCCAGCGCACACAGGAAGCCGATGAGGTTGAAGTTTCCGGTGAACGCGCCGCCGATCTGGTTGATGCACAGCGAGACTGCATAGGCAAAGCCGCACTGATAGCCGATGGCGAACCACGTCCACTTGGCGTTGTTCATCTCGCGCTTGATGGCGCCGATGGCCGCAAAGCAGGGTGCACACAGCAGGTTGAACACGAGGAAGGAGAAGCCCGTGACGCCGGTGAATGCTGCGTGCAGCGCCTGCCATGCGGTCAGCTCGCCGCCGCCGTAAAGGATGCCCATGGTGCCGACGATGTTTTCTTTGGCAACAAGACCGGTGATGGAGGCAACGGCCGCCTGCCAGGTGCCCCAGCCGAGCGGTGCGAAGATCCACGCGATCACGCTGCCGATGGCGGCAAGGATGGATTGGTCAAGTTCATCCTTTGCAAGCATACGGAAGCCGTCGGACGTGAAGCCGAAGTAGCTGGTGAACCACACCACGATGGTGGAAAGCAGGATGATGGTGCCGGCCTTTTTGATGAACGACCAGCCGCGTTCCCACATGGAACGGAGCACGTTGCCGAGCGTCGGCCAGTGATAGGCCGGAAGCTCCATCACGAACGGTGCGGGCTCGCCCGCGAACATCTTTGTCTTTTTCAGCATGATGCCGGAGATCACGATGGCCGCCATGCCGATGAAATAGGCCGAGGTGGAGATCCACGCGGAGCCGCCGAAGATCGCGCCCGCGATCATGGCGATGAACGGCACCTTTGCGCCGCAGGGAATGAAGGTCGTCGTCATGATCGTCATACGGCGGTCACGCTCGTTTTCGATGGTGCGGCTGGCCATGATGCCCGGCACGCCGCAGCCCACGCCGATGAGCATCGGAATGAAGGATTTACCGGAAAGGCCGAACTTGCGGAAGATGCGGTCCAGCACAAAGGCGATACGCGCCATGTAGCCGCAGGCCTCCAGGAAGGCGAGCATCAGGAAAAGCACGAGCATCTGCGGCACAAAGCCGAGCACCGCGCCAACGCCCGCAACGATACCGTCGAGGATCAGGCCCTGCAGCCAGTCGGCGGCGTTCGCTTTTTCAAGGATTCCGCCGATCAGCGCCGGAACACCCGGCACCCACACGCCGAAATCCGCCGGATCGGGCGCTTCAAAGCCGTTTTCGTTGAAGTAATCCGTCGCTTCCACAAAGGTCTTGCCGACGGTCTCTTCTTCCTCGGCGTCTTCGGGGATCGCGTCGTAATAAGCGGTCAGGGTGCTGATCTCGAGCGTTTCTTCGTCTTCCACATCGACCGTGGCGGACATTTCCGAAGGAACGAAGGCTGCGAGATCCGCTTTGGCGGCGTCTTCGTCAAAATCTTCAGCTTCGGGATCGATCTCCGTAAACGCCTGTACTGCCTGAAGCGCAGCGGTGTACTCGTCGTTCACTTCATTGAAAGCGGAAGCGCCGATGCCGAACAGATGGTAACCGTCGCCGAACAGGTTGTCGTTCACCCAGTCGGTAGCGGGTGTACCCACTGCTACCATTGCGATCCAGTAGACCGCAAACATGATAACGGCAAAGATGGGCAGTCCCAACCAGCGGTTGGTGACAACCTTGTCGATCTTGTCGGAGGTTGAAAGCGCGCCTTTGTTTTTCTTTTTATAGCACGCCTTGATGACCTCGGCAATATAGATGTAACGCTCGTTGGTGATGATGCTTTCCGCGTCGTCGTCCAACTCTTTTTCTGCGGCGGCAATGTCTTTTTCAATGTGCGCCATGGTTTCTGCGGGAATGTTCAGCTGTTCCAGTGCCTTGTCGTCGCGTTCAAAGATCTTGATGGCATACCAGCGCTGCTGCTCCTCGGGCAGATCATGCACCACAGCTTCCTCAATGTGCGCCAGCGCGTGTTCCACCGGGCCGGAGAAGGTGTGCATGGGAACGGTCTTTCCGCTTTGTGCCTCTTCAATGGCAACTTCGGCGGCCTCCATGACGCCGGTGCCCTTCAGGGCGGAGATCGTCACGACCTTGCAGCCGAGCTGTTTGGCCAGCGCCGCAATGTTGATCTGGTCGCCGTTCTTTTTCACAACGTCCATCATGTTGACGGCAAGCACCACCGGAATGCCGAGCTCGGTGAGCTGCGTGGTCAGATAGAGGTTGCGCTCAATGTTTGTGCCGTCAATGATGTTCAAGATCGCGTCGGGACGCTCACTGATCAGATAATTTCTCGCAACAACTTCCTCCAGCGTATAGGGAGAAAGCGAATAGATGCCCGGAAGGTCAGTGATGATAACGTCGTCGTGTTTTTTCAGCTTGCCTTCCTTTTTTTCAACGGTAACGCCCGGCCAGTTGCCGACAAACTGGTTGGAACCGGTCAGCGCGTTGAACAGCGTGGTTTTGCCGCTGTTCGGGTTGCCCGCAAGGGCGATGCGAATACTCATAGTCATTTTCCTTTCTTCCGTTTCAAACGATTAGCAAAAACTAACCCGTGATTGAAAAAATAGCATCGGTTCATTCCACTTCGATCATTTCCGCGTCCGCCTTGCGGATGGAAAGCTCATAGCCGCGCACGGTGACCTCGATGGGATCCCCGAGCGGCGCGACTTTCCGCACAAAAACGGACGTGTGCTTCGTGATGCCCATGTCCATGATGCGGCGCTTGACGGCGCCCTCGCCGTGGAGCTTCACGACGGTTGCGGTTTCGCCGATGGCAACGTCTCTGAGTGTTTTCATTTGATCTGCCTCCTGTCAATCTGATTTATACCATGATTTTTCTTGCCAGCTCGCTGCTGACTGCCACGCGGCTCTCCTTGACCTTGACGATCAGGTTGCCGCTGAGCGTGCTCACCACGCAAACCTCCCCGCCGATGTGGAAGCCGAGGTTTTCCAGATGCTGCTTGACCTCCGGGTTCCCGCCGATCCGTTTGATGATCTGCGGCTGCCCGAGCTCTGCAACGCTGAGCGGTAGCATAAGCACTCCCCCTGTCAATTACTATTAGCAAAAGCTAACCGATGCCTTTTAAAAACAGTTAGCTTTCCCTAACCACACTTCATTATAGTTAGCTCTCGCTAATTTGTCAAGGGGGTTTTTCATTTTTTTTAACTTTTTCTGACTCCGCCGCGAAAAAAAGCCGCAGCATGGCGCCGCGGCAGGGTTGGATAGATTTTCGCAGGGAATCAATCGGCGGATTCCGACGCCCGGGTTAATCGGCGATTTCCTTGTTGGAAACGATGAAGGTGATCCGCTCTTCAAACGAGGGACCGCCGTGCTCAAGCTTGATCCCGCCGTGGTCGGTCGTGATCAGGATCAGCCAGTCCTCCGTCTCATAGGTCGGGCGGGCTTCGATCGCTTCGATGATGTCGGCGCCCGCCGCTTCTGCGTCGCGGAAGCCTCCGACATATTCGAGGTTCTGCAGCGAAAAGCCGCTGTGGTGACCGGCGTGGTCCGTGTATTCATGGGTGGAGAAAATGAAGTCGGAGCAGTCTTTCCTTGCGAGATCGTTCAGGATATTCTGCTTTGTCCCCGCGTCGTCCTCTGCGCGAAGATAGACGGCAGGGATGCCCTTCGCTTCGGCATACTCCTTTTCGGCGATGTAGGTTGATCTCTTCTTCGTGAAATGCTTCGCCCAGGAGACGTAGAACGCGCTGGAATCAACCGTCCCGTCCTCAGCAAGGGACAGCACCAGCGACCTCGGCTCGACGCCCTTCGGCTTCTTGTTGTCCGTCACACCGTGCTGATCGGCAAGCATCCCGGTGAGCATGGAGCACCAGCCCGGCGCGGTGGAGGTCTTTTGCGTCGGCTCTGCCGGATAATTCACACCGCCGGCGTAGGTGAAGATCGCGTGGCCGCCGTTTTCCAGCAGCGTGTTGATCGCGCTGCGCTTCGAGGTCGGAAGCAGACGGAACGTGTCGGCGCGGCAGCCGTCATAGCCGATGACGATCGCCTTTTTTTCGGTTTTCCCCTCCGGCAGCGGCGATTCAAAATGCGCTTTGATGATGTCATAGACCACGGTCTGCGGAAGCGCGGTCTCCCATGTGTTTTCCATCACGGAAAGGCCGTTCAGCTCCGTTTCAAAATCGACCTCGGCCACAGCGTCGTCGCCCTCCGCGAGCCAGACGCTCGGTTCGTATTCAGAGCCGGAGCAAAAGACAAAGAAGCATACGACTGCGGCAATAACCGCCGCAAGGAAGACGCAAAGGATCAGGAGCTTCGTTGATTTTTTCATGGTCAGTACCTCTTTTCCGTGTTGATTGCCAAATATGCAGCCATGTGTTCCGGTTCATTATACACGACTTGTGAAAAAATATCTATACCTTTCATAAAATATTCAAAAACCGCGCTCGAAATTTCGCCTTTTTTCCCCAATTGCGCCTTTTTTCTCATTCGCACTTGCAAAATCGAGGTTCTTCCTGTATAATCTAAAAGATTCTGTCTGCGCTGCCATGCACCAAACGGAGTGAAGCAGCATAAAAGAAAGCAGATACGCCTTTTCGGTGATCTGCAGACACACAGAACGGAGGGTTCCTCTTTTGCCAATCTACAACAACATTCTGGAAGCGATCGGCCACACCCCGGTCATTCGTCTGCAGCACCTCGGCGACCCCGAGGGCGCGCAGATCCTTTGCAAATACGAAGGCCTCAACATCGGCGGTTCCATCAAAACGCGCACCGCGTTCAACATGATCCGCGCGGCGGAGGAGAGCGGCCGCATCGGGCCGGACACGATCATTGTGGAGCCCACCAGCGGCAACCAGGGCATCGGCCTCGCCCTTGTAGGCGCCGTGCGCGGCTACCGGACCAAAATCATCATGCCGGATTCCGTTTCCATGGAGCGCCGCCTGCTCGTGGAGCATTACGGCGCCGAGGTCATTCTGATCCACGACGACGGCAACATCGGCAAATGCATCGAAGACTGCCTTGCGCTGGCGCTGCAGATGCAGCGGGACGATCCGCGTGTGTTCGTGCCCCAGCAATTTGAAAACGAAAACAATGTGCTTGCCCAGCGCACGCAGACGGCACGGGAAATTCTGGAGGACGTCGGCCGCCACATCGACGGCTTTTGCTCCGGGATCGGCACCGGCGGCACCATCACCGGCATCGGCGAAGTTTTGAGACGGGCGAACCCGGAGATCACCATCTGGGCCGTTGAGCCGAAAAACGCGGCCATTCTCTCCGGCGGCGCCATCGGCACCCATTTGCAGATGGGCATCGGCGACGGGATCATCCCGCCGATCCTCAACACCGACGTCTACGACGAGATCTGCATCATCGAGGACGAGGAGGCGATCCGCATCTCCAAGGAGCTGGCAAGCAAGGAAGGCATCATGTGCGGCATCTCCAGCGGAACGAACGTGGCCGCCGCGATCCGGCTGGCGAAGGTTCTCGGCAAGGGAAAAACCGTGGTCACTGTGCTGCCGGACACGGCGGAGCGCTATTTTTCCACCCCGCTCTTCGAATAACGGTACGCCCGTTTCCTGCAAAGGGAAACAGCGGTTTCCCAGCAAACACACGGAGGCTTGTGTAAAGAAGGACGCTTTCAGGGGAATCACCCCGAAAGCGCCTTTTTTTGTTGTGCTTTTGACGAAAACGGTTCTGCGGCATACTCTTTTCCGCGCAGCTTCGCTGCGCGGGGGCGGCGGCGGGGCGCCTCGTGCAACGCACGAGGCGCCCCTGTGCGCGAAAGCGCACAGGGGCCCCGCAGCCCGGGCTGCGCGGCCCCGCCGCCGCATTTCGCACGGCGCAGCCGTGCGAGAAAAGCAGCGAGCTGCCGGTTTATTTTGCAGCGTACCTTTTTCTTATGCAAGCGTAATTTTCAAGCAAAGCGGCAGATCCCCCTGCGGCGCGTTCTTCAGCCGGACGAAAAGCCCGTCTTTTCCGCAGGAAAAATGTTCCACCTCGTTATCGCCGAGGACCCGGACGTTTTCCACGCAGACGCCGCAGCGGTCCGTGTGCAGCGATTTGATCTCGGCGGTCTGCCCGGGCTGCATCTGGAAGGCATACAGAACGCCGTTTTTATAGGTGAAACGGAAATCCTGCGGCGTATAGCGCAAGTCGCCCTCGGAGAACATCCCGGAGGACGCGGCGGTCTCCCCTTCTTTGTAGAATTTATACGGCACAGTTCCGTAGATCCCCTCCCCGTTGACACGCAGCCATGCGCCGAGAGCGGAGAGCACCTCGGTCTCCTCGGCGGTGAAGGTGCCGTCCGGCTTCGGGCCGATGTTCAAAAGCAGCATCCCGTTTTTTGAGACCACGTCGATCAGCGTCGTAACGATGTTAAAGGCGCTTTTGAATTCGTTGTCGGTGGTGTAGCCCCAGGAGCGCTTGCCGATGGCCGTGTCCGTCTGCCAGGGATAGGGAAAAATGTCGCCCAGAGAGCCGCGCTCGATGTCGAGCGTCGCTGTGCCGAGGGGGAAGGCGTTATGCTTGAAGTCGATCGTGACCTCCGCTCCCCATTCCAGCGCACGGTTGTAGTAATAGGCGGCGAGCTTTTTGAGATATGGCTTATAGTTTTGATTCTGGATCCACCAGTCAAAATAAAGCAGCTTCGGACGGTACTTGTCAATGATCTCGCAGGTGCGGCAAAGCCAGTCCTCCAGCCAGTCCCTGTCCGGCCCCGCGCCGTCCACTGCGTCCGTGGTGGGAAACATCGTCTGCGGGCCGAAGTCTTCGTTATAGACTGCCGGGGCGTAAAAATCGAACCATTCCGCGTCGGGGTCAACGTCGCTTTCAAAGGCTCTGCCGAGATTCATAAAGAAATAATGCTCGGCGCGATGGGTCGAAGCGCAGAACTGCAGCCCCTGCTTTTCGCATTCCGCTTTCAGCTCCGCCGCCACATCCCGGCAGGGACCCATCCGTTTGGCGTTCCAGCGATTGAAGGCGGAATCATACATGGAAAAGCCGTCGTGATGCTCCAGCACGGGCACCACAAAGGCCGCACCGGCGTTTTTGAACGTCTCGATCCAGGCGGCGGCGTCAAAGCGTTCGCCTTTGAACATCGGGATAAAATCCTTGTAGCCAAACTCTTTCTGGGGACCGTAAACCTCCACATGGTGGGCAAAGGCGCCGTCGTCCCGGTTGTACATGTTTCGGGAATACCACTCGTTGCCGAAGGCAGGGACGCTGTAGATGCCCCAGTGGATAAAAATTCCGAGCTTTCCCCGGGAATACCACGCAGGAGTCCTGTGGGCGGAAAGGGATTCCCAGTTGTCTTTATAAGGTCCGTTTTTAATCACTTCGTCGATTTTTTCAAGACAGGCTTTTCTCATGCTGATAGCACTCCCCTTTTCTTCGGTAACCGATGATTCACTCCGATGTGCAAATCTTGACTGCAAATGTTCCGTCATTTTGCACATTCGAGTGAATCAACGCTTGCTTAGAACATAACACAGAGGCACACATGTGTCAATAGTTTTTTATGGATTTTTCCTTGTTTTTTTTGCCGCTACATGCTATACTTTCTGTAATGAAAACATCCGCAGCGACCACAAGGTGATACTATGAAACAAAACGAGAAAGCGGAACAGAAAGAAGCGACGCAAAAGGCACTGGATTTGCTGCGCCAACTGTCGCTCGACGAAAAGATCCGCCAGGTGACCGCCGACATGCTGTTCGACGTGGACGGCGATTACGACACGCGGCGCGACCCGCTTTGCGGCAGCTACCGCAACCCCGGCCACTTCATGCACTATCAGCGCGAAACGCCGGCCTCCCCGGCCGAGGTCGCCGAAAAGATCAACAACGATATGCGCCGCAGCATCGAAGCGCAGCCGCACCATATTCCTCCGCTCGAAAACGGCGAGGCGCTGCACAGCGCCCAATGGGGCATGGGCACGAACTTTCCGCAGCCCATCGGCCTTGCGTCCTCGTTTGACCCCGCGCTGACGGAACGGGTCGCCGACGCGATCGGCAAAGAGTGCGCCGCCGTCGGCGTGCGCCAGGTCTTCGCCCCTGTCGTCAATCTGGTGCGCGACTGCCGCTGGGGACGCACCGTGGAGACCTTCGGCGAGGACGTGAAGCTGATGAGCGACCTCGGGGCTGCCATGTGCCGCGGATTCGAACAAAACGGCGTGATCGCCACGCCGAAGCATTTTGCCGACAACTACAGTTACGGCGGCAGAGATTCCAACTATGCGGAAACGAGTGAACGCACCATGCGCGAAACGATCCTTCCGCCGTTCAAAGCCTGTTTTGACGCGGGCGCACAGTCGGTGATGGCGGGCTATAACGGCTGGGAAGGTGTGCCCTGCAGCGCAAACGCGCACCTTTTGACCGACATTTTGCGCGGCGACTGGGGCTTCCGTGGCTTTGTGGTTTCCGATTACTGCGGCGTGGAAGGGCTCCGCACGGCGCACCGTCTGACGGATTCCGACGCAAAGGCGGCGGCGCTGGCGCTCAAAGCCGGGCTGGATGTGATCTTGCCCTTCAACTGGTTCGACACGGTCAAGGAAGCGGTGGAGCGGGGATACCTCACGGAAGCGGAGCTTGACAAGAACGTTTTGCGCGTTTTGGCGGCAAAGTTCCGGCTCGGGCTGTTTGAAGCGCCCTACCGCGACGGCGCGGCGGCGAACGCCCTTGTCCGCTGCGAAAAGCACCGCTCCCTCGCGCTGGAAGCCGCACGGGAATCCATCGTGCTTTTGAAAAACGAGGGTGTGCTTCCGCTGAAAAAGAGCGCGATCAAACGCATCGGCGTTTTCGGCCAGAGCGCAAAGCTGATCCCCATCGGCACAAACTATTCCGGGCCGTATCGGGCGCCCTGGCAGGGCGAAGACGCGCCGACGCCGCTGGAGGCGCTGCAGGAATTCTTCGGCGCCGATGCCGAGCTCTTCTTCGGCGAAAGCGAAGAGATCGAGCGTCTTGCCCCGACCTGCGACGTCAATTTTTATTTTACGACCATTCTTGAAGGCGAAGGCAGCGACCGCAGTGATCTGCGTCTGCCGTCTGTGGCGGTTCACCGGAGCGAAGAACGTGACGGCGGCCTGATCGTTGACTCTGCGCGGCAGGAAGTGACGGATGACCAGGAGGCATCCATCCGGCGCCTTTGCAGCGCCAACGCAAACACGGTCGTTATCCTCATGAACGGCGCGCCGATCGACATGAGCGCCTGGATCGATGCGACAAACGCCGTGGTAGAAGCCTGGTACCCCGGCGAACAGGGCGCTCGGGCGCTGACGGAGATCCTGTTCGGCGAAACGAACCCCTCGGGCAAGCTGCCGATCACCGTTCCGAAATCGGTCGGCCAGCTCCCGCTGTTCTATGCGCACAAGCCTTCCGGCCGCGGCTACGCCTACTGCGACAACGACGGCAAGCCGCAGTTCCCCTTCGGCTTCGGCTTGAGCTACACGACATTTGCCATTGCGGACGCCGCGCTCTGTGTTGCGCAGAACGAGGCCGAGATCACGTTCACCCTCATTAACACCGGAAGCGCCGACGGCGCAGAGGTGGCGCAGCTTTACCTCGCCTCGCATGACTGTTCGGTCGTGCGCCCGGTCAAGGAGCTGAAAGCCTATCGGCGCGTATTTCTCAAAGCCGGGGAAAGCAAGCGCGTTTCGCTGCATCTTTCCGCGGACACGTTCTGCTACTATGACGCGGCGATGCAGTTCGGCCTGCACGACGGCGGACACACGCTGCTGCTCGGCACGTCGAGCGAAGAGATCCTCGCATCATTTGAACTTTCCGTAAGGAACGGTCAGCTTTTGAACAGCTAAAGGAGGTTACTATGCAACTGATCAAAAACACGATCTGTATCGGTCTGGATACTCCGCTGAAAATTCTTCACGTCACAGATTCCCATCTGTCCTATGCGGATGAACGGGACAATGAGCGCAAGCAAGAGCTTTGCAAGCGGCTCAGTTCACCCGAGAAGGAGCGGTATTTCTCCGAGCATCTGGCATATGCCAAAGAAAGCTGTGACCTGATGGTACATACGGGAGATCTGTTCGACTTCACCTCGCAGGCGAATTTCGACTTTGCCCGAAAGGTACTTGCCGAAGAGAAGGTATTTTTCATTGCGGGCAACCACGAGTTTTCACAGTACGTCGGCGAGGCGTATGAGGACCGTGCCTACAAGATGAACAGCTTTTTTGAGATGCGGCCGGGGCTTGGAACACCGCTGTTCTTTCACTCCAGGGTCATCGGCGGCGTCAATTTTGTCGGCATTGACGACAGCTACCACCAATTTGAACCCTGGCAGCTCACACGGCTCAAAAAAGAGCTTGCGAAAGGGCTCCCGATCATCTTGTGCCTGCATGTGCCCCTGTTCGAGCAATCGCTGTATGACCGCCATATTGAACGCAGCGGTCCCGGTTCCAGCTCCTATCTTCTCGGCTGCGATGAAGATCATATGCCTGACGACGAGTGGAGAGCGATCGAGATCCGGCCGCGCGGCATCACAGAGGAAATGGCTGCATTCATCAAATCGCAGCCGCAAATCAAAGCGGTCCTTGCCGGCCATATCCACTTCAGCTTCGAAAGCGAGCTTGCGCCGGGAATGACGCAGTTCGTTACCGGCGGCGGATATGACGGAATTGCACGCGAACTCACGATTATTTAAGGAGGACAGCCATGAAACAGAGCTTTTACGACGAGTTTACGATTCTTGAAAACCGGTTTTTCAAGGAGAACGTCTATGCCGGGATGACGCCGGAAGACAAACCGCTGCCGACCTATGAAAAAGAAAAAGACCGCCTGCCCCGCCCCATCTGGGACGGACACGACGATGTGATGCGCTGCTATGACAAGACCTGGAAGCTGGCGTTCGGCAACCTTTGCAAACCGACGCCCGACACCGGCTTCGTTTCTAACTTTATCGACACCGCGTTCAATGGCTGCCTTTTCATGTGGGATTCCGCCTTTATTCTGATGTTCGGAAAATACGGAGCGCGCAGTTTTGATTTTCAAGCAACGCTGAACAACCTGTATTCCCACCAGTATGCAGACGGCTACATTTGCCGCGAGATCGAAGAAAACACCGGGCGAGACCATTTCACACGTTTTGACCCAGCTGCCACCGGCCCGAACATTCTTGCCTGGTGCGAATGGGAGTATTTCAAAAACTTCGGCGACACCGAACGCCTCGCGCATGTCTTCCCCTGCTTGATGGCGTATCACGAATGGATGCGCGCGAACCACACCTGGCGCGACGGCACCTACTGGTCCAGCGGCTGGGGCTGTGGCATGGACAATCTGCCGCGGCTGCAGGAGGGCTATCACTTCGCATTCTCCCACGGCCACATGGTCTGGAACGACGCCTGTATGCAGGAGCTGATGAACTGCAAGATCCTTATGGACATGGCAAAGGTGCTGGGCAGAGAAGCCGACACTGAGGGGCTGCAGGAAGAACGGGAGCGTCTGATCCGCGTGGTCAACGAAACGCTTTGGGATGACAAGACCGCGTTTTATTACGATCTTTGGAAAAACGGCGAGCTGAATTATGTCAAGCACATCGGCGCCTACTGGGCACTGCTGGCTGAGATCGTTCCCAAAGACAAAGCGGAGCGTTTCATTGCGCACCTTGAAAACAAAAATGAGTTTGCAACCCCGTGCAGGATCCCGGCGCTTTCGGCAGACCATCCGGCATTCAAGGCCGAGGGCGACTACTGGAACGGCGGCGTGTGGGCACCGACAAACTACATGGTGCTCTGCGGACTTGACCGCTACGGAAAATACAGTCTATCACATGAAATCAGCCGCAACTATCTCGACTATATTGTTTCCGTATTTAACGACACGGACACTGTGTTTGAAAACTACGCGCCCTGCCCGGGAAAAGACGGTAAACCGCGCAAAGGCGACCCGGCAAGAGCGGATTTCGTCGGCTGGACTGGTCTCGCGCCGATCACCGTGCTGTTTGAGTATGTCTTTGGTATCAAGCCGGACGCAGAGCACGGCGTCATCCGCTGGCAGATCGAACTGACCGAACGGCACGGCGTGAAGCGCTATCCCTTCGGCAAGGACACAACGCTGACGCTGCTTTGCGAAGCGCGTGAGAATGAAGCGCAGGAACCGGTCGTGCAGATCGCATCCGACCGGTCGGTCACGGTGGAGATCTTCTGGGACGGCGGCAAACAGCATAAAACCGTTCGTGTATAAGAAGCGTTAAAACCAAAACCACCGGTGGTTCTGATTGCTTCCAGTCAGTTTCACAATGTACAACAAACGCCCGCATGAAATCGGATTCACGCGGGCGTTTGTTTTTAGTTTGTTATTTCGTCGTGCGCACGGGATAGTTTTCCTGCCGCACAAGCTCTGCGCCCTGTTCGGAGCAGATCCAGTTGTACAGCACACGTTCGGGGCTGTTTTCTTCTGCGGATTTGCGGATCACCACATAGAAATCGTTGGTCAGCGGATAGCTGCCGTCGCCGATGCTCTTATTGGAAGGGTCGATCCCGTCCACGGCAAGGATCTTTGCAGTTGCGAGCTTGTCCTGCTCCATGTTGGTCAGGTAATAATACACCGTGTAACCCAGCGCGTTTTTGCTGTTGTCATAATCTGCGATTGCCTCCAGCAGACCGATCATGGTGTCGATCTGCTGCCCCTTCGGCGGCTCCATCAGATCGTCGCCGAGATTGATCAGCTTGTCGAACAAGGTCTGGCTGCCGGAATCCGGGTTGCGCTGATACGCGGCGATCGTTCCCTTCGGGCCGCCGACAGCGGACCAGTCGGTCGTCTTTCCGCTGTAGATCGATTTGATCTGGTCAATGGTCAAAGAAGTCACCGGGTTATCCTTTGAGCAGATAAAGACCAGCGCGTCCACGCCGATCGGCGTCATTTCCAGTTCCTCGCCGGCGTCCTTGATGTACTGCTTGGCCTCTTCGCTCGGCTCATACGCCAGCAGGATGTCGAACCGGCCGTCCACGATCGCTTTGTAGTTGTCGGTCGTTGAGCCGGCAAAGGTGATCAGCTCGTTGGCCTCCTCGCGGGTAACGCCGAGCACGGTCGCCGTCACAGCCTGACCGAGCGGCAGGTTTGCAAGGGAGCCGCCCATGCGCGGATAGTTTTCCTTCGTGAAGGCAAAGTTGCCGTTCAGGTTGCTGGTCGTGGTTTCCGTTGTGCTCGTTTCCGGCGGCGCCGTCGGGTCGGTTTGCGCGCCGCAGGCGCAGAGCATCAGCAGGCTGAGTACCAGCAGGATTGCAAGTGTTCGTTTGATGGTCATAAGTGTTTCCTCCTCAGATCAATGAATTGCTGTTTAATTGAAGCAAGACGCTGCCGTCTTTTTCCATTGCCACTGCCGTGCGCTTCGTTGTGAACCAGAACAACTCGTCGGTTTGCTCGGAGTAGATCAGATCGTTCGCGATCCTTCGTCCCGTTTTGAGGTCATAAAGCTCCGTTCTCGAACGTTGATCCATATCGTCGTTCCGATAGCTGAAGTAAAGGCTCATCAGATCGCCGAAGAAATCCGGCGAGGCGAGTTCTTCGATTTCTTCGTCCCAGTGCACATTGATCCCCGAAAACGGCAGTTTCCGTTCTTCCTGCAGCGCACGGTCGAACAGATACCAGCCTTTTTTCTGATTGACGGAAATCACATAGTTCTGCGTCACAAACAGATCCATCTCATAGCTGGGCTCATCGCCGTAATTGGCTTCTACGATGTCCGGCTGGTGGATGCGCGCAAGCCTGTTCCCTTCGAGATCGAACAGGTAGCATCTTTTATTTTTGGTGGACACGGCAATGTATAATTCTCCGCCGCCGTAACGGCCGACGGATTCAAAGATGCCTTCCACGACGGCAACATCGGGGATGTTGAGCAGGATCTCGCTGCCGTCCAAAACGCGGAAGACCTTTTTCTGCTCCTTATCCAGAAAGACCATGCCGTTCGGACCGATCTCCAGAGAATTCCAGTCCATCTCATACTGATGAAGCAGGGTTCCTTCCGTGTTATAAACTTCTATGCGGCCGATGTCGTGCCTGTCGATCAAAACGATCCCGTTTTCCGGGTCACACCGATAATAGCCCTCAACCGCTTTCGTCAATGGCGTGCCGTCCGTCTTGAAAAGCTGAACCAGATCGTCCACGACATCGAATCCAACGATGCAGTCGCCGCACATCTCGCTGAACGGGATCGCAAGCTCCAGGTCGGAAAGCTTCTTCCCCTTAAAGTCAGTGTAAAAATATACGTCGTCCAGCAGTTCGTCCGTTTCTACTTCATCATACGACCCAAACCCGCTGTCGCTGCGCGCATCGTAAAGCTGCAAAAGCAGCCGGTCGTTCACCACGGCTTTGAACGCGAGTTTTTGATTTTCGGTTTCGTACTTTTTCCGGAGCTTGACAAGGTCCGCCAGCGGAACGCCGTCAAAGGTGAAAATCTGCACCCCGGAGTTGTCCTCATCGTCAAAGACGTTGACCTTGAAATACCCGCGCATATCGCTGTCGTCCGACATGACGTAGCTTCCCTCGGGGAAATCCAGCTTCCATGAGCCGTCGTCGGCGATCACGGTCAGCTTCGAGGAATACATTTCTTCCGGGTTTTCGGTATGAAGCTCCCAGGCCTTCTTTCCGTCAGCATCCTCCATGCGATAGAAAAAATCGTAGATCGGTTCGCAGATGATTCTTCCGTCGCGCGTCATGAGTCCAACGCCGACGCCGTACATCAGCGACCGCTTTTCCACATCTTCTTCAAAGGAGGAACCGTCCTCGTTCGTATAAGTGTAAACGGGGACTTCACGGTAGACCGACGTATTGGCATAATACGGAACGACTTTGCCGTAGTCGTCGCGCGGCGCAAAGGTTTCATGGGCGCCGTCGTCAAAGAAATACGCCTTTTTTTCATCGGAGACATAGCCGCCGATGTCCGGCAGCGTTTTCAGCGAAAAGACAGCCGGTTCCGGCGCCGTTGTCTCGGCCGGTTCAGACAGCGGTTCCGTTGTATCAAAGGTTGGTTCTTCTGTTGTTCCTTCCGGAGAAAGCCCGCCGCAGCCGCACAGGGAAAGGAGGAAACAAAAGGCAAGGAAGAGACAGATCGCGCGCTTCATATGATTTCTCCTTCATTTTTCATTCCGTCTTCCCTGTCATTTTATCACGGAAAAAACGGCTTGTCTACAGGTTGCAGCCAAAAATTTCCAAGATTTTCCGAAACGAAAAGCGGCGGTTTTCGGCGGAACGATCGGCTTTTCCGGTTGACAACGCGGCCGATCTGTGATACATTAAAAAGGGTGATGAAAATGCAGGAGCCCTACCCGCTCTATACGCTGCTGATCGAGATCACAAAAAAATGCAACGCCGCCTGCGACCAGTGCGGCAGCAGATGCGACATCCACAGCGAAGAAAGGCTTTCCGGGGAGCAGATCCTTGCCGCTCTGCGCGACATCCGGGAGCACATCGGCACTTATACCATGCTCAACATCACCGGCGGCGAGCCGCTTTTGCGGCGCGACCTGTTCGAGATCATGACTGAAGCTTCCGCCATGGGCTTTGAGTGGGGCATGGTCACCAACGGTTCGCTAATCACGGATGAGGTCATCCGGCGTATGCAAAGCAGCGGAATGAAGACCGTCACGGTCAGCGTTGACGGTCTGCGCGAAACGCACGATTCCCTGCGGCACCTTCCGGGGTGCTGGGACAGGATCATGACCGCGCTCAAAAAGCTGAAAGCGGCCCGGTTTCTTGACCATCTGCAGGTGACGTTCACCGCCAACCGACGCAACATCTATGAATTCGAGGCGCTATACGATATCCTGCGCCCGATCGGGCTGGATTCCATCCGGGTCAGCTTTATGGATCCCATCGGCCGCGCACTGGACAACACAGAGCTGCTGCTGACGCGGGAAGAGATCCTTTATCTCACCGCTTTGGCGAACCGGATCAACAGCGGCCCGAATCCGACAAAGATCATCTGGGGCTGCCCGCACTTTCTCGGAACGCAGCTTGACAACCGGCGCTTTCACTGCTTTGCCGGCATCTGCAGTGCATCCATCCTCTTCAACGGCGACATCTTTGTTTGCCCGAACGTGCCCCATCAGCCGGAGCTGATCCAGGGCAACATTCTGACCGACAGCTTCAGCGACGTTTGGAAAAACCGCTTTTCCTTTTTCAGGCACCGTCCCCTGCCGGAGAAATGCAAAAGCTGCGTCCACCACGCGGATTGCGGCGGCGATTCCCTGCACACGCTCGATTTTGAGCGCGGCGAGCCGCTGTTCTGCTATCGCGATTTTCTGGAGCAGCCGGATGTGCAGCTTTATAAATCGGCCCTGTTCCGGCAGTATGCGCACCTTTCGTTTTTTGAGATCTCCGGCGACGCGAACGATGCGCGGGAGGTTCTGATGGAGCCGGACGCCTTTCGCTCGGTCGCGCAATACTTCCATCTCGGGCGCAAGCACCCGCAATCCATGTTTGAACAGCAGATGGCGCTGATCGGCTTTTCCTGCGGGAACACCGACGTTGTGCGCTATGTGATCCCCTGCGACGGCGCGCTGCGGGCCGAGGACAATGCGATCTTCACCGGAAAGATCCTGCGCACCGTGATGCACGAGCTGGACATCATCAACCGCAACTATTACGCCAGCGACGACCGCGCGCTGACCGGCAGCGAATGCAGCAACCGGCAGCCGATGAAGTTCCTCGGGTTCATCCACAGCCATCCCGTGCAAAGCGAGCTGCAATACAGCACAGGCGACGACGCCATCCACGCAAAAATGTTCAAACGCTTCGGCGCATACATCGGCATCCTCGTCAACCCGGCCGAAGGCACCATGGGCGCCTATTTCGGCAGGGAGATGCGGCAGGCAAGGCTGATCGTTCCGGAGCTTCCCGCAACCTGATCTTACAAGCAATCAATCGTTCCTATTTTTCAAAGGAGGTCATTTTTATGCGTTCGTTCTTTTTGTTCATCTGGTCCTGGCTGTTGAAGTTGCTGCGCATCAAGCCGGCCGAAGCCGACACCACCGAGGCCGCAGATCCTGTGAACGGCACGACCGTTCCGGATCCGTCGCTCCCCGATCCCACGCCCTATGAGCGCCCGGATGTGCCGGATCCCTCGGGCTATGTGTGCTACTACGGCTGCCCGAACAGCAAAAAAGCGCAGAAGCTGCAGCTCGGCAGAAAGCTTTACACAAAATAAGCCATTCAAACAAAAACAGCGCCGCTCTCTTCACCGAGAAGCGTCGCTGTTTTTGTTTTGTCAAAACGGATGCTGTTTCAGGATACGTTTGCCTGATTCTTGATATATCCGAAGGTTTCGCTGTAGGGCTTGAAAAAATACATCCAGTCTCCGCTGCGGCCGTAGTTGCCGGTCTCCAGCACATAGGTGGTTTCGTTGAGAACGGATTCCGCCCAGAAATGCTGCCAGCGCTCGCCGCCCCAGGTTCCGCGGTAGCCCATGATCAGACGCGAGGGATAGCCGAGGTAGGTCATCATGGCGCACATGGCGCCGTTGTACTGCAGGCACTGTCCCTTTTTGTATTTGAAGATCGCGACCGTGTGAGAAACCTGACAGATCTTTTCAAACGTCTTGCCAAAGGGGTAATAGATTTCGGCATTGATCCATTCGAGGGTGTATTTCAGCTTTTGTTCGTCCGTCCAGCTCCGTTTGAAATGGGTCTGCGCAAAGTCTTCGAGGATCTTCAGATCTTCGGCGGACAATTCCACGCTGGAAAGATAACGGGTGGATTTTCCCTGCACGTTATAGATCGGGTAGGAGGTCAGCTTTTGCTTCTTCACGCCGGCCAGCAGAGACTTCGGCGAGGTTGAACAAACGCCCTCGCTGTATTCGCTGAACACATTGACGCCGTCCACTTTTTTATAACTGCGCACGGTGTAGTTGTAGCTCACGCCATTTTTCACGTTCTTATCCAGATACTTGCGTATCGAGGGGTCCTTGATCTTCGCGATCTTGCGCTCTTTCCCGGTGGAGGCGTCATAGCGATACAGCAGATAGCCGGTCACATTGGGGTTTTCCGTCCAGACGACCTTGATCTTCTTGTTCATGGTCTTGAGCGCCAGATTCGGGCGCCGCAGGCCGGTCGTCACGCAGACCGTGCGGATCGGGCTGCGCACGAGAGCGCCGTTCACTCTGCTGTAGCACACGAGCTTATAGCGATACTCCGTCAGCTCCGCGCACTTGCGGTCCTGATAGAAGGTGGCCTTCGTATGGGAAAGCAGCGCATAGGCGCCGGTCTCCTCCTCAAAGCGATAAAGACGAAAGGAGGTCGTTCCGTACGGCGCGTTCCAGGAAAGGAAAACGCCGTCAGAGGCGGCCTCGCCTTCCAAGACAAGGTCTTCGCCGAAGAGGATCTGATAGTTCAGCGAAAGCGTACCGGTATAGTTGCCGAAAAAGGCTGCGGTCACGGTCGCTGTGCCCGGTTCCACATCGTCGAAATACTCCAGCGTATAGTCTTCGCCCTGCGTGAGCGTGACATCCCCGAAGGTGAAGCAAAGCTCCGGATCCGCAGGGAGACCGGTATAGGGCTGCGCCGAAAGCTCGTTGTGGGCAAGGGTCGCGGCATCGCGGGGCAGGATCTGAAACTCAGCGCTGAGAAATTGGGATTCTTCCCCGAACACTTCCACAAGCACCTGCGCAGTACCAACGTCCACATTGTTTTCGTAATAGACTGCGTATGCCTCGCCGCACGTAAGACACTGCGTTCCGACAAAAACGACCGGCTCCGGCGTAATGGGTTCGCCGGAATATACCTGATCCGGGATCGGCGCGATCTCCGGAACGGAAACTTCGAACGGCCGGATCTCAAACGCAATGTCGATATAGCCCCAAAAATCGCCGCGGAAAAGGACGCGCGCCGTCGCCTCGCCCGGCAGATCATTGTCAAAATAGCTGACAGAATAATCGAGCGCTTCGCTGAGCGGCACATTGTCTTTCAAAACCGTGAGCGGCGGCTGCACGGGTCCGTCTGTCAGCGTCTGGGGCGGGATCGAATCAACCGTCACGATGCAGGTTTCCCAGCCGTCTTCGCCCCGGCAAAGCACAGCGTAGGGAATCGAATCCTGCGCCGCGGCGCCAAAGCAGCAAAGCGCGGCCAGTGCGATCAAAAGAAGAAACAAAGCTGTCGTTTTCTTTTTCATGATCTTCTCCTTTTATCAGTCGTTGGATTTCAGCAGAACAATCAAAAACAAGAACGCAGCATACAGAAGCAATCGGCAACTGTACGCTGCAGCGCGCGCGAAAGAAATCCGCGCAAAAGACAATTGAAATTCGCCGGCATTCAGGAACCGCGGCCGCCGCGGCGCGAAGAACCGCCGCTGTGTCTCGGATCGCCGGAATGCTTGAGATCCGTCATCTTTTCGTCGCTGACCTGCTTGAATCGGGCCATCATATCCTCGAAGGAAAGGTTCTCGCTGCTCGGGCGCTGCTGACCCTGCCAGACATTCGGGCCGCGTCTGGGCGCACGTCTTTGTCTGGGCTGGGCGTCTTCTGCGGCGCGCTTGATGGAAAGGCTGATCTTTCCCTCGTCGGAAATACCGATCACCTTGACTTTCACATCCTGCCCCACCTGCAGAACATCGCGAATTTCCTTGACGAACGAAGTGGAGACCTCGGAGATGTGCACCATGCCGCTTTTTCCGTCCGGCAAAGACACAAAGGCGCCAAAGTTCGTCAAACCGCTCACTTTTCCTTCAACGACTGATCCGATTTCAAGCATGAAAAGGAAGCCCTCCTGTTTAGTTTTCCGACGAATCGGGAGCAGATGACACGCCCTCTGTCGGTTCGACAACGGACGTCTCTTCCTGCGTTGTCTCTTCCTCTGATGTTTCTTCCTCAGACGTTTCTTCGTCCTCGGATTCCGCATCATCCGTTGTTTCAAGATTCGGCGTCTCATAAAAATAGACGCGCTCACCCGGTTTGCCGTAGTCATATTGTTCACGCGCGACCTGCTCGTAGTATTCGCTGTGGTCGTCGTTTTCCAAAAAGTCTTTGTTTTCCTTGTTTTCTCTTGAAATTCTGGCGTATTCCCTGTCTGCCTTTGCAGCGTCCCGGTTGTTTTGCGCAGCGGCGGAATAATTGAGAATGCACGCAACCGCGATCACACTCACAAACACCGCAAGCAAAAGGATCAAAATCACACTGTGTTTTTGCTTTTTGGGCATTGACGCTCTCTCCTCTTCTATGCAAAGATTCCAAAATTATTTCATTTTCTATTATACTGTTTTTTTCCGGGATTGCAAGAGGCTTTTTTCATTTTTTTGCAACTTTTTTCTTTTTTCGTTCTTCTTTGCTCCGTCCTTTTCTTCCGGGCGGCGGTTTTCTTTTCGGCTGCGGTTTTCAGCAAGGCGCAAACCCGCCCGGACAGCGAAAAAAACGGGCGCAGCAGTTGTTCGCCGGCGCAGGCCACGGCGTTTTCCAGACGTTCCAGCGCCCGACGCACCGGACGGCCGAGCGTCAGACGAAAGGCAAGCCCTCCGGCGGCGGCGGAAAGCAGCAAATGCGGACGCAGGCGCCCGTCGGAAAAAGCGAGCAGCGCAAAAAAGAGCGCAAAAAACGAGAAGGCGCAAAACACGGTGTCCTGCGCCATCACCGCCGCCGGGCGCTCCCCGACAAACAGCCGCCGGAAAAAACGGCAAAGTTCATAAAGCGACCCGAGCAAAAACCCGATCCCCAAAAAGAGCGCAAGCACATAGAGCTGCTTTGCGCCTGGCACTGCGGCATTCATTTGAACAGCCTCGAAAACAAGCCGCCCCCTGCCGCGGTTTCGGTATAAAAGAGGGAAACGATCTGCCCCTCCAGCGTCAACGCTCCGTTTTCCGTGTCGAGATTCAAAATATTCAGATCGCTGCCACCGATCGTCAGCTCGCCCAGTTCGGTGTTGACCACCACCCGCGTTTCGTCGAACGAATCCACATCCGTCACGCCCGTCAAATGCAGACGTTCCCTGTTTTCCAGCATCAACTGATGTGCTTTGATGCGCGAAAGCTCATCCTCCATCGTATGACCCCCTTGCGATCATATCTATGCACAGGGGAAGAAAAATATGAGACGAAAAAAGGGCCACAGAGAAAGCTCTCTGCGGCGGCACGGTTGTTTCGGTATAATCAGATCAATTGGAAGAGGAGGAGTTGGCGGCGTTGCGGATCTGGTTGCGCGCAAGCTTCACGATGGAAGCTTCCACCTTGTCGATGCCCTTCTGGCTTTCCACATTGACGGCGAAGTCTTCACTGTCGGCAAGCGCCTGCATATAATCGTTCAGATCCTGGGAAACCAGGTCTTTGCGCACGGTGTCGTCCCAGGGCGTGGAATCCGTCTTCACGAAATACATGATGTGGTAGCCGTACTGGGTCTCCACGATGCCGACGTCGCCCGCCTTGCGGCCCTTCGCCAGCGCCCAATCCTCGAAGGGCGCGACCATCTGGCCGACCGCGACATCCTCATAGATGCCGCCGTCGGAAGCGTTGCTGTCTTCGCTGTATTTCTTGGCAAGGGCGGCAAACGCGTCTTCCGTATGCTCACCGTCAAGGTATTCCTTCAGGATGTTCTGCGCCTTCTGATAGGTCGCTTTGTCCGTGGCGGATTCGCCGTCCACATCCAGCGCGACTTTCACATCGTCGTAAGCGGAAAGGTCGAGCGCTTCGACCGTAATCTCCTCGGCGGTCTCTTCGGCGGCCTCGGTGGTCTCGGTTTCGGCATCGGCAGCTTCCTCGGCGGTTTCCTCAGCGGTGTCGTCCGCTTCGTCCGCGGGGAATTTCACAAGGATATGACGTACATCATAGGTCACGGTGTCGTCGGGTTCATGGGCGCCCTGCAGGATGTAGCAGACCGTGTAGCCTTTTTCGGCTTCGGCAAGATAGGTGGTGCCGGGCTTCACGCTCTTTGTGAAGAGCGTGGAAAGGAACTCGGTGTCGGAGACCGCGGACTGCGCGTCGGAATAGCTGACGTTTTCATGCAGCGTGCTGTTGTCGTCCGTCAGGTAGTTCGTGTCGTCCTTTTGGGCGTTCGCATCCTTCTGCACAGCGGAAAGGAAGTTGTTTTCGCTCGTGGAAGCGGCAATGATGGCTTCGGCGCGCTTTTTGGCGACGGCGCGGGTCTCGTCGGTGACGGCTTCGCTGCCGTCCTCCTCGTTGACGGTGGTCTCGGCGTTGACATTATAGGAACGGAAGGAAGCGACCGCGTAGGTGGTCAAACCGTCGTCAAAGGCTTTCTGCACGTCCTCCTTGCTCAGGGCGTCCTTCAATTCTTTTTCCTTGGTGTCGTTGAGCTTGCTGTAAAGCTGCTGCTCTTCCAGAATGGAGCGGAAGAGTTTTTCGGAAAGGCCCTTGCCGTAGTAAGCGCGCAGATATGCGGACAGGGAATAACCGCTGGATTCTGCGTTGCTCTTTGTGGAGTCAATGTTGCTCTGAACAGACTTCAGGTCGTCTTCGTCCAGCTCCAGACCGAGCTTTTTCGCTTCGGCCACGCCGGATTTAATGCTTTTCAGGTTGTTCTTTGCGGTGTATGCAAAGAAGTCCGTCCACATCGGGGTCTGATCTTCGGGGAAGTCCTTCAGTTCGCCCATCTCGCCGCCGTAGACCTGCACATCCGGGGTCTTGGTCGTGTCATACTGGACATAACCGTAGTTGGCGTATTGATAGGCCATGGAATAAATGTTGTTATAGTAATAAGCAAACTCCGGCTGTTTGATCGCTTCGCCGTTGATGGTAACCACGGTCGTGTTGCGCTCGATGATGCCGGTATAGCTCGCGGCGACGGCGCCGATGACGCAAAGGATCGCAAGAACGACGATCACGGCCGTGATCTTGCCGATGCGCTTGGTCGCCTGCGGCGTAAGCATCTTTTTCTTGTTTTTCTTTGCCGCCTTTGCGAGTCTCGCCTTGCGCTGCTCACGATAGAGCTCGGCAGCGGTTTTTTCCTGTTTTGCCATTGTGTATCATCCTTTTCTGTGTTGATTGTTCTGCAACGGGCAGAGGGTCTTTGTTATTTTATACCATTTCTTTGAAAAATGCAATAGACAACGGAAAAGATTCTTGCTCGTTTTCCATAATCTTTTTCAAAAATACGCGCATTTTTTAAAAATTACTCTAAAAAACGATGGAATTATAAAAATTGATTTGACATTTTTTTACCGATATAGTATGATAGACAGGAATTCTTAAGGAGGCGTTTTATTATGAACCGTAAAATATCCCGCGTGCTCGCTATGATCCTTTCGCTTCTTCTGCTTTGCGGGACAGTAAGCGTCGCTTTTGCCGCCGACGAAGCAACGAAAGGCACAAAGACGGATTTTCCCGTTCCCTATGAGTTTGAAGATGTTGACCGCCTGCTTTCCTTCAACGCCAAAAACGGCACGCTGACCATCAGCGGCACCGGCGACTACATCAACAGCGAAAAGGCATTCTGGAAGTACATCAACGAGATCTCCGGCGCGGTGAAGACCGTCAAGCTGACCAAGGATGCGCTTTTGCGCAACCGCGACGCCGCCGGCAGCGATTACTATCTCTTTGAAAAGGCGCTCAGCGCTCTGACCTCGGCCGAAAGATTCGTTGTGGAAGAAGGCAACGCCGATTATGCGGAAAGAAACGGCGTGCTGTATGATTCCACCGTTACTTCTCTGATCCATTATCCGGCGGGCAGAACGGACGAAAAATACACGATGGAAAGCAGATGCATGTCCATTCGCCCCTTCGCCTTCTGCAACACGCAGCACCTGAAGTTCCTGGAGTTCAACTACTCCCACGTGCTGTTCCCGATGCCCTCCCTGCTCGCCAACCTTGTCAGCGACGGTTCCCGCCGCCACTTTTTGACGATCGCAGAATACGGTCTGGGCAACATTGATCTTGCCACCGGCGCGGCAAAGGAAAGCTCCATCCGCACCCTCATCTGGTACGGCCAGGAAAAGGATCTGCGCGATATCGCCGCCAGACATCAGGGCAACAACATCGTTGCGGACGCCAGCATCTCCTCGCAGGCCACCAGCGTGATCAAGGATCTTACCGTGTTTTCCAACCGGATGCTGTTTGTGCTCGGCCTTTCCAAGGAGAGCAGAAACGCGCTGAAGCTCGACTGGACCTTACAGCTCACCGAAGCGTTCAAGGATATCTTCTCCGCAATGGGCTTCTGATTCCGGGCAAGAAATCAAGGGCTTCCGGATTTCACGAAAAACGTCAAGCTAAAAAAAGAGAAAGCGCTTTTCACAGAGTGGTTCTGTGATTTCAGCGCTTTCTTTTCTTTGTGTTCATTCAAAAGAAGCAGGATTTTTTGCTTTGACTCGACGTTTTCGCCCTCGGCGTATTTTTGAGAAAACGCCGATTTCATCAAGTTTTTTTGCAGATCATTTTTGCGGCAGGATCTTCGACGCAATGTCCACGCCGGTCAAAGAAGCGACCTTGTCGTTGGCGTTTTTCAGCTTCGGCACATAGCTGTAGAGCTTGTTGAGTTTATGATACGCCGCCGCAGCCAAACCGCCGAAAGCAAGAATTCCCGCAAAAATGCGTTTGACCTTCCGCAGGCTCTGCACCTTTTGATCTGCGCTGTCAACGACTGCCGCAGCCCTGGCCGTGACCGTCTTCGTGACCTTCGACACGGTCGAATTCTCCACACGATGTTCAAGATAATCCGAAACGCGCGATTTGAGCAGCGCCCCGGCTTTTTTCCGCACAATGCGTTTGCTGGTCTGTGTCATTTTACATTCCCCTCAGTCGATGGTAATCGTGTAGCCGCACTCGTTGAAATAGCGCACGAGGAAGCTTTTGTTTTGCCCGGTGCGCAGCCACGCGGTGGAGACCTCTTTGGTTGCAACGATGCGTTCGAGCAGATCCTTGTTGCGGTTGACCCAGGCGCGGTATTCGATATCGGGCATGAACACCACACGGCCGCCTTTGTTTTCCATTCGTCATCACCTCAAGCGCTATCATTGACCGTTTTCCGGGCCGCTTCCAGCCAAGTATTGTCAGCACTGATGAGCTTAACTGCCGTGTTCGGGATGGGAACGGGTGGACCCTCATCGCTAAAGACACCGACTGCGAAACGCCGATTGCGTTTCAGCGAGTGCTATTATATACGCTCCGATCGGTTTTGTCAACCCTTTTTTGAAAGTTTTTTAAAAGTTTTTTCACGCCCTGTCCCCTGCTCCCTGAAATCAAATCTCAATCAGCAGCTCGACCGGGCAATGGTCGGAGCCGAAGATCTCCGTGTGGATCTTTGCGTCCACGATCTGCGGGGCGATGCGGTCGGAAACAAGAAAGTAGTCGATGCGCCAGCCCGCGTTCTTTTCCCGGGCGCGGAAGCGATAGCTCCACCAGGAATAGGCGTCCCTGCGATCCGGATAGAGGTAGCGGAAGGAATCCGTGAAACCGGCGGCGAGCAGTTCGCCGAACTTGCCGCGCTCCTCGTCGGAAAAGCCGGCGTTGCCGCGGTTGGATTTCGGATTTTTCAGGTCGATCTCCTCGTGGGCGACGTTCAGATCACCGCAGAAGATCACGGGCTTCGTCTTGTCAAGGGACTGCAGATAGGCGCGAAAATCATCTTCCCATTCCATGCGGTAATCGATCCGGCGCAGACCGTCCTGGGCGTTCGGCGTATAACAGGTGAGAAAATAGAATGTTTCAAATTCAAGGGTGATGAGCCGCCCCTCCGTGTCGTGCTTTTGGATATCCATGCCGTTGAAAACGGCGATCGGCTCCTCTTTTGTGAAGATCGCCGTGCCGGAATAGCCCTTTTTTTCGGCATAATTCCAATAGGCGTGGTAGCCCTCGGGCGCAAGGTCGATCTGCCCGGCCTGCAGCTTGGTTTCCTGCAGGCAGAAGAGATCGGCGTCCAGCGCGGCGAAGGTTTCCAGAAAGCCCTTCTGGACGCAGGCGCGGATACCGTTGACATTCCATGAGATCATTTTTTTCATTTCGACATCCTCTTTCCTTGTTTCTGCTTTTATCATACCATATTTCTTTTGCAAAAGCAATGCGCAGCGCACGCAAAAAGATGTATTTCCGATTCTTGACTTCTTTGCCTGAAATTAGTATAATATATAGACTGTTGAATTTAAGTTGCTTTTAGCTTGCACCTTTAATCTTTAAGTGTAAAATTCTCTGACCGAAACGAGGGTTCTGTATGATGAAAAAAAGATTACTCGCCGCGCTCCTCTGCGCAGTTCTGCTGTTTGCGGGCCTGCCTGTGGTTCCGTTTTCCTTCGGCACGGCGATCACCGCCTTTGCGCTCGATGTGAGCGAGCTGCAAACTCTGGTGGACTCCATCCCCGACCGCAGCAAGTGGAACCTTTATTATGTGGATTCCTCTGCGCTCACAACGGCGTATGACAATGCGACCGCCATTTTGCAGAATCCGGGCGCCCATCAGCAATCGGAGGTCACCGTGGCCACGGCGCAGCTCAAAAGTGTGCTGAGCACCATTCAGTACCACACGAGAGGTCTGGCCGTCGATCCCCGCGACGCCACCTGCCCCGTGGGCGGCACCTTATCGCTCAGCGTGACAAAAGAGCCGCAGAACGCCGTGGATCCCGTCACCTGGATGTCCAGCGACACCAACGCCGCCGAGGTCAACAACAGCGGCAAAGTCACTGTCAAGCATTATTCCGCAGACCCGGTGCGCATTTCCGCCGTTTCCAACGGCACCTCCAGCACCTGCACGCTGCATATCACGAACCCCATCGCAAAGATCAAGCTTTCAGAAACAAACACTTCCATTCTGACCGGCAAAGAGCTTAAGCTCGAAGTAGAGGCCATCGGCGCGGACGAAGACGCCGACGTGACAGAGCCTATCAACGGCACCTATTGGGACAGCGATAATAAAGCAGTGGCTACCGTTTCTGAGCGCGGCACAGTGAAAGGTCTGAGCGCCGGTGTTGCGAAGATCACCGCCTCCGTGACCAGCGGCGGCAAACAGTTCACCGCGGACTGCGTGGTCACCGTCGGCCGTATTGTGGAGATCACCGCCATCAATGCGGTCACCGTCGCCGTCGGCGGCACCCTGACCACCTCCCTCGGCGCAACGGAAACCATTTCCGTGAAAGTGGAACCCGCCAACGCCAGCGATAAGAAACTGACCTGGACGTCCTCCGACCCCAGCGTTGCCACTGTCGGCGAAAGCACCGTGGACGGCGCACAGGTCAGCACGAAGCTCAACGCGCTCAAGGAAGGCTCCGCCCGCATCACCTACACCGCCAACGACGGCAGCGGCCTGACCGGCTATTTCACCGTCAATGTCAATCCTGCGGTCGCGTTCATTCAGATCTCCCCGGAAAAAATCGTCGTTGCCCCAAACGCTAAGAACCAGAAGGTCACGGCGAAGATCCTGCCGGAAGACGCGGGCAACCAGGTCGTCACCTGGAAGAGCAGCAACGAAAACGTCTGCCAGGTCAACTATGCCGGTTTGCTCGAACCGAAAATGATCGGTACGTGCACCATCACGGCCACCACGACCGACGGCAGCGGCCTTTCCGGCGAATGCTTTGTGCGCGTTGCGGATCCGGCGTCCGCCGTTTCCGTGGACAAGGAGACGCTGACGCTGCGCGTGGGCGACACGGCAAACCTTGTCGGCACCGTGCGCACGACCTCCGGCACCACCTATAAGGATGTGGAATGGGTCTCCTCCAACGCCGCCGTTGTGACCGTCGACAGCAACGGCCATGTGGAAGCTGTCGGCCCCGGCACTGCGAGCATCCTTGCCGTTACCCTTGACGGGACGGAAAAGAGCGCCGTTTGCGCCGTTTCCGTTTCGGCCGAACTGGAACGCATCGAGCTGGACAAGGAGATCCAAGTGGATCTCAACGGCACCGCGACCCTTTCCCCGACCTTTGTTCCCGCCTACGCCAGCGACAAGACGCTGACCTGGTCGAGCAGCGACAAGACCGTTGCCACCGTGACAAACAAGGGCGTTGTCTCCGGCAAGAAAGCCGGCACCTCCGTCATCACCTGCACGGCCGCCAACGGCGTCAAAGCGAGCTGCACCGTCCGTGTGATCAATCCGGCAACGGGGATCACGCTTTCCGAAAAAGAGATCACCCTTGCCGCCGGAACGACCCGGAAACTGACCGCCAAGGTGTCGCCGGACGACGCTACGGATAAAACCGTGCGCTGGACCTCCTCGGACAACAAAGTTGCAACCGTTTCCGCCGAGGGCGAGATCACCGGCATTGCCGGCGGCAAATGCACCATCACCGCAACCACGAACAGCGGCGGCAAAGTCGCCTCGTGCAGCGTGACCGTGACGCAGAGCGTCAGCGGCATCCGTTTTGAAACCGCGCGTCTCTCGATGTATGAGACGGAAACGACCACCCTTTCCCCGATCATCACGCCCTCGACCGCGACCAACACCGCCCTGACCTGGACGACCAGCGACGCCAACATCGCCAATGTCAGCGCGGCAGGCATCGTCACCGCCCGCGCGCCGGGCAACGCCATCATCACGGCGACCACCAAGGACGGCGGCTTTTCGGATTCCGTGACGATCACGGTCAGCAAAATGGTGCCCGTGACCGGCATCTATATCTCCTATAACAACATCGAGTTGATGGCCGGCAACAACTACACCATCAGCGCACAGGTCTTCCCCTCCAACGCTTCGAACAAGAACATCATCTGGGAATCCAGCGACACCTCGGTCGCCGCTGTGTTCAACGGCGGCGAGGTTTCCGCCAACGGCCCGGGCAAGGCGACCATCACCGCCACCACGGTTGACGGCGGCTACAGCTCCCGCTGCACCATCACCGTCACCCAGGGCGTGGAGGGCGTGAAGCTCAGCAAAACGAAGCTGAACATTGCCGTCGGCTCTTCCAAAACGCTGACCGCCACCACGATCCCCTCCAACGCCACCAACAAAAAAATCAGTTGGCACTGCGCCGACACCAGCATCGCCACCGTCACCAACAAAGGCATCGTCACCGGCAAAAAGCCCGGCACCACGACCGTCACGGTGATGACGGAGGAAGGCGATTTCAGCGCAAGCTGCACCGTGGTCGTCTATACGCCGGGCGACGGCATAACGATCAACAGCAAAAAAGTGACGATCGGCAAAGGCAGTAAAACCGTTCTGACCGCAACCGTTACGCCCGCCGACGCCACCAACAAATCCGTCACCTGGAGCTCCAGCGACGCCTCCGTCGCCTCCGTCAACGCCAGCGGCCAGGTCGCCGGTCTCAAGGTCGGTTCCGCCGTCATCACCGCTACGACCGCCGACGGAAAATACAAGGACACCTGCCTGATCGAAGTGGTTCAGCTTGCCACTGAAGTCATTCTGGACTTCACCAATCTGCAGATGGATGTCGGAAAAACCAAGACGCTCACCGCGTCGCTGCGTCCGCTGACCATCACCAACAAAAAGGTCAAGTGGTCCTCCTCCGACAAATCCATCGCCACCATCAATTCCAACGGCACCATCACCGCGCTGAAGGCGGGCACCGTCACGATCAAATGCGCTTCTGCGGACGGCGGTGCAAAGGCGACCTGCAAGGTCACGGTGATCCAGCGTGTGACCTCGATCAAATTCGTCAACCCGAAGGAGACCGTCAAGGTCGGCGCGAAAAAGATCCTTGCAGTGACCATGCTGCCGAAGGACGCTTCCGAGACCACCTTCAACTGGAAATCCTCCAACAAAAAGATCGCAAAGGTCAACAGCAAGGGCAAGGTCTACGGCGTGGCGCCCGGCACCTGCACCATCAAGGTATCCAACGCCGCAGGCACCGTCAAGGCGAAATGCACCCTCACTGTCACCACAGGCGTTGAGGGCATCTCCCTCGACAAATCCACCGTGAGCATTTCCAAGGGCAGATCTACCACCCTGCGCGCCATCATCACGCCCGCGAACGCTTCGAACCAGGGTGTGACCTGGTCTTCCAGCAACAACGACGTTGCAACCGTCAACACCAAGGGCAAGGTCACCGCCAAGGCCATCGGCTACGCCGTGATCACCGCAAAAGCCAACGACACCGGCGCGACCGCCTCCTGCAAGGTGCGCGTGGTCTACGGCGTCAGCGGCGTCAAGCTCGACCAGACCAAGCTGACGCTCAACGTCGGCAAAAAGGCAACGCTCAAGGCGACGATCGAGCCCGCAAACGCCTCCAACAAAACGCTGTATTGGAGATCCTCCAACAAAAACATTGTGCGCGTCAACGCCAGCGGCCTGATCAAAGCCGTCCGTCCCGGCACAGCCACCATCACCGTTACGACGGAAGACGGCGGCTACAAAGCGTCCTGCAAAGTCACGGCCATCGTTTCGGCCACGGGCGTCACCCTGAGCCGCACAAAGCTGACGCTGGAAAAGGGCAAGGTCTTCAAGCTGAAAGCCAATGTTCAGCCGGCGGACGCCACCAACAAGGGCGTCAAATGGATCACCGGAGACAAGAGCATCGTCGCCGTGGATCAGAACGGCAAGGTCAAAGCCATGGGCGCCGGCACGGCAACCGTCATGGTCAAGACCAACGACGGCGGCTTCACGGCAAAATGCAAGATCAAAGTCCGCGTTTATCCCACCGGGATCAAGCTCAGCGACAGCAAGCTGAACCTCGGCACGGGCAAGACCATGACGCTGAGCGCATCCGTGCTTCCTGCCGACGCGCCCCAGACCGTCAAATGGTCCAGCAGCGACAGCCAGATCGTCAGCGTGAACCAGACCGGCCAGATCCGCTGCAAAGCCACCGGCAACGCTGTGATCACGGCGACGACCACCAACGGAAAAACCGCGACCTGCGTTATCAACGTGCAGCAGATCCTGACCGAGCTTGCGCTGAACAAGAATGCCCTTTCCCTCGCCATCGGCCAGACCGCAACGCTGAAAGCCGGTGCGAAACCGACCGGCCTCAGCAACGGCGAGCTGAAATGGAAGACCAGCAACGCGAAGATCGCAACAGTCAACAGCAAGGGCATCGTCACCGGCGTTGCCCCGGGCACCGCTGTGATCACCGTTTACAACAAGGCCAGCGGACTTTCGGACACCTGCACCGTTTCCGTGCGCCGTCCGGTCACCGGCGTCAGCCTCAATGTGACCAGACTGAATCTGAGTTACAGAGAGACCGCGACCCTCCAGGCAACCGTTCAGCCGCGCAACGCCACCAACCAGACCATTCTCTGGGAATGCAGCGACACCGACGTAGCAAAGGTTACGAAAAAAGGACTTGTCACCGCAGTCGGCAGCGGCACCGCGACGATCACCGCAGTCACGGATGACGGCGGATTCGCCGCAAGCTGCACCGTCAACGTCCACGTGGCTGTTACAGGCATCACCGTGGAGCCGTCCGCCAAAGCGATGAACGTCGGCAGCACCGTTGCGCTGAACGCCGAAACGGTTCCCGCCGCAGCCACCGATCCGCGGATCGAATACGTCAGCAGCGACGTTTCCATTGCAAAAGTCAACGCAAACGGCGTTGTCACCGGGATCAAGGCCGGAGACGTCACCATCACAGCGAGAACTGTGGACGGCGGGTTTGCAAAAGCCGTGATCCTTTCGGTGCAGGATCCCGTCACATCCATCCAGTTCCAGCAGAGCACCATTCTGATGTCGCCGGGCGGATTCATGCCCCTTTCCCCGATCGTGCTCCCCGAAAGCGCGGCGGACAAATCCCTGACCTGGTCCTCGGCCGACCCGAAGGTTGCGACCGTTGACGCCGGCGGAAAAGTCAAAGCGATCGCGCCGGGCGAAACAACGATCACAGCCGTTTCCAACAACAGCGGCGCATCGAACTACATCACGGTCCGCGTTGTTGACGCCAACGACCAGAGCATCGTGTGAGATACAACGGAATCAAAGAATAACCGCCGGGGATTTTGCGATCCTCCGGCGGTTGGTTTTTGAGCTCAGCAGAGCTGATGCATTTAGATAAAACGTCGAGTCAAAGAAAACAATCCTGCTCCTTTTGAAAACCAAAAGCAAAAAAGCGCTGGTATCACAAATCTTTTCCATGGAAAGCGCTTGCTCTTTCTTTTGCTTTGTCGTTTTTCGCGAAATGCAGCAGACGCACCTTGCAAAAAAAGAAGCGGCGGGGCTTCTGCACGGCGGAGCCGTGCAGAAACGCGCAGCGAAGCGGGCGGACAGCCCGCTTCGCTGCGCGCGGAACCGTGCGCGCACGGTTCCGGCCCCGCCGCGGCGGTTCGATAATCGGAGCTTTGCGGAAAACCAAATCCGCCTATGTGCGCACAAACAGAAGCCCGTCGGCAAAGTGTTCTTCAAGATCAGACCATTTCAGACCCTCATCGTCAAAAGTGAACACGCCCGTGCCGTTGCGGTAGCCGACCTCGATCACGTCCGTCGGGCTGTTGATCCAGCGCACAACGATATAGGCGCCGTCGTTTTCCTTTTGCGTGATCTCAACGGAGCCTCTTCCGCCCGACGATTCGGAATAGACGCCGGTGATCGCACGAACAGGGCTGTTCTGCGCGGAATCCTGCGATTCGTTTTCGGAAGCCGCGTCCTGCTCCGGAGTTTTTCCGCTGCAGGCAAAAAGGGACAGGCAAAGGATCAGCACCGCCAGAACAATGCACAATCTGTTTTTCAGTTTCATAGTACCTCCGCTTTTAAAAAATCACCCGCCGCGCGGACGGGTGATTTGTTGATCTTTGGGTTATTCAGCGCAGTTTGCCTTGAGCGTATCAAGCTCTTTACGCAGCACCGGCGGCAGTCTGTCGCCGAACTTGGCATAGAATTCTTCGATGCCTTCCGCGTCTTGCGCCCAGAGCTTCTTGTCCACGTCGAGGATCGCGTTCAAGGAATCGATGGAAACTTCGCCTTCGAGGCCTTCGATGTTGATATCCTCGGCAAACGGCAGGTAACCGATCGCGGTCTCCTGGGCGCCGACTTTGCCTTCGCAGCGCTTCAGGATCCACTCCAGCACGCGCAGGTTGTCGCCGAAGCCCGGCCACATAAAGTGACCTTCCTCGTCCTTGCGGAACCAGTTGACGTTGAAGATCTTCGGCGCTTTTTCGGGATCGAGGCCTTCGCCGATGTCGATCCAGTGCTGCCAGTAATCCGCCATGTTGTAGCCGCAGAAGGGAAGCATCGCCATCGGGTCGCGACGGACGACACCGACCGCACCTGCAGCGGCTGCCGTGGTTTCGGAAGCCATGATGGAGCCGACAAACACGCCGTGGTTCCAGTCGCGGGATTGATAGACCAGCGGCGCGAGCTTTGCGCGGCGGCCGCCGAAAACAAACGCGGAGATGGGCACGCCCTGGGGATTTTCAAATTCGCTGCTCAGGCACGGGCAGTTGACAGCGGGCGCGGTGAAACGGGAATTCGGGTTGGCGCCCGGACGGTCGGTATCGACCTTGCCGTTCCAGGGGATCCCCGTCCAGTCGATCGCGTTTTCGGGCGGGTTCTTGTCGAGGCCTTCCCACCAGACGGTGTTGTTTTCGAGGTTGTGGCAGACATTGGTGAAGATGGCGCCCTTCTTTGTGCTCAAAAGCGCATTCGGGTTGGACTTCATATTGGTGCCCGGTGCAACGCCGAAGAAACCGTTTTCGGGGTTGATCGCGTACAGACGGCCATCCGGACCCTTGCGGATCCATGCGATATCGTCGCCGACAGTCCAGACTTTATAGCCCTTCGCTTTGTAGCCTTCGGGCGGAATCATCATGGCGAGGTTGGTCTTACCGCAAGCAGACGGGAACGCAGCACAGATGTATTTGATTTCTCCTTGCGGATTTTCAACACCGAGAATGAGCATATGCTCCGCCTGCCAGCCTTCCATTTTGCCCTGATAGGACGCGATGCGAAGCGCAAAGCACTTTTTGCCGAGCAGCACGTTTCCGCCGTAGCCGGAGTTCACGGAGATGATGGTGTTGTCCTGCGGGAACTGGCAAATATATCTCTTTTCTGCGTCAATGTCACACTTGCAGTGCAGGCCGCGCACCCAGTCGTCGCTGTCACCGAGACAATCCAGCACGTCAAAGCCGACGCGGGTCATGATGAGCATGTTCAGAACAACGTAGATGGAGTCGGTCAATTCGATACCGGCCTTGGAAAACGGAGAACCGACAGGGCCCATGGAATAGGGAATGATGTAGGCGGTTCTGCCTTTATAGGAATCCTTCGCGATGTCATAAAGCATCTCATAGCATTTTGCGGGATCCATCCAGTGGTTGGTCGGGCCGGCCTCTGCTTCGGTCGGTGTGCAGATAAAGGTTCTGGCTTCCACACGGGCAACGTCGTTGACGGCGGTTCTGTGCAGATAGCAATCCGGAAGCAGTTCCTGGTTGAGCTTGATCATTTCGCCGGTGGAGCAGCCCTCCGCACGCAGCGCTTCAGTCTGCTCGCGGGTGCCATCGATCCAGACGACCTTTTCGGGTTTGACAAGATCCAATTTTTCTTCCAGCCAGGCAAGGATAGTCGGATTCTTTGTCGGTGCGTTTTTGAGCATAATGATCTTTCCTTTCATTGGTGAAATTTGATGCAGCGGTTGCCGATAACCTCGGCGGGACTCGTCTTTCTCCTCACCACTCCATAATCAATGTTATTATACTGTGTTTCCAGCATTTTTGCAAGTGCTTTTTTTGTTATTTTTCAAAAAAGTGGCAACCTGTCGTTTTCCGCCGTGGCCGGCGCATTTCGTGAAATGCGCCGGCCCTAACAATGCGGCGGGATGCACCGCGCCTGCGCGGTGCAAAGCGGGGCGCAGCGCGCCCCGCTTTCGCGCGGCCCCGGCCGCGCGATCCCGCCGCACGGCCGTGCGGAAAGCAGGCAAAAAACTTGCAAACGAAAAAAAACTGTGCTATACTCTTCCCTGTTCACAGGAAGAGAGGCAAAGCAATGGAATCTGTAAAATACAATCTGAAACGTGCCTGGCGCTATGTCTTTACGCTGCTGCGCTGGGTAGTCGTCGCTGCCGTGACCGGCGGGATCGGCGGCGTTGTGGGCGCCGCGTTCCATCTGAGCGTCGAAAAAGTGACTGCGCTGCGGGAGGCAAACAACTGGCTGATTTTTCTGCTGCCGGTCGGCGGACTGCTCATTGCGGGTATGTATAAGCTCGCGCGGCTGGAAAGCGCCGGGACGGACGTTGTGATCGACGCGGTGCGCAGCAAGCACAGCGTTCCCATTCTGCTGGCCCCGCTGATTTTTGTCAGCACCGTCATCACCCACCTCTGCGGCGGTTCTGCCGGCCGTGAAGGCGCGGCGCTGCAGCTCGGCGGCTCCATCGGTGCGCAGGTCGGGCGCTGGTTCCGTCTGGACGAAAAAGATATGCATCTGGTTACGCTTTGCGGCATGAGCGGCGTTTTTTCCGCGCTGTTCGGCACACCGCTGACGGCTACCGTTTTTGCGCTGGAGGTCATCTCCGTCGGCGTGGTCTATTATTCCGGTATTGTCCCCTGCCTCATTTCCGCGCTCATCGCATACGGGATCTCGCTGCTGTTCCATCTGGAGCCGGTTCGCTTTTCCGTCGGAGCCATTCCGTCCTATTCCTGGCAATCCGTCGGGAAAGTGGTCGCGCTGGCGGCCGCCTGCGCGGCGCTGAGCATCGGGTTTTGCCTCTTGATGACATTCACCCACAAAGGCGCGGAGAAGCTGTTGAAAAACCCCTTTTTGCGCGCGGCGGTCGGCGGAACTCTTATCCTCCTGCTCTCGCTGATTTTTCCGAGGGATTACAACGGCGCCGGAATGCCCCTCATTGAACAGGCGATCGGCGGCAGCGCCCTCCCCTGCGCCTTCCTTTTGAAAATGCTCTTCACCGCCGTCACGATCGGCTTCGGCTTCAAGGGCGGCGAGATCGTGCCGACGTTTTTCATCGGCGCAACCTTCGGCTGCACCCTCGGCGGACTGCTCGGCCTGCCGTCCGGTTTCGGCGCGGCGATCGGATTGGTCTCCCTGTTCTGCGGCGTGGTGAACTGCCCGATCGCTTCCGTCTTTTTGAGCATTGAACTGTTCGGCATCGGCGGATTGCTATATTTCGCCGTTGTCTGCGCGTTCAGCTTTGCCCTTTCCGGCTATTTCGGCCTTTACAGCAGCCAGAAAATCATCTACTCCAAAACCCGGGCGGAGTATATCAACATCAACACATGGAAGGAGATCGAGTGAGATGCATATTCCCCATGCGGAAAGCCACACCCTCGACATCGAGCCGTTTGAAGAGGCGCTTGCGGCGGCAAAGCTCCAGTCTCACATCGCCTATGACGTGCGCGACTGGCTGTATGTGCCGAACCATTATGCAGACTACCGTTACATCCTCGGCACCACCGGCAAACAGCCGCTCATCTGCATCGGCATCAACCCTTCCACCGCCGCGCCGAACGACCTCGACAACACGCTCAAATCCGTGGAGCGCATCGCCCTGCACAACGGATTTGACAGCTTTGTCATGTTCAACGTCTACGCCCAGCGCGCCACCCGTCCGCAGGACATGGACAAAACGTGCAACGAGACGCTCCACCGCGAAAACATGAAAGCTTTCGACTATGTGCTTTCGCTTTTTGAAGGCGAACATCCCGCAGTCTGGGCCGCCTGGGGCAACATTGTGGAAATGCGCCCCTATCTGAAAAACTGTCTGCGCGACATGGCGGAGCTCGGCCGAAAGCACGGCGCAAAATGGTTCACCAGCGGCGCGATCAGCAAAAAAGGGCATCCCCACCATCCGCTCTATCTTCGAAAGGACAGCGGGCTCGATCCGTTCGACATTGCGGCATACATCGACCGCGTTTTATAAACAGGCATAAAAGGATCGCCGTCTCTCATATGTATGATGCAAGGAGAGATGGCGATGTTTTTCAACGGAAAAGAACGTGCGCACGTGCTCGGCGAATACATTGTTTCCACAGGTGCGACCGTCCGCGCCGCAGCGCAGACGTTTGAGATCAGCAAATCCACCGTTTACAGCGATGTGACCGCCCGCCTGCGCGAGAGCGACCGGGCGCTGTTTGAACAGGTGCGCCTGGTGCTCGAAAAGAACAAGGCGGAGCGCCACCTGCGCGGCGGACTCGCAACAAAAGCCCGATGGAATCACGCGCACGACCCTGCCCCCGGGACACTGCCCGGCGATTGCAAAAACTCAAAAAAATCTTAAAAAAGGCTTGACAATTCAACTGCAGTTTGCTATACTTTGTAAAGTCATGTGACGCATGGGCCATTAGCTCAATTGGTTAGAGCAACCGGCTCATAACCGGTCGGCTCGGGGTTCGAGTCCCTGATGGCCCACCAGAATATAGGGGTATAGCTCAGTTGGTAGAGCAGCGGTCTCCAAAACCGCGTGCCGAGGGTTCAAGTCCTTCTGCCCCTGCCATCCAAAAGCCTTGAAAACAAAGGGTTTTCAAGGCTTTTTTTCTTTGACTTATACCAAAACTTATACCGAGCGAAGCGAGGAACAAGGTTCCGGGGCACCCGTCCGAAATCTATGATTTCGTTGACGGGTCGGGTTCTTATACCGAGCGAAGCGAGGTACAAGGTTCTCCGAAATTGTCCAAATCTTTGATTTGGCTACAATTTCGTGAGGTTCTTATACCACGCTTTTTGTAACCCTTGCACAAACCCGTCTTTTCGTTTTAGGATACTTTGACGGTTCTGTCTAAAACATTGATCGTGGATGCCTTTGCTGTCCTGTTTCGGCGGATATAAATCTTTTCTGTTGTCAGAACACTTTCATGTCCGAGCAGTATGGAGATATCCTGCAGCGCGACTCCGTTTTCATCCAGAATGCTTGCCACCGAATGGCGCAGACCGTGGATCGTACAGTGCGGCAGTCCTGCATTTTTCTCCAGCCGATTCAGCACCCGATTGATGGCGCTCAGATTGGCATACGGTTCACCGAGCGCATTACGGATGACAAAATCCTGCTCTTTATGATAGCAGTTTCCAAACAGTGCCGCTTGCTGTTTTTGCCGCTTTTGCTCCTCTTTGAGTTCGGCAAGGACAAAATCACTGAGCGGGATATTGCGGTTGCTACTGAGCGTTTTCGGCGTTGTAACGGCCATCGTCACTTCGGTTCTGCAGCCTGTTCGGCTTTTGTTGATGCGCAGCATCTTTTTTTCATAATCAATATCATCCCAGGTCAATGCCAGAAGCTCCCCTTTCCGCATTCCGGTGAACAGCGCCAGCAGCAGAAAGATATAAATGTGGCTCTCATGTTCTTTCGCAAAGGACAGGAGCTTTGAGGCTTCCTCGGACGTATATTGCGGAACGTCCTTTTGAATCGAATGCGCGAAGGACGGCAGCAGACTTTTGGTTGCCGGATTTTCAAGAATATATTGATTCTGAACCGCATACACACAGGCAGAGGAAATCACGCCGCGGATGTTTTTCACCGTTTTATAGCAGAGCCCGCCCTTCGTGTGCGAATTCCCGCTCGCGGCAAGATAGCAAAAGAAATCTGTGAGATCGTTTGGCTTCAGCTCGCGCAGAAGGATGTTTTTCTTTTCAAAATACGGTTTGATTTTTCCTTTGACCGTTTTCTCATAGGATTCCCATGTGGCAGGCTTTAGGATCGGCCGGATTCTTTGAAGCCAGAGCTCCAAAAACCCAACAAAGGTGATCCGCTCATAGGCCAGATTCAGAGACTCATACCGTTCTATGATCTCCTGCATGGCTTTTTGCGCCTTTCGCTTGTTGTTGCCTTTCGCGTCAATGCCTGTTGCGACGAGTTTTTGCTTTCCGTCGATCCGAAACTTTGCATAGTATTTGTTGCCTTTTACAACTAAGCTTCCAACCAAGTTTCTTCACTCCTTCCTAAGGTCGGAAGCCCGCTGTGCCGATTATAGCACAGCGGGCAATGCAGCGTCAAAGCTGCGACTTATTTTGCGGTGATAAAATTGACAACGCTCTGTTTCGGAACGATATACTTTTTACCGATTTTTACGGAATAGAGGGTGCCGCTTTTCAAAAGCTCATAGACGGTCGTTCTGCCGATATGCAGCATTTCCATGATGTCTTCCACGGTTACAACATCCGTCAATCATTCTTTTCACGCTCCATTCGTTTTTCTACATTATATCACCCGTTCAACCTGCTTGCAACAACAATTTGCACTGAGTCTTCCCAAAGTCCGCTCTTTCGGAGTTAGCTTTGGACGTTTGTTCTTCTTAATGAAATCCCATTGCTTTTCAAGAAAAAGGGTGCTATAGTATGAGAGAAATCGGATAGCGAAAGGAGTGGTTTTCATGAAACGGATTTGGCTGCCCGTGACGGCATTGCTGCTGTGCAGTGTTCTTGCCGCCTGCGGTTTGGCACAGTCTCCTGAACCGGACACTTCGGGCACGCAACGCATCACCACAACAAGCGCGGCAACGACGACAAAAGCCGCGACCAGAAAACCGACAACAACGAAAGCAACGTCTGGGAAAGTTTCAACAACGAAGCCTACGACCACACGCGCCGCAACAACGAAATCGTCAGGCAGCGATTACGCCGTGAGCGGCTCCGGCTTTTTGATTCGGTCAGAATCGACGACCGAAGCGCAAACCACCACACATAAGGTTACCACGACCAAACCGACAACAACCAAGCCGACAACAACACGGGAAGACGATCCCTATGATGTGTATGACTATTATGACGCGGAGGATTTCTATGAAGATCACTGGGACGACTTCTTCGACTACTATGACGCCGAAGAATACTTCTACGACCATCAATAATAAGAAGCGGTTGCTTGCGCTTCAAGAAAAGCTACTTGCCGTTGAACAGGATCGGATGGATGGCAGGGTAGGTATGACGTTGGACGAATTTGACGCCATGTTAGACAAAGCTATTAACAAGTCTAAATGATGAAAACAACCACGACCCGAAAAGGCCGTGGTTGTTTCATTTGAGTGCTAGATATTCCTTAATCATTGCTTTGCTCAATGTCAAAGCTTTTTTGAATTATTGTTTCAAAGCCTAAGCCAAATGTGTTTTCAAACAAATCCTCTGTTTTATCATCAAACTCAGAAACTCTGTAATCCAATTCTTTATAACACAAGCCATTAAATATTCGCGTTATCTCGTCTACTATTTCTTTAACTTTTTGAATGAAATTTCTTAAAGTTGGTTCTTGGTGTGACAATAAATCATGCGCAATAAAACCGTTTCGTGCATCAGTAAGCTCTTGAAGGCGGTGATTAAGCAATGCAGAAAAACCTGCTCTTGCTTCAATAGGTTGATCTAATCCTCTTAAATAACTTCCAAGCTTTGGCAAGCTGTTTACATCTTCACCTTCATCGGAACACATTTTACAAATATTCAGTATTATTCTTTCTTTAATAACTTGACATAGAACTAAAAGAGCTCTTTTAATGGCATAGTATTCATTCCCATTGTGAGTCGTAATATCAGCTTGGTATTCTTCAATCTTCTCTAAAAAAACAATCAAAACAATTGTATCGGAAAGAGTATTTGACAATCTCCAATACCTTCTATAATATTCTTCATTTGTGGGGTTCTGATCATCAAGCATTTTTATTGTACCTCATATCCATTTATTCAGTTTGATAGTATATTCAGTTTGTTGAGTCTTATACATTATTTACGTTAGAATAACCCTATCCTTCCGTCGCAACAAACGACCGCTCTCCATCCACTACCGGGATCGTCCTTACTTGCATGTTCTCAATCCTGACATACGTCCCGCGTTCAATAGCGAGGATCACCTGGTCGATCTGCTCCTCTGTACCCTGGATCTCCATAGAGACGGAGCCGTCGAAGTTGTTGCAGACCCAGCCGGTTGCGCCGACCGCGTTTGCGGCGTGGATCGCCCGCCAGCGAAAACCGACGCCCTGCACCCAGCCGGTGAAGCGCAGTGTGCGGCGGATGATCGCGTCTCCCATCGTCACCGTCTCCTTTGGTCTTTCTGTATCTTATCATAGCGCACAAGCAGCACAAAATCAAGAGAATACAGCTTTTTTCAAAAAAGCTCTTGACTCTGACGCTGCGTTATGGTTTATAATACTGACAGGCAGGAGGGAGAGCCGCATGAAAACCGTACATGAAGTCAGTGCCCTTTCGGGCGTCAGTATCCGTGCGCTGCAGTATTACGATCAGATCGGCCTGCTGCATCCGTCCGCGCGCACAGACGCAGGATATCGGCTGTATGACGACGCCGATCTGGAACGCTTGCAGCAGATTCTATTGTTTCGGGAACTGGAATTTCCGCTGAAGGAGATTAAAGAGATTCTCGAGCGCCCGTCTTTTGACCGCCAAGCCGCGCTGGAGCAGCAGATCAAACTGCTGACACTGAAAAAAGAGCGCTTGAACGCGCTCATCCGCCTCGCCTGTGACATCAAAGAAAAAGGAGATCATATCATGCGTTTTCAAGCATTTGACAAAAGCAAGATCGACGCCTATGCCGCCGAAGCCAAGACACGGTGGGGCGACACCGACGCCTATCAAGAATATGAGGCCAAAACCGCCCATCAAAGTCCGAAAGAACAGCGGGACGCAGGCGACGGACTGATGCGGATCCTCGCCGGATTCGGCAGTCTGAAAGAGAATGCCGCGTCCGACCCGGCGGTGCAGACAAGAGTCAAAGCCCTGCAGGACTACATCACCGCGCATTTTTACACCTGCACGGATGAGATCCTCGCCGGGCTCGGCAAACTCTATGCCGCAGGCGGTGACTTCACCGAAAACATCAACCGTGCAGGCGGTGCGGGAACTGCGGCTTTCGTAAGTCAGGCAATCGAAATCTATTGCAAAAAATAAAGGAGGTCCTTTGATGCAAAAATTCATTCCTTATGAAAAGCTGTCCAAGAAAAAGAAGAGGGAACTGGACAGCGCCAAACGCGGCTCGTGGCACGGCGTCAGGCCCGTCACGAAGCGCATCGAAAGCAAGAAACAGTACGATAGAAAGAAAGCCTTGAAATGGAAAGATGAACTTCCGTTTCAAGGTTTTTTGTTATTCCTCTGTGGACATCTGCTCGTTCAGTTTCTTTTCCACTTTGTTCAGCGTGACGAAGAACCGGTGTGTGGCGACCATCGGGCCGCACAGCAGCATACCGAAGATGTTCCAGCCGAACATGTGCCACCATGAGGTGTACGGCCCCTCCACGCCAAGCGCGACAGCTTTCACTTTCAGCTCCTCCGCGATTCGCGCCATCCAAACCAGTGTATAGACGAACAGTGTCGGGATGCCGAGCAGATAGGCCTGCCAGTAGAGACGCACCTTGTGGCCGAGCACTGCTTCCAGTTCCGCCTGCAAACCGCCGAAGGGCATATAGAGCAGGAAGAACAATCCGGCGCTGAAGAAGTCGATAAAGCCGAGCAGAAACCCGCAGCGGTTGGTGTGTCTGAAACGCATATGTTTCACCTCGTTATTCTCCAAGAATAATATCCATCATCGCGGCTTCATCGACCCACGACGGGTCGTATTTCTCGCCGCCCATCGACGCGCCGCAGTGCGGGCAGGTCGGTTTCGGCTTGTCCACGGTCATGCTGCAGGCCGAGCATTCATACTCGTCCGCAGAGAACAGGTGTGTGTGCCGGATCCAGTGCGCATTATTCTTTGACATTCTGCATCTCCATCTTTTCTGTCAGGTCACGGAAACTCTTGTCGTACTGCGCCTGCGAAATCGCGCCATGTTCAAGGAACGTATCCAGCAGGCGAACTTGTTTGAGGTACAGCTCTTTTTTCTTTTCGTCGGGAGAAAGCTGCTCCCAGTCTTGTTGGGTCATGGCGGCTCCTTTGGTGATTTGTTTTTTTCGTACCGCTTCTATTATACAGAATGATTTGTCTGAATTCAAGTCGCCGTCCGCGATTTTCACCACCGTTTCCCTTTCTGTTTTATAAGCTGCGAAGTGGCAAAAGGGTCAAATAACAACAGCCCGCCGAGCGATTTCGACGGGCCGGTTTTTGATGTTCTCAGCGCTTGAAGATGTGCGTGATCGTGTAGAGAACGGAATGGAAGAACGCGATCAGTCTGCCGAAGAAAGAGGTGCCGTGATCGACGTTGTCCCATTTGCAAAGGTTGGAAGACACCGGGTCACTTGTGCCGTCCTGCGGCGCAGTCGTCGGTTCGGGCTGCGCGCTCGCGTCTTTCCAAAGCGCGGTCAGGGTCGTGTTTTCCGACAGCGCGATCTCGTCGCCGGGCTGATAGGCCGCGTTGCCGAGCTGCCAGCCGTCGAACTCTTTGCCTTCGGGCGCGGTCAGACCGCAGTCCGGCAAAATCAGGTTTTCATTCTGGCGAACAAGAATCGTCTGTGAACCGCTGCCGCCGTTGGCGTCGCAGCGCACTGTAAGGCTGTCGGTGATCAGCTGGACCGTATTTGTGCAGCTGAGGAATGCCTCTATCTGGGTGTTTCTGTACAACCTATATTCAAAATAATCTTCAAAAGCCCTTTTGTTTCCGTCTTCAACGGCACTTTTCAGCAGCGGATTAGCAGAGATATCCAGCTCTGACAAAGAGGTGCACTCTTCAATACTCAGATGTCTCAGCGAGGGATTGCCGCTGAGGTCGAGCGTTTCAAAAGAACATCCGTAGCCTTCCAGCACCTCCAGCGCAGTGTTCAAGTGGAGATCGAGCGTTTTGAAAAGATTGTTGCTGCAAATCAAACGCTTCAACAAGGGGTTGGCGCTGAGATCGAGCGTCTGCATCCCGTTGCCGAAGCAATAGAGCGTCTTCAGCACGGGATTGCCGCTGAGGTCGAGCGTCTGGATCCCGGTTTCGCCGACGTGCAGCTTCTCGAGCGCGGGACAAGCGGAAACGTCAATCGAGGAAAGAGGCGCATTATAGAGGTCGATGTCTTTCATCGCGGGATTGTCGCTGAGGTCAAGTGATGCGAGTGCGTTGCTGCGGCTGTGAAGAATCTCCAGCGCGGTGTTGGCGCTGACGTCCAAGTGAATGGTGCCACTCGTCGGCATACACTTCAGCGCTTTCAGATTCGGGAACCATTCGATGCCGGTATAGTCGGTCACGGCGACGCGCGCAGACCAGGTGTCGATCTCGGTCACGACGGCGCACTCGTCCGCACTGAGCGTACCGCTGCCGTCGGTGTCGAAGGTTTTGACAAATTCACGAAGGTTTGCGTCGGGGAAGTTCGCTTCGGTGAATCCGATCTCGCCGCGAATGCGCAGCGCCAGATGCAGGGTGCTTTCCTTTTGAATGTTGTAGTCGGCGAGCGTTCTGCCGTCTTCCAGCTGCGTGCCGTTGAAGATCAGCCGCTGCTGATCGGGCGGAATGCCTTCTTTTTCCTGGATCTTCTGCTTGATGTTTTCGATCGTGTCGTTCGGCACCGTTTCAAGCGTGAGCGTTTTGCCGGTCAGCGTGCGCACGAAAATCTGCATAGAGGTGTTGTTGACATAATTGGACGTGCCGCCGTTGATGTCGGGTTTGTCCGGCTCGGTGTCGCCTTTGAGGCCGCCGCTTCCCGGCATCTCGGGCTGGTTGCCGCTCTGCCCGTGACCGGGGAGCGAAGGCAGGCCCGGATTCTCTGCAAACGCGAACATCGGCAGTGCCGAGAGCAGCAGGACGAGGGCCAGCAGAATAGCGGTCAGTTTTGTTTTGATGTTTTTCATGTTCATACTCCTTTTCAGATGTTGTGATCGGGGGTGTGAAACTCTGCAGTTGTTTCTTACACGCTTATTATACGGACCCTCCGGAAAATTGCAATACTTTTTCAGATATGACTTGCAAACATGCGAAAACAGCTTGATTTTGCCTTTGCTTTGCGTTATAATATCCCTGATAGGAGGTGGCGAAGCATGATTCAGAACGAAATAGCCGACCGCTCGGCGGAATTAATCATTCGCTATTATGAGAACGACTACCTGCCGTTTCTGCAAAGCATGGACGACGACGCGCTGTGGTACGGTCCGGCTGAAGGGCAGTTTTTGCGCGGGCGGGAAACCATGCTGCGCGTATGGGGCGCAGAGGAGCACAATCTGCGTTTCACCATGGGCAACCTGAAGGTGGTGCACGCCAGTGCGCACCCGTCGTTCTGCAATGTGATGCTGACTTACTCGGTTGTAACGCATTACCCTGACGGGCACGACCTTTCGGTCTATCAGCGGCTTCTGCTCTGCTGGTGCGAGCGCAAAGAGATGGATGAAGCCGGCAACGTGCATAAGGTGCCGCGCATTCTGGTCTGCCACATCTCCAATCCCCACGGTAAGCATGAGGACGACGTGATCTATCCCACAAACTTCAGCCAGGTCTACGCCGGTTCCAACGCGCTGCCGCAGCAGGGCGAGCGCATCCACTTTCACGGGCTGGATCGGTCGGACTACTTTTATCTTTCCGATTCGATCTACTGGATCGAGGCGGCCTCCGGCGGCAAGCACAGCATCCTGCACACGGTCAATGATACAGTGGAGATCATGGCCACTGTCGCGTCGCTGGAAAAGCAGTATTCCCACTTATTTTTACGCTGTCACCAGAGCTATCTGATCAACCCGCATTTTTTGCGCAACATCCGCCGCTTCGAGTTGACGCTGACCGACGGCACCGTTTTGCCGATTCCCGAAAAGAAATACACCGCCTTCCGCACGGCAGCGAAGAAGGCGATCGGGCACTGAGGCGCGGTGCCGACCGGTCGGGAAGCGTAATCAAATCATTACTTGATAAGCTTTTTCTGCTTTTTGTTTCGTGGCTCTGCAAAACAATCAAGGAAATAGGAAGTTTGTCCATAAATCAAAACCGCCGGTTGAACCGGCGGTTTTGATTCAGCTTGTTACAGCTCAGTCTTTCTTATCGAAGAAGCTCATGATCTTTTTCACAGCGTCCATGAAAAAGTTGATCGCTTCCTTTGCGTTTTCATACGCTTCCAGCAGGGAATCCCAAACTTCTCTTCCGATTTCCATGGTATTGTTCTCCTTTCATCAGGTCGTTTCGCCGACATGGGCGGCAAGGTGGACAAAGATGTGGATCAGGCTGACGATCCAGCCGACCATCGGCGTATCCTTCCAACGCTCGTAAGCGTCGCAGAAACCGCAGCGGAAGTCGCCCTTCGCGGGAGTATCCGGGGTGTCGGGTGTATCCGGCGTGTCAGGTGTGTCGGGTGTGTCCGGGGTATCCGGCGTTGCAGCCTTGACGGTCACAGTGACGTCGATGTTTTCCACAGTGTTGTAGTTTGCGGTGTCGGCGGGCGTGAAGGTGGCCTTGAAGGTCTTTTCACCGGCTGCGCCGACGGATTCGCTGTTGTCTTTCCAGCTCCAGCCTTCGGGCAGAGTCACGCTTGCAAGGGTGTCGCCTTCGGTTGCGGTCAGACCGGTGGGAGCGTCAACGTTCAGGGTCGCTTTGCCGACGGTGACCCTCACAGGCACTTCCACCTCGGCATAAGTGTCGGTGTCGTTGGGGGTGAACACGGCGATGCGGCTGTTTTCGCCAACCGCGCCAACAGGTTCGGTGTCGTCTTTCCATCTCCAGGTGCCGTTTTCGGCGTCGGGCAGGGTCACATCAGCCAGCGTGTCGCCGTAGGTGGCGGTCAGGCTCGGGGCCTCATAGCTCGGGATGGCTTTGCCGACATTCACGGTCACGTCGATGTCTTCCATCACAAGGAAGTTGTCGGTGTCTTCGGGCGTGAAGGTCGCCTTGAAGCTCTTTTTGCCAACAGCGCCAACAGGTTCGCTGTCGTCTTTCCATCTCCAGCCGTCGGGCAGGGTCACATCGGCCAGCGTGTCGCCCACGGTTGCGGTCAGATTCGGGATCTGATAATCCGGGATCGCCTTGCCGACGATCACGGTCACGTCGATGTCTTCCACGGTGTTGTAGTTCTCGGTGTCGGTCGGAGTGAAGGTCGCTTTGAAGGTCTTTTCGCCAACATTGCCGACGGAGGTGCTGCTGTCTTTCCATCTCCAGCCTGTGGGCAGTTCAATGCTTCCCAGCGTGTCGCCGTAGGTGGCAGTCAGGCTGGGTTCGGTATAAGCCGGGTCGGCTTTGGCAATGGTGTATTCCACAACGGCGGTCGCGTCTTCCACGGTGATGCGCGCCTGATAGGTGCCGGCGTTTACGGGGGCGGCGTCAAGCTGCTGGTCGCCCTCGTAATACTCGATGTCGGCGGCAGAAACGGTTTTGCCGGTGGCTTCGCTGGTGGCTTCGTTGAACGCGGCAACATCATCGGTGAGCGTTGCGGCTGCGGTTTTGCCGTCGTTGTACGTGGTCTTTTCGGGGGCGTTGATCGTGAAGGAAACGGCGCCGGCCGGCAGATCGCAGTCTGCGTTCCGGCAGGTGGCGGTCAGGGTCGCACCCTCAGCAGCATAGTTGAAGCTGTGTTCGTGCGGCGGGGCGGGAAGCGTTGCGGCGTTGTCGTCCGCATACGCGTAGCCTCTTTCCGCGTTGCCTGCCAACAGGGTGTAGGGATAGTTCGATTCGGGATTCAGACCGGTGAATTTCACGGTGCTGTTGGCAGCCGTCACGGTCTTGGTTTCGCCGTTCAATGTAATGGTCAGCTCGCTGTCGCCGAGGTCGGGCAGTTCGGGGAAATTAAAGGTCAGTTCTCTGGCTGCGGGTGTCACGGTCGGCTTGCGCAACACGATATATCTGATACCCGCGGTCCGGGGTTGGGCGGCTGTAAACTGCGTTTGGTGCGCTTCGCATCCGCTTGTATAGATGGTATAGGTAACATCAGCAATGCCGGGGGCAATCGCTACAAACCTTCCGTTAGTGCTGTTTTCCACGCGCAGGACCTGTTGGGCGGCTGGCGTCAGGTTGTTCGTAAAGGTGATATAGACTTTATTACAATCCACATGGGCAAATCCCGCTTTGCCGATCGTGCTCTTTAAGTAGTCTGAGGTGTTGCCGACAAAAAGAAACGTGGAAATGAAGGCGGTTGAATTTTCCAATTCATTATTAGTCCAAGAAGACCGGTCATCATTATAATTGATCAGGCCGGATTTTGAACCGGAACAGAGTTTTTCAATACCTTTGCCGTCTTCGGTAACGCGGAAAACGTCGCATTTCAACGTGTGAATCCGAGAGTGAGCATAACCATAAGGGCCATAATCATAAAGCGGATCGCTGGTGGTTGCATAGTACGGCGTTGGTCTCGATGCACGAGCATTCATAGAAGTAGCGCTAGAATAATTCGTAACCACTGACCACTTCATCAGAAACGGGCCGGGAACGACTTCGCCGTTCTTTTTCACAACTGCCTTGAACATCTGGCCGGCATAGTTGCCGGTGCCCTTCAGAAAACCTTCGACAGATACCGTATAACCGGTCTCATCGGTCTCGGTCCGAGTCAAAAGGTTCGTAAAATAACTGTTATTGGCACCAATGGAGCGCACGTTCTTGCCAAGCTTTACGCTTGTCAGGCTCGAGGCATTCATGAATTCCTTAGTCGGGATCTCTGTTATGCCGTTGCCAATTTCAACGGACTCCATGTTTATGCAGTTGTCGAAAGTTAAATCGCCGATTCCAGAAATGCCGTCGCCGATCACAACAGACTTGATTTGCGTGCCAAAGTCGTAATCAAATTCCGGCGCAAACTCGCCGGTGCCGGACACGGTCATAAGGCCGTCGTCGTCCAGCGTCCAGGTCGCGTTGCCATATGTGCCGGTAGCGACCGCGGAAGCGGTGAACGCCATGCCGCCGAAGACGGACAGCACCAGCAGCAGCGAAAGCAGGATGCTGATGGGTTTACGGATGATAGTTTTTTGCATAAGGTTACCTCCTTTTTGCCTGCTTATGCGCCCAGGCAGTGGTTTTGAAATAAAAAACGGCCGCAACAAAGCACACGCCTTGTTACAGCCGGGTTTTCAAAGGTGATTCAAGAAAGACAGAGTTACGGCTTGCTTGCTTGCTTGCTTGCTTGCTTGCTTGCTTGCTTGCTTGCTTGCTTGCTTGCTTGCTTGCTTGCTTGCTTGCTTGCTCTTGCTTGCTTGCTTGCTTGCTTGCTTGCTTGCTTGCTTGCTTGCTTGCTTGCTTGCTTGCTTGCTTGCTTGCTTGCTTGCTAAGGATTATCGCATACGCCGCCATGCCTGTCAACCCCTTTTTGATAAGTTATGTACAGTTTAGCATATTTTTTCTGTTTTGTCTATATAAATGGGAAATTTTTTCAAATCTCGGAAGAGCTCACCCGTCACGCGGTTGAGGTCGGCTTTTGTGAATTGCAGTTTTTTTCTGTTTCGCTTCTAACGCCTGCAAAATATCCTGATCGGTATTATAATATGTCTTTGCTCTGTCTTCACAGAGTTTCATATCACAACAACCTCTGTGCTGTTTAGGACGTGCTTCTCTGAAATTGTTATTTCATACTGTTTTTCGCTAATTCCATCTATTGCAGGCACGCCGCAAATGAGCGTGCCTTTTTTCGTTTTAAAGAGAATCAACGGTCATTTAGGATGAACAACTCGCTTGTGTTATCACCGACAAAAGATAGAAAACGGCGATAAAAATGAGCTAAGTCAGTCAGATCGTTGATAAATAGCAAAACAAAGTATCTTGCAAACCGTTCCAATCTATGGTATAATTTAGATGCCATCAAGATAGAATCTGTATCCGTGTCTGATTGTGGACCATTTCAAAAAAAGATCAAACGTAATAATTTCGGCTTGTCGGGATGTTGCCCAATCAGGATTTGTAAGAGGGGTTTTTATATGGAAACGAAGGTTTTTGCATTTACCGGTAAGGGCGGCGTGGGCAAAACGTCGCTCTCCGCCGCGTTTATCCGTATTTTATCCGAAACGTACCCCGAAAAACGGATCCTCGCCGTGGACGCCGATCCTGCCGTGGGACTTTCTGCGGCGCTGGGGACAGAACCGAAAAAAACGATCGACGACGTGCGCCTGCAGATTGCCGAAAGCATCGAAAAGGGTGAAATGAATGCCGCGGCGGAGCTCCTGAGCGAATCAAGATTCCACCTGCTGGACTGCATCACGGAGCGCGGCAATATCTCCTTCCTTGCCATCGGGCGGCCGGAAGCCGCGGGATGCTACTGCAAGGTGAACGCCTACTTAAAGCAGGTGATCGAAACCATCTCCGGCAATTATGATTTCGTGGTGATCGACGGCGAGGCGGGCATCGAGCAGATCAATCGCCGCGTGCTGGAGCATATCAATTATCTGGTACTCGTCACGGATGGGAGCCGGAAGGGCCTGCAGGTGACCGAAACGATCCGGGGCGTGGCAGAGCGGCTCGTCTCATGCGAAAAAACGGGCGTGATCGTGAACCGTGTGCCGGGAGATTTCGTGCCGGAGCTTCCGGACCTGCTCGCCGTGATCGGGGACGACCGCCGCCAGTGCGAAAACGACATGAGAGGCGAAAGCGTTTTCAGCCTGCCGCAGGATTCTCCGCTGTATCTTGGCGCAAAAAAAGCGCTCGAAAAACTGCTGGGGGACGACGATGAAACTGTATAACGACGTTTTACGGCAGATGCGCGCGCTTCTGCCCGCCGTTCCGACGAAACGGGCCGTTTACGCAGCGAAACTGTGCGCCCCCGACGGCGAAAAAGACCGTATCCTCTTCGCCGCCGATACCGCCTACGAGCTGGGCGGCGGCGGGAAGCAGAGCGCCGAAGCCGTATTGTTTGCCGATCTGCCGGAAGGACAGAGCGAAACGCTGCTGTACGGACCGGATCTTTCGGAGATCTCATCCGACGTTTCCTTCGGGCATTTTACCGTTGTAAAACTGAAAGAGACCGAAGAAGCGGCGCTTTCGTCCGAACGGCTGAAAACGGTGGGATTCACCGTGTTTCAGCTATATCCCGCAGGCTACCATATCCGTATCTCGCCCGCCGCAGGCAAAGAGCAGGTGCGCGTGGCGAGGGCGGCGCTGCAAAAAAATCCGCCGCTCTCGTTCCTGAACGTCGGCAGCAGCCTGATCAAAGCGTTTCTAAAACAGCCGGACGTTGAAAACGTACAGACTGTGTTTATCACCGATCCTGCATTTGATTACAAGGCGCTGTCCGTTCTGGCGGGCAAAGCGAAAAAGATCACCGACGCGGTGCAGAGCACGCTTCAGCTGGACGAGCTTGACTGCGCGTCCTGCAAGATGAAGCCGATCTGCGACGAGATCGACGGCTTAAGAGAACTGCATTTCAGAAAGGAAGGAAAACGATGAACCACGAACACAGCCACATCCACGGCACGGCGGACAGCGAAGCGCAGGCGCTTTTGAAATATATGGCGGACCACAACGCGCACCATGCCGGGGAGCTTGAAGCGCTCGCGGCTTCTCTCCCCGCAAAGGCGGCGGCGCACGTGCGCGAGGCCATCGAATTGCTGAACGTCTCCACGCAGAAGCTGCGCGAAGCCATCGAAGAAACGGAGGGCTGAATATGTGCTTGTCTTCGGTATACACAAAGGGCGCGGAAGAAAACGTGTTCCTTTGCAAAAACATCGCGCGGGTGATCCCGGGCGAAAACGAGGTCGTGGTTTACGATCTGATGGGCAAAAAAACGTGTATTCCGGGCAGGATCCTTGAGATCGACCTGCTTGAAAACATCATACTCGTTGAGGGGGAAACAGAATGAAATACTACGGCGGCTGCGACGTAGGCTCCACTTATACCAAAGCCGTGATCGTGGACGAGACCGGAAAGATCGCTGCCAGCACGATTCAGCGCAGCAAAATGAACGCCGCGCAGTCTTCCGAAAAGGCGATGGCAGACTGCATCTCACAGATCGCGGCGCTGAAAAGCACCGAAGACCTGAGCTATATCATCGGTACCGGCTACGGCCGAAACCGTGTGCCGTTTGCTGACGAGAATGTGAGCGAGATCTCTTGTCACGCGATGGGCGTGCATACAGTTGATCCCACGGTGAAGGCCATCATCGACATCGGCGGCCAGGACGTGAAGGGCATTGCGGTGGCGCCCGACGGCACGGTGAAGAACTTTGCAATGAACGACAAATGCGCCGCCGGGACCGGGCGGTTCTATGAGGCGATGGCACGCTCGTTCGAGATGAGCCTTGAGGAGTTTTCCGCACTTTCGCTCAAAGCAAAAACGGCGATCCCGATCACGGCGCAGTGCACGGTGTTCGCCGAATCCGAGGTGATCGCGCTGGTGGGCGAGGGAAAAGCGCCCGAAGAGATCGCCGCCGGCATTCAGATGGCGGTGGCACGCCGCTGTTTCGTGATGGCAAAAAAAGCCGGAGCCGTAAACAGCATCACACTCACCGGCGGCTGCGCAAAGAACGAGGGACTGAAAAAGGCCATTGAAAAGGTGCTGAAGATCAGGGTGACGGATCTGGCTGTGGACCCGCAGCTTATGGGGGCGCTGGGCGCCGCCGAATTTGCCAGAAGAAAGGGAGGCGCAAAAGCGTGAGAGACTTAAAACACCGCGTTTTTTTCGAGCGCCTGCTCGGCGACGTCAAAAACGAACTCGTAGACGAAGCGCTCGCCGAAGGGAAGAAGGCGTTGGGTTACTCCTGCTATTACGTGCCCGAAGTGCTTCTGAACCTCGACGGCTGCTTCTCGGTGCGTATGCGCGCGCCGGGCATCACGGACATCTCCATCGCCACCTACTACATGAGCGAGAAGACCTGTATGTATTCCCGGAGCCTTCTGGAGCGCGCGATCGAGGGCGGCTATAACTTCTTCGACGCGCTGATCTCCACCGAGACCTGCGGCATGATGCACCGCGCCCACGAGCATTTCGAGATGCTGAACCTTGTGAGGGACTGTAATGAAAACTTCTTCGTGAGCCATATCGACTCGCCGTTCGTGACGAAGGATTACGCGCTGAAGCACTATGAGCGCCAGCTGAGAAACCACGTTCTTACGAAACTCAGCGAGGTATACGGTACGGACGTCTCCGATGAAGCGCTGCGTTCGGCGATCGAGAAGCACAACGAACTGTGCCGGGTCGTCAGCGAGATCGGCGCGTACCGCAAACTTGAAAACCCGCCGCTCACGGGGTATGAGTTCCACTTGATCGAGCTCGTGAGCGAGTGCTGCCCGCACGACCTTATATTGCCGTATCTCAAAGAGACGCTGGAAGAACTGAAAATGAGAAAGCCGGACGAAAAGCCGTGGTACCGCGTGCGCGTTGTGCTTGCCGGCGGCGAGAACGACGATCCAGAATTCACGAAACTGATCGAGGACGCGGGGGCGTTCGTCGTTGCGGACCGCTACTGCTTCGGCTCGCTGCCGGGCAGAGAAGAGATCGAAATCAGAGAAGGCGAAACGCCGCTTTCGGCCGTCGCCCGCCATTACATTGAGACCAACCAGTGCCCGCGCTTCATGAACCCCGAAAAGGTGCACGGCAGAAAGGCGTATCTGAAACAGCTTGCCGAAGAATATCACGCCGACGGTCTGATCGTGCAGCAGATGAAGTTCTGCGAATACTGGGAATACGAGCGCATGTACTGCCAGCACGTGATGGAAGAGGAATACGGCCTGCCGTGCATTGGCATCGAAAAAGAATACGTAAACACCTCCGTGGGGCAGCTGCGCACCCGTTTTCAGGCGTTCACGGAGTCGCTTGAGATCAAGAAGCTGGCAAAGGAGGGCTGAGTCATGGCGGAGAAAAAAGCAAAAAACACGCGCAGACGCTTTTACAACGGCTACGAGCTCGCCCGCTGGCGCAAATGGCGCGGCTTTAAGGATTCGTGGGTGGATTTCCGCGAATGGCTGACGGAGAAAAAGATCAGCGGCGAGCTGATCAAAGCCGATCCCGTGCGGGCTTTCAAGGCGCTTACGTACTACCACTGGCTCGCGCCGTACCTCGGCAGCGGCAGCATGGTGGACCGCACCATCGACGACGCGCACGGCGAGGCGCTTCTGATCGCCCACAAATATATGCAGTTCCTGCTGAAAAGCAACGTGGAGGCGCTTATAAAAATCATCCGGGCGGACGAGCGCTTCGGCAAAAACGAATACGCCGAAAAGATGGTCATCTTCGAGCAGGACGCCTCCCCGATATTGATCGGCGGTTTCCCGAACCTGACGAACGCGGTGGAGGAGCCCTACTTCGGCATCCTCGCCACCGCCAACGACCAGCACGCCGGGCATTATTTTACTGATATCATCGATTCCTACGGCCTGCCGTCGGATTCCTGCCGCAACTCCAGCGTGGTGTGCGGCGTGGCAATCGACGACCAGCTCCCGTATTACGGCGCTTGCCTTGTTACCAGCAACGCGCCCTGCGATTCCTCGGTGATGAATTCCTCGGTGGTGGAGCGACGGCTGAAGGTGCCCTCCATTCAGGGCTGCACGCCGATGCGCTGGAAGGATGAGGACACCCGCGAATACGCGATCGCGCACGTAAAAGAAGTGATCAGATTCATTGAGGACTGCACGGGCGAGACCTTCGACTGGGACGCGTTCTTCAAAACGGTCCGGCAGTATAACGAGGAGACGCGCATCCAGCACGAATTATGGGAGCTTGCAAAATCCCCTTATTATCCGGTGCCGAGCGTGCCGAACCTGCTGTACCGTTCGTTCCAGCTCTCGTTCTCCAGCGGCCTCAACGAAAACTGCGCGAAAATCGGCCGCGAGATGCTGGCCATCTGCGAAAAGTGTGTGAAAGAAAAGATTAACGTCCGCCCGAAAACCCGCCACCGCACGCTGGTGTGCGGCGCGCCGAGTTCCTATTATATGCACTTTTCCACCTGGATGTATGAGTGCTGGGGCGTGAACACCGTGTGCGTGCTCAACAATATGAGCCACCATGAATATATCGACGAAAACGATAAGGAAGAGGCTCTGTGGGGCGTGGCGCAGCTCTGGGAGCAGGCCATTATGCGGCGGCACCTTGTGGGCGGCTACGAAAATATGCTGGAGCTGTTTGAGGAATACGAGCGCTTCAATTGCGATATGATCGTCTACTACGACGACATCACCTGCAAGGGCAGCAAGACCATGACCGGGATCATTCAGGATACCGCGAACGAAAAGGGTATCCCGCTGGTATGGATCGCACACGACCTGATCGATCCGCGGTCGATCCCACGCAGCGAAATGCGTAAGCAGTTCAACGACTTTATGTTCACGGTGATGAACGAACAGCCGCTGGACGCTTCGCTTCTCGAATTCGACGATTCCAAGGGCTGGTAAGGAGGCACGGGTATGAAAAAAGCGATTCTTCTCATCTGCAAACCCGCCGGCGTTCTGCTCGGCCTCGCCGCTCTCGTCTTCGGCGCGATTCAGGCAGTCTACTGGCTGAATCTGGACAACAAGTTCATGTTCGTGCTTCACAGGATCCTGAACAAAATCACCGACCGCGTTCCGCGGGACAGACGGTTCTGAGCACCCGAAAAAACAACGGCAGCCGCGATCCGATCGGAATCGCGGCTCTTTTACGTCGATGCCATCGATCTTATCAATGTAAATATTGAAACAGTTTGGGCGTTTTACCACTGGTCGAGTCTGACAGACGTCACCCTGAGTAGTAAGCTTGCAAAATGTTTCTCGCACACATTCATTAAGTGTATTTTTAACACTTTTTTCCATTTCTTCTCGGGCGTGAGTTATTTGCATGCGAAGGCAATACGATTACATCATATATATTTGCTTTATCTTTTTTTGTAACTCCATCATCGTAAAGGCGTAGTATTCTACCTCGCCTTTGAACAAATTCACGATAATTATCGTTACTTGAGAGAATAAGCGCACTCTTGATTGAAGGAATATTAATACCTTCATGGCAGACAAAAGAGGTTTCTGCTTTTATCGTTTTTATACTCACGTTCTGCCGCGATACGGAACCGATCTGACCGGGCTTTCCGCATCCGGCGTTCCGCCCGCTCTGCCAACCGCCTTTTTCAGCTGCACGCCGTCCGGATGGCTTACGGAACAGCTTTCGGGGGCGAATCGGAAAACAAGCGCATCAAAAGCGATTTCGCATACGCCGTTTCCGAGGTCTGTGAACACATAGTCGTTTCCGTGAAACGGTTCGCCGGTACGTGCGCAGAGCGGATAGATGCCGGCGAGCACACCGTTTCCGGACTGCCGGTTGCCGTCAAGCACACGGTCGGTTTCATATATGATGTCGTCTGTATTGCAGATTTTTGTGAGATAAGGGTCGGCGGAATCTTCATTGAATTTGTAGACATCTCTGATCCTGATCCCGTTTTCATCCGAAAAAACATTGATTCTGTAATAACGGGAGCTGTACCAGAAAGAGCATTTGCCGCCGTCGTCCCACGCGGTGTGCACTGAAATTGCGGATGCGGGCGTAATTTCATATGCAGCCGAGAATCTTCTGCCGGTTTCGCCGAGCGTCAGCATTTCTAATTTCCCCTGTCGGCTGAGTTCTTCAAATCTCCTGAACTGGTATTCGAGACCGCTTGCCATGCCTTCCCAGCCGAAGGAGTTCTCCTGACCGGCCTGCGCATAACCGAAAGAGAGACATTCTCCGTTGTAATTCTCGCGCAGGTACCAATCCACCCAGGCTGGGTTGTAGCCGCCGTTTCCGCTTGCGGGCTCCAGGGTGATCACGCCCTGCATGGTGTCATACTGGCCGTCAACATTGCGCCCGAAATCATACTGATAAACAGGATCTGAGCCAAGCATTCTGAAAATGGGAACGGAGAGCTGGTTTTCTTTTGTTGCCGCAGGAACAAAGAAATTCTTTTTTGAGGGATAATAGCCCTGGCCGTAGTAACCGCCCCAAAGCGTGTAGCCGTCCGTGCCGAATTGCTCTTTACAGCAGCACAGAGCGTCAAGGCCGTATTGCCCGTCGGCGTGATTGATACAGATTGTGTCAAGCACCCATGCGCCCATCACGCGCGGATAACTGCCGAATACTTCTTTGAATTTGCCAAAAAGGCAGTCGGTCATTTTGATTCTTGCCTCGGGAGCGTATCCCTGCGGCAGATCGTGCTGCGCGTGCCAATCCCAGGAAAATCGGCCAGTCCATGTTTCACCGACCGCTTCACACAGTGGCTGCACCACTTCAAACCAGACGCCGAATTCAAACTGCGCCGGATCAAGCGTCTTTAGAAAATCCGTGAATGCAGGGCTGATCAACGCGTCATACTGCAGCAGAAACGTGCCTCTGAGTTTGTACTTCTGCATCAGTTCAGCCTGCTTTTTCACAGGCGTAAGAAGATCAACCGGCTCTCTGGGCTCAACAGCTCTGATAAAATTGATGATATTTATGATTTGCGGACGCATAGCGATGATTCTCATTCCTTTTTTCGTTTGTTATTGTTTTCTCTGTGATTGCTTTTGCAAAGCGGCTTTCAGAGCCGGTTCCAGGGTCTTCGCCATGCAGTAAAAGCCGAGGTCGTTCGGGTGGCAGTTGTCCACGGTACCGGAATCGCCGCCGAAAAGGCGCAGCATCTCTGTGCCGTCGAAAAATATAACGTTCTGATCTCCGGCCTTCACCGCCGCTTCCCACGTCCGCCGAACGATATCGCGGCGAAGCAGTTCTTCTTCGTTCGGATTCGGCTGCGGGCGCGAAAGCAAAAGCACCGGAAGCGTCGGCTGCTTTTCGCGGACAATACGGAAAAACGCCGCGTGAGTCGCCTCAAGGTGCGCCGGGTCGGGCGCGTTGTGGTCATAGTCCAGCACGAAAGCGGACATAGAGAGTCCGGCGATGTATTGCGCTAAGCAGGCCTCTCCCCGCGCGCTGCCGGAAAAGCCAAGATTCAGGTGGTCGCAGGACAGAAGCCGCGAAAGGATGTTTTGATAGGCGTTGCCCGGGCGGGACGCGCATCCTCCCTGCGTGATGGAGGAACCGTAGTACACCACCGGCACCGCCGTCCGATAGGCGGACGCCCTGCCCAGCGTACTGCCCGCCGGAAAGCCGAGTTCAAGCCGCGTGACGCCGCTGTAAAGCGGAAAATGCACAGTGATTTCCCGCATGCCGCCGGAACCGAGTTCCAGCTCAGACGTGTACCCGTTCTCCAGATCCATCGGCGGGATGAAGGTTCCGCGGTAAACGTCGTCGGCGTAAAGGTCAAAACCGGCGCTGCCGGTGAACGCAAAATGCGGCATTCGGGTTACGCAGCGCATTGCGGCACGCAGAATCACCCGATCTGCGTCTGTCCGAAAGCGGACGCGCCCACCCGCTGTGTTCAGGCTCAGAAACTGAACGCCGATGTTGGTCGCGGCGGCCAGCGCGTGCGGAATCCGGTAATACCCTTCTTCATCCCGCAGCAGGCCGTGCACCGTGAACGGCGGCTGCGCGACGTCAAAAAACACGGTTTCCGTTTCATCCGGCGCAGTTACGATAAAGCTTTTGTCGATTTCTTCAATATGCATTTGTGATTCTTTCCTTTCCGTGGTTGCCCCATTGCCCTTTTGCAGCAGGATGATGTGTCTTTATTATACACCAAACCACCGGTTTTTCAAGTGCATCAAAAAAATCTACGTCATCATTCCCGCATGATAAAACAAACCGCAAAATGAAATCTTTTCTCGAAAAATCAAATGAAAGCAATCCTGTTACATTTTTATATAGGCAGATAATACGTGATGAAACTGGTACACACCGCCGCTCGACAAAGTACTCTGCTAAGAATGCCAAAACTGAATAGCTTGTCTGCCGTCCTGTTTTCAGAGCGGCAGACAGTCTTTTATTGGACGATCTATCGGACACAGCATTCATCCTTTACCGCCTATGATCACCCTCATCTCAACCGGGTGCTCACCTGTCGTGTCTTTCCAGACACAAGTAATGTATCCAATCCCCTTGACTGTTATTGATCTATTCAGCTTTCGTTTTTACAGCTTTTTGAATATTTGCAGGTACAGACGGACGCGGAAAAGCAGCAGTTTATTTATTCCTATCTGCTGAACGGCAGCTTCGGGATGATTACGCAGTGGATCCGTTCCGATTATGCCGCAACCGTCGCCGAGATTGTGGAACTGCTTTTTTCACTGAACGCATCTGCGCTTTCTGCTTTTGCAACCTGAACAAATCGCGCTGCGTCATACAATGCACCTACACATAGTAGCGCCCGAACGTTTCAAAGACGCTTTCGGAATGCTTTTAGTTTGTTAATCTGAAAAAGAAAAAACGAATCCGCCTGTAGAAGCAGATCCGTTTTTATACTTTTATACTTCCCTTTTTTTCCTTTTTATGATATACTGTTGACAGTTCCATTGAGAAAGGATGAGATAGTTTTGAAAACGTGGCAAAAGATTGTGTTCATCGTGGTTCTGGTTTTCTTTGTATCCGTTTCCATCACGATCTCACTGATTTCCGTCTCCCGCGACCCGTACAAATACAAGACTAACTATTAAAAGTCAAGCCCAAAACGCAGAAAAGTTTTGAATTGGTGAATGGTGCAACAGGACGCATCGAAACAGACGTCCTTCCGGACGCCAGGGCGGTAAGGGGCAAAGAGTTAGGCAGGCAGGTATGGCTTGCCGGTTCGCTGCATGGCGTAGATCAAGCGCACGAGCTTCTTGGCTGCGTGAGAGATTGCGACGTTGTAGTGCTTGCCCTCGGCTCGCTTCTGGGCAAGGTAAGCCTTGAATGTCGGGTCCCAAATGCAAACGTACTTTGTGGCGTTAAAGATGGCATACCGAAGATAACGCGAGCCTCGCTTTTCCATGTGGGCGTAAGCGCCGGTAGCGTTGAGCTTGCCGGATTGGTAGGTAGATGGAGAAAGGCCAGCATAGGCCAAGAGCTTGTCCGGCGAATCGAACCGAGAGAAGTCACCGACCTCGGCCAGAATCATCGCTCCCATGCGCGGCCCCATGCCGGGGATCGTGGTAATAGGAGACTGCACTGTGTCAAGGATAGCAAAGATCTCTGCTTCGACTTCCTCAATCTCCTTGTCCAGTTCCTGAATTAGGCAAATGGTGTGCCGGAGTTCCAGGGACTTAGCAGGCATGACGGAGCCGACAGATCGTCTGGCAGCGTCACGAATCTCAACAGCTTTCTCTCGCTCATACCGGCCTTTGGACGCTTCAGACAGAACAGCTTTAAAGTGTGTCAGATGCGCCTGTGCAATCTGCTTTGCACTGGGGAACTGGCTGAGCATAGCGTAAACAGACGCCAAATGCAGCGACGGCACGAGCTTTTCGAGTTCCGGAAACAGAATAACGACCAAGCGGGAGACAGACTGTTTGAGTTTGGCTCTCTCAGAAACTTTGTCAAAACGATATCTTGTTAGTGACTTTAGCTCTTCGTTGTGGTATGCTGTGTCTGTGTAGGACTTGAGGTCCACATCAGACATGAGCATAGTTGCAATCGTTCGCGCATCGATACGGTCTGTCTTGGTTTGTCGAAGGCTGAGACTCTTACGGTAGAGATTGGTGTGCAGCGGGTTAATGAGATAGGGCGGCATCCCTTTCTCGAGAAGAAACCCGAGGATGTTGTAGCTGTAGTGTCCGGTAGCCTCAAGCCCTACCTTTATTTTGTCTGTTGGACCGGTGCAGGATCGAATTTGTTGCAGCAGTGTGTCGAAACCTTCCCGGTTGTTCTCGATTGTAAAGACGTCGGCCAGCACTTCACCTTCTGAACTGAGGATGAAGCAGTCATGCTTGTCCTTTGCCACATCAATTCCAACGCAAACCATGATGATACCTCCAAAGATGATTTATGATGCTGCGTCCACAGGACACTTTGCAATGTAACCTTGTTCCATATAAACCGTCTGGCGGTATCTAACTGATTAACAATTTTGCAAAGGGCTGTGGTTGGAGCCTTTCTGGAACCGTCTATGCGGTAGGAGCCACACACCAATCCACAGCATCCTCTGCATTGTAGCACAGACCTTGGAGAGGGTCTATAAACACTACTACTCTATAATACAAGGAGGAGGCTTTTGCCCCCTCCTTTTTGGTATCCGAATTTGTGTTGCGGGACTTGAACAGGGCGACGGCGAAGCCGACTGGAAGCAGACAGGGCCACGAAGCAGACAGGGGGACGGTTCTCTGTCTGCAATCAGACAGAGAACCGTCCCCCTGTCTGACCGCAGCCGGCCTCTGTCTGACTGCATGGTGATTTACAATGGCAAGACAAGCGAGAAAGCTATCGGAAAGCGGCATCTATCATGTGATGCACCGCGGAATTGATCGGCAGATGATTTTTGAAGAATCGCAGGACTATTCTGTATTCCTGAAAATACTTCAGGAGTGCAGAGTACTCTGCGGCTTCAAGCTTTATGCTTACTGCCTGATGGGAAATCATGTCCATCTGTTAATCAAGGTAGGAAACGATCCGCTGGATACCATCCTAAAGCGCATCTGCGGCAGATATGTCTATTGGTTTAATACCAAATATGACCGAGTCGGGCACTTGTTCCAGGACAGGTTCAGAAGCGAGCCTGTGGAAAACGACGAATACTTTTTGACGGTCCTGCGTTATATCCATCAAAATCCGGTAAAGGCCGGCCTTTGCGAAAAACCGGGGGATTACCGGTACAGCAGTTATTCGGAATATCTTTCTGCAAGTGATGTAATTGACAGTGGATTTGCATTGAGCATGATGCCGCTTGACGAGTTTGTTCGTTTCAATAGTCTGCCGAATGATGATCAGTGTTTGGAGATTGAACCGAAGACGAAACGCGCTGTATCGGATGATCAGGCCATGAATCTCATGTTTCAATATACCGGTTGT
>CACYHA010000015.1 GCA_902774035.1 Oscillospiraceae bacterium | reverse complement strand
GCCCAAAATAGTAAAATCGTTGACTCGTTTTCTGAAATAGTAAACTCGTAGTCTCGACCCCCTCTATGGACAGGTTCCCACAGACATAAAAAGAGGGTTCCCATCACGCCGAGCACGATTTGCTCCCGGAGACGGAAACCCCAGTATTTCAGGCTTTTTCAGCCCTTTTTCTTCAAGAATGTGTTAGTAGACAGACGGTCTCGACGTGCCCCGTGTGGGGGAACATGTCCACGGGCTGGATCCTGCCCACCCGGTAGCCGTGTTTGCAAAGGAAGCCGAGGTCGCGGGCCTGGGTCTCCACATTGCAGGAAATGTAGACGATCTTTTTCGGCGCAAGGGTCACAAGGGCGCGCAAAAACGGCAGATCGCTCCCGGCCCGGGGCGGGTCCATGAAGACCACGTCCGCGCGCTCGCCCGCCTGCGCCGCTTCGGTCATGAATCTGCCTGCGTCCGCGCAATAAAAGCGCGCGTTCCCGGCATTGTTCAGCTTCGCGTTGATCTTTGCGTCGCGCACCGCGTCGGCGTTCAGCTCCACACCGACCACCTGCCCCGCCCTTTCGGCGGCGACCAGGCCGATCGTGCCGATGCCGCAGTAGGCGTCCAGCACGGTCTCCTTTCCAGTCAGGGCGGCGAACTCCATCGCCTTGCCGTAGAGCACCTCGGTCTGCACGGGGTTGATCTGATAGAACGAGCGGGCGGAGATGCGAAAGCGCCTGCCGCAGAGGATGTCTTCGATATAGCCCTTGCCGAAAAGGACCAACTCCTGCCTGCCGAGCACAAGACTCGTTTTTGCGCCGTTGACACTCTGGATCACCGTCGTGATCTCCGGATGCAGCGTCAGCAGATCTTTGAGGAATTCTTTCTTTCCGGGAAAGAGCGCCGTCGGCGTCACGAGGACGACCATGACCTCGTTCGTCTGAAAGCCGCGCCTGACCAGCACATGGCGCAAAAAGCCTGTGCCCCTGTCCTCGTCGAAGGGACGCAGCCTGTGCTTTTGCAGGAGGGCGCGGATCGTGACGATGATGCGGTCGGCGGTCTCGTCTTCCAGCATACAGTTGTCCACACAGACGATGTTGTGGCTGGAGGACTGGTAGACGCCGGAGATGATCTTGCCGCCCCGGGTCGTGCCGAAGGCCGCCTGCACCTTGTTGCGGTAACGGAAAGGCTCGGCCATGCCGAGGATCTCTTCCACGTGGCCGAAGCGTTTGAGATGGCGGATGCATTTAGCCTGCTTGAACGAGAGCTGTTCGGCGTAGGTCATGTTCTGGAGCTGGCAGCCGCCGCATTTTTTATAAAGCGGACAGCCGTTTCCCCTGCCCGCTTTCTTCGGTTGCGTTTGCATGTTATCTTCCGTACTTCTTCATGCAGCGCCGCACGGCGAACTGCAGGATGACGAGAGTCAGCGCCGCGCCGAAGGCGGCGACCGGGTTGCGTTTGGAATCTTTCATGGGTCGTTCTCTCCTTTTACAGCACCAGCGAGAAGCCGAGGGTATAGGTCTCGCCGGAACGGTTGGTGTATTCGTCGAGCGTTTTGGCGCCCCAACTGTCGTAGCCGCCGACACCCATCTGGCGCGCAACGGCTTTCACAAAGAGCGTGTCGCCCTCCGGCAGCTCATGGCCGTGGGCGGTCTCCTCCAGCGTTTTGACGCTCCACGGGCAGACGTTGAGTTCCATTTCCCTGTCCGCCTCCAGCGTCACAGCGCGGGCGCCGGCGGAAAGCTTTGCAAAGCGCACACCGCAGCGTTCGCCGTGTTCCTGGGGCTTGAGATAGGGCACATAGAGCTCCCGGATCGTCAGACGGTGCAAGCCGAGATCGGCGCTCGCCAGTCGGTCGATGTAGTTTTCGTGGGGGCCTCTGCCGAGATACTGCAAAGCATCGTAGCTGTTTTCCAGCGGAAGCTGCAGCGCGATCTGCGGCACCTCGGGCAGCCCTTCGGCCGGCGTGAAGGAAAAATCGAAATGGATGCCGCCGGAACCGATGGTATAGGTGATCGCGCCCTTGCTCTCCGGCGAGGTGTGCACGCCGAATTCGGCTTTCACGATCACGCGGTCGCCCTGTTCGGTCACGCTGCGGATGCTGTGCCAGGCTTCTCCGCCGGCGTCGCGCCAGACGCCGCAGCGCACACCCAGATGGTTGCCGCGGTCGTTGTCGATCAGCGCACGCCAGAACTGCGGTTCGACCGCGCCCTTGAGCAGCTCGTGCGAGCCCTTGCGGATGCTGTAGAGCTTGCCGGTGCGTCTGGAAAAGCACACGCGCAGATCCCCGCCGGAAACATAGAGGGTGCCGTATTCCGTTTTTGCGGTCATCTCTTCCTTGAAGATCCGCGTGCGGGGCACCTGCAGCGGATTCACAACAAACTGCGCCTTGGCGATGATGTGTCCGGCCTTGGCCCAGGCGCAGGACGCCTTCAGCTCAAAGACCAGGTTCAGGTACCATTCGCCGGGGATCTTTTTCGTCAGGCCGAGCGAGACGGTCTTTGTTTCGCCCGGAGCAAGCTGCACGACCTTGTCGCCGCTTTCCACCACGCGGTTCATGGAGATCTGCTGCCAGTGCAGGTTGAAGCATTCGAGATCCGTGAACAAAAAGCGGTTCGTGATCTCCACAATGCCCTTTTCGCGGTTCACGGCGCGGAAGGATACATTCTGATACAGGCGCTTGATCTCCGCCATCTTCGGCGTTTCGGTGCGGTCGGCAAACAGCAGGCCGTTGCCGCAGAAGTTGCCGTCGTGAGGATTCTCGCCGCAGTCGCCGCCGTAACCGAGGAAAGACGTGCCGTCCCCGGCCGTCAGGCGCACCGCCTGATCCACGAAATCCCAGACAAAGGCGCCGAGATACCGGGGATATTTTTCAAACAGCGCCATGTATTTTTCGTTGCCGCCGCAGGAATTGCCCATAGCGTGGCTGTATTCGCAGAGCATGAAGGGCTTTTCCGGGTGCGCCTCGATGAAGGCTTCGATGTCCCACGGCTTTGCGTACATCATCGACCACACGTCGGTGACGTTTTTGTCGTTTTCAAAATCGTGCCAGATGGATTCGTAATGCACCGGGCGCGAGGGATCCTTTTCTTTCAAAAAGGCGTACATCTTTTGGAAGTTTTCGCCGCCGTCGCACTCGTTGCCCAGCGACCACAGGATCACCGAGGGGTGGTTTTTGTCGCGCTCGTAGAGCGAGGAGATGCGGTCCATGCAGACATTCGTCCATTCCGGGCGGCCGTCCGGCAGCAACGGCGTGGACGGGTGGTCAAAGCCGCGGGTGCCGTGGGTCTCCAGATCGTTTTCGTCGATCACATACAGGCCGTACCGGTCGCAGAGATCGTACCAGTCGGGGTGATTCGGATAATGGGAAGTGCGCACGGCGTTGATGTTGTTGCGCTTCATGCACAGGATATCCGCAAGCATGGTCTCGCGCGTCAGGGCGCGGCCGGTGTCGCAGGAAAATTCGTGGCGGTTTGTGCCCTTGAGCAGCAGACGCCGGCCGTTGAACAGCAGAACGCCGTCGCGGATCTCGATCCGGCGGAAGCCGGTTTTGACACTTGTGTATTCAAAGGCTTCACCGCTCTCGTCGCGCAGAACAAAGATTACCGTGTAAAGATACGGCTCCTCCGCGCTCCAGAGCTTTACAGCCGGAAGGGTCGTATGCAGATGGACAAAGCACTCGTTTTCGGCAGTCACGGAATCAAAGGCCACCACCCGGTCATCCGCGTCGTAGACCGTCATTTCCACTTCGGTGTGCTCGTCGGCGCGGCCGAGGGTGAGCGCAGCGGTCATCGCGCCGTCGCGGAAGCGGCTGTCCGGTTCGCTTTGCACATGCACGTCGGCGATGTACTGCTTTCCGGCGGCGGTGAGATACACGTCGCGGCAGATGCCGGCCAGACGGTAGAAGTCCTGATCCTCCAGCCAGGAACCGGTACACCAGCGGTGGACCTCCACGGCGATCAGGTTGTCGCCCGTGTGGAGCCATTGGGTCACATCGAATTCGCTGCGGCGGAAGCTGCCCTCGCTGTAGCCGGCGCAGACGCCGTTGACGAAAAGATAGAAGCAGGATTCCACACCTTCAAAGGTGAGCACCGCACGGTCCTTCAAAAAGTTTTCCGGCACGGTGACAGTCTTGCGGTAGCAGCCGACGGGGTTGAACTCCACCGGCGCAAAGGGCGGATGCATCCGCTCGTGACCCTCCCAGGGGTACTGCACGTTGCAGTAGATCGGGAAATCATAGCCCTGCATCTGCCAGCTCGAAGGCACCTCGATCGTGCCGAAGGCGGAGGCGTCAAACTGCGGGGCATAAAAGCAGAAGGGCTTTTCGGTATCGTTTTTGAACAGCGCGAACTGCCACGTGCCGTTCAGAGAAAGGCGGCGCGCAGACGCGGCGGCCTCGCCCCTGCGGGCGAGGTCAAAGGTATCAAAGGGAGTAAAGGTCGCCCGATCGGGCAGGCGGTTGACGCCGGTGACCGTGGGGTCGCTCTGCCATTCGAGCATTCCGTCGATGGAAAAATTCATGCCGGTTCCTCCGAATTATTTGATGTTGACTTTGTGCTCCATGATCCAGCCGGTGAAAAACAGCAGACCCAGAGCGGCCAGCGCGATGAAAAGGGTTCCGCCGAGGCCGAAGGAGAAGAGCTGGTTTTCGCCGCCGAAGCTCATCTTTTCAAAGGCGAGACCGATCTTTTCCGTGGTCACATAGACCGAGAGGGGCAGCGAATAGGTCAGCTTGGTGGAGATGGCGTAGCCGACGCCGTAGGAACCCAGGAAGGTCAGCAGACCGAACAGCAGCGAATGGCCCTGCAGCGGCCGGGTATTGGCGATGGTGACGGAAAAATAGATGAAGCCCACGAGGGTGAGGATGTGCATCAGGATCATCACCACGGCGAACGCGATGATCGCGGCCATGGTCGCGCCGGAGGGGATCATTTCCCGCAGGCCGGACATATCCAGCAGATCAAAAAGCCCCGAGAACTGTTCGCCCGCCTGCGCCTTGGCATTGAGGCCGACCATGGCGACGCAAAGACCGGCGATCACATAGCTCAGAATGATCCAGAAAAAGGAGATGATGACCTTGCTCAGCAGCAGCGAGGAGCATTTGACCGGCAGGGTAAAGGACAGATAACCGAGGTTGGTGTAAAGGGATTCATAGAAGTTCTTGACAACGGCGATCAGGGTGACAAGCAGAATGGCGACAGCCACAAAGTTCAGCAGCACCGAACACAGCACGCCGATCCAGGTGACCTTTGTCAGAATGCCGATGGCCATGAAAGCGACCACAGCCGCAGTGACGGAGTAGATCGTGATCACATAGCGGCCGGAATGTTTCAGTTCGTTTTTGAGCAGCTTACCAAGCATAGCTGAAGACCTCCTTGAACACTTCTTCCACGGTTTTTCCGTTTTCCCGCAGGGCGTTGACGTGGGAATCCACGATCACATGGCCATCCTTGATCATCAGCACGCGGTCAAAGATATATTCCACATCGGAAATCAGATGGGTCGAAATCAGCACAGTGGCATTCTCGGCGTGGTTTTCCATGATGAGCTCAAGAATCTTTGCCCGCGCCGCCGGATCCACGCCGCCGAGAGGTTCGTCCAGAATATACAGCCGGGCGTTGCGGCAAAGCACCAGCGCCAAACGCAGCTTTTCCTGCTGGCCCTTGGACATGGTCTTGGTGCGCTGTCTGGCGTCCAGCCCAAAGCGGGAGACCATGGACAGGGCTTTTTCCCTGTCAAAATCCTTGTAAAAATCGGCAAAATAGTTGATCGCGTCGATCGGGCGCATCCAGCCGGGAAGATAGGTTTTTTCCGGCAGATAGGCGATCAGGCTCTTGGTGTAGGCGCCCGGTTCCTCGTTGTCGATGCGCACGACGCCGGTCTGATCCTTGATCAGGCCGGTCAGAATTTTGATCAGCGTGGTCTTGCCGCAGCCGTTGGGGCCGAGCAGACCGATGATCTGTCCCTGTTCGGCGGAGAAGGAAACGCCGTCCAGCACGACATGGCGGCCGTAGGACTTTTTCAGATTCTCCACGGTAATGATGTTTTCCATAGATGAAGCTCCTTTGAATTTGCGGAATGGGATTATTTTTTCATACGTGTCGTTGCGACATAATAGGCGCCGAAGCTCCACACAAGCTGCATGAAGATCACGGTCAGCGGCATGAAGAAGGAAGAGATCTTGAAGATCACGCACAGCACCAGAAGCAAAAAGCTGAAGCCCTGTCCGGCGAGCTGCACGATGCCACCGATCTTGTCTCCTTCAAACAGGCGGTGCGCCGCGCTCACCAGAAGCAGCAGATGGCGGTGGGCGCCGCTGCTGACAAGGGCGCGGGCAGGCGCGTCGTCGTTGGTCTGGCGCAGTTCGGAGATGAGCTGGGTGTTCTGGCTGCTCATCAGCTTGACCGCCGCAACATTGAGGGCGAGCTTTGCGGCAACGAACTCCTCGCTCAGGCTGGGATCGCCGGAGGACAGCATCAGCACAAGACCGGCCTTGTCAAAGACGCGGGCGGCGCGCTTTGCCTCGCCCCGGGCGCGGTAGCTGACGGTGAAGGTGGCGGCCACAATGCCCTCCACGGCAACGTAGAGCACCTCGCGGTTTCCGGCGTAGGCTTTTTCTTCTTCCGCAGTGGGGGCGGTCACGCTGTGCTGCACCAGCATATCTCGGTTGCCCACCAGCACACGGCGGCCGGCCACCCAGCAGCCGTAGCCGAGCTTTTCTTCATATTGCAGGTCCTCCGCCGTCGGGATGCGGCGATCCAGCTCCTGCGCAAGGTTCCCGAAGGAGGGCGCAAGCAGGCTTCCGCTGTTTTGCAGCGCCGCAGCGGCGTAGACGGCCGCGTCCTCTTTGCTCATCCGTCCGGCGGGCACCGCGCGGAAGTTTGCGACCTTCGCTTCAAAGAGATCCGCCGCATCGGCAATCACGGCGTCCGCCCCGGCGAGTTCGCCCGCCGCTTCCAGAGAGCCGACCACAACGCCGGTGGTGGAAAGCGCGGCGTCGTTCCGGGTCTTGAGGACAGCCGTCAGAAGCATCCGCAGGAAGGGCACGCACAAAAACGCGCAGGAGACAAAGGCGTTGATAAACACCGCGGCGCTGCGCTCGCCGATGGCGCGCACGAGGGCAAAGAGAAAACTCAGCCCGGCGGCGGCCAGCATTCCGTAAAGATAAACGCTTTCATGCAGCGAATTCTTCGGCACCGGCATGGCGCGTTCTCCGCCGCGCACCGGCGCGGAGAAGAAGATATTGGGCGTTTTTTTGGTGCTGATGCCGTGACCGAGGGCAGTGGCGTCCGCCGCGCTCTCCACGGGCTGAAGCTGCTGCAGCGTTTCGCTGTTCTGCAGCACGGCGAGGTCGTTGTCTTCGGAATGGGCGCTGATGATGCGCACGGCGGTCTGGACAAAGAAGGCGAAGATACCGCAGACGGCAAAGCTGATGTAGCCGGTGTTCTCGTCCATCTTGCCGATGAGCATCCAGAGCGAATGAACGACGGTCAGCGCAGCCAGCGCGCTCACACAGACGCCGGAGGTCACGCGGCGCTGCTTGATGTCGCGCACGGCGAAAAGGATCGTTTCATGGGAGAAGGCTGCGGCCGCCAGAAGCAGCAGCAGATTGAGGAAGGTGAACGGACGCGCACCGTGGCCGAAAAGAAATTCCAGCGCGCCGCCGGGCAGATAGAAGGAGGAAAAGATCATCAGCAGCAGCGAAAGGCCGAACAGCGCGGCCTGCACAATGGCGGTGACCTTCGCTTTTTTCTTGAACTTTGCGAGCGCAGCGCGGCGGGTCTTCAGATCGACGATCTCCTGCTCCTGCGGCTGCGGCGTCAGACGGGCCGTCAGCTTGGAGCGGTCAAAATAGACGCGCCGGGTCGCTTTTTCCTTTTGCTGCGCCTGCGCCACGGCGTCGAACAGCGGTTCGCCCTGTCTGACATCCAGAGAGTCGAAGACGCTGTTTGCGCCGTCCCCTGCCGGATCCTTTTCCAACAGGGTCTGGTCGTCCTCGTCCGCGGAAAGCACGCGGAAGTTTTCCACAAGGTTTTTGCGGCGGCTTTTGAGGCGTTTTTCAACCTCCGCCTCGCTCACCTGCCCCGGCTTTTCCGTTTCGTCAAAGCCGTCCAGCAGGATCTGGCTTTCTTCTGTTGGTTTCGTCTGCGGCGCAGAGGGCTGCGGCGACGGCTGCGGCGACGGGATCAACTGCGTTTTATCCGCCGCCGGGGGCTGCGGCCGCTTCGGCAAGCTGAAATGCTTTGTCTTTTCCCCGCCCGCAGGCACAGCCGGAGCCGCAGGCTCCGCCGGCTCTTCGCCGATGGGCGAAAGTCCTGCTTTCGCAAGCAGCGCGTTGATGTCGTCCATGCTCGGCGCCGTCTGCTGCGCGTCGCGTTCCAGATCCAGATTCATGTCGTCCATACTCTTTTCGTCCTCACTTTTCAATAGTCATCCGCGCTGACGCGCGATCTCATACATCAGAATTCCCGCCGCAACAGAGGCGTTGAGGGAATTGATCTTCCCCTTCATCGGCAGCGAAACGACAAAGTCGCTTTTTTCGCGCATGAGGCGGCTCACGCCGCGCCCCTCCGCGCCGATGATCAGACCCACCGCGCCGGAAAAATCGGTTTCGCACCAGGGCTTGCCGTCCATATCCGCGCTGTAGAGCCAGACGCCGCGCTCCTTGAGCGTTTCGGCCGTTGCGGCAAGGTTCGTCACCCGCACCACGGGCAGATACTCCAGCGCGCCGGCCGCCGCCTTCGCCACCGCCCAGGTCAGAGCCGCCCCGTGCCGCTTCGGAATGATGACCCCGTGGGCGCCGGCCGCCTCCGCCGTGCGGATGATCGCGCCGAGGTTGTGGGGGTCTTCCAGATCGTCGCACAGGATGAAGAACGGCGGCTCGCCCCGCGCTTCGGCAAGGGCAAACAGATCGTCCAGCTCCGCGTAGGCGTGGGCGGCGGCATAGGCCGCGACGCCCTGATGGTTCCCCTGGCCGCAAAGGAAGTCGAGCTTGCGTTTGTCCACTTCCTTGACCACGATCTTTCTTTCGCGGCAGTCGGCAAGGATCCTGCCGACGGAGCCGCTGCGTTCGCCTTTGGCGACAAGCAGGCTGTTGATCTCGCGCCCGCTTTTGAGCGCTTCCAGCACCGCGTTTCTGCCAACGATCAGTTCTTCGTTTTCCTGCATATTCGCTCCCTCTCCGCACTGCGGCGGAAGTTGGTTGGTTCCTTCATATAATTAGAATTAGTATAGCATAGTCCTGTTGCTTTATTTTTCTTTTTTAGAATATTTAGGCATATTTACCGATTTTTTGAGAATTTTCAAAATACACTTGCAACTTTTTCGTTTTCTTGGCATAATGAAAGGTAGCATACTGAAGAAAAGAGGAACCTTCCATGAAAAAAGAACAGCTCGCAGCCCTCTTCACCCTTTCCGCCGACGAACGCCGCGCGATCATCGACGCGCACATCGCCGCCGGCGTTGCCGTTCCCTTCCCCGACACGGTCTTCATCGGCAAAGACGTTGCCGTTGCGCCGGGCGCGGTCATCCTCGCAAACTCCATGCTGTTCGGCAGCACCCGTGTGGACGAAGGCTGCGTGATCGGCCCGAACACGATGCTGTTCGACACCGCCGTCGGCAGCGGCACCGTGCTGAACAATGTGGAAGCGGAACAGGCCGAAATCGGCAAAAAATGCGACATCGGCCCCTTCGTGCACATCCGGCCGGGCAGCAAGCTTGGCGACGAAGTGCATCTGGGCAACTTTGTGGAGGTCAAGAACTCCACGATCGACCGCGGCACCAAGGTCTCCCACCTGACCTATGTGGGCGACAGCGACGTCGGCAAAAACTGCAACTTCGGCTGCGGCACCGTCACCGTCAACTACAACGGCAAGACCAAGGCGCGCTGCACCATCGGCGAGCACTGTTTCCTCGGCTGCAACACGAACCTGATCGCCCCCGTCACCCTCGGCGATTTTTCCTACACCGCCGCGGGCTCCACCATCACCGACGATGTGCCGGCCGACGCCCTCGCCGTCGCCCGCGCCCGCCAGGTCAACAAAGAGGGCTGGGTGCTGCGCAAAAAGCCGTATAAAGATCGCTGACGCGAGAAATCAGGGAGTAGTGATGATGTTTTTCAAAAAATCGCCCACGATGTCTTCGGCCTATGATTTTATGATCGTAGGTCTGGGAAATCCGGGCAGAAAATATGAGTTTACGCGGCACAACGCGGGCTTTTTGTGTCTCGATTATTTTGCGCAGCAGCAAAATGTGAAGATCGACCGGCTGAAGTTTAAGGCGCTCATCGGTGAAGCGCGCATCGGCGGCAAACGCTGCCTTTTGATGAAGCCGCAAACCTTCATGAATCTCAGCGGCGAAGCCGTGCGTGAGGCGGCGGCCTTCTATAAGATCCCGCCGGAAAACATTCTTGTGCTTTTCGACGATATCAGCCTCGACGTGGGCAAGCTGCGCATCCGCCGCAAAGGCACCGACGGCGGCCACAACGGGATCAAGAGCCTCATCTTTCAGCTTTCCGCCGACACGTTTCCGCGCATCAAGATCGGCATCGGCGCAAAGCCCCACCCGGACTACGACCTTGCCGACTGGGTGCTGACCCCGTTTTCCAAAGAGCAGCTTTCAGCGCTGCGCGACGTGGCCGAAGAATGCTGCGACGCCATTGAACTGATCGTCGGCGGCAAGATCGACGAGGCGATGAGCAGGCATAATTCCTGAGCCGCACATCCGAGGGGATCCCCGGGTTTCTGCGCAAATGCTGCCGGCGGCGAAACCGCGCAGCGCTGCGCGCTGCGCGAAAAAGGGCGCGAAGGAGCTCCTTCCGTAAGGATGCGCCGCCCGAAAACCGCCGCGCCGCCGTTCGCTTCCGGCGCCGGCAGCGCCCTTTTTGCATCGCGCAAAGCGCGATGCGTTTCGCCGCATCTCGCCCCCGTTTTTCAACAAAACGCAACAAATGTCGAAAAAGCCGACGCTTTGAAAACAATATCTGCGCGCGCTCTTGCAATCAATCAAAAAATATGATAGAATATTTCGGATATACAAAAACCAATAGGAAAGGAAGTCTCTCATGTCATTTTCCGATCTCGGCATCTACCTCGGCGACGTTTCGCGTCTGGAGGTTGAACACTACACCAAAGACCCCCTGAAAGCGCAAAAGAGCGTGCTGCGCAAGATCATGCTTTTGAACAAGAACTGCGAATACGGCAAAAAGCATCACTTTGCCGACGTGCACAGCATTGAAGATTTTCAGCGCCTCGTTCCCCTGTCCACCTATGAGGACTACGAGCCGATGGTGGAGCGCATGATCCACAAAAAAGAAAAGAACCTGATGTTCACCGGTCCGAACATCCGCTACTGCTCCTCCTCGGGCTCCGTCGGCAAACCGAAGATCCTGCCGAAATCCGCAAACGACCTCTGGAAAATGCAGTGCATCGGCTTTTCCATGTCCGTTTCCGTGGCCTCCAAGTGGGTCAGAGAGCACCGGGGCAAGAAGCTGCCGCCGCAGATGGGCCCGCTGGTCATGGTGCTCACCGGCCATCCGCTGGAAGACGGCAAAAAGTGCAACGGCGCCGGCCAGATCCCGCTGGATTACCTCAAGGAGATCACCCCGTTTTTCAGCACCTCTCCCGTGTCGCTGCTGATCCCCGAGCACGAAGAACTACTGGACACCTCTTATCTGCAGCTTCGCTTCGCGCTGGACAACGAAAACGTCAGCTACCTCGGCTCCATCGTCGTGACTCTGCTGACCCAGATGTTCGACTACCTGCAAGAGCACTGGCCGGAGCTTTGCGACGACATTGAAAAGGGCACGCTCAACCAAAACGTGCGCATCACGCCGGAGCTGCGCGAAGAATACGAAAAGAAATTCAAGCCCAACCCGGCCCGCGCCGCTTTCCTGCGCAGGGAATTCGAAAAGGGCTTTGACACCCCGATCGCGCCGCGCATCTGGCCGAAGCTGACCTGGGGCTACGGCATGATGGGTTCCAACCTGTCGCTGTATATCGACAAGCTGCGCAAGTACATCGGCGACACGCCGCTGCACAACATGGGTTACGCCGCCGCGGAAGGCTTTTTCGCCGCGCCGATGGAGCTGAATGTGGACGACTGCGTGCTGCTGCCGCACTGCATCTTCTTCGAGTTCCTGCCCGTGGAAGAATGCGAAGACGGCGAGGAAAAGCCGCGCGAGGATGTGACGCCCCTGCTGGCTCACCAGCTTGAGGTCGGCAAAAAATACGAGATGATCGTGACGAACTACTCCGGTCTGTACCGTTACCGCACCTTCGACATCTATGAGGTCACCGGCATGTACAACAACACGCCGAAGGTGGTGCTGCTGTACCGTCAGAATCTGAGCATGAACGTGGCCAACGAAAAAACGACCACCCAGATGATCGACTACGCGGCCAAAGAGACCGCCGCCAAAATGGGCGTTGAGATGGTCGGCCACAGCTTCTGGCCCGATCTCGGCACAAAGCCGCCGCGCTATGTGATGCTCACGGAGATCAAGGACGGCGAAGCCATGAGCGAGGAAGACCGCCAGAAGTTCATCGACATTCTGGACGAAGAACTCAAGGGCGTCAACGAAAAATATTTCAAATACCGCCGCTGGGGTATGCTCAACCGGCCGGAGATCCTGATTCTCAAGGACAAGACCTATTGGGATTACCGCGAATCTCTGCGTGCCAAAGGCGTCGTTCTTAACCAGATCAAGCCCGTCACCGTGATCAACTCCGCGGAGCGCGAGCAGTTCTTCTTCTCCCATGTGCATACCGACGCGGAAGTGGTCGGCCGTGTGCTGGAAGGCGCGAAGAGCGAAGAATAAAAACGAATAAAAACTTCAGGTATCCGCTGGTTTTTATCAGCGGGTACTTAGCGTAAATCAAGGTGATTACTCTATGGATATCAGATCCGATGTGCGCAACGTCGCCATCATTGCGCACGTTGACCACGGCAAAACCACCCTTGTGGATGAGATGCTCAAGCAGAGCGGCATCTTCCGCGAAAACGAACAGGTCGCCGAGCGCGTGATGGACTCCAACGACCTCGAACGCGAGCGCGGCATCACCATTCTTTCCAAAAACACGGCGGTGCATTACAAAAACACCAAGATCAACATTGTGGACACCCCGGGCCACGCCGATTTCGGCGGCGAGGTGGAACGCATTCTGATGATGGTGGACGGCGTGCTGCTGCTGGTGGACGCCTTTGAAGGCTGTATGCCCCAGACGCGCTTTGTGCTCAAAAAGGCCCTCGGTCTGAAAAAGAAGGTCGTCGTGGTCGTCAACAAGGTCGACCGACCCGGCGCGAGACCGGCGGAGGTCGTCGACGAAGTTCTCGATCTGTTCATCGAGCTCGGCGCCCAGGAGGATCAGATCGACTTTCCCGTGGTCTATGCCTCCGCCCGCGACGGCTATTCCTCGCTGGATCCCGACGCCCGCGAAGGCGATATGCGCCCGCTGTTCGATTCCATCCTCGAAAACATCGACCCGCCGAAGGGCGACCTGCACGGCCCGCTGCAGATCCTCTTCTCCTCGCTGGACTACGACGATTATGTCGGCCGCATCGGCGTGGGGCGCGTGGAGCGCGGCAGCATCCGCCGCAACCAGACCGTCACTCTCTGCAAGCAGGACGGCACGACCCACAATGTCCGCGTTTCCAAACTCTATCAGTTCGAAGGGCTCAAGCGCGTGGAGGTGGAGGAAGCCTCGCTGGGCGATTTGATCTGCGTGTCCGGCATCAGCGATCTGAACATCGGCGAGACCGCCTGCGACCCGGAGCATATCGAGCCCCTGCCCTTCATCAAGATCGACGAGCCGACGATCTCCATGAACTTCATCGTCAACAACTCCCCCTTCGCCGGGCAGGAGGGCAAATTTGTCACCTCGCGCAACCTGCGCGACCGGCTGTTCAAGGAAGTGGAGACCAATGTTTCCATGCGCGTGGAGGAGACCGATTCCACCGACACGTTCAAAGTCAGCGGACGCGGCGAGCTGCACCTTTCCATCCTGATCGAGACCATGCGCCGCCAGGGCTATGAGTTCCAGGTCTCCCGCCCGAAGGTCATTCTCAAAAAAGAAAACGGCCAGGTTTTGGAGCCGATGGAGCTTTTGATCGTGGAGGTGCCGGAACAGTATGTCGGCGCCGTGATCGAAAAACTGGGCGCGCGCAAGGGCGAGCTGGAAAACATGGGTTCCCGCGACGGCGGCGCGACCCACCTCGAATTCAAGATCCCCTCCCGCGGCCTGATCGGCTACCGCAGCGAATTTATGACCGACACCAACGGCAACGGCATCATGAACCAGCTCTTCGCCGGCTATGAACCGTACAAGGGCGACATCCGCACCCGCGAGCGCGGCTCCATCGTCGTTCACGAAACCGGCGAGACCTCGGCCTACGGCCTGTTCAACACCCAGGACCGCGGCCGCCTCTTCATCGGCCCGGGCGTACCTGTCTATGAGGGCATGATCGTGGGCGAATGCGCCAAGAACGAAGACGTGGTCTGCAACGTCTGCCGCCAGAAGCACCTGACCAACACCCGCGCCTCCGGCTCCGACGACGCGCTGCGCCTGGTTCCGCCGACGGTGCTGAGTCTGGAACAGTGCATGGAATTCATCAAGGACGACGAGCTGCTGGAGGTCACGCCGGCCTCCCTGCGCCTGCGCAAGGTCGTGCTCTCCAAGGAGCAGCGCCTCAAACAGCAGTTCCGGAAATAAACGTATGGATATTCAACTGCACTACGAAGCGCGCGGCAGCGGCACGCCGCTGATCCTGCTGCACGGCAACGGCGAAAGCGGCGCCTATTTCAAAGCGCAGATGGAGCCGTTTGCGGCGCACTTTCACGTGTTTGCCGTGGACACCCGCGGCCACGGGCAGTCTCCCCGGGGCGAAGGGGCGTTCACGCTGCGCCGGTTTGCCGACGATCTACATGATTTTTTGCAGCAGCACGGCATCCGAAAAGCGCACATCCTCGGCTTTTCCGACGGCGGCAACATCGCGCTGCTGTTTGCGCTGCGCTGTCCGGAGATGGTGGACAAGCTCGTACTCAACGGGGCGAACCTCTTTCCGGCAGGCGTCAAACGCTCGGTGCAGATCCCGATCGAGCTGGGCTATGTCGCCGCAAAAGCGATGAGAGCCTTCAGCCCGAAGGCGAAGGCAAAGGCGGAGCTGCTGGGTCTGATGGTCAACGAGCCGCACATTGCGCCCGAAGCTCTGCAGGCGGTCGCCGCAGAAACGCTGGTCATTGCCGGAACCCACGACATGATCCGCGACGCCCACACAAAGCTGATCGCAAACAGCCTGCCGAACGCGAAGCTCGTTTTGCTCGACGGCGACCACTTCATCGCGGCGAAAGAGCCCGAAGCGTTCAACAAGGCGGTGTTGGCGTTTTTGCTGTGATCCGCAATTTGCGAATAAAAAACAGGGCGCCCGCCCTGTTTTTCATTCCATGTCCCGCGGGAGGATCCGCTGCTGGGGATTTTCGCTCGGCCGCACCGGGGGCAGAACCTCAAAGTTGCTGCCCATCTCGCTGGGGACGCGATCCGGCTGGGCGGCCGTGATCTCGATGGGATTCGGTTCTTTCTTCTTTTTCTCCTTCATTTCAAACACCTCCGCAGGTAGCTTTTGCTTTTCCCTTTTTCGCTATGCGCGGAAATATTTTTCTTTTTCATGCAACACTTTGCCCGGTTTTTTCGTCTAATACAGTGAACGGATGTGATACATATGAGCTCGAATGTGATCAAAGATCTGGTCAAACAAGCAAAAAACGGCGACACGGCTGCCTTCGGCAAGCTGTACATCACCGTCGCCGCAGACCTTTACCGTTTTGCCGTCTTCCAGACCGGTTCCCCGACCCGCGCGGAGGACGCGGTCAGCGAGGCAGTCCTGCGCGCCTTTCAAAAGATCCGGAATCTGGAAAAGGCGCAGGCGTTCCGCTCGTGGATGTTCTCGATCCTGCTGAACTGCTGCCGGGAACAACTGCGCGAAAAGCAGGCGCAGCTTCACACCGTGTCCCCGGAGGATGCCAATGCGCCGCAAGATGCTGTCGATCTCAGCGAGAACGCCGCGCTCAAGCAGGCCATGGCGCAGCTTGAAGCCGAGGAACGCGAACTGTTTTTACTCTCGGTGCTCTTCGGCTACACCAGCAAAGAGCTGGCCGAGATGACAAACAGCAAGCCCGGCACGGTGCGATCCAGACTGTTCCGCACAAAGGAAAAACTGCAAGCCCTTTTGAAGGAGTGATTTCCATGAAAAAAGACCCGTCGTTTGACGAATATAAAGCTCTGCTCGAAAGCGAGCAGACGCCCCTGCCGGAGCGCCTTAGCGAAAGCGCCGTTGTGGAAAAGCTGGAACAGGCGCAGCCGAAGCAGGACAAGAAAAAGATCAAGGTGCTTCCGCGCATTGTGGCGGTCGCCGCCGCGGCAGCCGTCGCGATCACCTGCGTGCAGATGATCCCCTGGCAGAAAACGGTCCACACCACACCGGTGGATCCGGAGATCGCCGAGGTCAACACCACGCCCCTTTCCGCCGAAGAAAGCGCCGTTCCCCTGTCGCAGTTTGATTCCGACGCCGACCTGAAGGCCTACTTCAAAAACATTGCCGAAAAGCGCAAGGCGGAGGGCCGCATCGACGCCATCTTCGGCGGCGTGCGGATGAAAACCGCGGACGAAGCCGTCGTTGATTATGAGTATGCCGGAAGCTTCGACACGACCGCCGTTCCCAACGCCGCCGCGGCGCAGGCCTCCGGCAGCTACGGCAGAACCAACACCCGCACGGAAGATGTGGACGAGGGCGACGTTGTGAAAAACGACGGGCGCTGGCTCTACACCGCCTCGCGCGGCAAGTTTTCGATCATCGACACGCAGAGCATGGAATGCGTTTTTCAGGGCGAGCCGGAGCCGGAAAAGGACAACCAGTGGTATCAGTTCTCCTCGCTCTATGTGCTGGGCGACCGTCTGGTCGTGGGCGGCACGCTGTACACCGGCGACACCCCGGCGGACGACGTCTATTTCGGCGCGAGCGTCAAAACGAGCAGAGGCGGTTATCCGTATTATTACGGCTATGTCGAATCCAGCACCGTGACCCTTGTCTATGACATTGCGGACCGGGCAAAGCCCGCGCTTCTGCGCGCCGCCATTCAGGACGGCGCCGCCGAAAGCTCCCGCATGGTCGGTGACATTCTATACACCGTGACGCGGCACACGGTCTACCCCAACGCCGACAAAAAGACCGTCTGTGTGCCCTCCGTCAACGGAAAGGAGCTCCCCTGCGACAGCATCTATGTCCGGGATCCGAAGGGCGACTGCACAACGTATATCGTTTTGACCGCCCTGGACACGGCAAACCCGCAGCGCGACATTGAAAAAGTCAGCCTGCTGGGAAACAGCAGCCTTCTTTACTGCACCACCGACACGCTCTATGTGCTGAACAATGCTTATGACTGGGACAACAGCACCCAGGCCACAGAGATCTGCGCCTTTGCGCTGAACGGCGGCAAGCCCGTGCTCAAGGCGAGCGGAACCGTGCCCGGCGTCACGGATGACCATTACGCCGTTGACCAGTACAAAGGCTTTCTGTGTGTGACAACCACAGATTACGACTACAAGAAGGACGTTGATATCAGCTCCCTGTATGTGCTGAACGGCAAGCTGGAGACTGTCGGCAAGCTGACGGACTTCGCTCCCGACGAGCAGGTCAAATCCGCCCGCTTCCTCGGCGATCTGGTCTATGTGGTCACCTTCCGCAACACCGATCCCCTCTTTGCCATCGACCTTTCTGACCCGAAGCAGCCGAAGATCCTCGGCAAGGTCAAGCTTCCCGGCTTTTCGGAATATCTGCACCCCCTGTCGGATACGCTGCTGCTGGGCGTGGGCTATGCCGGCGACGAAGAAAACGTCAACCGAAGCTGCGTCAAGCTCTCCCTGTTCGACATCAGCGACCCGACGGCGCCGAAGGTGCTCGACGAGCGCGTGCTCAAGGAGGCGCAGACCGACGTCAACTATGACCCGAAAGCCTTTGTGTTCGATTCCGAACGCGGCATCTTCGGCCTGCCGGCGAGCTACAGCGTCTACAGCGGCGACGAGTGGCGCGGCACGAAATCCGTCTATAAGACCTACACGGTCAAAAACGGCAAGTTCACCGACGAAAAAGCCTATCACCGCGGCGCACTCGACAAACTCGACCGGTATTACAACGGCAGCGCCTTTTTCCGCGGCACCTACATCGGCGACAAGGTCTACACCCTGACGGATTCCGATGTGCTGGAATTCGACATGGATTCCTGCGAAAGAACGCGCACCCTGATCTATGACAGGGACGCACAGCAAGCCGACACAGAGCCACTTGAAGAGGACACGGTCGCGGAGATTCAGGAGGAGCTTGCGGAAACCACCGCCGCGCCGGATGCGGCGCAGACCCTGCCCTTCGACACGGAAAGCGCCGTCGCGCCGGTTCCGATCGACGAAACGACGACCGCAGCGCCCGAAGAATAAACCGCTTCTCCGTTTTTCAAAGCGGGGGCAACAAAAAAATCAAAGTAAAAACAAAGAAAGCGCGTTTCGCAGACTTGTTCTGTGAAGAAAGCGCTTTCTTTTGCTCTTTTAAAAAACAGCCCCCCTTTTCGCGCAGCTTCGCTGCGCGGCAGGCGGCGGCGGAACGAACCGTGCCCCGGCACGGTTCAAAACGAAGCCCTGCTTCGTTTTCGCGCGGCCCGGGCCGCGCGGTTCCGCCGCCGCCTGCGCACGGCAAAGCCGTGCGCAAAAAACCTTTTTTCCAAAAACTGCCGAAATCCGAAAGAAAAAGGTTGCGATTTCCTGCAGGAATATGATATAATAAATCAACTGTTGACGAAGGAGGCTCTGTCGATGCAAAGCATTCTTGAAAAAGCCATTCATTTTGCCGTTGACGCTCATGCCGGGCAAAAACGAAAAGACGGCTCTCCGTTTATTCTGCATCCGCTGGAGGACGCCGCGATCGTGACGACGCTGACCGACGACGAGGAGATCCTGGCGGCCGCCGTTTTGCACGACACCGTGGAGGATACCGCCGTGACGCCGCAGCAGATCCTGGAAACCTTCGGGCAGCGCGTTTACGATCTTGTGATGCACGAGACCGAAGACAAACGGCCCGCCGTTCCGCCGGAGATGACCTGGCAGGTGCGCAAGGAGGAATCGCTGCAGGCGCTGGCCCAAACAGACGACATCGCCGTGAAAATGCTTTGGCTGGGCGACAAGCTGGCCAACATCCGGGCGCTGCGGCGGGGCCACGATGCGCTCGGCACGGCAGTGTTCGACCGGTTCAACAACCGCGACCCAAGGGCGCACAAATGGTATTTTTTCCGCATTCTGGAACTGCTGGAGGATCTGAAAGACACCGCCGCCTATCAGGAATACAGCCTGCATGTGCACGCCGTATTCGATCAATATAAAGGAGACTGAACGCCATGACAATTTCTGCGAAACAAAGCGAAAACATCCTGACCGTGTTTTTGAAAGGACGGATCGATTCCACCAACGCCGCCGTGACCGAAAGTGAGATCAATGCGCAGCTCGGCGGCTTTTCCGGCGCGCTTGTGCTGGACGCCCAAAATCTGGAGTACATCTCCAGCGCCGGACTGCGGATCATTTTGCGGCTGAAAAAAGCAAACCCCGCAACCAAGATCATCAACGCCTCCTCCGAGGTCTATGAGATCTTCGACATGACCGGCTTCACCGAGATGATGGACATCTCCAAGGCCTACCGCGAACTTTCCGTGGAGGGCTGCGAGGTGATCGGCGAAGGCGCGAACGGCAAGGTTTACCGCATCGACGCCGACACCATCGTCAAGGTCTATAAAAACCACGACGCGCTGGAGGAGATCCATAACGAGCGCGAGCTGGCGCGCAAGGCCTTTGTGATGGGCGTGCCCACCGCCATTCCCTACGACGTTGTCAAGGTCGGCGACCTTTACGGCTCCGTGTTTGAGCTGCTGAACGCCAAATCCTTCGCCAAGCTGATGATCGAGGATCCCTCGCAAACGGAAGAACTCGCAAGGGAAAGCGTCGAGATCCTCAAAAAGATCCATGCCACCATGCTCAAGCCCGGCGAGCTGCCCGACAAAAAGGCGGAAGCTCTGGTCTGGGCCGCGTTCTGCAGAGATCACCTGCCCGCCGAGATCGGCGAAAAGCTGATCGCGCTGTTCAAAGCCGTTCCCGACACGCTGAACATGCTCCACGGCGACTACCACATCAAAAACATCATGCGGCAGGACGGCGAAAACCTGCTGATCGACATGGACACCCTCGCCATGGGACACCCGATCTTTGAATTCGCCGCCATCTACGCCGCCTACCTCGGCTTTTCCTGCATCGACCGCGAAAATGTCCATCATTTCCTCGGCATCCCCTATGAACAAAGCCTGCGCTTCTGGAACGAAACGCTGCGCTCCTATTTCGGCACCGACGACCCGGCCTTCCTGCAGGCAGTTGAGGACAAGGCGGCCGTGATCTGCTACGCGCGCATCCTGCGCCGCACCTTCCGCAAGGCGAAGGAAAACGACGCTTACAAGGAAAAGCTGGTCGACTACTGCAAATCGGCGCTGTGTACGCTTGTACCGAAGATCGACACGCTCTCTTTCTGAAAGGGTGACACAAGATGGAGATTTTGACAAAAAAAGAAAACGGCCTGCTGACCATCCGCCTCACCGGTCGGCTGGACACCAAAACCGCTCCGGAACTGGAAAAAACGCTTTTGGAACAAAGCCCCGGCGTTACGACGCTCGTTTTTGATCTGAAAGAGCTGGTCTACACCTCCTCGGCGGGACTGCGCGTCTTTTTGAAAGCGCAGAAGCTGATGCAGAAGCAGGGCAGCATGAAGCTGATCCACACGCAGCCGCAAATCATGGAGATTTTTGAAATGACCGGATTCTGCGACATTCTTACCATCGAGGTCGAATCATGATCTGTTTTGAGCCTACCGCGTCCGGCGGCGCAAAAGAACTGCATGTGCCTGCAGAAAAAGAAAGCCTGGCTCTGGTGAACGATTTTGTTGACAGCTTTCTCGAGGAGCACGACTGCCCGATGAAAGCGCAGATGCAGATCGACCTGTGTGTGGAAGAAGCCTTTGTCAACATCGCCTCCTACGCCTACGGCGGCGACAAGGGCGACGCGACGATCCGGCTGGAAGAAACGGACGGCACGGTCGCCCTGACTCTGATCGACAGCGGCACCCCTTATGATCCCCTGGCCAGGGACGACCCGGACATTTCGCTTTCCGCCGAAGACAGGCAAATCGGCGGTCTCGGCATCTTTCTCATCAAAAAAAGCATGGACACCGTGGAATACCGCTATGAAAACGGCCGGAACATTCTGCGCATGACCAAAAAGCTCAATTAAAGCGGCGCAAGCTGCAACCCTGAAAGGAGTATCCCGCTGTGAAACACACAAGATCCAAACAACTGCTCGCCCTTTTCCTGGCGGCGCTTTGTCTCTGCGGCGTCCTGAGCGCCTGCGGCAATTCCGCCGAGCCAACGGCAAAACCGGAGGAGGCCTTCTCCCTTTGGACAGAAGACGCCCCGGCCAGACAGGCGCTGACCGAATACATGGACGCGATCACGACAGAGGGCAGCGCAGACTTCATCCCGGCGGAGGATCGCATCGCCGTGTTCGACCTCGACGGAACCCTGTTCTGCGAGACCGACCCGAACTATTTCGATTACACCCTGCTGGCCTACCGCGTGCTGGAGGATCCGGACTACAAGGACAAAGCTTCCGATTTTGAGCGCGAGGTCGCAAACAAAATCAAAGAACAAAACGAGACCGGCGCATCCTTTGAAGGACTGGAGATCGACCACGGCAAGGCTGTGGCCAGCGCGTTTGAAGGCATGACGATCGACGAGTTCAACGCCTATATCCAGGCGTTCAAAAAGCAGCCCATGCCGAGCTATGAAGGCATGACCCGCGGCGAGGGCTGGTACCGTCCGATGCTGCAGGTCGTAAATTACCTGCAGGCGAACGACTTCACGGTTTACGTGGTCAGCGGCACCGACCGCTTCATTGTGCGCGGCATTGCGGACAACTCTCCGCTGGATGTGCCGAACCGCCAGATCATCGGCTCCGACGAGACTGTGGTCGCCAACGACCAGGGCGATACGGACGGTCTGAACTATGTTTATGACGACAATGACGAGCTTGTTCTCGGCGGCGATTTTCTCATCAAAAACCTGAAGATGAACAAGGTTTCCGTGATCATGCAGGAGATCGGCCAACAGCCGGTGCTCTCCTTCGGCAACAGCACAGGCGACAGCAGTATGGCGGAATATGTCACCAGCGGCAACAAATACAAGAGCCTTGCCTTCATGCTCTGCTGCGACGACACCGAGCGCGAAAACGGCAACGAGGAAAAGGCCCAAAAGATGTTCGATCTCTGCAAGGAATTCGACTGGGTGCCCGTTTCCATGAAAAACGACTGGACGACCATCTACGGCGACGGCGTCACCAAAAAGTAAAGCGAACACGAAATTCAAATTTGACGGGACATGGAAGTTCTCCGTGCCCCGTAGTTTTCTTTTTGAAAAAAGGGAGAAAAGAACCACTTTCCCGCCAAAGCATCTTGACTTTTTTCCCGGAGTTGTTTATAACTAAGATAGCAGATCCTTCATCTTTCACTCAGGAGGACCGACATGGAACAGCTTACCCTTGACAGCGCCAAAACCTACCAGACCGTTGAGACCTTCGGCGTTTCCGGCGCATGGTGGGCCCAGGAGATCGGCGGCTGGACGGAAACGGACGAACAAAGCGGCCTGCCGAAGCGCGAACGCATCGCCCAGCTTCTCTTTGACAAGGAAAACGGCATCGGCGTCAACTGCTACCGCTACAACCTCGGCGGCGGCTCCATGCAGAGCGGCAAGGGGCGATTCCACCCCGAATGCCGCCGCGCCGAGAGCTTTGACTGCGACGACGGCTACGACTGGAGCCGCGACAAAAACGCCCTGTGGGTGCTGCGTCAGGCGGTGAGCTACGGCGTGACGGACATCGTGTTCTTTGTCAATTCGCCGCCCGAGCGATTCACAAAAAACGGCATGGCGCACTGCAGCAAGCAGTTTCGCACCAACCTTGCAAAAAAGAACTATGTCCGTTTTGCCGACTACTGTCTGGACTGCGTGGAGCATTTTCGCGCCGAGGGGATCCCGGTGCGCTATCTGTCGCCGGTGAACGAGCCGGTGTGGAAATGGACGGGCGGCCAGGAGGGCTGCCACTACCGCCCCCATCAGGTGCGAAAGCTGCTGCGCGTCTTCGCCGATGAAATGGACAAGCGGCCGGCGCTCTCCGACCTCAGGCTTTCCGGCGCGGAAAACGGCGACATCCGCTGGTTCAACAAGACCTATTGCCGCATCATCCTCGGCGACAAAAAGATCCGCGCCCGTGTGGACGCCATCGACACGCACTCCTACTGCGTCGGGCCGGACAAGGGGCTGCTTGCGCCCTTCATTCGCGACCGCCTGCCCTATCTGCGGCGCTACCGCCGCTATCTGGACCGGCATTTTCCCGATGCAAACGCCAAAACCAGCGAATGGACCCACATGAAGGGCGGCCGGGACTACGGCATGGATTCCGCGCTGGAGCAGACAAAGATCATGCTGGAGGATCTGACGATCCTCAACGTGACCTCCTGGCAGCTCTGGATCGCCGTTTCCAATGTGGATTACTGCGACGGCCTGCTCTATGAATTCGACGACACGCGCACCTTCGCGCTGACCAAACGCTATTACGCCTTCGGCCATTTTTCAAAGTTCATCGAACCCGGCAGCGTCCGCTTTTGTGTGGACGCGGGTTCGCTTCTGCAGGCCGCAGGCTTCGAAAAGGACGGACGGCAGGTCCTTGTGGTCGCCAATCACGGCGAAAAGGGCGTCGAGCTGCGGCTCCCGGCAGGGATCAGCGAGATCTTTTTGACAGACGAAACCCGCTCGCTCTCGCCGCTCTCCCCCGCCCCGGTTTTCACCTTCCCGCCAAAAAGCATCGCGACGCTCATCCTGCAGAAAAAGGGTGAAAGCGCATGACAGAAACGGTCAAAACCTGGCTGCGCGAGATCCGCTCCCACTGGCGCGTTCCCGGCGAGGGCAACAGCGTCGCCTACCGGGAATACCTGATGCTTTCCGTCGGCTGGCTCGGTATGCGGCTGGCCACGGTCTTCGGCATCACCTTTGCCGTGAACAACCCCTTCACCGCCATGACGCTGCACATGACCCACCGGGATCTCTTGATCTTCGGCTACATCTGCACGGCCATCGGCTACGCGCTGGCGCCGCTCAACGCCTATATCATCGACAACCTGCGCTCCCCCGCCGGAAAATACCGTGTGTTCGTCAAGCTCGCCGTGCCCTCGGGCATCCTCTCGCTCTTTGCCCTGTTCTTTCCCTATGAAAAAATGGGCTATATGCCCATGGTCGTCTCGCTGTTCTTGATCGGCCAGATCCAGGGCTATGTCCAGGCCTGGTACACCACGGGCGTGAGCAATCTCGTTTTCGTGATCTCGCCGAACTCGCAGGAGCGCGTGCGTATCATGACGGTCTCCTCTCTGGTACACAACTTTGCCCCGAGCCTGACAGGGCTGCTGATCCCCGTGCTCAGCGACGTGCTTGCCGACGGCGACCTTTACAACATCAAGACCTACCGCATGATCTATCCCGTGTTCATCGTTGTGGGCGTTGCGATGAGCCTTGCGGCCTATTACGGCGTGCGCGAGCGCATTATCGTACCCCGCGCCCGACCGGAGAAGGTCGGCCTGCGGGACGCGCTGCGGGCAGTCTCCAAAAACAAGCTGTTCTGGATCAAAGCTTCCGACAACTGGAACAATTTCATGGAGGACAGCAAAAATGTGCTGATGCAATGGCTGTTCTATTACGGCAAGGTCGGCTCCATGACAACCTACGGCATCATGGACACCCTGTCCTACAACTCTTCCATGTGGGCCATGCTCGCTTCGCCCTGGCTGATCGACAAGCTCGGCAAAAAAGGGTTCAAGCTGACAAAAAACATCACGCAGATCTTCATCACCCTCGGGCTTGCCCTGACCTATAAAAAAAGCCTTTGGCTCATCTTCTTGTTCTATTTTCTCAACCGCTTCTGGGAAACGATCGAGGTCATCGACCGCGCGATGGAATCCGACATCCGCGACTATCAGCAGTACATCAGCGGCGAACGCATCGACGGCTCCTTCGGCGTGGTGGACACCTATGTCGGCGGCGCCATCGGCGCAGCAACAAACCTGTTCGTTCCCTGGGTCTATAAGCGCAACGGCTTTGACGGCACCGACTACTCCGTGCTGAACGTCTATCGCGAAGACGGCAGCTTCAACAGCGGCAACGTGCTCTACCCTTTGCTCGACAAACTTCTGGTCATCTCCCTCATCGGCGCGGCGATCGACGTGCTGCCCTGGTTCTTCTATGATCTGACCGACACCGACCAGAAGGCCATCGTCCGGGTGCTGCGCCTGCGCTCCGCAGCGGAAGACAGAGCTGCCGGCAATCTGGACAGGGCGTCCTTCGAGGAGGTCTGCGCGTCGCTGAATGCCATGCGGGAACATCTGTCGCTGGAAAAGCAGGAAAAGCGCAAAAAGCGCGAGCTGCCCGACGGAAAAGAACGCCGCGCAGCGAACAAAGAGATCCGCCGCCGGAACGAAGAGATCGACATCGCCGCCTTTTTGCACCGGGAGCTGCACCGCTATGAAACGCCCTTCGGCGAAGCGTTCATTGCCCTTTGCCGCAAAATGGCAGACACAACGCAGCCGCAAACCGGCGAAGCGCAAGCGCTTGCCCGCGCCCTGCCCGCCGGAACCACCGGGGAGGACCGTGTGCTGCGCTCCGACGCGCTCCACATGGCGCGCACCCTGAAACGCGCCGCAAAGACGGCCGCAAAGCACCCGGAAAAAGCGGAAAAAGCGCCGGAAAAGCCCATCCGCTGGGCCAAACGTCATCTGCTGCTCTGCGAAACCTATGCCGCGATCGACGCCTTTGAAGCCGATTCACCGAAAGAAGCCCCGCAGCCGGAAACGCTGCCGGCGCATACGAATACATAAACAAAACCGTCGAAAGGAGGGACGTCTGTGCCGATCCCTGTCATACTTGCGCTCGCTGCCGCAGGGCTGCTGCTCGCTTTGGCGATCCTTTGCGCGGCGCTGACGCGGTATCTGGTCTTTCCGCCGCGGCTGCCCTTCCGCAACACGCTGCTGATGGAAGCGTCCATGGATTATCTGCGGGATTACGACGCGGAGAAAAACGAGCAATACACCGTTTCGTCCTTTGACGGCTATGAGCTGCACGCGGAGCTGATCCGGGCGCCGCAGCCCTCCAACCGCTATTGCATCCTTTCCCACGGCTACAGCTACGACCGCCACGGCAGCATCAAATACACCCACCTGTTCCGCGCGCTGGGTTTTCACTGCATCATCTACGACAGCCGGGGCCACGGGCTGAACAAGAAGGCGCCCTGCGCCTTCGGCGTCACGGAAAGCCGCGATCTGCGCGCGATCATCGACGATTGCTTTTCCCGCTTCGGACCGGACATTCAGCTCGGCCTGCACGGGGAATCCATGGGCAGCGCCCTCAGCGCGCTGTGTCTGGGCGAACAGCCTCCGGTGCGCTTCGCCGTGCTGGACTGCGGCTACGCGGATTTTCAAAGCGTGATCGAGGGCAAACTGCGCTCCTTTCATCTGCCCCGCGTTTTGATCCGTCCCATCGAGCGGATGTGCCGCCTGCTGTATCATGTCAGCATTTCGGACGCCCGGCCGGAGGACGCGCTCAGGCGCAGCACGGTACCCCTGTGTCTGATCCACGGCGAAGCGGACACGCTGATCCCGATCTCCCACGCGCGGCGGCTGCAACAGGCGGCCGCAGGGAAAAGCGAGCTCCACATCTTTCCCGGCGCAGACCACGCCCAATGCTTTTTGCGGGACGAGGCACGGTATTTTCGGATTTTGCAGGCCTTTCTTTCCACCATTGATTTTTCGGGAGGTAACACGATATGAACACCACACAGACCGCCGCCCCGGCCGCTGAAGAAAAAGTCCCCGTCGCGGGCAAATTCTGGCTCAGCTTTGCCGACTGTATGTGCGGCACGCTCAACTCGCTGCTCACCGGCGGCGGCATGACTTATTTTTTCACAAAATTCATGGGACTCGACGAACGGCTCGCCAGCATCGTCTGGATCATTTTCGGCGTCTGGAACGCTGTCAACGACCCGCTTTTCGGCTACATCTCCGACCGCACGAAATCAAAGCTCGGCCGCCGCATCCCCTATATCCGCTACGGCTCGCTGTTCTATGCGCTGATCTTCATCGCCACATGGTTTCGCTGGCCCTTCGGCGGCAGTCAGGGCGTGATGTTCGCGCAGATGCTCGTCTCGCTGTTCCTGTTTGACACGTTCTATACCGCGATCGCCACGTCCCTTTACGTCATGCCCTACACCATGGCCGTGACGAACAAGGCGAGAAGCGGCATCTTTCTGTGGAAGATCGCCTTCAGCGTGATCACGCTCGCCGTGCCGCTGGTGGTCTTTCCGCTGATCAAGCCGGAGGTCGGTTCTGACCCGACGCAGTTCCAGATCATTATGACCGCCATCGGTGCGCTGGCCTTCGCCGTGATTTTTGCCTCCACCTTCTTTTATCGGGAAAAGGTGCAGAACGAATCCACCGAGGAAATGAACATCTTCCGTTCGGTCGTCACCTGCTTCAAAAACCGCTCCTTCGTTGTGTTCGAGATCCTCTCCTTCACGGTGATCTTCATCCAGACGATCCTGATGCAGGGCGTGATCTACTACTTCGACGAATTCGACACGCCGATGCCCTTCGCCTACGGCGCCCTCGGCCTCGGTGCGGTGGGCGGCATCCTGCTGTGGATCAAAATGCTGCGTCCCTGGGGCGTGCGCAAGTGCGTCACGGTCATGTGCCTCGCCTTTGCGGCCGGCGCGGCGGCCATGTGCGTCTGCGGCCAGCTCACGCCGGTGGCGCTGGTGGTCTTTGTGCTGGCCGGCAGCGGCTTTGCAGGCGGCATGTATCTGGTGCCCATCATGAACGGCGACGTGATCGACTACGATGAGATCCGCACCGGTGCGCGCAGAGAAGGCATCTACGCCGGGGTCAATTCCCTGATCACGAAGCCGGCGATCAGCCTTGCCAACGCGGCGTTTCTGATGATCGCCAAATGGTTCGGCTACGACACGACCCTGACGGCCGGGCTGCAGAGTCCCCTTGCCAAGCACGGCGTGCTTGTGGCGTGGATGGCGATCCCCGCGTTGCTGCTGCTCGCCTCCGCCGTCGGCATGAGGTTCTACCCGCTGCACGGCAAACAATGGGACGAGGAAAAGGCCGCTCTTGCCGAAAAGCACGGCGCCGAAGCCGAATGATCCCCGCCGCCTTGAAAGGCACGCAAAGCGCAATGAAAAAGCTGTTTCCGTATCTGAAAAAAGAGCCGATGCTCCCGGTGGCGGTGCTTGCGGCAGCGGTTTCGCTGGTGATCACGCCGCCCACGAAAGCGTTGCTCTCCGCCATCGACTGGCGCACGCTGGGCACACTGTTCATGATGCTCACGGTGCTGGAAGGCTTCAAGCAGGAAAACGTCTTTCGGCCGCTGCTGCGGCTCACCGGGCGCATCTCCACCATGGCGGGGCTGTCGCTCTTTTTGGTGTTCGGCGTGTTCTTTTCCTCCATGTTCGTCACGAACGACGTTTCCCTGATCGTTTTCGTGCCCATCACGATTTTGCTGTTCCGCGCGGCGAACCGGGAACGCTTTCTTCTGCCGGTGATCTCCATGGAGAACATCGCCGCTGTGCGCGGTTCGCTTCTGACGCCCTTCGGCAGCCCGCAAAACCTGTTCATCTATGGGCAGTCCGGCGTTTCCGCCCTGCATTTTGTGCGCTATATGTTCCCGCTCTGGCTCCTGTCCGGCGGGCTTCTGGTCTGCTTTGTGCTGTTTCTTTACCGCGGCAGACTGCGCATGAAAACCGACCTTCGGCAAACAGAGATCGCCGGAACCTGGGCGCCGGAACGCAGGCGGCAGCGGATCGTCTACCTCTGTCTGTTCATGCTGGTGCTGGGCGTGATCGTCAGCCGCACCCGGTTCTGGTACGTCGCCGTGGCAATCGTCGCCGCGGCAGTGCTGCTGACCGACCGGAAGCTGCTTTTGAAAACGGACTATGTGCTGCTGGTGACCTTCTTTTGCTTTTTTGTGTTTTCCTCCTCGGTCGCGGCCAATGAAACCGTTGCGGCCTTTTTGGAAAAGGCCATGGACGGCCGCGAATATGTCGGCAGCATCCTGCTCAGCCAGGTGATCTCCAACGTCCCGGCGGCAATCGTCCTCTACCCCTTCAGCAAAAACATCGGCGCATTGCTCTACGGCCTTGACAGCGCGGGACTGGTCTCCCTGATCGGCTCGCTGGCCTCGGTGATCAACTACCGCATCTACGTGCGGGAATATCCCGGGAACGGCGGTAAATTCGTCAAAACCTTCACACTGGTGAGCCTCGCGTTTTTTGCCTTTGTGGTGATCCCGGGGTATCTCATCAGCCGTTCGGGATTTTGAGGCGCACAGGGGCTTTCGGATGGTTCAACACGCCGGGACATACGGAACGATGGCTTTCGGCCGTAACGACGATGGAAGAATCCGGCTGCGGGATCAAAGCCAGACACAATCGTATAATGCAGCAGCCGCGACCCTTTCGGATCGCGGCTGTATTTCTGTGTTGAGTCAAAGCATTATTTCAGTATGTTCTTTTTCAACTGAAGCTTTTGTGCCTTTTTGCTGTTCGGGCAGCCGTAATAGTCCACCGCTTCTTCGCCCTTCGTTTTGGAAAGCAGGGCAACCAGCTTTTGGAACAGCGATTTCAACAAAGCAAAAATGGATGCCATAGCGTATCACCTCGTTTCAACTTCTATGAGGATTATATCACCGTCCGGGCGGCCTGTCAATCATCAAGCCAATGGACGGAACCGTTCTCTTCTGAGTTCATTTTGCAGGTTCGATTCCCGCCGGGGGTGCCATAGTGCGACAGCCGCGATTTGGTTGGATCTCTGTGCTGATTTTGAATCGAATACTTTTAACAATTCATTGCACCTATTCCGAAAAGCAATCTTCCCCCCTATGCTTTTTCCGCTTTCAAAACGATCTCTTCCGCGTCTTCGGCGTTTCTGCCCACATAAATGGTGACGTTGGCGGGGATTACCATCGAACCCGCAGCTTTGTCATACAGGCGCAGGTCTTCCTTGGAGATCGTGACCGTGCAAACCTTCTCTTCGCCTGGCTGCAGCGCGACCCTGCCGAAGCCCTTCAGGAGTTTGTGCGGCTTGCCGGGAAGGTTCGATCCGACAAAGACCAGCATCACTTCTTCACCGGCACGTTCGCCGGTGTTTTTGATTTTGCAGTTCACGGCGATCTCGCCGCCGAGGTCTTTCGCGCCCGCGTCGCTGTATGCAAAGGCGGTATAGGACAGGCCGAAGCCGAAGGGATACTCCGCTTGTTTGCCCTCCTTGTCGAACAGGGCGTAGCCGTGGTAATAGCCGTAGGTGACGTGCTGGTTCTTTTCGTCGGAATACGGGAACGGCGGATAATCCGTCTCCGTCTGCGCCACGGTGAAGGGCAGCTTGCCCGAGGGGTTGACCCTGCCGCAAACGATGTCCGCCAGCGCGTTCGCGCCCTCCATGCCCGGGTAACCGGCGTAGAGGATGGCGTCCGCGTCGTTCGCCCAGTCGTTGGTAATCACCGCCGAGCCGGAATAGAAGATCACGACCAGCGGCTTGCCCAGCTTTTTCAGCGCGTGGATCAGTTCCGCGTCCTCCTTGTGCAGCCGCAGCGACTTGCGGTCGCCGCCGGTCACCAGCTTCGGATTGGAGTTCGTCACGAATTCGCCCTCGTCGCGGTAATCGTTGCCCACGACCGCCACGATCACATCGGCGTGATTTGCTATGCCGCCGGTCAACTTGTCGCCGGTCACAAGGACAGTGTTCGGATACACCTTTGAGAAGCCTTCATAGGGCGTTGTGACATAGGGCGGATGCACGGAGGACGAGCCGTGGTCGCCGATCACTTTTTCGTTCGCGAACCGGCCGGTCAGCACGATCTTGCTTTGCGTGTCCGACAGCGGGAGCACGCCGTTGTTTTTGAGCAGCACCGCGCCCTTTTCCATGGTCTTTCTCGCAAGGTCGGTGTGCGCTTTGCAGCAGACGACGTCTTTGGAGAAACGCTGTGCGCGGTAGATGTTCTGGAACCGCAGCATGGTGGCGATGATGCTTTCGCAGCGCGCGTCGAGCAGCGCTTCGTCCAGCTTACCGCGCTTGACGGCGGCGATCAGGCGCAGGCCGCGCTTGAGCGTCATCGGCATCTCCACGTCCAGCCCGGCGCGCACGCTCTGGGGCCCGTCGTGGACGCCCCAGACGAAGTCGGAGATGGAAAAGCCCTCGAAGCCGAGCGTTTTCAGGTGGTCAAACACGTCCCTGCTCTCGCCGCAGTAGACGCCGTTGACCTTGTTGTAGGCCGACATCACGGAGCCCGCGCCCGCTTTGAAGCATTCCTCAAAATGATAGAGGTAAACGTCGCGCAGGGTCTCCTCGTCCGCGTCGGCGGAAACGGAAAAGCGCAGGTTCTCGATGGAGTTCATGTAAAAATGCTTCGGGCAGGAGATCACGCCGTATTTCTGCAATCCCTTCGTCAGCGCCGCGCCGTATTTGCCGGTCAAAAACTGGTCTTCGCCGTAGGCCTCCTGCGCCCTGCCCCAGGCGGGGTGACGCAGCAGATTGACGCAGACGCCGGCAAAGTAGTTCGCGCCGAGGGCGATGCACTCTTTGGCGATCGCCTCGCCGATCTGCGCTTCCAGCGACATGTCGAACGCCGCCGCACGCAGGTTCGACGTCGGAAAACAGGTGGCGCTTTTCATCACAACGCCGCGCGGCCCGTCGGAAAACAGCAGCGGCGGAATGCCCAGCCGCTTGCAGCCGCCGCCCGCGATGGGGTCATAGTTATACACGCGGCCGTGCAGCAGGCCGTTCAGCATGGCCCAGTGTCCGCTGAGCATATGCGCCTTTTCGCGCAGGGTCATCTGTTCAATCAGGTCTTTTGCCAGTTCGTGCGCCAGCGCCGGATGGTTTGCGCCCGGGGAATCCGGCGGTTCCACTCCGGCGTCTTTCATGATCTTCAAAGCTTCGTCAAAATGACGGACACGGTAGTTACTCATTGCAAGGAATCCTTTCTGTTGGTGGTTTCGGAATAATATCCAACCGTTTCAATTGATCCGGTAGCGGCCGGGATCACACTTTTGCGGACGGACGCTCGTTCAGTTTTGTTTCAACGGCGTTCAGCGTTTTGAAAAACCGGTGGGTGGCGACCATCGGGCCGCAAAGCAGCATACCGAAGATATTCCAGCAGAACATGTGGCGCCAGGATGTGTACGGTCCTTCCACGCCGAGGTCAATCGCTTTGGCTTTCAGCTCTTCTGCAATTCTTGCCATCCAAACAAGCGTATAGATAAACAGTGTCGGAACGCCGAGCAGATAGGCCTGCCAATAGGGCCGCACCGGATGTTCCAGCACAGCCTCCAACTCTGCCTGCAGGCCGCCGAACGGCATATAGAGCAGAAAGAACAGCCCCGCCGAAAAGAAGTCAATAAAGCCAAGCAAAAAGCCGCATCTGTTTGTGTGTTTGAAATGCATCATCATCACCTCGTCAGATCATCGCTGCGTCCTGTAAGTCTGTTTCCCGGTCCGGTTCCCATCGGTCTTCCTTCTGCGCACGATCTGTATTCATCGTTCCGTTCCCCTCAAATCAAACACTGCAGCATATCGCGCAGCGCGGCAAACACCGCTTTGATCCAGTCGATCAGACGCAAAGCGGTTCCGCTCTGTCCGTTTTCTTCTGCAAGCACGCGGATGTCATCCAGCAGCAGCGTGCTGTTCGCACCCTCCCACCGGAACTGAACGTTCGTGACTTTCTTCAGTTCGCCGTTCGTTTTCTGCACGGCGGCAACGCCCATTTTCTGCAGACGGTTCAGGTCAAAGCGGATCAGATGCCATGCCCCGTCGGCCGGAACCGTCACGCCGGAAAGTCCGGTTTCACTGCAGACCGGCGTGAAGAAGCGAAGCTCGCCCGTATAAAGACGAATCTCGTTCAGCCGGACGGGCGCTTTGCCGCAGTTTTTGACCTGCAGACGCAGCTCGCCGTAATCGCTCCAGTTTGGGTCAACATTGTCGAAGACGACGGTTTTCAGACCGTCCCTTGCGCTGATGTTCGGCGAAAGGGTGAAGAACGGTTTTTGAGAACAGATCCGCAGTGCGCCGCCGCCTTTTATCAAAGGCCGACGCAGTGCTGCCGGGGTAGGCGATCACCTTGATCCGCTGATCGATGAGCTTGTCAAAGCACGGGTAATTGGCGGAACCGTAAACGAGAATCGTACGGGAATTGCTGATTATTTGGCCGCAGACTTATCAGCCTGCGGCTAAATCATTCTCGGTCATTATTTATTTGCTTCAAGTTCTTTGAAACAGTGCTCAGACAATTCGCCTGTTGAATCTAAGATACATAAAGACACTAAATCGCCTTGATCGGACAATTCCCATACGACATTTTCTGAAGCGATACAGTTGCGCGGAACAATATCAGACACAACAACCTTTACAGCGTTTTCAAAAATCTCGCAACGAAAAACCGAAGAATCTATTTCTCCATGTTTTTCGACTAACACATCGCCGTCTTTGTGCTCGTTTGTAATACGATACAGTTCCGATATCCTGTGATATTCTTCGCAAATCAGAAGAGTAATTCGGCAAGCAATCGCGTCCTTATCGTCTATGGCGAGTTCAAGCAAAGAGCGATCACCTTTGCGAATATTGTAATACGCTGTTGCTTGACACTCTTTTTCGGTTCTGAGTTGTACTGGAATATAGTCAACGTTTTTTATTACCCGTTTGACACTTTTATTGTAATACTTCATAATCAATCCTCCTATTTTTTCAAAAGTGCATGAATAACTGCATCGTAAGACTCGCCATTTCTTGCTTTATTGATGATAAAATCCCAGTTACCGTGGTGAAGAATTCTTCCGTATGATACGCCATTCTTCGTTACCGTTCCTAGCGATTGCTGCATGTCATAAAGCATAATTTGCGCAGCCAGTTTTGTGCTTTCTTGCGAATGCCCTGCGTTTGTCTGTTTGATGAGGTATTCAGCCATGTGTTCTGTCGCGTTTCCGTGAACCCACAGTGTTTCGTCATCAGTTTTTATAACAAACGAACGTGGAAGTGCTGTTCCGGGATAGTTAGGTTGAGTTGGTGTAATGTCGCTCCATACTCCCGCCGAACTGCCTTTAGTGCCGGAAAAATAGCCACTGCTGCTCTTGCTCATCTCGCCCGCCTCCTTTTATCGAAGGCCGACGCGGTGCTGCCGGGGTAGGCGATCACCTTGATCCCCTGATCGATGAGTTTGTCAAAGCATGGGTAATTGGCAGAACCGTAAACGAGGATCGTATGCGGCTGCAGGACGCGGACGAGCTCTACCAACCCCTTTTCAAAGCGTTCCCTGTCGATGAGCTTGCGCGGGCTGCCGCCGGCGGTGCCGATGCAGACGACGCTGTCTTTTGGAATTCCGTCCCAGCAGTATTTCCACGTTTCGGGTGTTCCCCAGCGGGCGTTGTTGACGACGGCGATCCCGTTTTTGCCGAGCCAGTAACCGAATGCGCGCATCCGGTATGTATTATATAGCTTCAGCGGTTCAGGAAAATCCTGATAGGTAGAAAAATCCGGCGTGATCGCCCCCGCGAAATGACGGAGAACTTTTAATACGAACGCGCTGTCGTGCCAGATGCCGCGCGGCCCGTCGAACTTGTAATCGTCGATGAACCAACAGACAAACGCGTCGCAGAAAAAGAGCTTGTCGCCTCGGGCGAGTGCGTTTCTGTAAAGCCGCTTGGCTTCGTCCCATGGGATAATCGCCGCGGGTAGCACCGTCGCCGTAGTGGGGCAGAACGGGATATCGTTGTTGCTGCGGCTGAAATCGGCACCTTCGCACATATAGGCATTCCAGACGTCTTTGCAGCCTTTTCGGGTATAACAAATCTGAGACATATTTCTTGTCTCCTTTTCGGCACATTTCTACAGGGCATAGTTGTGCCTGTGTAGAATTATTTACCCTGTAGCTGTGCCGGCCGGATGTCTCAGAAATGTTATAGAATTTCTAACTGAAACAGTAGGAGGCACAGAGTTTTTGTCTGCAAAAACTTGCAGATTTTTTCATGAAACTCATTGACTTTTGCCTCCGAATTCTGTACAATATAGTTACCCTTTAACGAATGCATAATTCGAAGGCAAGCACTGTCTTGATTGCGGCAACAATCAATGCAGTGTTTTTCTTTTGTTTAAGACAATCATAGGACATCCACTCCTCTCAGTTTCTGTGATTGTATTGATAAGAAGCGGCATCATATGAAACACCGCATGCTTCAACTATCTCATCCGGGGACATATCATTTGTTAAATGGTGTGGAACCATAAACTCCCCGGCAAAGCATTTTGCCTGCCATTCAGGATCATTGTACGGTTTAACTTTTTGGTGACTATAGTTGCGTTGCAAACTAAAGCCACAAAAGGACAATGTAAAATAATGACCGATTTCATGGGCGATGGTCATCCGATCACGTCCTTCTCCATCACAGGCCCCTTCATAAACGCTTTCCTTGATGGTTATGTGTCCAGTTCGGATGTCTGTTTCAGCGTGAACGCCGGAAGGAAGTGCATAATCTGGAACGATTTCATAGTTGAAATCTTCAAACACTTGCGTGAACACGTCCAATAATTCCACAATGGGAACCCTTGGTTCGTTTTCCAGTTTAAGAAATCGCCGCAACGTTTCTGCCAGATTTCGTAAATCCTTTCGAGACTTTGATTCAACGATATAATCTGCCAAGGATCAGTCCTCCTTTTGCTTTTTCAGAATACTAAAAATTTTTTGCGCCGTATCATCATCTAACGCATTAAATTGCCGTGCAAAAGTAATTGCCAATTGACGGTTTCTCGAAGAAGCATCTCGAATATTCAATTCAATCGTTTCTCGAGAATCGATCATCGCCTCTTTTAATTCCGCAACCTGTGCCAATGTCAAAGAATACAGCTTTTCAATTTTTGATAGCCACGCTTCAGGCATATTCTTTTTTCCGTTTTCTACAGCAGAAAGAAATGCCGGGGATACATCGAGCTTTCTTGCCATATCTCGAAGTATTTCACCTTTGTCTATACGTAGCTTTCTCAAAAATTTCCCTACGCTAGTAAGCATAGATATTCCTCCTTTTCTTATTCGGCACGATTAAGTATATCACAAAAGGTTATGTTTGTCAACCTTTTTAGGTTAATTTTTATGATTTTATCTAATTTCTATTCAGAATCTATGAGCGTGAACATCCTTCACACACAAAAACTCCGCCGGATTTCTCCGACGGAGTCTTTTTAAATGAACAAATTGACTGTGATGTCCTGCCAGTTTTTCACCCTTCGGTTCGGGTCTTTGGCGCGAAAATACGCCTTGGCGTCCGATTTTGTCAGGGTAACTACCGCAAAACGGACATATCCTCGGGTGTCGCTTAAGCCGCAGTCCCTCAGCTCTTGATCGCAGCTTGCCGCGCTGAAATACAAAACTCGCGCCGAAAGAGACAGTCCGGTGACGAAGATCTATAAGACCCGCAGAGGCGGCATCCGACAGGATGTGAACCGCGGCAACATCACGGAAGAATTTGCCGAACGGGCAAAGCTGACAGCTTGTTCATAATCCAAGTTGTACATCTTATTGCTGGCTGTTTTATGAAAGTGAAGTGTTTATGTATATCTATGCTGAATTACATGAGTTGACTTTCAACTCTACTGATGATCATAAAAATACTCCTCCGCGTCATAGTAGTCAAAGAAATCGTCCCAGTGATCCTCATAGAAATCCTCGGGGTCCCAATAATCATAGACGTCGTAGGGATCGTAAGGATGTGTCGTAGTCGTTGTCGGCTTTGTTGTTGTCAGCCTTGCTGTCGTCGGTGCTTTGGTTGTAGCCTTTTCAGTCGTAGTGCCGTTCGGGTTCCATGAACCGGAGATGCCATAATCTCTGCGGGTCGTATGCTGTGTAGTTGTGGGCCGAGCTGTGGTTGTGGGGCGTTTGGTAGTAGTCGGCTTTGTTGTAGTCGGACGAGCAGTCGTCGTAGGATGTTTGGTGGTTGTAGGCCGTGTCGTAGTAGTGGTTTTGGCTGTCAGCTTTGCAGTTGTTGATACTGAAGACGCTGTGGTGGTTTCGTCGGTCGGTTCCTTCGACGAATTCATACAAGCTACTGCACAAGCGGCGATGATAATCACGATCAGCAACGCAAGAACTTGTTTTGTCATGTTCATGTTGAAGCTCCTTTCTCATAACGTAACGTCGTTTTGGATTCACCGATCCTCATACTTCGTATCGGCCACGCCTTTCTCGTTCAGCCGCTTCACCATCCGGTCCAGCCATCCTCGCCAGAAGCGCCGGAACACCTTCGTGCTGCCGAAGCGGCGGACAAGCGTCGGACTGAGGGCGTAATAGATGCGCACAAAGGCACGACCGGGCGCGGACTGTTTCAGGGTATCGTCGCGGAAACGGCGCAGTGTCCACACTTGCGGACAGTCATAGGAACCGCAGACGCAGGTGGCGATGTAGCAGCCGCCCGAACTGTCGGAATTGGTGTATCCGCTTCCAAAGAGCTGGGGGTCGCTTGAGCCGATTTTGTTGCCCTTGCTGTCATAGTGTGTGTACCCGCCGCCGAACAGGTTTTCATCGGAGCGGCCAACCTTGTTGTGCTTCGTGTCGTAATTCGCGTACCCGGTGCCGAAGAGGTTCGGCTCGCTGGTGCCGATTTTGTTGCCTTTGGAATCGTAATTCGTATACCCGCCGCCGAAGAAGTTCGGTTCGCTGCGGCCGATCTTATTCCCTTTTTCGTCGTAGTGTGTGTAGCCGCCGCCGAACAGATCCGGCTCAGTGTGTCCCTTGTTGGCCATAAGATTCACTCCTTAAATGACTTGAATATATCCTCTGTACCATTCAACTCTGCCCATCGAGCTGTCAGCAATCTCACATATAGTGTGGCTTCCAACCCATATGCTCCCAATGAATATCCATCATTTGCTTCAACAAGCAGTGTCCGTCCATCTTTTGTCACACCGAAATCCAGCGCAAACCCTGCAGGCATATTAGGAAACGCTTGGGCTGCGTTTTCAATGACGCTGCGATCACATGGTTCATTTTGATCTCCATAATAAAACTCCAGCCCAATAATTCTGCCATAGAGCAGGAAACATCTCCATTCGGAAATAAACTCAACAACATCACTGCAATGAATCTCTGTTTTAGGATCCAAAAGTGCATACGGCTTAAGATCCTCCCAAGAATGAACTACGATTGCCGGAGCAAGCTTGTCCTCAACAGGCTTCATGAAAAACGGGATCGTTTCTTTTTTGATGTCCTTCAATTTTGTATCCCATATTTTTCTGCCACAAAACTCCATCAGCTCTTCTGGATAATCAAAAGACTCCGCTGTGATTCCTCTTTGATTTAAGGCATGCCAGGTGATAATTGTACCTCCAACGACAACATCTTCAGGATTTCTCATATCGAACTCTTCGTTTGTTGTGAATAAAACTGTTTCTACGCCAAGCTTTTGAAAACCATCTGCCGCAATTCTGCAATCAGTGTTATATGGCTTGCCCCGAAATCCATGAATAAATGCTCTCATCTTCTACTCCTTTGCCACGCCCTCTCAACGCTTGTATAGTAGGCGGCTGTTATTATTTGCTTTGCTGCTCCATTAATTCTTTTCTTCATCATACCACGCCACCCTTGTGTTTGCAACAATTATTTGAAGCGCCTTCTTTCAAAGTCCCACATTTCGTAGTTTGCTTTGGACGTTTGTTCTTCTTGTGGCAAGCCCATTGCAAAGCACTGAAAAATGTGATATATTGAGCTCGATCAAAAAAGATTGAAACAAGGAGAAATCATCATGAAAAATGATAGCACCCTTTTTCCGCTTCCGAGACTGGACGACTTCTGGTATGATGCTGACGGAGACAACAAACTGACCGGGTTGGAGACCATCGTGCGTGATGCTGATCTTCTGACAAAACAGCAGAAAGAAGAGGAAGAACGCAAGAAGAAGCAAAACCAATGGTAAGCGTCTGTTGATGCTTGCGCAGTAAAATCAACAGGAATGATATAAATGAAACTGCTATATAGAGGCGAGAGCTTTGGCGTTGATTCCCTGACAAACGGAAAGATTTACGAAGCAGAAATCGAAGATGAAGACTACTATCGTGTCGTAGATGACAGTGTGGAAGATTATCTGTATTCAAAAATTAACCCTGCGCCGCTGGACGAAAGCAGCACGGGCGGAAGATGGGGGATTATCAGTGATGATGGAACAGTTTTTTGTCCGGTGATCAAACGGCAAATTGACGGTGGTGATTGTTTCATTATTTGCGATATTGCCGATGAAATGATTAAACCAATTCTTCTATTTGAAGAATTTAGTGTTGCGTGGGATGAGGACATGCGTCAGGTCTGCAAACAATGTGTGTTTCATGACGACTTGCCATAAACTATTGCCCGCGCCGAAAAGAAATAATTGAGCAAAAGCAGTACTTGACAAATTCCGAAAAACAACTATAATATAGCCAGCCTATAAAGAGTGCGCGAGGGACAAGCCCATTGACCGCACAGCAACCTGCCGCAGGGTAAGGTGCTAAAGCTTGACCGATGGGCAACTGACTGCAGCAGACACCTCATCGGGACGATGGGGTGTTTTTTCGTGTCACTCTTTTGGAAAATATATTATTAAGAGAGGTATTACCCATGAAAAACATCCTGAAACAACTCGAAAACCCAAACAAACCCATTTACGTTGAACTGACAGACGAGGCGTCCGGCAAGCAGTTCCTTGCGGAAGCGGAAAGCGCCGGATTCCGCTTTGAAGACGGCGTAAAACCGACAGAGCGTGCATGCGGCCGCGTCATGGTTCTGAAAAACGACCGTACCATCTGTTGCGCCGGTGCATACGGAACGATTGCTTTCGGCTGTAACGATGATGGAAGAATTCGACTGCGGTATCCACTCGATCAAACATCATTCCTTGCGAGCAGAAATCGACAAAATGCCTCCGTTCCAACTAATCACAAGTGATTATATACTTTTAGTTATTGTTTGTGATATAATTGTAAATGGAAAAGTGTATTTTCCGGAACACGCGCTTGCGAGGAAGGGGGCGGAACCGTGGATTTCAGCAAAAAAGGCCTGCGCGCTCTTTTGGTCAGCTTTGCGCTGGTGGTCGGGGCCGGCCTGTTCAACAATATCAAGCTCGGTTTGCATTTTCCGGGCGTGCTTTTCAACTGCCTCATTTTCAACTCCATCTATGTTGTCTGGGGCTACAGCGTTTACCGCCGGTTTCCGCAAAAGCAGATGCGTGCCTATATGTCCCTTCTGGTGGCGGCTTTCGTGCTGCTGAATCTTCTGCGTACAGCAAAATACACCTTCGTGATGTGGGACAGTCCCCTGCAGCGCTATCTGTGGTACGGCTATTACGTTCCCATCATCTTTGGCGCGCTGATGATGTTCCGCGCCGCGCTGAATATCGGCAAGCCGAACGCTTATTGTGCTTCCTGGTATTGGAACTGGCTGTATCTGCCCGCCATGCTGCTTGTTGCCGGCGTTTTGACCAACGATTTTCATCAGGCTGCGTTCCGCTTCGCGCCGGACTTTGCAAACTGGCAAAGCAGTTACACTCGCGGTCCGCTCTATATTGCCGTTGTCGTCTGGGTCGCCCTGCTGGTGAGCAGTGTGCTCGCGCTGGCGGTTCAGTCCGCCGTCAACCGTCGTCTGTTCAAAACGGCATGGCTGCCGCTGCTTGTGCTGGCGGTCACCGGCCTGTTCGGACTCGGTTACGTCTTTGATTTCGGCGTCATCTCGTGGTTAGACAGAATCGTCAATCTGCCCGAATACATCTGTCTTTGTACCATTGCGTTTTGGGAAAGCCTTGTTGTTTCGCGAATTGTGGCAAGCAACAAGGGCTATCCGGCGGCGTTTGCCGCGTCTTCGCTGCGCGTCGGTCTTTCCGATCTGCAATACCAGGTGCAGCAAACCTCTGCCGAAGGGGTCCGCCCGACGCCGGAACAATTGCGCCGGGCCGGCAACGGCGAGCTGCTGCTGCCCAACGGCAGCACGCTGCTCAAGGTGCGCCCCGTGCAGGGCGGATGGTTCTATTGGACAGAGGATGTTGCCGAGCTGCGGCGGCTGAACGAAGCGCTCGACAACGCCGCCGAAGAGCTGGCCGAAGAAAACAATATGCTGCGTGCGATTGCCGAAATGGAAGAAAGCCGCAAACAAACCGCCGCGCAGATCCAGTTGTATGACAGCGTGATCGATTCTCTTCATCCCCAACTGGAAACGCTGAGCAAATGGCTGCACACGCTGCCCGAAGAGGAGAAAGCGTTTTGCGCAGTGCTGTACCGTGTGAGCGTCTTGCTGGCCTATTGCAAGCGCCGCAGCAGTTTGCTGCTGCAGGCGGATACCCACCCGGTGCTGACCGGCGCCGATATGCAGCTTTGCCTGACGGAATCGGCAAAGGCCCTGTCGTTGGGCGGCGTTTTTTGCGAGATTTCCGTGGCTCCGGCCTGGCAGGCCCCGGTGCAGGACACGGTCCTGCTGTATGAAGCGTTTGAATCGGTGCTGGAATCTGTGCTGCCCGTGCTGCGGCGGGTCACGGTTGAACTTGCACCCGAGGCCGAGGGCGGCAGCGTCTTTCATATGACGGCGGATCTTTTGCAGGAGCCCTCGCAGCAGATCCTGCAGCGGCTGCGGTGCGCGGAAAAAGAAGCAAGGCGCAACCTGGAAAAAATTTCTGTCCGTTTTGTTCTAACATCGAAAAACAGCGGGGAGGAGGTACAGCATGATGCGATTGATTGACCTCCCGCTCAGCGCCATGCGCGGCTTGGGCTTTGCGTTTTTGCTGCTTTGCCTCGGCGCCGTGCTCTGCGCGCTGTATGCCGTGGGTAAGCCGAAGACGCTGCCCCATAAAATCATCTGCGCCGTTTTTGCGCTGCTTGCATTCTGGCCGGAATGGATGATCGAGATCTATTCCGTGTATATGCACGATCTTGCCGACTATGCCGCTCCGGTTCCGTCCTGGGCGGAGCCGACGCTGGAGCTCCCGATATGGGTGTTCGTCCTGCTGGCGCTGCTGTTGTTGGCGGCGGAAACAGCGCTTGCCGTCCATCTGATGCGGCTGTCGCGCCGCACGCTTTCTGCCCGGTCGGTTTGCGAAGGATTCGACCAGTTGCCGGACGGTATCTGCTTCAGCCTGACCGACGGATTCCCGCGGCTGGTGAACGACCGGATGCAGGGCATCAGCCACGCGGCCTTCGGCGAAAACGTCTCAGACGCCCACCGAATGAACCGTCGGCTGGAGACGGGCGATCTGCAACCTGGCTGCAGCGTGGACAAAGATGAAAACAACACCTTCCTGCTGCTGCCCGATGCAACCGTCTGGCGGCTGAAACAGCAAACCGTCACGATCGACGGGAAACAGATGACCGAAACCGTCGCCTTTGACACGACCGAGCGTTACCGCGCGCTTGTTGAGCTGCGCAAGCGCAATGCCCGTTTGGAAAAGGTGAACCGGAAGCTGCGCGACTATATGCAGCAGATGGATCGCATTATGCGCGAACGCGAGATCCTGCGCGCGAAGATCCGGCTGCACGACGAGCTGGGCAACACCCTGCTGGCCATCCGCAACTATCTTTCGCACCCCGGCAGCGACCGGAAAGCGCTAATCGACCTGATTCGGACGGAAACGAAAATTCTGCAAACGCAGAACACGCCCGACCGCAGCGACGACCCGCTGTTTGCGGTGGAACAGGCGGCGGCTATGATCGGCGCGTCCATCCATTATGAAGGAGCCCTGCCGAAGCTCCACCGCGACGTGGTGACCATTGCGATCCATGAATGCCTGACCAACACGGTGAAGCACGCCGGCGGCAAGAACCTGTTTGTCCGCGTCACGCAAGAAAACGGCCAGACCACCGTTTCGCTGACCAACGACGGCGACCCGCCCGCGGGGCCGGTCAAAGAAACCGGCGGACTTGCCGATTTGCGCAAGCTGGCCGAACAGAACGGCGTGGCGCTGACGATTGAAAGCGCACCGGCGTTCCGGCTGCAGTTGAAGTTTGAATTCTGAGAGGTGACAGCCATGAAAAAAACGAAAACCCGGGTCATGATCGTGGACGATCAGTCGATCCCGCGCGAACTGTTTGAACAGTATGTGAAGCATTCCGACCACTATGAGCTGGCGGTGTCGGTGCCGTCGGCCTATGCGCTGGACATCTATCTGCTGCAATACAAGGTGGACCTGATTTTGCTCGACATTCTGATGAACGACGGCTCCGACGGCCTGACCGCTGCGGCCGAAGTGAAGAAAAAGCACCCCGAAATCAAAATCATTACCGTCACCAGCCTGGTGGATCGCAGCTTTTTGGAACGCGCCCGTGCCGCCGGGGTGGATTCCTTTTGGTTCAAGGAAGCGGGTGAAATGGAGCTTTTAGACGTCATGGACCGCACGATGGCGGGCGAATCGGTATATCCCTCCTTTGTGCCGCACTTCAACATCGGCCGGGTCGATAACGATTCGTTTTCCGAGCGCGAGCTTTCCGTTCTGCGCGAGATGACCACCGGCGCTTCCAACGCGGAGGTGGCCGCGCGGCTCGGCATCAGCGAAAACACGGTCAAGGTGCACGTGCGCAACATGCTGCGCAAGACCCAGCTTTCCAGCCGCACGGAGCTTGCCATCAAAGCCCGGGCGCTGGGCGTTGCTGCCGTCAGCGAGGTCATGGGCGCGTCGAATGGAGAAGCCAAACACTGAGCCGCGCCTGCCGCGAAGAACACTACCCACAAGTGATTACTCATAAATGGTTAATCACTTGTGGGAATTTACTTTTATGCGTGCAATTTGTATAATAATGGTGGTGAAATAATAACCGAAAAAACACCATCTTGACCAAAAGGAGGCGACAGGAAAAAAACACGAACCGACCCCGAACCGGCAAGGCAGAAGTCCTTGCTTCCACAGACAATGAACAACACTACATTTCTCAAGAAAGGAAAAACTACTATGAAGAAAACACTTTCAATTCTCCTTGCGGTCCTCATGCTCGTTGGCTGCATGAGTGTCTGCTTCTCTGCCAGTGCGGCAGGTGACACACTGACCATTTACGGTTTCTATGTGCAAAAGTATAACGGAAAAATGGGCTTCCTTTGCGACCCATACGACGCTTACTTCATCAAAAATCGCGGCACTTCCGGCGAAACGAATGTTACAGATCAGTTTAAAGACACCAATGATACATATTGGTTCTCCGATGATATTTCGGTTGAATATTATTATGGAGACAGTGGCAATTTTAATTCTGTACCGTTGAGCAGTTTTGCAGAATATGATGATTTCTATTATCTCCCCGAAAACGCGACTGGTTTCATCTTTGTTATTAAGAATGCAAGCAGTTATTCCTCCGTTGAGCTTGTAATCTCAAGCTTAAACTTCGGTACGCAAACTTATGTTCCCTTGACGAAAAACGCCAGGGGCTACTGGGTCAACTATCCCAGGATCGTATCGGCGGATTTCGACGTGAAACCTGTCGACAGACTTGACATCACCTTCTCCGCCAATCCGGTTCCCGGCGCCAACATCGGCTCCGATTATTCCATCGATATGAAAGCGACCGCTGCCACTCAGGCAAAATTTGCCGACTTGGAGCTTTACAATGCTGCATATAATGCGAGATCCGATGTGGTAGAAGCGATGGGCGTTGCCCCGGATTACGCGTCCAACGAGGGTTGGGTATTTCGGTTTTCCGGTGTGGCAATCACAGACGGATGGACAATTGTATATCCGAAACCATATCAGTTGAACTTTGCGCCGCCGAAGAAGGTTTCTTCTCCCGTACTGCACGATGAAAATGCGAACGGCATCAGCGAAACTTATGAAGTCGGCACATATTATTGCTATTATGCAACCGTTGGCCTGCGTCCAGGCTATAAGTTTACGGACGATACAGCGATCTATCTGAACGGTAAATTTTTAACGACCGGTTTCCGTGCAGAGTATAAAGAAGAGCGACTTCTTGTGGTCAATGTTGATAATAAGTATGCAACAACAAAAGTGAACACCGTCAACATCGACTTCTCCGCCGATCCGAAGGAAGGAAAACCCGTCGGCAGCGATTATGATGTCACGATCACCCCGGATTTGGACGTCACGCTGGGAATGGGCAGGCCGCTGATCAACCTTCCGGAAGCACCGGCCGGCAGCTATGGTACTCATGATTATAATTCCTCCTTTGTTGCGATCTATGAATCCGACAATCTGCTCTATCCGGGCTATACGTGGAGAAATTGGAACTTTGCACCGCAGAAGGCTCCTGCAAACGGTTCCGACCCGACCGGCGAACTCGGCAACAGAGGCGAGTACAGCGCGGGCAACTATGAACTCGGCAAGACCTATAAGTACTATGCGATCATTTCGCTTAATAGCACAACCTATGCATTCAATGAAAATGCCGTTTTCTATGTCAACGGCGTAAAAGCTACGGACGTGACCCTGGTCGGCGATGGCTTGTTTGCGCAGGTGCTGCTCGGCGAAAAAACGGCTGCCCATGACCTGACCGAGGTTCCCGCGGTCACTGCCACCACCGAACAGGAAGGCAACGTGCATTACTTCCACTGCGGCGCCTGCGGCAAGAACTTCTCCGACGCCGCCGGCACCCAGCAGCTTGACAAGGTCACCATCGACAAGCTGACCCCGGAAAATCCGACCAACCCGGAAAATCCCCAGGGCGGCGAAGACCAGAAACCCGCCAAGACCGGCTCCTGCAAATACTGCGGTGAGGATCACACTGGATTCGGCGGCTTCTTCGTCAAAATCATCCACATGATTCTGGCTCTGTTCGGCCTGAGAAAGTAAGCTGAAATACACCCCCCTCTTTGGGGCAGAATCAAAACCACCGGTCAATTCGGTGGTTTTTTCTGTCCCTATAAGGGGCTATTGCTGGCTAAACTCCTGTTAGGGGCTTTGAAGGATTAGCATCGCATTACATTCCCAGCAGCCGCTCACGAGCGGCTGTTATTGCGTAGTCTTCTTCCAACTGGTTTCGGATATACTCTGCTATGATTCGCTTGTTTTTCCCAACCGTATCTACATAATATCCTCTGCACCAAAAATGTCGGTTTCCATAGGATGACGGATAGAACACATCCCTCCTAAGTGAGTGTTGCTGGTTCGATTCCCGCTGGGTGTGCCATAGCGCGATGGCCGACAATCCTTCTTATACTGGGATTGTCGATTTTTCAGCCTTGTTTGATTTCACGCAAAGTGTAGCATAGAATCAAAAAGGAGGCAAATGTGCGAAAAAAGATTCGCTTGCTTTTATTCTTGTTTCGATGTATAGTTATCCTGTCAGAAAAAACAAACAGAAAGAAGCAAACGAAATCATAAGAAGCCCAAGCTTCGTTAGGAGCAATCAAACATGAAAATCATTCTTTCCAGAAAAGGCTTTGATTCAGCAAACGGCGGTATACCCAGTCCGATCATGCCCAACGGAACCCTTTTGTCAATGCCAATTCCATCCGATGACAATGTGTGCTATGACGACTTGCTTTATGATGAAATGACTTATTCTGAAATATTAGGCCAGCTTGCTCCTCGCAAAAGGTTCAGTCAATGTCATGTTGACCCTGATATAAGAGAAAACTGTAGAAAAGAAAGAATACAACAATGGATCCCAGCTTTTGGACAAATAGGATCTGCACAAGGTGTTTTGAATCATGCAAATGTCGAAATCGGTGATATTTTTCTTTTCTTCGGCTGGTTTCGAAAAACAGAGTTTTACAACGGACAGTTTCGTTTTATACGCAAAAGCAATGGAGACTTTTATGAGCATTCTGATTTGCACATCATATATGGATATATGCAGATAGGTGAAATTATCACTGACAAAGATCAAATTGCAAAATTTACATGGCATCCGCATTCTGGAAATACCCGTTTAGAAAACAACTCCAATACTTTGTACCTACCCTCGGAAACATTGTCCATCCTTCCCGGCTTTCCCGGTTATGGCACTCTTAATTATCGCACAGACCGCGTGTTAACCATGAAGGGACAGAATCGTGCAACATGGAACGAGTTGCCCTTTCTTTTGCCTGAACACATTTATGGAAAAAGGAAAAATGCTGCCAAGGAAAGAGGATTGTATTACAATGGAATTTGGCAAGAATTAGTAATTAACGAATCAGAAGGTCTTTTAGACTGGGTCAAAAGCATTATCAAATAGCTTCAAAAAGGATTCGTTTCAGAAAAGGAAGATCGAAAAAGCATTTTGGTACGTGAATATCCTTCACACACAAAAACTCCGCCGGATTTCTCCGACGGAGTCTTTTTAAATGAACAAATTGACTGTGATGTCCTGCCAGTTTTTCACCCTTCGCTTCGGGTCGCGGGCGCGAAAATACGCTTCCGCATCCAATTTTGTGAGGGTAAATCCGGCAAAACGGACATATCTTCGGGTGTCGCTTAACGCGTTGTCCCTCAGTCCTTGATCGCAGCCTGGGCAGCGGCCAGACGGGCGATGGGCACGCGGAACGGGGAGCAGGAGACGTAGTCGAGGCCGATCTTGTGGCAGAACTCCACAGAGGTCGGGTCGCCGCCGTGCTCGCCGCAGATGCCGCAATGCAAGTCCGGGCGAACCTTCTTGCCCATTTCGACAGCCATTTCCATCAGACGGCCGACGCCGATCTGGTCGAGCTTCGCGAACGGATCGTTTTCGAAGATCTTGGCGTTGTAATAAGCGTCAAGGAACTTGCTCGCGTCGTCACGGCTGAAGCCGTAGGTCATCTGGGTGAGGTCGTTGGTGCCGAAGCAGAAGAACTCGGCGTCCTTTGCGATCTCGTCAGCGGTGAGCGCCGCACGCGGGATCTCGATCATCGTGCCGACTTCGTACTTAAGGTCGCTTTCGGCAGCGGCGATCTCGGCGTCAGCGGTCTCCACCACAAACTTCTTGACATACTTGAGTTCCTTGGTGTCGCCGACCAGCGGGATCATGATCTCGGGAACGATGTTCCAGTCGGGATGCGCCTTCTTGACGTTGATGGCGGCGCGAATGACGGCAGCGGTCTGCATCTTCGCGATCTCGGGATAGGTGACAGCCAGACGGCAGCCGCGGTGACCCATCATCGGGTTGAACTCGTGGAGACCCTGGATGATGCCCTTGATGGTCTCAACGCTCTTTCCCTGCGCGGCGGCGAGGGCTTCGATGTCGGCCTCTTCGGTGGGCACGAACTCATGCAGCGGGGGATCCAGGAAGCGGATGGTGACCGGGCAGCCTTCAAGCGCTTCATAGAGCTTTTCAAAGTCGGACTGCTGCATCGGCAGGATCTTGGCAAGGGCGGCTTCGCGCTCTTCCACGGTGTCGGAGCAGATCATTTCGCGGAACGCGGCGATGCGCTCGGGATCGAAGAACATGTGCTCGGTGCGGCAAAGGCCGATGCCTTCGGCGCCAAGCTCGCGGGCTTTCTTCGCGTCGGCCGGCGTGTCGGCGTTCGTGCGGACCTTCAGGGTGCGGTATTTGTCGGCCCAAGCCATGACGCGGCCGAATTCGCCGGCGATGGAAGCGTCCACAGTCGGGATCGCGCCGTCATAGATGTTGCCGGTGGAGCCGTCGATGGAGATCACGTCGCCCTCATGGAATTCCTTGCCGGCGAGGGTGAACTTCTTGTTTTCTTCATCCATCACGATGTCGGAGCAGCCGGAGACGCAGCAGGTGCCCATGCCGCGGGCCACAACGGCCGCGTGGGAGGTCATGCCGCCGCGGACGGTCAGGATGCCCTGCGCGGCTTTCATGCCGGTGATGTCTTCCGGAGAGGTCTCCAGACGGACGAGGATGACTTTCTTGCCGTCGTTGTTCCATTTTTCGGCGTCGTCGGCGGTGAAGACGATCTGGCCGCAGGCAGCGCCCGGAGAAGCGCCGAGGCCCTTGCCCATCGGCGTGGCGGCCTTGAGGGCTTTCGCGTCGAACTGCGGGTGCAGCAGGGTGTCAAGGTTACGCGGGTCGATCATGAGAACGGCTTCCTGCTCGGTGCGCATACCTTCGTCCACAAGGTCGCAGGCGATCTTCAGCGCGGCCTGCGCGGTGCGCTTGCCGTTACGGGTCTGCAGCATATAAAGCTTGCCGTGCTCCACGGTGAACTCCATGTCCTGCATGTCTCTGTAGTGGTTTTCGAGCTTCTGGCAGACATCCTTGAACTGCGCGAAGGCTTCGGGGAACTTGTCTTCCATCTCGGAGATGTGCATCGGGGTGCGCACGCCGGCGACCACGTCTTCGCCCTGAGCGTTGGTCAGGAATTCGCCGAACAGGCCCTTTGCGCCGGTGGCCGGGTCACGGGTGAAGGCAACGCCGGTGCCGCAGTCGTCGCCCATGTTGCCGAACGCCATGGCCTGGACGTTGACGGCGGTGCCCCAGGAATAGGGGATGTCGTTGTCGCGGCGATAGACGTTTGCACGCGGGTTGTCCCAGGAACGGAACACGGCCTTGATGGCCTCGAAGAGCTGCTCTTTCGGATCGTCCGGGAAATCTTTGCCGAGCTGGTTTTTATATTCGGCCTTGAACTGGCCGGCAAGGGTCTTGAGGTCGTCGGCGGTGAGCTCAACGTCCTGCTTCACGCCCTTTTCTTCCTTCATCTTGTCGATGAGCTGTTCAAAGTACTTCTTGCCGACTTCCATCACGACGTCGGAGAACATCTGGATGAAACGGCGGTAGCAGTCCCACGCCCAGCGGGGATTGTTCGATTTTTCGGCGATGACATTGACCACGCGCTCGTTGAGACCGAGGTTGAGGATCGTGTCCATCATACCGGGCATGGAAGCGCGGGCGCCGGAACGCACGGAAACGAGCAGCGGGTTCTCCTCGTCGCCGAACTTTTTGCCGGTGATCTCTTCCAGCTTCGGGATCGTCGCCATGATTTCGGCCTGGATGTCGTCGTTGATGCGGCGGCCGTCTTCATAGTACTGGGTGCAGGCTTCGGTGGTGATGGTGAAGCCCTGGGGCACGGGCAGACCGAGGTTCGTCATTTCGGCAAGGTTCGCGCCTTTGCCGCCAAGGAGTTCCCTCATGTTCGCGTTGCCCTCTTTGAACAAGTAAACGAATTTTTTGCTCATCGGAATCATTCCTCCTGATAAAAATTTACTGATTTAAAAGCGCACAGATATACTTTGCACATTTAGACAATTCTACCAAATAATCCGAAGCTTGTCTATTGATTTTTTCCATATAGATTCCGGGAAAAACATTAAAAAATTGTAAAATTTTACGATTTCAGGAATCCTTCCCCCGCGGCGCGAAAAAAAGGCGGTTGAAAGTTGAAAAAATTTCCTGTTTTAGTGGAAATCTTCATAATTTTATGGTATGATAAATTGCTTAATTATGGCAACTGTGTTTTTTAGGTTTAACTTTATTTCTTTTTATATGCTGAAAAGCAGGAAAGGAGCGCAATATGCAAATGACATTCCGCTGGTTCGGCGACGGCAAGGACACCGTTTCGCTGGAACAGATCCGGCAGATCCCCGGCGTGGTCGGCGTGGTTCCGGCGCTGCACAAGCTTCCGTGCGGAGAGCCCTGGCCGCTCGATCAGATTCTGGAGATGAAAGCGCAGATCGAACGCGCGGGGCTCACGATGGAGTGCATCGAATCCGTCAATGTCCACGAGGATATCAAACTGGGACTCCCCTCCCGCGAGCGCTATATCGAAAACTACATCACCTCCATCCGCAATCTGGCAAAAGCCGGCGTGAAGGTGATCTGCTATAATTTCATGCCGGTGTTCGACTGGACGCGCACCGACCTCGCCATGGAGATGGGCGACGGCGCGACCTGCCTTTCCTACAACGGCCTGCAGATCGAAGGCAAAAGCCCCGACGAGATGTTCCGCGAGATCGACGACAACTCCAACGGCTATGCCATGCCGGGCTGGGAAACCGAGCGCATGGGCGAGATCCGGGAGCTGTTCGAAAAATACAAGAACATCACCGCGGAGGATCTGTGGACAAATCTGCAGTATTTTCTGGAAAAAATCATTCCGGTCTGCGAGGAAGTCGGCGTGAAGATGGCCATCCATCCGGACGATCCCCCATGGGACATCTTCGGCCTGCCGCGCATCATCCGCGACCTGCCCTCCCTCAAGCGCTTCCTCAAGCTGGTGGACAGTCCCTGCAACGGTCTGACCTTCTGCACCGGCTCGCTGGGCGCTTCGGCCGAAAACGACCTGCCGGCCATGATCCGCGAAGTGGGCGACCGCATCTATTTTGCCCACATCCGCAACGTCAAGGTGGAAGGCCGCCATTTCCACGAAACGGCACATCTTTCCGCCGCCGGCTCCCTCGATATCTACGAGATCGTCAAGGCCCTGCAGGACGTGGGCTTCGACGGCTACATCCGGCCCGACCACGGCCGTATGATCTGGGGCGAGGTCGCCCGTCCGGGCTACGGCCTGTTCGACCGTGCCCTCGGCGCTGCCTACATCAACGGCGTCTGGGAGGCTTGCGCGAAGGCGAAAGCCAGATAGTAGATATTAGACGTTAGACGTTAGATATAGGTCGCGGGTGTGCGGAGTTTTGCATCCGAACGCTTCCTCCGCGAAAGAAGGCCGGAAAACACAGAGCATCCGTCGGTTTTCTAAAGGCGGGTTCTTCCCGCATATCCTTCGGCGCATCACGCGCAGCGTGGCGCCCCTCTTCTAACATCTAAAATCTACCATCTAATATCTAAAAAACGACGAAGGAGTTTTTTTGTGAGCTTTATCGAATTTGATTCCGTCTATAAGCGTTACACCGCCGGCGAGGTCATCATCCCCGCCGTGGACGGCGTGACTTTCAGCGTGGAAAAAGGCGAATTCTGCCTGATCGTCGGCACCAGCGGCGCCGGCAAATCCACCGTTTTGAACATGCTCGGCGGCATGGACACCTGCGACGACGGCAAGATCCGCGTGGCGGGCCGCCTGATCAACGGGCTTTCTAAGGAGGAGCTGGTGGATTACCGCCGCAACGACATCGGCTTCGTCTTCCAGTTCTATAACCTTGTGCCGAACCTGACCGCGCTGGAAAACGTGGAGCTGGCGACCCAGCTTTGCAAAAAGGCGCAGAACCCGCGCAAGATTCTGGAAAAAGTCGGCCTGCGCGACCGGCTCGACAACTTCCCCTCCCAGCTTTCCGGCGGCGAGCAGCAGCGCGTTTCCATCGCCCGCGCACTGGCGAAAAACCCGAAGCTGCTGCTGTGCGACGAACCGACCGGCGCGCTGGACTACAAAACCGGCAAGCAGATTTTGCGTCTGCTGCAGCGCACCTGCCGCGAAACCGGCACGACCGTGATCGTCATCACCCACAACCACGCCCTTGCCGGCATGGCCGACCGCATCATCACCATGCGCTCCGGCCGCGTGGTGCAGATTGCCGTCAACGACCACCCGGTCTCGGTCGATCTGCTTGAATGGTAATTTTGCCGCAGCGAAATCAATTCTTCGTTTTTCGGGAGCTTTTCCATGAACAATGTACTCTTAAAGGATACCTGGCGCACCATTGAACGCACGCGCTCGCGCTTTATTTCGCTCATCGCCATCGTGGCGCTGGGCGTGAGCTTTTTTGCCGGCGTGAACGCTGCCGCGCCTGATATGCTTGACACCGCCAGACAATATTACAAGGATACCAACATCATGGATATCCAGGTGCTTTCCACCGCCGGACTGACAGACGACGACGTGGCGGTCATTTCCAGCATTCAGGGCGTGGAAACCGTAGAGGGCGTCAAATTCATCGATGGCGTTTTGCGCGTGAACGGCGAAAAGATCAGCGAGCTTGACGGCTCGGAGCTGACCGTGCGCGCCTTCGGGCTGGATATTCAGCGAGCGATCAACGATTCCGCCGGGCTGAACGACCCGACCTTCCTCAACCGACCGAAGCTTGTGGAGGGCACCTGGCCCACCCAGATGAACCAATGCGTGGTCGAAGCGGACAACCTTTCCGCGCCGGACGAGTTCAAGATCGGCGCAACCGTTTCCATCGAGGGTTCGGGCACCGACATTGCCGGTTCGCTGCAGAACACGGAATACAACATCGTCGGCATCATCCGCACGCCGCTGTACATCTCCTATGACCGCGGCACCACGAGCATCGGCACCGGCAAGCTCGGCACCTTCATCTTTGTGCCGCAGGAAAACTTCAAGGTCGATTATTACAGCAGCCTTTCCGTCAAACTTGCCGGAACGGAAAACATGGATCCCTACTCCGATTCCTATCAGACCTTTGTACGTCCCTATGTGGACTATATCCAGTCCATCTCCCAGCAATGTCTGGTCTCCCGCGTGGCGAAGCTGAAGGAACAGTACACCTCCATGGTGGAAAAGGGCGAACTCGATTACGCCCGCGCCAAGGAAAAGACCGACGCCACCGTCAAGGCCGCCGAGGAAAAGGTCGCGACCATTCTCGACATGGCGGAAAACGGCGACGCCAAGCTCGCGGAATACAAGCGCCAGTATAATGAAAAAGCGCAGGAAGCCAGCCGGAAGATCGACGCTTCCAAGCTGGAGCATTCCACCCAATATGCCGCATGGGAGCAGAAGCGCGCCGAATATCTGGCCGCAAAAGCCCAGGTCGATCAATACGCCAACGCGGAGACCGACCTCAAAAACGCCCAGACGGAATACAACGTCGCGAACCTGCAGGTCACTTCCCTGCTGACCACGATCGACTATCTTGAGCAGCTCATCGCCACCACCCGCGGCGCAATGACTTCTCTCGACCAGCGGCAGGGCAACGATGTGAGCGGCATCATCAGCCGCTTTGAGCAAAGCGGTCTTGTCGGCGCAGAGGTCGATCAGATCATGGCCGGCATCAACTCTCTGACTGCCGTCGGTACGGCGGAGGAAATGGCTGCGTATCTGGAACCGCAGATCCAGAGTCTCGAGATCCAGCTTGCCGGCACAAAGCAGCAGCTTTATCAAACCAAGACCGTCCTTGCCCAAAAGAAGGTCGAACTTGACAGCGCCAAGCAGCTCGTTTCCCAGCTCGACGGCGTCAATACCTCGCTGGAAAACGCACAGGCGCAGCTTGATGCGGCGGAAAAGGAACTGACCAACGCGAACGACGACATCCGTTTCGGCGAACTGGAGGTCCTTTCCCAGCTTTCCGACTATAAAAACCAGATCACCAACTACGAAACGAATCTTCAGCTTGCTAAATCCAAGGCCGGCACCGCGCAGCAGGAGTTTGAGACCCAGCGCGACGAAGCCTATAAAAAGCTGGAGGACGCAAAAAATCAGCTTGACCACGCCAAAGCCTTTTTGCTGGACCTTGATTCCGCAAGATGGTATGTCAACGACCGCGACGACGGCCTGCGCGGCTATGCCGATTACAAAGGCACTGCGGACCGTACTGCTGCCATTGCGATCATCTTCCCGTGGTTCTTCTTCATTGTTTCCACGCTGGTCAGCCTGAACACCATGACCCGTATGGTGGAGGACGAACGCACCCAGCTCGGTACCCTCAAGGCCCTCGGCTTCCGCAACCGCGAGATCGTGCGCAAGTATCTCATCTATGCGCTCGCGGCCAGTGTGATCGGCGGTGTTGCGGGCAGCCTGCTCGGTTTCGTGCTCTTCCCGATGGCGATCAACATCGCTTACGGCATCATGTTCGAGATGCCGCCGCTGATCATCAAGTACCGCCTGATATACGCCGTCCCCGGCATCCTCATCTCAGTGGGTACGACGGTGCTTGCCGCTTACGGCGCAAGCTATCGCAGCCTGACGAGTGCAGCATCCATGCTCATGCGCCCGAAGGCGCCGAAGGGCGGCAAACGCGTGTTCCTCGAACGTTTCCCAACGCTGTGGTCTTCACTGTCCTTCAAGTGGAAGGTCACGTTCCGCAATGTGTTCCGCAACAAGAAGCGGTTCATCATGGCGGTCATCGGCGTGTTTGGCTGCGCCGCCCTGCTGGTTGCCGCCTTCGGTCTGGATAAGTCCATCAACACCAGTCTTGAAGAGCAGTTCACCAACGAGGACAGTATCTTCCGCTATGATATGCAAATCGTCACCAACGGCAGTTACGACCTGAGTCTCGGCGAATCCGACGCGCTGAACTATGTGCGTTCGCAGCCTGAGATCGCGACGGCGAATCTGACGTATATGAAGATTTACAACACCACCAGCGATAGGACCGACCCCGACGATCCGAAGACGATGGAGACCTATCTGGTCGTGCCGGACGACAGTGCGGCGCTGCCGAACTATTTCTTCCTGCATGATTATTATACCGACGAGCCGATCGACCTGCCGCAGAACGGCGCTGTGATCACCCGCAAGCTGGCGAAGACGCTGAAGATCGGCGTCGGCGATTCCATTACGGTTTTGATCGATTCTGACAACGCCGTCAGTGTGCCGATTGCCGCCATCGCGGAAAACTATATCTTCCATTATATCTATATGACGAAGGAAGTCTACGCCGCGGTCTTCGGTGTAAACCCGCAGTTCAATTACGTGACTGCAAATCTTGCCTACGCACTGGACGGCGACCAGAAATCGACGCTGTCGCAGAATTTGATCAACGACTATACCATCACTGCGGTCGCCTATCAGGAGGACATTCAGTCCGGCTTTGAAAACTTGTTCAATGCACTGGGTTATATTGTGCTTGTGCTTGTGCTTTCCGCCGCGTTGCTGTCGCTGATCGTTATGTACAACCTGTCGAGTATCAATATCCACGAACGCATGAAGGAGATCGCCACGATCAAGGTGCTCGGCTTTACGCCGAGGGAGGTCGCGTCGTATATCTTCCGCGAAAACATGCTGCTGAGCGTCATTGGTACCGTCATCGGTCTGCTGCTCGGCATCGGCCTGCACCGGCTGGTGCTGCTGGTCGGCGAGGTGGATATCATCATGTTCGGCCGCAGCCCGGGCATCATGTCCTTTGTTTATGCCGCACTGCTGTCGATGGGCTTCACAATGCTGGTGAATCTCGTGCTCATGCGGAACCTGCGCAAGATCGACATGGTCGAATCGCTCAAATCCATTGAATAATCCGAAAAGCCGAAGGATCGGCAAAAAGGAGAACTGCTTATGCTTGTGAACATGAAGACCTTACTTGCCGACGCGCAGAAGGGCGATTACGCCGTCGGTTCCTTCAGCATCGCCAACATGGAGATGGTCCGCGGCGTGGTCAAAGCCGCCGAAGAAGCAAACGCGCCCATCATCCTGCAGATCGCCGAGGTGCGGCTGAACCACTCTCCCCTCGCCCTCATCGGCCCGCTCATGCTGGCCGCCGCAAAAGAGGCGAAGGTTCCCGTTGCGGTCCATCTGGACCACGGCACGACCCCGGGCTGCATCCGGCAGGCGCTGGAGCTGGGTTTCACCTCCGTGATGTTCGACGGCTCCCATCTGCCGCTCGAGGAAAACATCCGCCTGACCCAAGAGGTCGTCGCCATAGCGAAGCCCTACGGCGCGGCGGTGGAGGCCGAGATCGGCTGCGTCGGCGGCAGCGAGGACGGCAGCGAGGACATCGCCATGCGCTGCACCGACCCCGCGCAGGCCAAACGCTTTGCCGAAGAAACCGGCGTGGACGCCCTTGCCGTTGCGATCGGCAACGCCCACGGCAACTACAAGGAAACGCCGCATCTGCGCTTTGACATCCTCGAAAAAGTGCGCGAAAGCGTGGCCGTTCCCCTTGTGCTGCACGGCGGTACGGGCATTTTGCCGACGGAGTTCAAGCAGTGCTTCCACAGCGGCATCAAGAAGATCAACATCGCCACGGCGACCTTTGACCGCGTGGAGCAGACCGTCCGCGCCGCCTACGCCGCCGGAACGATCAAGGGCTATTACGATCTCCACTGCGCAGAGATCGAAGGCGCCTATCAAAACGCAAAACAACATATCGAGATTTTTGAAACGGGAGGTCACGCGAACCAATGAAAAACAAACTCATCTGCCTGTGCCTTTGCCTGGTGCTGGTTTTGACAGTCAGTCCCCTGCTCTGCTTTGCCGCGGACGAACCGGCTGCCGCGCCCGCGCTGAAGTTCGGCGAAGACGGCAAATTCACCATCCTTCACCTGACGGACACCCAGGACGACCAGTACCCCGCCCACGAGCTCAAGCCCTTCCTGAAAAAAGCGATCGAACAGGCGCAGCCGGATCTTATCATCTTCACCGGCGATCTGGTGGAAGACTTCCGTCTGGGCGATTTCAAGGATAATTTCGGCATCATGGAAGGCGTCCTCGCCTTCGGGATCAAGGGCAAGGACAAGGAAAAGACCCGCGAAAACGCGTTCATGGCGGCGGATTATGTGCTGAACATCTTTGAAGAAAGCGGCGTTCCCTATGCGCTCACGCAGGGCAACAACGACTATAAGGTCGGCATCAGCAACGAGGACTGGAAAGCGTTTTACGCGAACTATCAAAACAACCTGACCGCCGATCAGAGCGAAACGAGCGAAGGCATCGACTACCGTCTGCCGATCTACGGCGCCGACGGCAAAGAGGTCAAGCTGAACATCTACTGCATGGACAGCGGCGAGGAAATGGCGCGGCCGGAATCTGTGGAATGGTACGCCGCGGACAGCGCCGCCCAAAAGACGCAAAACGGCAAAACCGTACCGGCCTTCGCCTTCCAGCATATCCCGGTGGAAGAGCTCAGCCATCTTTTCACGACCTGCGACAAGAACGACCCGGACGGCGTGCTGGTCGCGAGCTTCAACGGCATCAAGCACTACAAGCTCGTTGACGGCGCCCACGGCTATTTTGACAACGTCTACTACGGGGAAGACGGCGACAGCTATGAGTTCACCGCCTGGAAGGAACAGGGCGACGTGATCGCCGCCTTCTTCGGCCACATGCATCAGGACGGCTACAGCGGCGCCTACGAGGGCATTGAGCTGAACATGACCTACGGCTGCGAATTTGCCAAAAGCGGCCCCTACGGTATGCGGGTGATCACGCTCAGCGAGGACGACGTCACGCACTACGAGAATCAGCTCTATTCTTACAGCGACGGCACGTTCACGCCCGACCCCTTCCGCGCGCCGGAAAAATCAACCACGGAAAAAGTCAAGCTCTTCTTTGACAGCTTGCGCTATATCATGAAAACTCTGATCAGAAAGGTGTTGCCCGTATGAAGTACATTGAATTTGACCAAAGCAAGCCCCTTGACGTGATCCCCATCGGCCGCGTCGCCATCGATTTCAACCCCACCGACATGAACCGTCCGCTGGAGGAAAGCTGCAACTTCAACAAGTATGTCGGCGGCTCCCCGGCAAACATCGCCGTCGGCCTTGCCCGTCTGGGCAAGAAGGTCGGCTTCATCGGCAAGGTGAGCGACGACCAGCACGGCAACTATGTGGTGAACTACTTTAACAACGAGGGCATCGACACGTCGAACATCTTCCGCGCCAAAAACGGCGAAAAGCTCGGCCTGACCTTCACGGAGATCAAAAGCCCGACGGAAAGCAGCATCCTCATGTACCGCGACGGTGTGGCAGACCTCATGCTCGAGCCCGGCGAAGTCAGCGAGGACTACATCAAAAGCGCCAAGGCCATCGTCATCTCCGGCACGGCCCTCGCCCAGTCCCCCTCCCGCGAAGCCGCCCTCAAAGCGATGATGCTCGCCAAAAAGAACGGCGTGGTCGTGATCTTCGACATCGACTACCGCGCCTACACCTGGAAGAACCCGGACGAAATCTCCATCTATTATTCCATGGTCGCCCGGAACAGCGACATCGTTCTCGGCTCCCGCGAGGAATATGACCTGACCGAAGCCATCACCGGCGTCTGCAAGACCGACGAGGAGAGCGCCGCTCTCTGGCACGGCTACGGCAATAAGATCGTCATCATCAAGCACGGCAAGGAAGGCTCCACCGCCTATACCAACGACGGCAAGAGCTATTCCATCAAGCCCTTCCCCGTCAAGAAGCTCAAGGGCTTCGGCGGCGGCGACGGCTACGCTTCCGCGTTCATCCGCTGCCTGCTCGACGGCTATGAGGTCATCGACGCTCTGGAATTCGGCACGGCCAGCGCTTCCATGCTGATCTCCGCCCATAGCTGCTCGGCCGCGATGCCGTCTGTGGAACAGATCGAAGCCTTCATCAAAGAGGAAAAAGAGCTCTACGGCGAAATGGTCGCCCGCGTCTGAGGAAGACCCCCCTCGCCGCAGAGAAAAAGAACAAGAAATTCACAGATTGTTCATTTTCTTGCGGAATTCCTCTGCTATACTGAAAACGATGAAAGCAAACCCACACACGAAAACACGAAAGAAAACAGAAAGAAGGGAGTCACGAACATGATTACCATGATTGCCGCACTTGTGAATCTTCTGGTTCTTGCAATCAAATTCGACGTCTTCATGGCGAAACTTGCGCTGATCTTCTGATTTGGCAAACAAAGAAAAAAACGGCTGTCGTGCTTGCGGCGGCCGTTCTTCATTTTTCATTTGCGCAAGGAGCGTCGGGCTTCGGCGTCGCCTTGCAAACGCGGAGAGAAAACCGAAAAACCAAAAGCGCCCGAAAAGAAAATCAAAGAAACGGACACGGAGAGTTGTCCGAGCTGGTCGAAGGAGCACGACTGGAAATCGTGTAAACCGTCAACGCGGTTTCGAGGGTTCGAATCCCTTGCTCTCCGCCAAAAAGAATGCCCTGTTCATGCGGTCTCAGCCCATGTGAACAGGGCTTTTTTCATTTTTTATTCTTATTATTATTCTTATTTGTTCTTATGGCCGTTTTATTGGTCGTTGCTCACCGTTTTCGCAGGTGTCAGCGACATGTGTCCGAAGAGCTCCGCAACATAGTCGATCGCCATCACATTGGCCGCCTGCAACTCGTGCGTGTAGATCTTCAGCGTGGTCGCCGTATCGGAATGTCCGAGCACGGAGCTGATCGTTTTCGGGTCTACCTGCTTGCCGACGATCAGTTCCGTCGCAAAGCTGTGCCGCATATTGTGGACGGCTTTGTAGGGCAGATCGTGCGCTTTGCAGAATTTCCGCAAAAAGTTGCGCGGCTGGTTCGGATTGATCGGCTCGCCGAACGTCTTGGTGAACAGACGGTCACATTCAAACCACTGGTCGCCGAGATTGACCTTGTCCGTGTTTTGCTGAAACTTGAACTGCTTGAGAAGAGCTACGACCTCCTCCGGCAGTTTCAAAACCCGTTTGCTGGACTTGGTCTTCGGGTCGTTGGTAAAGGTGCCGGTGGCCTTGTTGCAATACTCGCTGGTTCGCTGAATCTTCAGAATCCCGGTGGTCAGGTCGATGTCGGACCATTCCAGTCCTGCGACTTCGCCGATCCGCATGCCGGTATAGATCACGAGGACGAAGAACACATAGTACTTCATCGGCGCGTCTTTTGCGAGCGCTGCCAGCAACGCCTTTTCTTCGGCCAGTGAATAAATGTTGTGCGGCTTTGTCGGAAGCTGCTTCACAACAACGCCCTGGCACGGATTGGTCTCCCGGATGCCGCAGCGGATCGCATAACGCATGACGTTTGACACAAGCGTCAGATGATGGATCTGCGACTTTGTGCCGAGTCCGCCGCCCGTACGCCGGTTCATGCCGTTCTCACTCAGAGAAGTGATGAATGACTGCACGTCTCTGTAACGGATCGACGCGACCGGAAGATGACCGAGCGCGCGGTAGGTACGTTCTCTGCAGGAGAGCAGACGCTGCAGACTGGAAATGCGCATCGTATTGGTCTGTTCCACCAGGTGCAGATACTCCTCGGCGAGTTCGCGAAAGCAGATTTTGGAATCCGAAAGCTGCCCGGATTTCACTTTTTCTTCGAACTGAATGCTTTGTTTGAGCGCTTCTCTTTCGGCTTGTCGGGCGGACATTGATGGGTCGGGGTGCCACGTCATTTGATGAATGATCTGTTTCCCGAGGCCGTCATAACCATTAGAGACGCGGATGCCGTAACTGACTTCTCCTTTCTTGTTGACACGTTTATTGATTTGAGCCATTGGTTACACCTCATTTCGAACAGAACGAGGCGTGACAGCAGAGCCATTATAGCACGCCAGTCGGTCAAAAAGCAAGTCCAAATTGAGCAGCCGTTTGTTTGCGACCTGCACCGTTTCCACAGCGCCTTCCTTCACCATACGGCGAAGAGCAGACGTCGTGATCGAGGTGTTCGGGTCCAGTGCTTTGATCTCTTTCATGGCTTGCGGAATCGTTCTCATTCTCGGCAAGCCGACATTTGTCATTGCATCGTTCCTTTCATAATGGATTTCTGTTTTCATCGTTCGTAATCTCCTCCTCTTGTTCTTGAATTTCTGTTGTAATAGGTATTTCTTTTTTCGGCCAGTGCCCGTTCCCGTTCCGCTTTTTCAGCGGCAGCCTTTCTGAAAAGCAGATCTCTGACCGTATCGATAAACTGCTGAACCACAGTCGGAAAATGCTCCAGCGCTTCAAGAAACGGTTTGCACTTTTCTTTGAGCTGTTCATACTTCTTCTGCAGCGTGCCCAAAGCATTTTTCGCATCATAATACAGACCGCGATAATAGCGTTCGCTCTCCTGCAGACGGTCGATCTCACCGCGGCTGGAAATGCCCTCTTTGGCCAGCGCGGTGAGTTGTTCATAGTCCTCTTTTGAAACAGAATACTTGCCGGTGATCGAACTCTTTTTCCCGGCTTCTTCAATCTCAAGATAGGTCTTGTGGATCGCCTTCGCCGGCTCATATACGAGTTCAGCATCCTTTGTTTTTTGCTCAATGTCCGCCAGACGCTGCGTGTCTTTTTTGATTTGATACTGGAGCGAAGAGAGATGCTCGACGGGGCTGCCTCTCATTCCGCGGTCAAAGCCGGTGAAGCCGTGTCCGATCATGTGCAGATAGAATTCATCCTGCAAAATGCTGTAAGAGGCTCTGTATTTCGGCTTGCCGTTTGCCCGAAAGATTTGGTTGCCGCGATCGTCATACATCGGTTCGTTTGACGCCCATTTTTTGGAATGACTGATCTGACGGATCACTTCTTTGACTGTGCCGACGAGCGCCGGGTCTTTACAGCGTTTACTCCAGCGCACTTCTTTCTCAACAACGGGGATTGCAACCAGGTGCATATGATAGTGATACACCGGCTTGTCAAGATCGTCGCTCGCCGCCATGTTGATCTCGTCCGCATGCATCACAGCGGAAATGATATTGCGTTTTCCGAACTTCTCACAGGCATATCGGTACGCTTCTGCATAGAATCTTTTCGCGAAATCATACCCGCCGTTTTCTTCAAAGTACATCGTGTTGACATCGAAAATCACTTCGTCAAAAAGTACTGCATCGGCACGCAAACCCTTGCGTGAAACCTCGCCGGCGTCTTCCATTTCCCGCAGAATATCCATATACGATTTCTCGCCCGGATCTTTAAAATGGACGTTCATCGGAATGCGCGACGGTTCCACATTGACGTTGCCATAGTCCTTGTTTTTGCGTTCCACATGCCGCTCACACGCACCGATTTTTGTGGACGAATAGGTCTGCACACGGGCGCAGCTCATATTCTTTTCAGTTGCCATCGCCTTTCCTCCTTCCCTTCAGCTTTTCTGCGAAGCAGGTTACACAACATTCTGCCGAATGTGTGTAACCCACTATGACACTTTCGGCCATGCCGCAAAGATGTCCGTGGGCAAGAGGGCTTCCCTCTTGATTCCCTTTGCGCCGACCACTTTTTCCCGGCTTCACTGCATATTTTTCTTTCGGCATCATATTTCATACCTCCCCGGCAATGGCCTGTACATCCAGCTTGTTCAGGCACAGCAAGCGTTGGGTTTTGGAGCCGATGCGCACCGTCTTTTTCGTCCGACCGTCGCTGTCGTGGATGGAAAGCATCTCATCCGCAAGCGCTTTCAAAAGACCGTTTTCGGAGATCGAAAACGCTTCTCCCTGCTCGGCGCACAGGCGCTTGACCTCCCGGTGCGCCTGGTCGGAAAAGAGATAATAGTACTCGTCATCGACGTATCCGATCACAGTCCGGTCATAGATGCTGCCGGTCGCGTCCTGCTTCGGCAGCAGCGTCACGCGCCCGCTTTCGATGAGCGAAAAGAGCTTTCGCAGGAAGATGTGCGTCGGCTGATCGGCGACGGTTTTCTGCTGCTGCTTTGCGGCAAGATCGAGCAAAATATCCCGGAAATCGAGCTGCAAATTCGTGCGGTTCTCCGGCGTAACGACGCGCTCGCTCCACAGGAAATCTGTGAAGAATTTGAAGCCGATGGAGAGCACAACGATGTCATTCAGGAGGCGGTCACGCAGAGTCGTTCCTTTCTCTTCTTCGGCCAGTGTGCGCAGCTGCACGCTCGCTTTCCGATACAGCTCCAGCAGGTACTTTTGAAACTCATCCTCGTCGGAAAGGAACTCTTTTTTGAGCCATTCGGTGTAGCGGAACATCGCGTAGGACAGCACGCCGTTCGCGGCGTATTCCTGAAATCTTGTCAGCTCTTCGTTGATCACGTCCGTCGGATTCAGTTCCATACATAAGTACCTCGCTGTGCCGCTTTCGCTGACGTCGGGCGAGAATTCCGCGGTCATGATCGCATTCCCCTGCGGGTAGTAATCGGGCATCAATTCGGCGCGGGCGTTCATCCGTCCACGGCCGCAGCGGTTGCCGTAAGCGCGCAGAAGCTTCTGCATTTTGTCGTTCAGATCGGAGGCGTCTCTGCCGCCGGACGGGTGGTAATCATCGACGCAGGTCAGTACATCTTTGAGCAGAAAGCTCTGCTTCAAAACGCTGTTCGCTGTGTCACGGAACGACAGCGGAAGCTGCGACGTTGAGAACTTGCCGAAGAAAGAAAGCATGAGCGCGGCAAGCGTGCTTTTCTTCAATCCGGTCTTCCCGGTGAGCATGAGGACGGTCTGCGGTTCCTTGTCTGCCTGCCGCAAAAAGGAGTTTAACGGCGACAGAAAAGTAAAGGCGAGCAACGGGAACATGACCCGTTCCGGCGCGACGCGGTAGAGTAGTTCATACGCGAAAGCCACAGCAGAAATGTCGCCGGTGCGGCAAAATCCGTAGTTGACGGCGCGGCCGAAAAGCTTGACCGTGTGCTGCTCATCGCCGGGCATCAAAAACTCCCACTTGCCGTCGATCTTCCGCCAGCCGGTCGCTTCATAGCAGAAGGTTTTGGACGCGAACTGCGCGGTGGACTGGATCGCGTGCCGCAGACGATCCTTGACGCTTTTGCCGGTCTCGATGTTGTTCTCGTATCCCCAAGCGGAACGTATCCAGTCGAGGGACGTGAACTTTTCGTCGTTGACGGTGACGGTCGGGAGCGGCGTACCGTCTGTCCGAAACGCACCGATCTCCACGCGCACATGCCCCTCAAGTCCGTTGTCGCACAGCACCTGCGACTGCACGAACGGACAGAAGTTGCACAGCGGAATGAAGACCTCCTTGCCCTTCGGCGAGACCGACATATAGCCGAAGAGGCCGTCCCGGACGGTGTAGGGTTCCGGGTAGTGTAACTCTGAAAACGTCATGTTACACCTCCCGGGGTAGTTTCCCATCTGCGGGAACAATGGAAACATTGGAAACACTGCTTGTCCGGCACGCCTTGATGGACTTGGTATGTTCCCTTTGTTCCCAATGTTTCCAGTTTCGGGAGCATACCGTGTGGTTGGCTGAGCTTTCGCTCGTTGGTTTTCAGCATGTGAAAACCTCCTTTCTTTAGTCCGCCTCTGCTTTGCAAAGGCTATGTAAAAATGCGGCGTGTCGGTTTGAGAATAGGTTTTTGGACTTGAAAAATAATGAGGATTGGATTACAATAAATACAGTATCTAATTTGAAAGAACTCAGGTGAAAAAATGGATCAGAAATATGAACCACTGTTCCGGCCGTGGAAGGTCGGGAACGTTGAGATCAAGAACCGCATCGTCATGCTGCCCATGGAAGGAACGAATATGATCCAGTGGGAAGCCAAGACGGGCTTCGTGAAAGGCATCGACGCGTTTTACCGCGATCGCAAGGACAACAACATCGGCCTGTTCATTCCCGGTCTGATCCCGATGATCAGCATCATCGGGCAGAAATGGGTCTATAAGCATCCCGAAGTGTTCGAACCGGTCAAGCCGGTCGTGCGCGAGATCCACGAAAGCGGCGCGAAGATCTTTTTCCAGCTCAGCGCGGGCGCGGGCAGGTCGATGCTTTTGCCGCCGATTTTGCGTCCGTTCGTGAAGAAGGGCGCGCTCAAGACCCTTGCGTCGCCGTTTCTGATGACTAAGTGGTGGTGGTCCGCGCCGGACGACGATGAGCCGAACGTCTGGGACCCCGACGTGAAGATGGATCTTTTCACCGAGGAGATGATCCATAAATACATCTACGCGTTCGGACAGACGGCAAAGCTGTGTATTGCAGCGGGCGTGGACGGCGTGGAGATCCATGCCGTCCATGAAGGGTATCTGCTGGATCAGTTCGCCATGCCCTATACGAACCACAGGCAGGACGCCTACGGCGGCTCGCTCGAAAACCGGCTGCGCTTTGCGTGCGAGATCGTGAAAGAGATCAAAAAGGTCTGCGGCGCGGATTATCCGGTGTCGCTGCGTTATTCCGTCTGCTCCATGACCCGCGGCTTCAATGCCGGCGCGGTCCCGGGCGAGCAGTTCACCGAGGTTGGGCGCACGATGGAGGAATCCGAAAAGGCGATCCGCATCCTCGAAGAAGCGGGCTACGATCTGTTCAACTGCGACAACGGCACCTATGACGCCTGGTACTGGGCGCATCCGCCGGTCTATGCGCCTCTGAATCTCAACCTCTCCTATGTGGAACATATCAAGCAGTTCACCACCAAGCCGGTCGTCTGCGCGGGACGTATGCAGCCCGATGCGGCGGCGGCCTCCATTGCCGCGGGTAAGATCGACGCAATGGGCATCGGGCGGCAGCTGCTGTGCGACCCGGAATTCATCACTAAGATCAGAGAGGACCGGCCGCAGGACGTGCGTCCCTGCATCGCCTGCCACGGCGCGTGCCTGCCCTTCAACGGACTGAACGGCAAGGGCACGGACGTTGATCCGCTGCATGTGGCGATGGGTCGCTGCGTGCTGAACCCGTGGACGAACAACGAGACCCGATATTCCAAAGCGCCGACAAAGCAGCTGAAGCGCATCGCTGTCATCGGTGGCGGGATTGGCGGCATGGAAACGGCAATCCAGGCCTCTTTGCGCGGACACAAGGTCGATCTTTATGAAAAGAGCGACCGTCTGGGCGGCGTGTTCTGCGCGGCGGCGGCCATGTCCTTCAAAGAAAAAGATCAGGCGCTGCTGGAATGGTACCGCCGCAAGCTCGGCGAAAGCGGCGCGGTCATACATCTGAACACGGAGATCACCGATCTGCATACGCTTGACGCACAGATCGTAGTCGTGGCGACCGGCGCGCACGCGAAAACGCTGCCCATCCCCGGTGCAGAGCGCGCCATTACGGCAACAGCATTCTTGAACGGCGAACAGGCGGTCGGCGACAGGGTCGTGATCATCGGCGGCGGCCTGACCGGCTGCGAGATCGCCTATGAACTCGCCCTGCAGGACAAGCATCCCTGCGTTGTGGAAATGACGCCGCATCTGGTCGGCGCAAAGGGCATCTGCATGGCGAACTCGACCATGCTGCGCGAGCTACTGCGTTATCACAACGTGCCCGCCTATTTGAACACCGTGACCGAAGCGATCACAGAGGACGGCGTAGTTCTGCAAACGCCGGAAGGCAAACAGACTGTGCCTGCGGATTCCGTGATCCTGTCGGTCGGCTACACGCCGGACACGCGCTTTACCTCGCAGAAGGAACAAAAGAACCGACTGCAGCAGACGCCTCAGGTTTACTTCGTGGGCGACTGCGACAAGGTCGGCAGCCTGAAAACCGTGATCAAACAAGCATACGAGTTGGTGCAAACGATTTCCTATTCGTAATCATCAACACAAATCGCGTCGCTACGGCGGCGCTTTTTGTTTTTGGTGTTTCAGATTGCCGGTGTGCTGCTTGCCGGCTTCGGACATTTCCGCGCGGCTTCGGTCGCTCGGTGTACGGACAGTGCGGAAGGTCAGGTGACCGCATTTGACTGCTGCCCACAGGAAGCCGGGTTCGTCGGTTTCCATGATCCAAACTGTTTCCGGCTCGTCGGCTTTCAGTTTGCGGATCGCTGCATTCAGATGCTTGTCCCAGCTGCGGATGTGGATCTCATCGTCTCCGTGGACGTAACTGATTGTGGTTTCTTTTTCGGCCCGTGACATAAGGCTGTTTTCACTCCTTTACAAATTTTTTAGTTTTGGAGAGACCCCCGATTTTCGGCTTTTTTCATCGGCCCTTGCCCCGTGTTTTTGTACCGTTATCGAATAGGATTGCGGCGGACGATGCACGGGTCGTTTGGGTGATTTGTATTCAATCATCGGGTTTGTCTGCGATTTTAGTAAAAGCCTGCGCGGACGGCTGCACCGTCTCCATGGGAATTTCACCCTCCCGCCTTTCGCGCCGGACGCTCGATTGAAGTATCATTGTGCCTTGCATGGGTCGTCGCCGGATCGGGTGCAACTCCGATCTTCACAGCCGGGATTCTCGCTATACACCTTTCTCGGAAACGGAAACTCCATTTCGGTGTTGTCTCGGCGTACCGCTGTGCGGGCTCGGCATACAAGGAATGTACGCAGGCTTTTGATATTCAGTTGTCAAGGTTCATGTGAGGTTTGTTTTGCCCCTCACCTATAGACACTTTTTCAGGGTTTTTATAAGTAGTTTTGAAAAGTCCCCTCACTTTCTCATTGGACATTTTTGTGTTTTTTTCAAAGATTTTTTGATGGGTTTTTGATTTTTTACTGGCCGGAGAAAAACACCTCCTACTAATCAGGACAATAACGGCTGTTTTGTTAACCTTTTTCAGAAAAATTATTCAATTTTTTTGTGAAGGAAAAAGACCTTCCATATATAAGGACAAAAAGGGCCCAAAAATTAACCTGTTTTTCCCTTTGAAGTTGTTAAATTTTTATGAACTGGAAAACGCCTTCCAAAGATAAGAACAAAACGGGGCATTTTTTCAAGGCTTTTTCTGAAATACTTTTAGAAATAACAAAAAACCGGACATGCTAACCTTCAGGGCAGATTACTCCCTTGGGGTTATACATGTCCGGCCATTTGGTGACTCGCTGAGCTTTTCAACTCACGGACCCGTTGCTCGGTACGTGCAAACGAGAATGAATATTAGATTGTTTTGTGATTGCTCACAAGTATTATTATAATTAGGTCTTTCATTCTTGTCAATAGAAGTTTCGAAAAAATGTTCGACAAAATCATTTTATGGTCCGAAATACAGTTCTTAATGCTAAAAAGTATCATCAAAGGTTCCGATTGCTGGAATTGGGGATTCAATCGCATCCATTTTTCCGATATTAGTCTATTGGCCAGTTTGTAAGTGAGAACAGCCCATCAAACGCATGATTCATTAAACAGGTTTTATTTCTTGTTATAAAAAACCGTGAGTTTATCGCTCACGGATTTTTTATATAACTGTTTCGCCGCTGTGCAGGGCAATGAGCTTATCCCCCATGATCTCCTTCATCAGCGCAAACGCAGGAGCGCCTGTGCAGTGGCCGCTGTAAAACACCGTATCAAGCCGTGAAAGCTCCTGTGCTGTTTGAATGATGACGGCTTTTTCTTCCGCGGTATACTCGCCCTCGCGCTTCATCATGTGAAAGCCCGTGAGGACGTAGTCGGGATGGCTGTCGAACAGCTCGCGGTACCTGTCGAGGATATTGAGGATGCCGTTATGCGCGCAGCCCGACAGCAGCCAGTGTTTATCGTTTTGCGTAATAACAAGGCATTGCTCGTGGCGGAAATCGTCGCAGACCTTTTCGCCGTTTTCCAGGCGGGACAGCTTTCCGTTTCCCTGCGGATAGCAACGCCTGCCCGTGACGTTGCCGAACAGAAACAGCTCGTCGTCTATTTTCAGATCGCCGTCCGTCAGCCGAACGTTCGGCAGACGCAGAATAGCCGTATCGATACCGATATAGCGCTCGCCATTATAATGCGGCTCTGCGGCTGAGCGCTGCATAATGATCTGGGCGGAGCTGTTCAGCCTTGAAAACGGCAGGACGCCGCCCGCGTGGTCGTAATGCCCGTGGCTGAGGATGACCGTATCGACTGCCCGCAGATCAATGCCGAGCACTTCGGCGTTTCTGACAACCGCATCCGTCTGTCCCGTATCAAGCAGGAGCCGGTGCTTTTCGGTCTCGATATAAATGCTGAGTCCATGCTCCGCGATACAGTTTTCGGCACCGCAGGTGTTTTCTACAAGGGTGACGATCTTCATACGCCGATCCCTCCTGGCGGATGCTCCTCAAGATAGCGGTCAAGGATCTCCGCAGCCGTCCTGACGAATTTGACGCAGGGGCGCACCTTGTAGTATTGTTCCGTCCGTATTTCGGGCGTCGGCGTGCTCGTGACGGCCAGCCCTTTCAGCAGGTCGCGGCAGACGATCGTCTCATGACGCTTGCGGAATTCCTCCGCAAGATATTGGATACGCTTGTAATGCTCTGTTTTTACGGTGTGATCGTTTTGGGTTCCCTCTCCGTAGAGTATGCCTGCCGCCATGAACATGGCGGAACAGGTTCCGCAGACTTCCCGCAGACGCCCCATACCGCCGCCGAATGAGGATGAAAGCCTTGCCGCAAGCGCCTCTTCCATGCCTGTCACGTCAGAAAAAGCAACGAAGACTGACTGTGCGCAATTGTACCCCTGCGTGAAAAGCGAGACGGCCCTTTCAGCATGATCGTATTTCATCAGCGTTTACCGCAGCCGTGGCTGCCGCAGGAACGGTCTTCGCCGAGGCTGCCGCAGGAATGGTCTTCGCCGTGCTCATGACCGTGGTGGTCACAGGTGGGGTTTTCGTTCTGCACAAGTGTCTGTGCAAGAAAAGCCTTGACCGCCTCATCGGCGCCGCCCGTATTGCCGCCGTAGAGCGTGATGCCCGCCTCCCGCAAAGCCATTTGGGCGCCGCCGCCGATCCCGCCGCAGATCAATACGTCCGCCTGCGCGTTTTTGAGAAATCCGGCAAGCGCGCCGTGTCCCGCGCCGTTGGTCCCGACGACCTGCGCGTTGATCACTTTTCCGTCCGCCGTGTCATAGAGCTTGAACTGCTCCGTTTTGCCGAAGTGCTGGAATATCTGCCCGTTTTCATAAGTCACTGCGATTCTCATAATACCGTTTCCTTTCCTTGCGATCTCCGCGGAGACCGTGTTATCAAGCGTATAGTTTCCGCCTGAAATGACGATGCGGCTGCCGTCGACCAACGCCTGCGACAGCTTTTTCCTTGCGCCGTCGTATATGGAAGTGACAGTCGTTCTCGCCACGTTCATTTCGGCGGCGCACTGCTCCTGTGTTTTTCCCAGATAGTCGATCAGACGTATCGCTTCAAACTCGTCGAGCGACATGGTGACCGTATCGTTTGCCTTGTCCTGATCGGGCGCAAAGCTCCAGTAATCCGGATAGCAGCAGATACGGCGTGATTTCTGAGGCCTCGGCATATCCGCATCCCCTTTCTGACTTATGTCAATTATAGTACAATATCTGACTTATGTCAATAACAAAGCCGATGGTTTTTCTTATGCCGGGATAAAAACCGTAAGAAATCAACGACTCCGCATATTTTTCCGGAATAATTGAAAGAGGGATTGCCGGAAAGCAGCCCCTCTTTTATCGTTCGTTATCCTCTGAATATAGTTTGTTATCCTCTGAAAAGCCCGCTGAAAAAATCTTTGATTTTTGAAAACAAGGCTTTTGTCGCGTTGATAATACGTGTGAGGATGTTGTCGTTTGCGGCGTCGGGATCGTAGGGATCGGGATCCTCCGGCAGATCGTCGGAATGTTTGTTATACACGTCCTGCCAGCTGTCGTTGCGAAAAATCTCCGCATCGTCTTCCGCAAACGCGCCTGCGGCAAATCCGTCGCCGAGCAGCGTATAGGAAAACCATGCCGTCACATAGGCAAGACTTTTCGGCTGCGTATCGCCGTGGTCGGAGTTCCTGATACGACCGATGATCACGGTGTCATTGTTGATTGCCTGCATATTGGCGATCAGCGCCATGCCGAGCGGGCTGATGCCGCTTGCGGTTTTGGTTCCCGCGTCAAAAACGCCTGTACCGCCGATCAGGAACGCCGGAACCTGCACGTCGGAAGCGTCGTAGGGCGTGTTCTGCAGCGGGGAAGCCGCCAATTCGTTGTGCGGCGCGCTGATGGTGCAGATGGATTTATACAGCGCCGCATTTTCATACTTGCCGACAGAGGCCGCGTTGATGGCGGCGGAGCCGCCCTACCATTTAGGCTGTTTTTGTACTGTCCGTACAATTTGGTGCAGTTCATTTTGAACTGACCCCAAAAAGTTGGACAAAGTTTAAATAGGAACTTTGTTAAAACTGAATATTAAGCAGCTAAAATGGCTTGAGATCTGTGTTGAGCAGGTGTCAGGCCATTTAGTTTTAGCTTGATTCTGCGATTATTGTAGTAAGTACGGCAGAATGCGCATAACCTACCTGATGGTGCATCATAAAGGGCTGTACTGCCGGATGCTGATGGACGGGTCGCTTTGGCAGAACCTGCATGAAGTGGACGCGCATGCGCAAAGCACCGTGGACGCGATCATCGTCGGCATGGCGGAGATCGACGGTGTGACAGAGGAACTCAAGGCGAGCGATCCCATGCGCTGGATCGGACTGATGAACAACTACCGCCACTGCGCGGAAGAACTGGTGATAAGAGAAATTGTCTATTAAAAGCAACGCAGCCGCGATCTGAAAAAGGTCGCGGCTGCCGGACTTTTTATCCGTATGTTTCACCTGCCACACGGGCGACTGTTTCCTTTGCGCCACACCGCCACGCCATATTTACGCCGCAAGCCGTGACCGGTCGTGTGAACGGTTGGAAAGTTTCAGTCATTTTCAGTCATGTGAACCGCTGTATTTGTAACATTTTTCAAATAAAATTGCGCGGTTTTGGCTGTTTGGCTGAAAATAACCGCTCACTATTGACCGATTTGATTGAATTTGGTATAATCAGGGCAGAAGATACAGAGGTGACCTGAGCATGCTTACACAGGACAGATACGGAAAAATACTGGAGCTCATCAGTAACAAGGGGAGCGTGACCGTCTCTGAGCTTTGCGATGTTTTCGGCGCAAGCGAATCCACCATCAGGCGCGACCTGGCAGCGCTGACCGCAATCGGTAAAATCAACAAGGTTCGCGGCGGGGCTATGCTTCTCTCGCAGGAATTTCTCAACCGGGAGGAAACCATCAATAAAAAGGTCAACGCCAACTATGCTGCAAAATCAAAAATTGCCGCATACGCTTCTTCGCTCATCCGGGACGATGATTATGTGTTCATTGACGCGGGCTCCACAACATTTTTGCTTGCCTGCGCGATCACAAACACCAAGGCACGGTATGTTACAAACGGCATCGCGCACGCACAGGAGCTTGCGGCAAAGGGCTGTCGTGTCACCGTGCTCGGCGGCGAGCTGAAACGCTCCACGGAAGCGATCACGGGCGTTGTTGCCGCAACGAATCTGCAGCAGTATAACTTTTCAAAAGCATTTATCGGGATCAACGGCATCACCGAAAAGCAGGGCTTCACAACCACCGACATGGAAGAAGCAACCATCAAAGCCGTGGCGATGGAACGAAGCTTTGTCAGCTACGTGCTGACGGACGCCTCCAAGTTCGGCAAGGTATCCGCCGTCACCGTTGCGCCGATCGATTCGTCGTGCATCATCTGCGACAGATGCACCGATCCCGAGATCCAATCAAAAACCGTCATCAAGGAGGTGGATGCAACATGATTTACACAGTAACCCTGAATCCGGCGCTGGATTACGTGATGAAGGTCGGAACGCTCCGTTTTGACGACATCAACCGTTCCAAAGAGGAAACGCTGTATTACGGCGGCAAAGGCATCAACGTATCCGTGATCCTCACAAGGCTCGGCGTTGAAAACAAGGCGCTCGGCTTTGTCGCAGGTTTTACGGGTGATGCACTCGAACGCATGCTGAAACACGACGCGATCAACTGCGATTTCAACCGGCTGAGAAGCGGAAGCACAAGAATCAATGTTAAAATCAAGGCGGACACCGAACTGGATATCAACGCGCAGGGTCCCGACATTTCCGAAAGCGAAATTGAAGAACTGCTCGAAAAGCTTGACGAAATCAAAGCCGGCGATTATCTGGTGCTTGCGGGCTCCGTGCCGCGCACACTGCCTGCGGATATCTATGAGCGTATGCTGCAAAGGCTGGACGGAAAAGGCGTAAACTTTGTGGTTGACACAACGGGAAGCTTGCTTTTGAACGTGCTGAAATACAAGCCGTTTCTCGTAAAGCCCAATCATCACGAGCTCGGAGATCTATTCGGTGTTACAACCAAAACGGACGCAGAAATTGAAACCTACGCAAGAAAGCTGCAGAAAATGGGTGCGCGAAATGTGCTCGTTTCGCGTTCCAAGGACGGCGCCATGCTGATTGACGAAACCGGCAAAGCGTACAAAATCGGCAACGCAAAAGGAACACTTGTCAACTCCGTCGGCTGCGGCGACAGTATGGTGGGCGGCTTCATTGCAGGCTACATCCAATCGAACGATTACGCCCACGCGCTGCGGCTCGGCACGGTATGCGGAAACGCAACGGCCTTTTCCGAAGGGCTTGCGGAGAAAGCGGACATTGACCGCATTTTTGAATTACTGGATATTAGCAAAAGCTGATATTAATTAACAAGGAGGAAATACTATGAGAATCATCGATTTACTCAAAGCTGACGCCATTGCGTTGAACGCTTCCGTTTCCACAAAGGACGAAGCGATTGACAAAATGGTTGCGCTGCATGCGGGTGCCGGCAATCTCAACGATGCCGAAACCTACAAAGGCGCGATCCTGGCAAGAGAAAGCCAGAGTTCCACGGCAATCGGCGAAGGCATCGCGGTGCCTCACGCAAAAAGCGACAGCGTGAAAGTGCCGGGCCTTGCCGCCATCACGGTGCCCGGCGGCGTGGATTACGGCGCACCCGACGGTATGCCGTCAGACATCCTGTTCATGATCGCGGCGCCGCTGGACGGAGATCTTCATCTTGAAATTCTCTCGCGTCTGATGGTCATGCTCATGGATCCCGCGTTTTGCGCAAAGCTGCGTGCGGCAAAAACGCCCGCGGAATATCTCGCAATCATCGACAAGGCCGAGGCTGAGAAATATCCCGAGGAGCCTGTTGTAAAAGAGGCACCCAAAACGGGCTATCAGATCCTCGCAGTCACCGCCTGCCCGACCGGCATCGCCCACACCTATATGGCAGCCGAAGCGCTGGAAAAGGCGGCTGAAAAAATGGGCGTTACCATTAAGGTTGAAACCGATGGCTCCGGCGGCGCAAAGAACGTGCTTACCAAAGAGGAAATCGCCAACTGCGACGGCATTATCTGCGCGGTGGACAGAAACGTTGAAATGGCACGATTTGACGGCAAACCCGTTTACAAGACGGCAGTTTCCAACGGCATCAACAAACCCGAAGAGCTGATCAACAAAATCCTCAACAAGCAGGCGCCTGTGTATCACAGCGATTCCGCAGACGCGTCGGAGGATGCGGCAGGCGACGGCGAAGGCTTCGGACGCAAGGTTTACAAGCATTTGATGAACGGCGTTTCCCATATGCTTCCTTTCGTTGTCGGCGGCGGTGTTCTGATCGCGCTCGGCTTCCTGATCGATACGATCGCAGGCAACGCAGACGTCGGCGGCAACTTCGGCTTCACCAACCCCGTGGCTGCGGTTGTCTTCTGGATCGGTAAAGCGGCGTTCGCGTTTATGCTTCCCGTTCTTGCCGGTTATATCTCCATGTCGATCGCAGACCGTCCCGGTCTTCTGCCCGGTATTGTCGGCGGCTATCTTGCAACAACAGGCGCAACGCTTACCATGCCGACAGGCGACGACACGGCCGTTTCCGGCTTCCTCGGCGCACTGCTCGCCGGTTTCGTTGCAGGTCTGCTTGTCAACCTTTTGAAAAAAGCGTTCAACTGGCTGCCGAAGTCGATGGACGGCATCAAGCCGGTCTTCATCTATCCGCTTTTCGGCACCCTGCTGATCGGTGTTGTCATGCTTCTGATCAACCCCGTTGTCGGCCTTCTCAACACCGGACTTTCCAACTTCCTTACAAACCTTGGCGACACCAGCAGACTCCTGCTCTCCATCGTTCTCGCGGCGATGATGGCGATTGATATGGGCGGCCCGTTCAACAAAGCGGCCTACGTCTTCGGCACAGCGGCAATCGCGGCAGGCAACACATGGATCATGGCGGCCGTTATGATCGGCGGTATGGTTCCTCCGATTGCAATTGCACTTTCCACCACCTTCAACAAGAACAAGTGGACGGCACAGGAGCTCAAGAGCGGCCCCGTAAACTATTTGATGGGTCTGTGCTTCATCACCGAAGGCGCAATTCCCTACGCGGCATCCGACCCGCTGCGCGTCATCCCGTCCTGCATGGTCGGCGCAGGTGTTTCGGGCGCTGTGTGCGCACTCTTCAACTGTGCCTGCCCGGCACCGCACGGCGGCATCTTTACCTTCGCAGTGGTTGAACATCCGCTCGGCTACATCATTTCTCTGATCGCAGGCTCCGTTGCAGGCGCACTGATGCTCACGGTACTCAAGAAAAACCAAAACAAGGCTGCAAAGAAAGCAGCGTAAATCTTAACGACAGAAAGAGGTTATCAGTATGGTATCAAAGACATTTACACTCACGAACAAAATGGGATTTCATATGCGTCCCGCACAGGTTTTCGTCACTGCAATGGCAAAGTACGCCTCCGAAATCACGATCAACTTCGGCGGTAAGGACATCAGCGGCAAAAGCATCATGACCATTATGGCCGCCTGCATGAAATGCGGCAGCGAAATCACGGTTACCTGCAACGGCGCTGACGAAGAGGCCATGCTCAACGAAGCGGCATCTTTGATTGAAAGCGGATTCGGCGAAGAATAATCCATGAAACGGGGCGGAGAAATCCGCCCTCTATGAGGTGATTTTATGTTACAGGGTATAGGCGCTTCTCAGGGCTACGGTATCGGTAAAGCAGTGATTATTGAGGATATCAACCTTGATTATTCTGCTGTGAAATACACAACCGCACAGGAAGAAAAAGCGCGCCTTGCAAAAGCGGTGGAGGCGTTCACCGTTGAAACCAGAGCAATGGCGGAAGGGCTGAAAGCGAGCGCAGGCGAAAAAGAAGCGGAAATTCTGGAAGGCCATCTCACCATGCTTGCCGACCCGTTTATGCTCTCACAGATGAACGACAAAATTGACGGCGGCGCCGTTGCGGAAGCCGCGGTTGACGATGTGTGCACCATGTTTTACGATATGTTTGCAGGCGTTGACGACGAAATGATGCGCCAGCGCGCGTCTGATGTGAAGGATATCAGGGACAGCATGATCAGAATCCTCCTTGGCGTCAAAAGCATAGACATTGCTTCTGTGCCGAAGGGCACCGTTCTGATCGCAAAGGACTTTACGCCTTCGATGACAAGTCAGATCAACAAGGAAAACGTCAGTGCAATCGTGACAGAGGTCGGCGGCGTTACAAGTCACAGTGCAATTCTTGCACGCGCAATGGGAATTCCCGCTGCGCTTTCCGTGATCAACGCAACCCAGATTATCGAAACCGGCAGCACATTGATTGTTGACGGCTTTAAGGGGAAGGTTTTCACACAGCCGAGCGAGGCCGAAATTGCTGAATACACAGGCAAGCAAAAGGCTTATCTGGATGAAAAAGAAGGGCTGATGGTCTATTTCAACAAACCGACGGTCACAAAGAGCGGCGTGAAAAAGGCTGTTTACGGCAACATCGGAAAAGCCGAAGACGCACAGAATGTGATTCAGAACGGCGGCGAAGGCATCGGACTTTTCAGAACGGAATTCCTCTTTATGGACAGAGACCACGCGCCGACTGAAGAAGAGCAGTTTGAAGCATATTCAACCGTTGCAAAGGCCATGGACGGCAAAGAAGTCATCATCCGGACGCTCGACATCGGCGGAGACAAGGCGATTGATTATCTCAAAATCGAAAAGGAAGAGAACCCGTTCCTCGGGTTCCGCGCAATCCGTTTCTGTTTGAAAAACACAGAGCTTTACAAAAAGCAGATCCGCGCGCTGCTTCGCGCAGCCTATTTCGGCGATATCAAAATCATGCTTCCGCTTGTGACGTCTCTGGACGAGGTTCATGCGGCCAAGGCGCTGATCAACGAATGTGCCGCAGAGCTTGAAAGCGAAGGCCTGCACTACCGTATGGCGCCGCTCGGCGTGATGATTGAAACGCCTTCGGCAGCATTGATTTCCGATTTGCTTGCAAAAGAAGCTGCGTTTTTCTCCATCGGCACGAACGACCTGACAGGCTATACGATGGCGGTTGACCGCGGCAATGCAAATGTCAGCCACTTGTATGACACGTTCCAGCCCGCGGTGCTGCGTGCGATTGAAATGACGATTAAAAACGCAAAGGCAGCGGGTATTCCGGTTGGCATGTGCGGCGAAGCGGCAGCGGACGAACGCCTGATTCCAAAGCTTGTTGCCTGGGGACTGGATGAGTTTTCGGTAACGCCGTCGTCCATTTTGCAGACACGGCGCAACATCTGCGAATGCGAATAAAGGAAAGCCCACCGCATAGAGCATCCTTCGAAAGGAAGGAATTTTACATCAAACGAAAATAAAAATGCCTGTATACGCACGTATACAGTCTGACGGCAGCACCGAACGTGCTGCCGTTTTTCTGTATCTGCTGTCCTGTGGTTACCCCTCCATATAGTCCCACCTTTCAATCCCAAAGCAGTCTGCTAGTCATGATTATTTGCTCCTTTTTCGTTGTATATCTGAAAATCAATTGTTTTTCTTTTTTGAATCCATGTTTTTCATTTCTTGCTTTTATGCACTGTCGATTCAGCGGTGAAAAATCGCATTTCTGATCTTCATACACAAGCTTAACGGATATTTTTTCCAGTGTTTGATAGCATCACGCCGCCAGCGCGTTCGCGTTCACGCGGTCAATAATCTTCTTGATGCCGAACCACACCGTAACGTCGGTGAAGACATCCACAATGCTGCCGCGGTCGGTAAACGGCGGCTCCTGCAGCACGGTCAGGTCTTTCAGCAATCCGTTATGTACAATATACTCCACAATCTGATTGACAAAATAGATCTGTCTGCTGTCGAGGCTGGTGTCATTCAGATATTCGGAAAACGCCTCTTTTGCCGCATTCATGTCGAGGCCGACGATCTCACGCACCAGTTCACCAAGCGGCTTTTTCCCGTATTCGGCTTCATACTCGTCCTTGGTGCCGATTTCGTTCCAAAGCAGAGACTCGAGCGCTTTGATATCGTTCGTCGTAAGCGGCCGGTTGCCTTTCAGCTTGGAAATGACCTCGTTGTCCTGATGCTGGCGGATGTAAAACTCCACCTTGGCTTTGTAGTTTTTCAGATCGTCATTTTCCAGATCCGATTCCTTCCAGTCAATGGACAGGATGTCTTCTTCAAAGTTTGTGTCATAGCGCGGGCCGGTTTGCGGGATGTACTTCATCAGATCGCGCAGGTTTTCGCGGATATGCTCAAACTCGTTGATGCCGGCGTTGTTGAAATAATCGGTGTGCAAAATCTTGTTGATCAGCTCCGCCTGCATCATGATCTCCGGAATGTTGGCAACGCTTGCGACCGCGTTGACCTTTTTGAAAAGGTCGCTGCGGTGCCGTCCGTATTTCTTTCCGGCCAGATAAGCGAGCTCAATGCCGTACATCAGCGCGTCAAAGCGCATCGCCTTTGCGTCGTCATCATCGGGGATGATCAGCGGCGCAAGCTCCTGCCAGATCATCAGCGTATCCTCGTATGTCAGGGTCTGATAATTGTCCGGGTTCGCGTACAGTTCCACATATTTCAGATGCTGCCGGACGGCGAAGTTTTCCTTGTTCAGCTCGCGCACCTTTTTCACCATGTCGTCCACCAGCGATTTGCGGAAAGCGATCAATTCCTCGGTCTGATACGCCAGATCCTGCAGCTTATACACGATCTCCGCCTTCAGGCGGAAGATGGCGCCCTGCAGCGCGATCATGTTCACGGTCGGCTTGCCCTGGTTCATGCGGAAAAATTCAAAGTTGCCGCAGAAGTCGAAAATGTAAAACTTTTCTTTATCCTTGCCGTCCAGCAGAGCAGGACAGAGTCTGGTGCCGCGGCCGATCATCTGCCAGAATTTTGCTTTGCTGAGCACTTTTTTGAAAAAGACGAGGTTCAGCACTTCCGGCACGTCGATGCCGGTGTCAAGCATATCGACAGAGATTGCAATCTGCGGCAGCTTGTGCGGGTCGGAAAAGTCGTCGATGGCGCTCTGGGCATAGGTCATGTAGTTGTCGATGACCATTGCAAAGCCGGGCAGGTGGGGGTATTCCTCGTTGAATACCTTGAAGATCTCCTCCGCGTGGGTGTGGCTTTTTGCAAAAATGATCGTCTTGCCGAGCTTGGCGCCGTAATCGATCTTCAGCCCGTGCTCCATCAGGATGTGCAGCACCTGGCGGATCGTGTCTTTGTTGAACACCCATTCGTTCAGCGCGGAGGACGCGATGCTTTCCGGCATGTTGCCGTCTTCGTCTTTGAAGGTGTCTTCATACTGTGCCTTGTCTTCGTCGGAAAGCTCGTCGTAAACGATGCCCTGCTCAATGTATTTCAGCTGCGTTTCCACCGACATGAAATCGACAAGATAGCCGTCCTTGACCGCCTGTGCCAGTTCGTACCCATAGGTCGGCACGCCGCTTTGCAGTTCGAACACGTCATAGGTGTTTTTGTCGATCTCGTCCTTTGGCGTGGCGGTCAGACCCACCAGCGGCGCGTCAAAGTAGTTGAAGATGTCGCGGTATTTGTTGTAGATGGAGCGGTGCGCCTCGTCACAGATCACAAGGTCAAAGTGGCCCACGGTGAACAGCTTGCCCTCGTCGTCCTTGGCGGTGTCGATGACGTTCATCATCGTCTGATAGGTCGAAAAGACGCAGTGCGCCGTGTAGTTTTCCTTGTCCTCGCAAAGGTTCGTCACCGACAGATCGGGCAGAAGATTGACAAAGCTGCGCTTCGCCTGCGTCACAAGGGAGTTGCGGTCGGCGAGGAAGAGGATGTTTTTGACCCAGCCGTGCTGCAGCAATACATCACACAGCGCGATCACCGTGCGGGTCTTGCCGGAACCGGTCGCCATGACGAGCAGCGCTTTGCGGCGGTTGTCCTGATCGAAGGCGTCACACGTTGCCTTGATCGCCGCCCCCTGATAGTACCGGCCGGCGATGGCTTTGTTGACCGAGATGTGCCGCAGACTTGTGCGGAAGCTTTGCAGGTTGAACAGCTTTTTCAAATCGCGCTTGGAATACACCGACGCGACCTTACGCTCGGGATAGCAGTTGTCCTGCATCCGCGTTTCAAAGCCGTTGCTCAGGAAGATCACCGGGCGGCGGCCGTATTTCTTTTCCAACAGGTCGGCATACAGCTTTGCCTGCTGGCGACCCTTGGCAACGTCCACACAGGTGCGCTTGGCTTCCAGAACGGCGAGGGCGCGCCCGTCGTCGTCATAGAGCACATAATCCGCGTAGCCCACGCCGCTTGGGTTGGGCATGCCGTGCAGCTCCACTTCGTTCAGCCAGTCCTTGCCCTCGACCCAGCCGGCGTCCTGCAGCATAAAGTCGATATAGATCTTGCGCGTTTCGATTTCCGACTGCTCCAGCGGCTTCGGCACATAGGTCTGCTGGCCTTCGGCGCGGCGGGCGGTGAGCTCGGCCTTGAGGTTTTTGTTCTCTTCGATCAGCGCGGCAAGGTCGATTTTTTCGTCGGAAACGAAGTTCAGCGCCTCCTGCGGGGTGAGGGTCAAAAGCGAACGGTCAAACTTGCCCTCGGTGTAGCTTTCCGCATAGAAGCAGGCCACCTGATCCATGAAATAAAACAGGTTTTCCAAACACAGCTCCGCCTGGTCGGCGGTGATCTTTTTGCCGCCGTGGGCAACGGTGTTGCCGAGCCTGCGGATGAAATCCATCCGCCGCCATATGTCGGGGCCGACGATGTCGCGGAAGCTGCCGTCGTTCATCAGCGCAACCAGCGTGTCCTGATAGGGCAGACACAGGTCGCGGTCCACCGAGTACATCCATTTGACGGCGAACTCCATGGCGCGCCGGCAGTTCAGGACGCAGGCGTCCGCGTCGATGTGCAGCAGGTTTTCCGCCGCGACCGCCACAGAGGCGAAGGAGGAAAACTGCTTGTCCGCAAGGAGAAAATCAAAGTTGGTCATGGTATCACCTTTTTTCATAAGTGGTTCTTTGTTTGTCTCAGTCAGCGCAGCTGACTGAGAGGGCTTTCATCCAAAGTATTGTTGCATTAAAGCAGCTTTCAATGTTTCCAGTTTGTCGAGCGATTGTTGTACAACGGCTTTTGATTTGTCAACCTGTGTGACAAAAGCTGCAAACTCGTTTTGAAGTGCTATTGGTGGTAATGGGGTTCTAAATCCAGCAACTTCCTTGCGGTTTACCTTTGGCAAATTAGTTCTATTGCAAAACTGTAGTATATAATCCAAAAAGAACTCAGAACGCATATCGTAAGCTAAGAAAACACGATTGCATTTTCCTTCTATCGGGAGAATCGGATAAGCATCTGCCGAGCAAAGCCCTTCAAAGCTAGGCAATGCAACCTTATTCAAGTTTGGGCGTATCTTGCTGTATATGATATGCGATGGTGAAAACACATATTTGCCGCTTATTACGCCATCCTCAGCAACGGTTCTATATCCTTTAAGAAGTCCAGTTTCTTTCTCTATACTATCAATTCCAATATGAGGATAATCAGCATATTTTTTATAATCTGTTGTCATATTGCCGTCAATGACTGCTATTTCATCAAAGCTCTTAACAGGCCAGTTCATGGAGTTTGTTTTGAAATCCCCAAACATCTCAACAAAGCGGGCTTTGATGAGCTCGTCCAGCTTGGCAAGCTGCTGCTTCCGCAGAGAAATGAGGCGGTCGACAGCGCCTATTTGTTTTGCAATCGTTTTTTGCAGAGCAATATCAGGCAAATAGAATTCAAGATCATCAAAAACTTTTTTTGTTAGGTGTTTCATAGTTGCGCCATGCGCTTGGGAAGCAGACGCAGAAAGAATAGAGTCAACTTGACTAATAAAGAAGTCTTTATCTACATCGACTTTATCAAAAACCACTTTAAAAATGTGTTGATTTAAAACGGCTGTTTCACCATGCCAAACATAAACGCCCAAACTGGCAGACCATGAGATTAAAACATCGCCGTCCTTGACTTCGTATTTTTTGTCATACTCTCCGTTGAATCTGTTGAGTTGGTAAGAGTTTCCTGTGAGGTCTTGAATGCGAATAATTGGAACGCCTTCATCCGACCAATCAGACGGCTTAAAAGCGTAGCCGTTTATATATGTTGCAATATCTCCCAACTTTGCCATCACACCATCTCCTCCAGCTCCGCGAGCGCCTTGGTGATCTCCATTTCGATCTCGTTCAGCTCGGCCAGAAGTTCGCTTGTCGGCGGATACTCCACGGGCTTGTATTCTGTCTGTTTGTATTTGTTGATGGAAAGGTCATAGCCGTTTTCCACGATCTCCGCCTTCGGCACAAAGAAGGACTGCTCGGTGCGCTTGCGGTCGGCTTCGGCTTCAAGGCTGCGGAACCGCGCCACAATGTCGGGAATGTCGTTTTCCTTGACGGGGGTCCGTTTGTCGTCCAGCGAAAAACCGTCGGCGTGCATGTCATAGAACCAGACGTTGTCGGTGCCGCCGTGGCCGGTTTTGGTGAACACCAATACCGCCGTGGACACGCCCGCATAGGGCTTGAACACGCCGGAGGGCATGGAGATGACGGCTTCGAGCCGGTTGTTTTCAATCAGCTCTTTGCGGATCGCCTTGTGCGCCGTGGAAGAGCCGAACAAAACGCCGTCGGGTACGATGCAGGCGCAGCGGCCGCCCACGCGCAGCATCCGCAGGAACAGCGCCAAAAACAGCAGCTCGGTTTTCTTTGTCTTGCAGACCTTGAGCAGGTCGGGCGAGACCGTGTCGGCGTCAAGGCTGCCCTTGAACGGCGGGTTGGCCAGAATCAGCGAATAGGCGTCGCGGTCGGGGTTCTGGTCGGAAAGACTGTCGCGGTATTCGATGAACGGGTTGTCGATCCCGTGGGTCATCATGTTCATGGCGCCGATGCGCAGCATGGTGCGGTCCATGTCGTAGCCGTGGAACATGCGGTTCATGTAGTGCGCTTTCTTCCGGCGGTCAAAGAAGATCTCTTCCTTGCGCGTCTCTTTGAGGTACTCGCCGGCCGTGACAAGAAAGCCGGACGTGCCGCACGCCGGGTCGCAGATCACGTCGTCGGCGCCGGGGTCCATCAGCTCCACCATCATGCGGATGATGTGGCGCGGGGTGCGGAACTGGCCGTTGACGCCCGCCGTGGCGATTTTGGCAAGCAGATATTCATAGACGTCGCCGCGCACGTCGCCGGCCTGCGGGCCGCCCATCAGGTCATAGATGCCGTCGAGGGCGTCCACAACTTTGGAAAGCATCAGCGGCGTTGGCAGCTTGAAAATGGCGTCGCTCATGTATTTGGAGTAGGCGCTGTTTTTGTCGTCGTGCAGGTTCTTGATGAACGGGAACACCATGTCCTGCATCACGGAGTACATCCGCGCGGCGGGGAAGTCGTGGAACACCGACCATTTGAGCTGGTTGCCGTCAACGGTGCGTTCGCCGATCTGCACTTCGCCGGAAAAGATGCTCTGATAGGGCAGGCCGAGCATGACGCTTTCTTTGGCGCTGCGGTCGTCGCTTTCGTCAAGGTCGTGGATAAACATCAGATAGGTGATCTGCTCGATCACGTCCAGCGGGTTGGTAAGGCCGCCCGTCCAGAAGATCTCCCAAAGTGCGTCGATTTTGTTTTTCAGTTCTCCGGTAATCATAGTCGCTGCGCTCCTTTACAATAATTATGAATTAAGAATTATGAATTATGAAGTTTGGTGGTTTTGATGATGCTGACGAGCAGCTTGATGAGTTCTTCGTTGTCAGCGTAGATGCTGCCGAACTGGTCTTTTGTCAGATAATTTGTTTCTGCCAGCAGTTCAAGCCAGTAGGCGGATTCCTCTGCTTCTTTTAGCGCAATGCCGAGTTTCGCTGTGAAATCGGCCGGGCTCTGCGCACGATATGCTTCGCGGCAATTGGCGCCGATGCTTGTTCCGCTGCGCAATAGCTGTTTGGAAAGAACAAACTCTTTCTTCTCGTCTTTCAAGTATTGATAAAGCCTGATGATCCTGATTGCAAAAGCCTTGCTTTTATTCAATATCGCATTATCCAACGAAAAACACCTCTTAATTCTTAATTCCTAATTCTTAATTCTCTTCGTGGTTCCAAACATATTTCGTGTATCTGCCGCCGCCGATTTTCAGGATTTCGCCGTTCGTTTTCAACGCGGCCAGTGTGCGTTCAATTGTCACTTCGCTGATGTCCGGGCATTGCGTGGCAATCTCGGCTTTGGTGATTGGTCCAAGGTGGTTTTTGATGGCTTCGCGCACACGGTCGGCCTTCGTCGCCTTCTCTTTTGTCAGCAGTTCGACCCTGCTTGTGAAATCACGGTATGCGGCGGCGACAACGCCGAGCAGATATCTGACAAATGGCACATAATCATTTTTGGCCTCGTGCCAGTCATAAGAGCTTGCCTGCAGTGCCTCGCAATAGGTCTCCTTGCTGTCTGCGATCAGCTTTTCAATACTGATATACTTCCCGACGAAATAGCCCGCGCGGTAAAGCAAAAGCAGCGTCAGCAGGCGGCTCATGCGCCCGTTCCCATCGTTGAACGGATGGATGCAGAGAAAGTCAAGGATGAACATCGGAATGAGCACCAGCGGATCGAGGTCGGCGTCACCCAGCGCGGCGTCAAACGCATCGCAAAGGCTCTGCATCGCTTCCGCTGTTTCCCACGCCGGAACCGGCTGAAAGCGGATGGTCCGTGTGCCGTCGGCGTGGTCTTCGGCAATCACGTTGTCGCTGCTTTTGTAGCTCCCACCGATGGACATGCCGCTGTATTTATACAGATCGCGGTGAAGCTGCAGGATCAGAGACGGCCGCGGCGGAATATAGTTGTAGCTTTCGTGGATGGTGGAGAGCACATCCCGGTAGCCGGCGATTTCTTTTTCGCTTCGTGTGCGTGGCATGGTTTTTTCGCGCACCAGTTGCTTTAAGCGCACGTCCGTCGTGATGATCCCCTCGATCCGGTTGGAAGCCTCTGTGCTCTGGATCTTTGCAACTTCAAGCAGCGCCCGGAGCGCTTCGGGCTTAGCGTTGCCAAGGGTGACTTGTTGGCCTTTTTGCTCGTGAATCTGTGAGAGCAGGGCAACAATATCTGCCGTCAACAGCTTGCGGTATTCGCTTTTATAATGAAAATCTCTCATGGCGGTCCCTCATTTCGTTGCGGTGAAACTGATTCAATGATATTATAGTCTGAAACCGCTTCATTGTCAAGATTTAATTGCATCATTTCAATTTTAAATGATGCAATTAAAGAACCGTGTTGGTCTCTGCACGCGCTGGTTTTGGGTAAAAAATCATTAATCACGAAAAACAAGCTTAGATTTTCACTTTCGTAGTCGACCAATAAACGCTGCAAATAGTCAAGCAATAAACTATGCAAACGACTTGTCTTTTTCTCCTGCGAGAGATACGCTGTCTTCATAACAGAAGACCTATAAATCCAGCACAACACAAAGCGAGGCCGAAGCCCCTCTTTTAAAAACTAGGTTGCGTTTTTCACTTGTTCATCATCTTCAAATCCCTATCATTACGGAATTTCTTCGGAAAGACTTAAAAACATTTAAAACGCTTCTTTTTCGTTGACAGCTGAATTCAAAACCCGCTATAATGGAAACAGATTTGAGAAAGCAGAGGGATTTCCTATGAAAAAGAGACTTGCTGCCGGCCTGGTTTGCCTGCTTTTCCTGCCTGTTGTGACTTTGTTTGCCGCAGCAAAAAGCGGCACGCTGAACGCCGACGTGGCTGCCGAAACGCGATCGCTCGCCGTTGAGATCGAGAGCGAAGGTGTGGTATTGCTCAAAAACGAAGACGGCGCGCTGCCGCTGCAGGGGAAGCGTGTCAACGTCTTCGGCGCGGGCTCTGTGCAGCCGTTTTACGGTGGGGCAGGTTCGGGCGCAGTCACGACGGATGATCCTGTCAGTTTGTATGAAGCGTTCGACAGCGCCGGAATCGTCTATAACCCGTCGTTGAAAAAACTCTATGAAAAACATGTGCGCGCGTTTACGCCGAAAACAGACAACACCGTGATCAATAATCTGCTGCAGCTGGCGCTGGCAAGAAGCTCGCTTGACGAAATGCCGGTGAAGTATCTCACCAAAGATGTTCTGCATCAGGCGGCCGCGTTTTCCGACACGGCGCTGCTCGTCATCAGCCGCACCAGCGCGGAGGGCAAAGATCTTTCTGCCGATACGCTGCGGCTTTCCGGCGAAGAAAAACGGCTTGTGGAAAAAGTGACCGCTGCTTTTTCCGAGGTGATCGTGCTGTTCAACACGGGAAACGTGATGGAGATGGGCTGGCTGGATCAGTACGAGAACATCAAAGCCGCGCTGATGGTCTGGATTCCCGGCGAATTCGGCTTCGAGGGCGCGGCAAAGGTGCTGTCGGGGGAAGTCTCCCCTTCCGGAAGACTGGCGGATACCGTCGCATACAGCGTTGAAGATCACCCCTCCTCGGTCTGCTTCGGCTCCCATGCCTATAATAACGGCGACCACTACGTGGAATACAGCGAGGGCATCTATGTCGGCTATCGCTATTTTGAAACCTTTGCACCGGAAAAAGTCCAGTATCCGTTCGGCTACGGTTTGTCCTATACGACCTTTGAAAAAACGAAGGCGTCCTTTACCTGCTCCGGTGACAGTATCCGGGTGCAGGTCACAGTCCGCAACACGGGCGGCTGCCCCGGCAAGGAGGTCGTTCAGCTGTATTACAGCGCACCTTACACGCCCGGCGGGATCGAAAAGAGCGCGGTTGTGCTCGGCGCTTTTACGAAAACAAAACTGCTTTTGCCCGGCAAGAGCCAACGCGTGACGCTGACACTTCCGCTGCGCGAGATGGCGTCCTATGATCAGAAGAACCGGCAGGCATATGTACTGGAGCAAGGCGACTACCGCCTTTTCCTCGGCGACAATGTGCGCACACCGTATGCAGAAACATCAATTGCACTGGAAGAGACGGTCTATCAAACAGACGACGTGACCGGCGCACCGATCCGAAATCTGTTTTCGGCTGCCGACAACGGCCTCACTGTCCTCTCACGAAAAGACGGCGCTGTTCCGGCGCTGCGAAAACTCCCTGTAGAAAGCGATGTAAAAAACAAAGATGTCCTTCCCGAGCCTGCGGCCGCAGGACAGGCACCGAAAACAGGCGTCAAATATGACGAGCCGATTCTGCTGCGGGATGTTGCCGCAGATGAAAGCAAGTGGGATGCATTTCTCGATCAATTCACACTCGACGAAATGATCGATCTCGTCATCCACTCCGGCTATGAAACCCAGGGCGTTGCACGGCTCGGCGTTCCGGCAACCGAAGACAATGACGGACCGTCGTCTGTCAAAGGACGGCACGGGCTGGTCTATGTGGACAGCGGCACGGCCTATCCCTGCGAAACTGCCATCGCCTGCACCTGGAACGCCGCGCTGGCAGAGCGGCTGGGAGAAGGGGCCGGCAAAGAAGCGGCGGATATGGGCGAGGACATCTGGTATGCACCCGCCGTGAACCTGCACCGCAATCCGATGGGCGGCAGAAACTTCGAATTCTTTTCGGAAGATCCGCTGCTTTCCGGTGTGTTCGGCGCGGCAATCATCCGCGGTGCCAACCGATTTGAGCTTGTAACGACTGTTAAGCATTTTGCACTGAACGATCAGGAATCGTATCGGAACGGCCTGTTTACCTGGGCTGACGAGCAAACGATGCGCGAGCTGTATTTGCGCGCGTTTGAGCGGGCGATCAAGGAAGGCGGCACCGTCGGCGTGATGAGCGCATATAACCGGATCGGCCCCGACTGGTGCGGCGCAAGCAGTGCGCTGCTGCAGGATCTGCTGCGAAAAGAATGGGGCTTTGACGGCTATGTCATCTCCGATTATTCTTCCAACTTTACCGGCACCGGCTACATGAGCCCGGTACTCGGCGTTTACAACGGCAACGACACCATGCTGACCGGCGTGTGGCTGCTGCAAAAGCCGTCGCATATCCTTGCCATGCGGCAGGCTTATCGGCGCGACCCGGTCGGTTTCGGCACAGCGCTTCGGGCGGCAGTGCGCCACCTTTGCAAGGCCAAGATGCAGACCAAAGCCTTTTTGCACCCGGAACGCATCTATGACGATTCATTCCTCGGCTCGCTGGACAGTCCGCGCGAATGGAACTTCACGTTTCCGTATCTGTTCTCTGCGCTGCGCTACCTGCTGAACAATCTTGCCAATGTTGTGATCTTTGCGTTCCGCTATATTCTTTGAGAGGTGATCAATATGAAAAAAGCCTTGACCGGATTCCTTAGTCTGTTGCTGTGCTTTGTTTTTGCGCTTTCCGCATTTGCACAAACGCCGCAGACCGATTTTAAGACAGCGGCCGACTTGCTGGATTTTGTAATGGTCGGCAAATCCTTTACCACCCCGCTGCGCATTGTGCCTGCCGTTCTGACAAAAGACGGCGAAAGCCGCAGCGTTTATCTGATTGCCATGTTGGGGATGAAGAATGTGGAAGGGCAGGTCAACAGCGCAAAAGGCGGCGGAACGACAGCCTATGCCGCGCTGGTGAAAAACGTTCTCTTTGAAACGGTTCCCGCAGGGTCGGCGCTGGTCTTTGCCGGCCACAGCCTCGGCGGCATGACCGCGCAGCTTTTGCGCTGCGACGAAGAACTGCAGGAAGCCTATGAGCTTTTGAATGTGCTGTGCGGCGGCTCACCTTTGATGGAAGAATCGCGGACACCGGAGGGCACGCTGCACCGGCTGACAGATACGTTTGATATGATCCCGTATATTGCCGGCAGTTCCTTTTGCAATTTTCTGCGGCAGATCCGCACCGCACACCGGGAAAACGGCGGCTACTTCCTGAACCCTGACGGCGCGCACAACCTTTCTTATGCGCGAAATGACGTTTGGGGCAGCTATGATGTGTTCGGCGAAAAAGGCGGCAACGCTTCGCTGCAGTTTCAACCAAAAGAGATCCGCGCCTTCGGCGACGCAGGTTCGAATTGAGAACACAGGCAGCAAAGGAAACAAGGAGGATCAGATCAGATGATATACTTTCGTTCAGATTACAGCCAGGGCGCACACCCGAAAGTGCTGGAAGCTTTGATGAAAACGAATTTGGAGCACACAGACGGGTACGGTTTGGATATGCACTGTGAACACGCGGGGCAAATGATTCGGGATCTGATCGGGATTCCGGATTGCGGGGTCCACATGATGACGGGCGGCACGCCTTGCAACGTCACCGTGATCGCCGCAAGTCTCAGGCCGTATGAATCTGTGGTTGCAGCCAAAAGCGGCCACGCCTATTCCCATGAAACCGGCGCCGTAGAGGCAACCGGCCATCGTATTGTAGCGATGGACAGTGTCAATGGAAAACTGGCGCCGGAACTGATTGACCTTGCATGGGAAGAATATGAGGATGAGCACACACCGCTGCCTCGCATGGTTTATATCTCTCAGCCCACGGAGATCGGTTCGGTTTACAGCAAAGCGGAGATGACGGCGCTGGCGGAGAAATGCCGCGCGCGGGATATGCTGCTCTATGTGGACGGCGCACGGCTCGGTTCTGCGCTTACATGTGAGGGGAATGATTTGTCGATCAAAGAGCTGGCTGCCCTTTGTGATGCGTTTTACATCGGCGGAACGAAAAACGGCGCTTTGTTCGGGGAAGCACTGGTGATCAAAAACAAACAGATGAACGATCATTTTCGCCATATGATGAAACGGCAATGCAGCCTTTTGGCAAAAGGCAGATTGATCGGCGTTCAGTTCGAAGTGCTGCTTGACGGGGGCATGGACAGTATCTACTTTTCCATGGCCGCGCACGCAAATCGCCTGGCTGCGATTCTCAGAGACGGTCTTGCCGCGATGCAAATTTCATTTTACAGCGATTCCCAAACCAATCAGGTGTTTCCGGTGCTTCCGGTGAACGTGGTTCGCTCGCTTGAAAAAGAGTTCTTCTTTTATGAATGGGCGCCGGAAAAGAACGGGTCGATCCCGATCCGACTTGTAACGGCGTGGGGGTCAAAGGAATCCGATGTCAGCGCTTTTTTGAACCGCGTGCGGGAACTGCAAAAGAAAGCTTAAAAGGAGAAAGACAGATGCTTGACAAACTCTTGGCTGTCTATATGACAATGATAACCGTTCTCGGTTCGCTGCTCGGAATCGGCGGCTACAGCACCGATTATGAAGTCTTTACCGATCTTGTATATTCCGACGAAAGCGAAAGGAACGTGCTTGACGTCTATATTCCCAAAGCGGCATACGACCGGGAAGAAAACGGTTTTCTTCTGTTCATTCACGGCGGCTCCTGGAGAACGGGCAACAAAGAGGACAAAGCGGCCGATTGCATTGAGGCTGCGGCCAGGGGCTATATCGCTGCAACCATGAGCTTTACCCTGCGCTCCGGCAAAACGGAGGAAACCTATTCGATCGACACGGTGCTTGATGAAATCGGTCTTGCCATTGCAAAGGTCCAGGCATTTGCCGCGGAAAAAGGCATCAAAATCACAAAGGTCGCCCTTTCGGGCTATTCTTCGGGCGCGCATCTTGCCATGATGTATTCCTATGCAAGAGCGGATGAAAGCCCGGTTCCAATCGATTTCACCGCCAACCGGGTGGGGCCTTCGGATTTCAGCGCCGAAGCATGGGGAAAAAACGGACCCTCGCTGGCCCGCTCTCTTGCGGGGAAGGAAGTTGTGGACAGGCTGACCGCGGAAGGCAGGGAAGACGAGATCGTTGCATACGTTTCTCCCGTCACATATGTGACCAAAGACAGCGTTCCGTCGCTGTTCGGCTACGGCGCGCTTGACGTCGTTGTTCCTGCCGGGAACCGGGAATCTATAATAAACGCCTTCAAAAACGCGGGGGCGACCTATGATTTTGTGTTTTATCCTGTTTCCGGACACGGCCTCAAACTCAATCATATTACACCGGCCGCAAAAAAGTATTCCGCAAAGCTCTTTGAATACTGCGAGAAGTATTTTTGACCTCGGCAATGAAAAGAAACGGAGAGAAAACAATGTTCAGACCGATGCGGCGCTTCAAGCAGGCGCTTTCCGACGCAGAATGCATCCGGATCCTCAAAACCGAAAAACGGGGCACGCTTGCCGTGATCGGCGACGACGGGTATCCGTATGCAGTTCCGATCAATTTTTACTACGACGAACCGGAGAACAAGATCTTCTTTCACACCGCCCGCGAGGGTCACAAAATCGACGCCATAAAGGCTTGTGACAAGGTCTGTTTCACCGTTCACGACGCCGGAGAAAAAAGCGATGATTGGTCGTTTTTTGTCAAAAGTGTGATTGCTTTCGGCCGTACGCGGCCGGTGACTGATCCTGCGGTGAAGTGCGAGAAGGCGAAGACGTTCGGCATGAAGTATTATCCGAGCGAAGAAGAACTTGACCGGGAACTGGAGCGGGACTTTAACCGTGTTCAGATAATGGAGATCGCGCTTGAGCACATGAGCGGAAAACGCGTGCATGAAAAGTGATGATCCTCTATGGTTATAAACCAATCAAATAAAACGGCAGCGCCAGAATCGGACGCTGCCGTACTTGTTTTTGCCTTGTTGTGCCGAAGAAATAATGACCGGATTGGCTGTTGTGTTGTTTATAAATATTTTATGCTTCAAACTCTTTGCGCAGTCGCGTCGGCTGAGTGAACACCAGAAAGAGAGTGGCTGCGATCAGGAAAGTGATGCCCCATGAAAGGGGATAGGAGATGTAAAGAAACGGAAGCGTTCGCCGCATTGGCAAAAAGCAGAACACCCAAAGCAGCCGCAGTCCGCAGGCGCCGAACAGCGAGACAAGCATGATCTGGAACGAGCGGCCGAGTCCGCGCACCGCGCCGCAGGTGACGTCGAGCAGGGAGCAAAACACAAAGAACGGCATGATGAGCGCCATTCGCTCTGTGCCAACGGCGATCACGGCCGGATCGGATGAAAACAGCAAGACGATTGGTTCGCGCAGCAGCAGACCAATCGTCTGCAGCGAAATCGCCGCCACCGCAGCGCTGCCGACCGAGACCAGCCAAACGCGGCGCAGATTCTCTGCCCGCTTTGCGCCGACATTTTGCGAAACAAACGTCATTGCAGCCTGCGCAAAGCCGTTGGTTGCGGTGTAGATATAGGCGTCGTAGTTGGAGCCGGCGGAGATGCCGGCCATGGCATCGGAGCCGAACGAATTGACATTGGACTGAATGATCACGTTTGAGATAGAAAACAGGGCGTTCTGCAGCCCGGCAGGCACGCCGATGTGAAGGATCTCTTTCAGCTCCGCCTTGAAGAACCGGACGGCACGCAGATCAAGATGAACGGCTGACTGTGTTCTGGTCAGATAGCGTACTGCAAGCACAGCGGTCAGATACTGCGACGCGATGGTGGCGATCGCGACCCCGGCCACGCCCCAGTGCAGCACAACGATGGTGAACAGGTTCAGCGCAATGTTCAAAAAACCGGAGACCGCAAGGTACTGCAGGGGACGTCGGGTGTCGCCGGTGGAGCGAATGATTGCCGCGCCGAAGTTGAAAACCATGGCGCCCGGCGCACCGAGGAAATAGATGCGCACATAAAGAGTGGACAGGTTGATCGTGTCTGCCGGGGCCTGCATCCATTTCAGCAATGTCGGCGAAAGGAGAATCCCGATCACGGAAATCAGCAGTCCGCTCAACACGCTCAGCCCCATTGCGGTCTGCACGGAACGGCGCACACCCTCCTTATCTTTTGCGCCCAGCATCCGCGCCGAGAGCACGCCTGCGCCCATGGCGAGGCCGGTGAACAGATTAACGATCAGGCCGATCATCGAACCCGTGGAGCCGACGGCGGCAAGAGCCATCTTGCCTGCAAAGCGGCCGACCACAGCGGTGTCCGCCGTGTTGTAGACGATCTGCAACAGACCGGTGAGCGTGACCGGTATGGCAAAGTGCAGGATTTTTTTGAAAAACGGTCCTTCCGTCATTTCAGAAGCGTTGGTCTTCTTCATCGCTTTTTATCCGAGACGGTAGGTCGCAATATAGAATGTGTCTTCGTTGCAGGAAAGCGCGGGATCCTCTCTTTCAAAGGTAATGGGAATGCCGCATTCCATTGCCGCAAGCGCAAAATGGCACAGGGCGATACCGAGATCGACCTTTTGAACATCCCAGGTGTCGCCGCTTCGGCGCTTGTTTCGCTTTTCAAAGAAATGAACCCGGTCGCCGCTGACAACAACGCGCCACGGCTGTTTGTTCACCGCGGAGGGCGCGAGGCGCACTGCCTCAAGCATCGGCAGCAGCTTCCCGGCCGTTTCCGGCGTGAGCGGCCTGCTGAACGACGCGTCAAAGAACACTTCGCCGAACGAGAGCCGCGTGTCGGCTTTTACGCCCTTGCGCATCAGCGTTTCGCGCAGAGACATTTTATCGGCGGGGTAGCCGAGCGGCGTGATGCACGGCATAAATTCACTGTCGGAAAGGCCGACAGCCTTTTCAAAAGCGGCACGATCCATCGTTCCGGCGATCCATGTGGTGCCGACGCCGATGGACGCGGCATACAGCACGACGCTTTCGAATGCATAACCGAACGCTTCTTCCGCGCACGGAACGCGCTGCAGCTTGCCGGCGAGGAAAGTATCCGCGCCGACGATCACCGGACTGGACAATCCGGTCGTTTTTGCATCCAGAAGGACCCAATCGATCGGCAACTGATACGGATTTTCCGCAGCGTTGGCAAAATCCAGAATCCTTTGCGCATCCTGTGCGCGCAAAGGTGTGCCGTCAAAGGTGCGAACGCTTCTTCGGTTGCGAATCACTTCAAAAACATCCATGTGCATTCTCCTTCTGAAATCAACCGAGCTTCTGAAGCAGGCCGCAGAGCACACCGAGCAGGTGGAAGAACCTGCCGTAAAGATCGACAAACCATGAAAACATGACTGCGCCGGACGTATCAACGCCCTTTGTGTGGATGACAGGTTCCGTTTTGCTGCCGAGTCCGTTGTCAAAAAGCGTCTGCAAAATGACCTTTGCAATTTTTTCGTTGCCGGCCGCGCTGGGGTGAATGCGGTCTGCCGCAAAGTCGTGCTCGGAATCGGTCAGCGCCTTTGCAACGTCGGCGATCAAAATCTGTCCCGGATTCTTTTTTTCGTAGTCCCGTATTTTCGCGTTGAGTCGGTCGGCACCCTGCTGATAGACCTTGCCCACATCGCCGGTTTGTGGATTGTAAAGCGTCTGCAAAAGGATCGCTGCGTTCGAGTTCAGCGTGCGGATTGTGTCAACGATCTTGACAAGGTCGTCATAGAATCCGGCGGCGATCTCATCTAGGCGGGCGTACTCGCCTTTGACGATGCTTTCGAAAAGCAGACCGCTGAGATTGCCGCGCAGAAAATTGTTCCCGCCAATGGAGATGTTGATGATGTCGGCGCCTGCGATTTCGTCGCGCACCGCGTCAGCCTCCATGCGGCGCATCAAATCGTCTGTGGTGTAGCCGGGAACGGCATCGTTTTCATAAGCGTAGCCGTTTGTGTCGGCAACGATCTTGCCGTAAACCGCCGCCTTCGGATTGGCCAGCCCTGAGCCGTAGGCGATCGAATCGCCGAGCATCAGATAGTGGGCCTGCTTCGCTGCGCCCGCGTTCAGGCTCAGCATGCCGAAAAGCAAGGTGATGCAAAGAAGGATAGAAATGACGCTTCGTTTCATAGATAAGACCTCCTGAAAGAATGCTTGGGTAACCGCTGATTCACGCAGACGCGCTGTCCGGGTTCAAAACGCAGTGTCCGTTCCCGCGCTGCGCTTTTTCTTCATTATATAGGTTGTCAAACATGGTTGTCAACGAAAGACGAAAGATTTAAGTATTCTTTATAGATATCTGTGCCGCGCCGGACGGCACGGTCTTTTGAGGTTAAGGTTTTTTCATGTTTTTTGACGATGAACGCTTTCTTAATCCGTATGAAAGTGAACGAAAAAGCAAGTTTATGGCATGGGTTACAGTAAAGCAAAGCGGAGCAAAAGCCCCGCTCTTGAATTAGGTTAAATAATACTTGCTTTTTCGGACAATGCGTATGCAATCGGCATGATCATTATGGATTATTTTGCCAATTGTCGAAAAAGCCTTTCGCCAATCGTCGGAAAATCTTTGTTGTGGAAGATCTGCCTGCTTGCACGCCGCATTTTCTGCCCGGTTGCTTGTGCGTTCAGAATTTGTAAATCAGATGCGTGACTTTCTTCCAGAAAAGCAGAGAAAAATCCGCAATTGCTTTCCAAATCTTGACAACAAACAGTCCCACGCGTGAAACGCCGCCTGCTGAAATCAGCTGCGAGCCTTTCTTCCCTGCAAGATCACAGCCCAGAAGAACTTCGCTTTCATATGTGCCGTCCTCGTGCAGAGTGATGACCCTTGACCCCCAGTTGATCTTCATGCGCAAGTTGTGCGGCTTCACGCTGGGCGTGTTGACAATGTCCACGCCGTCGATTTCCACGGTAAAACTGTTGTAGTGGTCGTGACCGTTGAAGATCGCTCTCACATCGCCGTTTTCGCTCATGGCTTTGAGCTGTCCGTAATTATAATAGCCCGGGCAGGGATGCTCAAAAATATAGCCGTCTTTGGTGTTGGAAAGGTTCGGGAGCTTTTTCAGCTTGTAGGCCTTGCCGTCATACTGCATCACGTTTTTTCTGCTGCCGGCTTTGGCAACGGGATAGAGCTTGTCATAGATTTCCTGCACGATGATATGCTGAAACACAACCGAGGGCACATAGTTTCCGCCGTTTTGGTTTTTCAGCGCCTCGGCTTTTTCCCGATACCACGCGATCTGGTCGGGATGCACGGACTCATAGCCCTTGTCCTCGACCTCACAGCCGGAATCAAAACAATAAATGTTATACGCAACGCGTGTGCTGTTATTCGAATAAACGGGGATGCTGCAGGTGCCGCAGCCGAAGAGCTCCGGTTTCTCATCCGTGCCGATGAAGTATTTGCCGCCGAACTTTTGATAAAACGCAAACATCTCGTCAATCGTATATTCATGGAAATAATCGTGATTGCCGAAGGTGATTACAAAGGGGATTTCAGCTTGCACAAAGATGTCACAAATCTCTTTGATGGCCGCGGGCTGATCCTCCGGTAATGCCTCGGAAAGGTCGCCGCCCAGCACAACGAGATCCGGCTTTGCCTCGGCGACGGATTCGAGCACCAACTGTTTGTGAACGGCCGGAAGCGGATAGTCACAGTGCCAGTCAGTCAAGTGCAATATGACAAAATCGCCGTCAGCATGAAATTGCAGGGCCGGTCCCTCACGCAACGCGAAACAGATCGGCTGCATGAGGGCGGCCATCAAAAAAGCCAGGAGAACGCAAAACACTCTTTTCAAAGGCTTCATTTTTCTCATCCTCTTATAAAGGTTATTTGTATCTATTATAAGCAATCTCATTTTCGTTTGCAATCTGTTTCTGATTTTTTCTGCTTTAGGATGATTGTTTTAACGAACAAAAACAAATCAAAACCGCCGATTCCGCCAGCGGTTTGTTCTGAGCCTCTTAGGGGCTGTCAGCTTACTCCCGGTACTGAATCATACGATTGCATTACATGCAATTCACCCCACAAACAGTTCGTTGTTTCTGCGTCCAAACGCTCTATTGCTTTATTTTGAACACAGACAATCTATAAGTAATCGCTGATTAACTCAGCGATTACTTACCGTGAAATGTATGACGAACATAGCACCTACAGTTCACAGGACTTCATTCGAAAAGTCGTAAAGTTCTTTCCGTTCAAGATTGAATTGGTGCAGACAGATAACGGTACAGAGTGGACAAATGCATTGATCAGCAACACGCCGACACCGACATTGTTTGAAGCAGAGCTTTCTGTTTTCCCTTTGGTTGTTCGTTGCCTATGTTCAACGAACAAACGGCGCGCTGTACGACGCGTTGATCTCGCTGATTTCTTTCTCTCCGTCGATATATGGCTGATAGATGCTTTCCCATCTCCCGCCGCCGCGGATATCACAGCCGGAACAGAACTCACAATCCGCACCGCAGTTTCCCCACAGAGCCTGCTGAACGATTTTTACGCGTTCTTCCCGCGTGGTGTCTTTGATCAGAATAGACCGTTTGTTGTTCATATGCCACCCCTGCATATTTACCTACTATTTTAGTATGTATTATATATTGGACACATGCTTTTGTCAATAGCGTCGTTGGATAATGCTACATCAAGATGTTTTATTTGTTTTGATATCTTAAGGCATGAACAAGCCGCCTCCGCCCTATAACGACCGGAGACGTCAACACGAATCTTTTCAGTTAAGTAAATGTATGATAAGAATCGCAGACCTATTAATCAAGCATAACACAAACACAACGCAAAGCGGGGCCGAAGTCCCGCTTTTGAATTTGGTTGTACAGTCTTTGTGCTCTCACCCGTACACGACATCCCCCAGCACCAGTTCTTCGGCGCACTGCCGATAGTTGTTCATCAGGCCGACCCAAGTCATCTGATCGGTCGCCTTGAGCTCTTCCGACACGCCGTCGATCTCCGCCATCCGGGCAACGATGGCGTCTACCATGCTTTGGGCTTGCTTGTCTACTTCATGCAGATGCTGCCATAGTTCACCGCGTGCCTGCAGCAGGGCATAATATCCTTTGTGGTGCTCCTTCAAATACGTTTTGCGCATCAGGCCGTACTTGCCGATGGAAGGGCAGTCCCGATCGGATACTTTCGGATCTGGTGGATAAGAGACACTCTGACGCCTGTAGAAAATGCCAGTGCGTTCATCGATATATCGATATAATACCCTTTCATTGTAGGAATTCTCAGTAGAATTAGATTGAAATTGTCCTGTTTTTTTCAATCATTTCGGCTGATTACAAAAGCGGAAGGGAAAGAACATCTTTGCGGAGTGCAGCTCCTGGCGAGGTCGTTCTAATGTTCACTTACTTGATCTTTCCGATCCGTTTATAGATTTCGTCCGCCTTTTTGCACCAGGCGTCGAAGCCGTCTTCCGTGGCGGGGAAGCGCTTATAGTGGTTCGAGATTTCCACGGCGTTTTTGAACGCCACTGCGGCGGCCTTGATCGTGGCCGGGCGCAGCTTCCTTTTCACGATACCCGCCACAAAGCCCTTGGCCGCACCAAGAATCGCTTTGACCGGCACGGGCGCGCCGCTGAGCGCATTCAGCAGCTCGTCGCTGATGATGCCGCTTTCAAAGACGTATTGGAACTCGTTGAACCCGGCGGCGTTGACCACGCCCACCAAAAGTGCGCGCAGCATGGCGAATTCCGCGCCCTGGGTCGTGTTGTAGTTGCGGTTGACGTCCCACAGCGCACGGCGCGAGGTGTCGCCCAGCTTCAGCGCGCGGTCGAGTACCTCGGTTGCCGTTTTGAGCTGTACCATGGCCGAGGTGACGCCTTCGCCGTTGACCGATTTGGTCAGGTTGCCCGCGTCGCCCGAAACAAAGAAGTTGTCGGCCACCATGGAGTGGACGTTGCGCGTGTAGGGTGTGCGGCCGCGCTCGACGCGCACCAGATCGTAGTCCGGCAGGGGCACGACCCGCTCCATTTCGGCATAGATCTGCTCGGCGTATTCGAACGAATGGCAGGCGCCGATGCCGATGATGGCGCCGTGCGGATCGGCACAGGGGGCGATCCACGTTTTGTAATAGGCCCAGAAGGTGGAGCCGTCCAGATAATCCTTCGGGTTTTTGAGCGTCACGTAGCGCAAAATGACGTAGAACATGTCCTCGTCGGTCAGCGGGGTGTTCTCCACGCCATAGCCGTCGGGCAGCCTGAGCCGTCCGACCGCCGCCATGCCGGAGCAGTCCGCCACGATCCGCGCGCCGAGGCTGATTTCCTTGTCGTTCTGTTTCGCCTTTACGCCGCAGATTTTCCCCTTGTTGTCAAACAGGAAGTCTTCGAACGCGCAGCCGAACCGGAACACGGCGCCTTCGGCCTCGGCCTGTGCAATCAGCAGCAGGGTATATTCGTGCATGTGCAGCCCGACGATGGGGTTCAGTTGGCACTTGGGGAACTTCGTGAGCGGGTCGGCGTTGTAGTTTTTTTCGAATTCAAACGCCCAGGCCGCGTCGCCCTTCGCGGGGCGGGGAATCTCCAGCCGGTCGAACTCGCGGCGCTCGATATGGAAGATGTCATACTTTGTGCCGACCTTGCTGCGATCGAGCGTTTCAAGCACCAGCACCTTGTGGCCGCGGTGAGCCATGCGCTTGGCGAGATAGGCGCCGGACGTGCCCGCGCCAAGGATGATCAGATCATAGGTTTGCATCGGTTTACCTCCTTTGTCTGCTTCTGGTTGCATTGTAGTGCGATTTTTGGGAAATGTCAAGGAGAGCGGGCGGAAGAAAGCGCACAGAAAAGAAGAATAAACGACTTGCAAAGGCAGGCGACTCGCCGGCCGGCAGATTATGTGTTTTGAAAATACACAGTCTCTCCGAGCGGGAAAAACGAGGCGTTGAACCGACAGAAGCTTTTGACTTCTCGCTGAAATCGCCGCCTAAACAAAGGAAGCTGTTTCCCTAAAAAAAGCATTTTGCCTCCTTTGTTGTGAATGGATTTTGCGCTTTCGCTTTCCAGCCATGCTGCATTTGCAGCAGCCAAAAGCTATCTATAGGGCGTCGCGCCGGATGGTTGGATTGTTTGTTTTTGCTTGAAAAATAAGTAGATTTGTGTATAATGGAGTTGAAATACAAATTCGATTTGAAGGAGGTAATCATCGTGAATGAATTTAACGAATTTGTTTGCGAGGTTTTTTCCGCAGCCGGTGATATTATCATAAAACCCATGATGGGCGGATATCTTATCTACCTCAATGGTAAGCTGATAGGTGACATTTGCGGTAATGAACTGTTTTTGAAGAGAACGCCGACATCGGACAGGCTGCTTGCAGATTCCGAACTGCGTTATCCGTATGAAGGCTCA
>CACYHA010000014.1 GCA_902774035.1 Oscillospiraceae bacterium | reverse complement strand
GTCGCCTTGGTTTTGATCTTCGCCTTGATCTTGGTCGTCACCTTGGTCTTGATCGTCTCCTTGGCCTTGGTTGTCACCTTGATCTTGGTCGTCGCCTTGATCTTGATCGTCACCTTGATTGTCGCCTTGATCTTGTTCGTCACCTTGGCCTTGGTCGTCGCCTTGGTCTTGGCCTTCGCCTTGATCTTGATCGTCACCTTGGCCTTGATCGTCGTTTTGGTCTTGGTGGACGCCTTGATCTTGGTCGTCGCCTTGATCTTGGTTGTCGCCTTGATCTTGATCGTCGCCTTGGTCTTGGTCGTCGCCTTGATCTTGGTCGTCGCCTTGATCTTGGTCGTCGCCTTGGTCTTGGCCTTCGCCTTGATCTTGATCGTCACGTCGCCTTGGTTTTGATCTTCGCCTTGATCTTGGTCGTCACCTTGGTCTTGATCGTCTCCTTGGCCTTGGTTGTCACCTTGATCTTGGTCGTCGCCTTGGTTTTGGTCATCACCTTGGTCTTGATCGTCTCCTTGGTTTTGATCTTCGCCTTGATCTTGTTCGTCGCCTTGATCTTGTTCGTCACCTTGATCTTGGTCGTCGCCTTGATCTTGGTTGTCGCCTTGGTCTTGGTTATCGCCTTGATCTTGTTCGTCACCTTGGCCTTGGTTGTCGCCTTGGTCTTGGTCGTCGCCTTGATCTTGGTCTTCGCCTTGGTCTTGGTCATTACCTTGGCCTTGGTCGTCACCTTGGTCTTGGTTGTCACCTTGATCTTGTTCGTCACCTTGGCCTTGGTCGTCGTCTTGATCTTGATTATCGCCTTGATCTTGCTCGTCGCCTTGGTCTTGGTTGTCACCTTGATCTTGATCGTCACCTTGATCTTGGTCATCACCTTGATCTTGATCGGCGCCTTGATCTTGATCGTCGCCTTGGTCTTGGTCGTCGCCTTGATCTTGGTCGTCGCTTTGGTCTTGGTCGTCATCCTGATCTTGATCGTCGCCTTGATCTTGCTCGTCGCCTTGGTCTTGGTTGTCACCTTGATCTTGATCGTCACCTTGATCTTGGTCATCGCCTTGATCTTGCTCGTCGCCTTGATCTTGGTCTTCGCCTTGGTCTTGGTCATTACCTTGGCCTTGGTCGTCACCTTGATCTTGATCGTCACCTTGATCTTGTTCGTCACCTTGATCTTGGTTGTCGCCTTGGTTTTGATCGTCACCTTGGTTTTGGTCATCGCCTTGGCCTTGGTTGTCGTTATCATGTCCGCCGGGCGGCAGCGCCGCTTCCTGCGCATTCGTAACCTTCACGGGCATATCATAACCCATTTCCCGAGCTGCCATGACACGATGCCGTCCGTCGTCAACGTAGTATTGTCCATCCGGTCCAAGCTCAGCTTTTACCATATTATCGGGGTCAAAATAGGCGTTAACGGCATCTGCCAGTTCAGGATCACTCTTTAAGTCTTCGAGAGAAACGCCATTGTCAAGCGCGTCTCTGATTTCCGGAATTTTTTCGGCAAGTTGGGTATAAGTTGCCTGATCCGCGCCGTGCTGCTGCCAGAAATAAGGATCATCGGTATGCAGAACATTCAGACGGTTGGGGTCAATATATTGAACATCGCTTCCCAATGGGCTTGACAGGTCTGTCTCCAAACCGGGCAATACAGGCGAATCTTCAAGAGAACCCAAATTTGATGCTGGATCGCCCACTCCCGCCGTCGGTTGAACAACATCTGATGTAGGAGCAAGGAAATCATCTTCTTCCGGCAGAGGCAAAGTAACATCACCCCATGCAGAACGATAGTTTTGTTCCGCCACACCGCCGCTGTGTCTGCAGGCGTCATGAATTTCTCTCGGGATCAGCTGCATGGTTTTACCGTCCGCGCACTCATGCCACACAAGGTTATTGCTCTTTCGGTAAGCCTCCAGCTCGTCAACGGAAGAAAAAAGTCCTGTACCTCTCAACTGTTCAAACAGCGCGTTATCCGCCTGCGCAAAATTGCCGAGATCATAATTCGGATCATGACTTGAACCGGCAGGCCGTCTTCCGTATTCAAACGTACCGTTTTCCCTTTGACCCGTCATATGGCCGATTTCGACCTGCGTTGAATAACTGCCGTTTGGCGTGTTGATCGCGGCGAACGGGGAAAAATCGGGGTAGCCGTCAATATATTGAACGCTGTCCTGAGAGAATTCCGCCATTTTTTCTAATGCCTTTTCGTCGTTGGGATGAAAAGCGGAATTTCCTCTTTCACCGCTGAAATGTCCGGTTTTTTCTGTTGGAAGATGCAGCGAGGCCCGCTCTGGCTCCTGCGCGTTCGGGTCGACTTCCGGAATATCATCCACTTCCCCGGCATCAATCATTCTTTGATACTCAGCCAATTGCTCAGGCGTTAATGAAGTTCGGCTCCAATCCGTGTTGTCATTTGGATCGATCTCACGCATGCCGTGTCCCCCCTACAAATGAATATACGAAATCAAATCGAAACAAAGAATCCTCAGGAGAGCGCCTGAGGATTCTTTTGGTCGTTGAATCAACAGGTACGCGCTTTATTTGTTCGCCCATTTGGCAATCGCGGCGTCTCCCATTGTTTGAATATCATCTATAATCGCGCCGGCCTCGCGGATGGCTCTGTCTGTGTCTTCCCATGGGAGAATCTCAGCAAAACCGGAATTGTTGTTGTCCATTCGTCCTAAAAACAGGGTTTTGAAGCCAGCTCTTTCAACCTGAAGTCCGGGGAACGAGCCCTTTGTTTTCACAAGAATAATCAGATTCGGCACAATGGAGAGCACCAGCCAGTTGATCAGCAGACAGATGATCAGAGGGGACCCGAGCGTGATGACCACAGGAGGATTAATAGAATCATGCATATAATACGAAAATGCACCTACCAAATAATAAGCTAACAATTGACCGGTAAAGAAGGCAAGAACCATTTGGCGCAAAGAATAATACCGCTTGACCGCTCTTCTTTTGCGCAAAATAACCGCAAGAATAATCCATGCAACGGAAACCAAAAGGCCAAAAAAGGCCGCAACGCCTAAGCCGAACTTCAATGTGGACTCTTTTTCAGCAGAGTGAATGAAGAGCTGCGAGACGGCATAGCCGAGTCCGCCGAAGATGGAAATCAAGAGGAGCCCGCCGAACCAGTTCAGGAAATTGAAATGCGGGTTGTCTCGCATCTCCAAGCCTGCAATTTCACCGATTTCAAACTCCTCATGCAAAACTGTTTTTCCGAGGATGGATCGCCCCGGCGCACGGAAAATGACACGCTTGTTGGTGATCTGCATTCTGCCCTCTGCTTTGGATAAGGTAAGCCTCGTGCGCAGCCTCGCAATATTATATTGTTTTACGGGGACCTCGCCGTCATTTGCATAGACGCAGTCCGGAACGATTTGCTTCCCGCGCTCAAAAACACTGTTGTCGTCATCAGGCGCGGCGTTGTTTTCCGGCGCAATTTTGTCAACAAAGCCGCGGAATTTTTCTTTCAGCTGATCCTGATCAATGGTGAACTCAATTCGTTTTCCGTCGGCGCTCGTCCGTGACGAAGCAACGCGATCCTCCGGATACGGCTCACGATAAGGCTCCGTCGAAGGCGCCTGCCAACTTGATCGCTGTGCAGCCGGACAAATATGCATTTCTCCGTCCACAATTTCCTGCCCGCATTTTGTACAAAAGCTCATTGATAATCCTCCTCAATCATTCATTGTTCAACCGTCGCCGAAACAACGGATTTATCCGTAATAATCGCTGTGTGCGAATCCGCGATAGGTTCTGACGCCGTCGTTGTATTCGATATATCCCCACTCGGGGTTATTCAATGAGCGGCAAATCTCCTTCACGGAATCTCCGTATTCCATTCTCAAAACCCATTCGCCGCTTTTGCTGTCGGCGTCGCGCAGGATCAGCCCGGTATGCTCCCTGACCTTGTAGCTGTGCGCGCTGACATTTCCGACGCGGTAGGTTCTTCCGTTGACCTCAACGCTGCCGCTGTTCAGCGACTGCTCATTGACCTGCACATTTCTCATCTCAGTCAGATAGCGATTTGCCATCCAGCCGTATTGATTGTAATATCTGTAATAGATCAACGACCACTCCCGATCGGCTGAAATGGCGACCTCATAGACCAAGCTCTTTTTTGCAACTGAATACACCTTATCATAGCTTTTGCCCGGTCCGCTGCGCAAGGTCACGCTGGCATCCGCCTGAACGATTCTCGGCCGATAATCGAAATAGCTGTCCGCTCTCTCAATGTTGCCCGGCAAAACACTGCTTTGAAACCCAGCCGAGGATTCTGTTGTCGGCTCGGTTATGTCAAAGTCAAAATTTGCCTGCGTATCCGGTTCGGCGGTCTGCGTCGTCTGCATATCACTCGAGTCAACCATGTTGACAACAGAATCCGTGCTGTTTTGGCTCGTGCTCTGCTCTGTGGCCGCAGTGACTGTTGCAGGATCTGGAGCTTTCTTTCGTTCCCAAGGACGGGTCAGCGCCAAAAAGCTTCCGCCGCCGAGACCAAGACCGAGCACCACGGCGATCACGATTGTTGCAATGGCCTTTCCGTTAGATTTTTTCTCGCCCTGCGCTTGGGGAAACGCCGGAGAAGGCGCAGGATAGGAATCAGCCTGCGCAGCGGAAAACACATCACGATCATTCCATGCTGGAGGATCCTTTGGAAAAGCCGCAGCATCCGTTGAAGCGTCATAGGCATCCTTCGGAAACTGATCCGTCGAATCATATGGCGACCATACCCCGTCAGAATCCGCATTTTGCGGCTCGGCATTCTCTTGTACGCGTTCAATCCGCTTGCCGCATTCCGCGCAAAAAACATCATCATCCGAAACAGGACTGCCGCAATGGATACAATACATGGTGTACTCCTCCCATCAACAAAAGATCAGACGTATCCGCATGACACTTTCAGTTTTTGATTCCGATTTGTTTCAACCGTTTTATTCACGCCATCTGATTTTTTAATTATATTCGATTTTTCTTAGAAAATCAACAAATATTTTAAAATCTTGTCAACTTTTTTATGATTAATTCGTTCTTTTTTACAACCGAGCAATTCACTTAAAATTCCGCTTTGCTGTATTCTTTTTTTATTTTATGCGACGTCAAACGGCTTAAAAATGTTGTGGTACAATTGATAGGTAACAAATAAAAAAGAAATTCAACTCAAAATATGGTATGATGTTAATAACCACAAAAACACACAACCAAGGAGAGTTGAATTTCTATGATTAGTTTATCATCAAGAGCGCACTTTCGTCAACGGGTAATACGATATTCAGAGAAAAAACCTGCTAAAAAAAGTCAATAGGCAAAAGCATAAAAAATATGGAGAAATAAAGGCATAGTAAAACAAAGCGGCAGGAAAAGAGAATTGCCACTTTGAAAAAGTATGCAGTGGTTGAAATCTAAAGCTTAATCAGATTCTACTGCAGAAAACCAACTCTTCGGTTATGCTGTCGTAAAGCTCAGTTACTCTACCGTAGTAGATGCGCAGGAATTTGTTAAGACCGGCAATCATGGCTTCTTTGCCGCATTTGCCCTCGGAGCGTTTCTTTTGAATAAAGTCATACACCGGATCGCCGACAGGCTTGTGCTGAATGAGAGATTGCATGATCTCATAACCGGTCTTCCTCAAATAACCGTTCCCGCGTTTTGAAATATGACGTTCGGTTGCGTTGAAAGAGCCTGACTGATAGGGCGGAGCATCAATGCCGGCATAAGCAATCAAAGCGTGTTTATTGTGAAATCTATTCACATCTCCGATTTCAGCAATGATACGAGGCGCAAGAACGTCGCCTATACAGGGCATTTCACGAACAACAGAATATTCCGGTAAGGACTTGGCAAGCGCTTGCATTTGTGCTAATTTGCCTGCGTTTCGTTAAACAAATAAAGCTTAAACTGGCGTCGTTCGACGTTTCCGATTAGCAAGCCGATGATGAATTTGAGAGGCTTCAATTAGCAGATCGATTAGCAGATTGTTAAAAACGGCAAAAAACCTGCTAATTTTATTAGCAGACGAATGACGCAAAGATGGAGTTTTCGGGCAAAAATGACGCCGGTTCGGTTTTGTCATGGTATGCACCAACGAAGTTTGTTCTGCGCATAGAAAAATCAAAAAGCCCTTGAAAATCAAGGACTTTCTGGCACCCCCTGCGGGAATCGAACCCACAACTTGCCCTTAGGAGGAGCATGTTATATCCATTTAACTAAGGAGGCGTGTTTGTATTCAATTGAACTTGTATCGTTCGCCTTGCTCCAAAAAGTGATAGCCGTTTCAAACCCTTAGGAGGGGTTTATTCTATCCATTAAACTAAGGAGGCGTATTGCTGCCGCCTTTGAACGCGGCAGGCAGAACGGTTTTCCGGCACATCCCGCACGGTGCAGGATGTGCCGGTTGCATTTTTTCGGGCGATCAGATGATCGATGCGAAGAGGTCCTTGAAGAACTTGAGGATCTTGTTGAAGAACGCCTTCACCTTGTCGAGGAAGGATTCTTTCTTCTCGGGTTCCTTCTCGTCCGCCGCATCCTCGATGAACTCAAAATTGTTCAGGTTTTCCTTTTTCAGTTCCACCGCTTCGTTGAAGCTGTCGATGCGGATGCGCTGATACTGTTCGCTGTTGCCGTGGAATTTTACCGTGGTGATCGGGCATTGATCGAACGCGCCCTCTTCAATGATGTGCACGCCGTTGTAGAATTCCACTTCCGTAAGGTTAAAGCAACCCGCAAATGCGCTTTTCGGGATGGTATTCACCGGCTTGGAGATCTTGATCTTCGTCAGAGAATAGCAGTTTGAGAAGCTGCCCATGCCCAGCGACTGCAAAGTTTCGGAAAGCTCTGCATTCAGCAGGCTGGTGCATTCCGCGAACGCGCTGTTGCCGATGTGCTTCACACCCTTTTCCAGCTTCAGCTTTTTGATGGAATCACAGCGGAAAAAGGCGAAGTCGGAAATCGTGTCCACCGTGCCGGGCACCGTCACATCCAGCAGAGACCAGCACTGATAGAACGCATTCTTACCGATCGTCTTCAGTTTCTTCGGCATCGGGAAATTGCTGAGGGCCGTGCAATTGAAAAATGCATTGTCCCCGATGTTTTCCAGCGTTTCCGGCGCCGTGACCTTTTCCAGGTTGACGCAGTCCTTGAACGCGCCGTTGCCGATGGTGACCGCGTCGTCCCTCAGCTCCACTTCCGTCAGTGCAGTGCAGTTTTCAAACGCATAGGCGCCGACGTTTTTCACGCCCTTGTCCACAATCAGCTTGCAGATCGAGCCGAAGATCTCGTTGTCCAGCTCGCCGAGCTTGATCCACTGGGGCGGATTCTCCGTCGAATAATCGCTCATCGTTACGGGCTTGGTTTTGCTCTGGGCGCGCCGGATGGTCATGGTGTTGTTCAACTGGTTAAAGCTCCACTCCACACCGTCGCCGCAGGTGCCGTAATCCTTTTTGATTCCCACAGCCGCGAACGGCAGAGCGGTTGCCGTCAGAAGAACCGCCAGCAGAATCGCCAAGAGTTTTGTTGTACGTTTCATGGTGTATTTCTCCTTTTCAAATGGTTTTCAGGGTCAGCTTCGGGTCACCGCATCCAGCCGGGCACCCATTCGATGGACTGGATGGATTCCCGGAACCGGTACAGCAGGTCCTCATAGACGTCGCGCAGGCTGTTCAAAAAGCCGCGCATACTGTCGAGAAAGCCAAAGACAGCGTTCGAGGTGTCCTCGCCCGTGGGGATCCACTTGCCGATGGTGTTTTCCACCGCGGTCTCCACGCTCGGTTCGTCGCGGCCCGGCACCGGATATTCCGCGAAGCAAAGCACGCTCAGCGCGGAGAGCAGCACAAGCACGCTCAACAGAACAGCAATCAATTTTTTCATAACAAGTCCTTCTTTCATAAGATTTATTGATAGGCGGAATCATTATAGCAAATCTTTCCCGCAAATGCAAGCGTTTTTTCCCAAGATCGTTTTGCAGGGCAAAAAAGTTCGGTTTTTTTGGCCGAAACTATTGCAACGGCGTTCGATATTTGTTATCATTAAAAATGGTATTACGCGGCATCGCCGCCCGAACCGATGAATAAAGATCCGAAAGGAGAAAAAAGCAACATGAATTATTCACATGAGGTCGAAAGAATGTGCACGGTCGCAAAAGGACCGCACCACGGACCGGCGCCCATTCCCGAAGAGGGTAAATGGGTCAAGGCGTATGAAATCAAGGATATTTCCGGTTTCACCCACGGTATCGGCTGGTGTGCGCCGCAGCAGGGCGCCTGCAAGCTTTCACTGAACATCAAAAACGGCATCATCGAGGAAGCGCTTGTGGAAACCATCGGCTGCTCCGGCATGACCCATTCCGCCGCGATGGCGAGCGAGATCCTGCCCGGCAAAACCATCCTCGAAGCGCTCAACACCGACCTTGTCTGCGACGCGATCAACACCGCGATGCGCGAACTGTTCCTGCAGATCGTTTACGGCCGTTCCCAGTCCGCATTCTCCGACGACGGTCTGACCGTCGGCGCAGGTCTGGAGGACCTCGGCAAGGGTCTTCGCTCCCAGGTCGGCACCATGTACGGCACCAAGCTGAAGGGCACGCGCTATCTGGAGATGGCGGAAGGCTATGTGACCCGCATGGCGCTGGACGCGGACGATCAGGTGATCGGCTATGAATTCGTTTCCCTCGGCAAGATGACCGACTTCATGAAGAAGGGCGACGACGCGAACACGGCATACGAAAAGGCCAAGGGCACTTACGGCAGATTTGCCGACGCCGTGAAGTATATCGATCCCCGTCAGGAATAAGGAGGTAAGGAACATGGCTTTGTTTGAAAACTATGAAAGACGCGCGGACAAGATCCTCGCCGTTCTGAAGGAATACGGCATCTCCTCCATCGAGGAATGCAAAGATCTGACCCTTGCAAAGGGCATCGACGTCGACAAGATCGTGCGCGAGACCCAGCCCATCTGCTTTGAAAACGCCGTCTGGGCCTACACCGTCGGCTGCGCCATCGCGCTCAAGAAGGGCTGCACCAAGGCTGCCGACGCTGCCGCCGCCATCGGCGAAGGCCTCCAGTCGTTCTGCATCCCCGGTTCCGTTGCCGAAAACCGCAAGGTCGGCCTCGGCCACGGCAACCTCGGCAAAATGCTGCTTTCCGAAGAGACGGAATGCTTCTGCTTCCTTGCCGGTCACGAGAGCTTTGCCGCCGCGGAAGGCGCGATTAAAATCGCCCTCAACGCCAACAAGGTGCGCGTGCAGCCCCTGCGCGTGATCCTGAACGGTCTCGGCAAGGACGCCGCGATGATCATCTCCCGGATCAACGGCTTCACCTATGTGAAAACGGAGTTCGATCCCTACACGGAGACCGTCACCGTCGTTGATGAAAAGGCCTATTCCGACGGCCCGCGCGCCAAGGTCCGCTGCTACGGCGCCGACAACGTCCCCGAGGGCGTTGCGATCATGAAGCTGGAGAACGTCGGCGTTTCCATCACCGGCAACTCCACCAACCCGACCCGCTTCCAGCACCCCGTTGCCGGCACCTATAAAAAATGGTGCACGGAAAACGGCGTGAGCTACTTCTCCGTGGCGTCCGGCGGCGGCACGGGCCGCACCCTGCACCCGGACAACATGGCGGCAGGCCCGGCTTCCTACGGCATGACCGACACCATGGGTCGTATGCATTCCGACGCACAGTTCGCAGGTTCCTCCTCCGTGCCCGCGCACGTGGAGATGATGGGCCTGATCGGCATGGGCAACAACCCGATGGTCGGCGCGACCGTCGCTTGCGCAGTGGCCGTGGAAGAAGCGTGCAAATAAGTAAAAGCGTATTGAAAAACGCCCCGATTTGGGGCGTTTTTTTTCGTGAATCGCTGTTAGCTGTTAGTCGTTAGTCCGGTAGTCAGAGTTGAAAGAGCGTATCAAAAGAAACGTGGAGGGCTTTGCAGAAATACTGTAATTCAATGTCCGTTAAAAACCTCTGTCCTGATTCAATCCGTTGAATGGCATTTTTGTCAATATCCAGCCCTTCCAGTTGCAACCGATCCGCCAGCGCCCGCTGGGAAATGTGGATTTCCTTGCGCAAACGCGCAATATTTACACCGCAAATATTGTTGCGTCCGTCTGCCGTTTTATTGATGAACAAAAAAGTCCCTCCAAGATTTTTCGTCTTTTTGACATTTACTGCTTGTCAACAAGAAAATTATATGCTATAATTAAGAAAAAATGACATTTAGTGAATGTCAGAAGGAGGACTCTCTATGAAAAAAGCAAAACAAACCCTATCCGTTCTTTTAAGCGTGTTCATGTTGCTGCTGTCACTCAGCGTTTGCTTCGTCAGCTTTGCAGCCGACGCAAGCGGCGGCTGCGGTTCCGGACTGACATGGACATACAGCGAAGCGTCAAAAACACTGACCATCAGCGGAAACGGCGCTATGGATGATTATCAGGGAAAAAATGACGTCTCTGTACGCACACCTTGGGATCAATATTCATCTATGACGTTGCGCGTTGTCATTGGAAACGGCGTCACAAAAATCGGAAGTAATGCGTTCCGTTATTACAAAAGTATTACAAAGGTTGAATGCCCGCAGAGCCTTGAAACAATTGGAGAATACGCTTTTGCATCGTGTACCAACCTGGTTTCCGTTAAATTTAGTTCAATACTTAAAAATATCGGCGCACATGCTTTTGATAAATGCACCGCATTAAACACGTTCACAATTCCAGATTCCGTTGAAAACATAGGAGATTACGCATTTCACCAGTGCCCGATTTCAGATCTCTCGTTGGGTAGAAAGGTCGAAATGGTTGGCGGTTATGCATTTTCCGAGTGTAAACTTGTGAACGTCACAATGTATAACAAGGTTGAAGTCATCGGTCAGAATGCGTTTTATAAGCAAAGCGGTAAAACAACGAATACGATCTCTCACGTTTATTATTATGGCTCACAGGCTGACTGGAATGCAATCACATTGGGAAATGGCAACGAACCGCTGACCGGCGCACAGCTTCATATCTTGGGTGCGCCGTCCGATCCCGTTACGCCGACCAATCCGACCACGCCAACCTCGCCGACACAACCGACGCAGGAGGAATCTCCGGCAAAGCTCAGCTTCTTTGAGCGCATTTTACAAATGATTCTCGATTTCTTTGCCCGCCTGTTCGGCAGATAATTTCGGTGAAACCGCCAAAAACCGCCTCGACAACAGTCGGGGCGTTTTTTTCGTGGTCAGGTGCCAGGGGTAGGGGAACAGGGGGCAGGGACGTTCCGTCAAAAACTGCATATCTGCGCAGATCATCGGTCACCTTGAGAAAAAGGGCTTGCTTTCTGTTTGGATTCTGCTATAATAATAGCAAAGAAAAATTCAACCGAGGAGGAGCATAAAAATGCAGTTTCCGCAATTCATCGCGCCATCCTTTGACTTTGAACCGTTTCTTTCCGCGCCGGACGTGAAAACCGAACCGGCCGGCGACGGCTTTTTGCCCGAGCAGTTTTACGCCACGACGATCTACCCGGAATACTTCAAGATCGGCGGCGAATGGAAAATGCTGCGCCAGAGCCGCATGGACTGCGCCGTTGTGATCGACAAAAACGGCGTTCCGGTCGTGACGGAGCCGCGCCGCGTGAAAGCGGGCGACCGAGTCGTTGTCGGCCGCACGGACGACGGCACCGGCGGCGTTTACGTCCACGCGAACTGCTTTGCGCAGACGGAGGAGTCTTCGAGCGCCTCCTCCTTCGCCTTCCGCACTGGGCAATCGCGCGAAACCTCGTTTTCCCGCGATTACGATCAGCTTTATGAGGTTCTGCGCAACGACCGCGACCACGGCTATATCGTCTGGGTGCTCGGCCCGGCCTGCGTGTTCGACAACGACAGCCGAACCGCCATGGCGAACCTGATCCGCAAGGGCTACTGCGACTGCCTGTTTGCCGGCAACGCGCTTGCGACCCACGACCTGGAAGCCGCGCTGTTCCACACCGGCCTCGGGCAGGATATCTATACGAAAAAGCTAATCGAAAACGGCCACTACCACCATCTGCACACGATCAACCTCGTGCGCAAGGCCGGTTCCATCGAAAACTTCCTGCAGACCCATGATCTGCATACCGGCGTGATGCACGCCCTGCTGGAATGCAAAAAGCCCTTTGTCCTTGCCGGCTCCATCCGCGACGACGGTCCCCTGCCGGAGGTCATCCCCAACGTCTATGAGGCCCAGAACGCCATGCGCGAACACACCCGCAAGGCAACGGCGGTCATCTGCCTCGCGACCCAGCTCCACACGATCGCAACGGGCAACATGACCCCCTCCTACTGCGAACAGGACGGCGTGATCCGCCCGGTCTACATCTATTCGGTGGATATCTCGGAATTCGCCGTCAACAAGCTCCACGACCGCGGCTCGTTGTCGGTCAAGGGCTTTGTAACGAACATTCAGGATTTCCTCGTGCATCTGGAGCGAAATTTGTCCTGAGCAACCGACGATTCCGACAGGGCGCTGTTGCATTTAGCGAAAAACGTCAAAACAAAAGAAAAAGAAAGCGCTTTTCCCAGAGTGATTCTGTAAAACAGCGCTTTCTTTCCTTTGTGTTCTTCAAAAGGAGTAGGATTGTTCACTTTGACTCGACGTTTTTTTGATTTCAGAGATCCATTCGGGCGATTCTCTGTCCCCTGCGCTCTGCTCACTCTCCCAGCGCATTGATCCTGCTGAGGTGCTCCACATACAGGGGCTTGACGTCGTTCACATGGAACAAACCGCCCTCCAGCGCCATGTGGTCGCCGCGAACGACGGGCATCACGTTCCACACGCCCCGGGGCACGTTGGCGCTGTCATAGTCCTGCTGCGGCTGGCCGAAGGGGGCTTTGGCCGAGACCGTGTTCACCAGACCGTCGTTTTCGCGCCAGCTTTCGTCATAGACGATGCCGCCCTCCGTCACGCCGGAGAGCTGCCCGAGCCGGTCGCCGGAGGAGCGGAACATCTGCTCTGTGATGCGCGCCTCGACCTTCCAGGTGCCGTCGCTCTGCCGGTCGGTGCAGGAGCAGGCGAAGGAGAAGTAATAGGTCGCCCTGCTGACCGTCAGGATCCGGTTGAGCGCCGCGGCATTGTCCAGCGTCATATCATAATCCGCATGGTCGCTTTCGATGCGATCCTCTTTTTTCTTTTCGGTGAACCGATTCATGAGCCCCTCCAGCGCAGCGCGCAAGGGGTTTTGCTTCGGCGGCGTTTCGTATTCGTCGCGGCAGTAAGCCGTGGTGCCGTTGTGCGGCGCGGCGAGGGAGGTCAGACTGTAGATCCACTTCGCCTTTCCGCCGGCAAAATACGGCGACAGTTCGCCTTCCGGCGTCGCTTTTTTCTCCTCGTCGCTGCCGTTTGCCATGACCGCGGCAAACATGCGCACCGTTGCCCCGCCGAAGGAATGGCCCAGAAGATTGATCCTGTCCTTTGCACTGAACGCGGGGATCAGCGCCCGGCCGGTGAAATCTTCGCCGAAGCGGGCGTGGCCGCAGCGTGCGCTGTGCGCCTTGCCGTAATCCACCCGCGTGCCGGCAAGCTGAGCGTAGAGCTCGCAGGCGCGGTCCCAGGCGCTGCCCGAGGGGTCGACAGAGGCAGCGAAGGCGTGAAAACCCCTGGCGTTCAGGTATTCCATCAGGTCGCCGCCGAACATCCCCCAATAGGGCATAAGCCTGTTCACGGCGTCATAGCTGCCCCAGCCGGAAAGGCCGTGGACAAAGACATAGGGGTAATTGGTTTTCCAGCCGCTGCTGTCGGCCTTCAATCCGGCGCCCGACGCGCCGAACAGGACGGCGATCGCCAGCGCAAGGCTGATGAGCTTGAACTTCAGTTGATGGGTGATCGCTTTCATGGTATCGTCCCCTTTCGGGTCTATCTTACCATGCGCGGTGCGGGCGGTCAATTAAAAATGATTAAACGGCGTTTCCGTGTAGCTTTTTGTGGCGTTTCGTGCTATACTGAACACAGATTTTTGGAAAGGATGAGAACCATGCTCTTCATCGAATACCCGAAATGCACCACCTGCCAGAAGGCAAAGCGCTTTTTGGAAGACCGCGGTGCCGTCTTCACCGACCGCCATATTAAGGAAAATCCGCCGACCCTTGACGAGCTGAAGCAGTGGCACGCCCAAAGCGGTCTGCCGCTCAAACGCTTTTTCAACACCAGCGGCCTGCTGTACAAATCGCTGCAGCTCAAGGACAAACTCCCGAATATGAGCGAGGAGGAACAGCTTCGTCTGCTGGCAAGCGACGGCATGCTGGTCAAGCGTCCACTGCTGATCTGCAAAAAGACCGTGCTGGTGGGCTTTCGCCCTGCGGAATGGGAAGCCCTTCTGAAATGAGGTGGCCGCATGTCTGAAAAGAAAATCGACCTGCGCCGCTGGTTCTTCCCGTACTTTGGCAAGCACAAACGGGTCGTGGCGCTGGATCTCTTCTGTGCGTCGCTGACCACGCTGAACGAGATCGTGCTGCCCATGCTGGTGCGGAACATCACCGCGGTCGCCATCGAGTCCCCCGCCGACCTGACAGTGAAGCTCGTGCTGACCAGCGCAGCGCTCTACGCCTTCCTCAAGGGCGTGGACATCCTCGCGGGGTACTACATGATCTATGTGGGTCACTCCATGGGCGTACAGATCGAAAAGGATATGCGCGAGGCGCTGTTCGCCCACCTGCTGCGCGTGCCCCTGCGCTATTATGACAGCATGAAGATCGGCCAGCTTATGTCGCGGCTGACGACCGATCTGTTCGACGTTTCCGAATTTTCCCATCACTGCCCCGAGGAATTCTTCATCTTCTCGCTGAAGCTAATCGCCTCCTGCGCCTTCCTTTGCACGATCAATCTGCCGCTGACGCTCTGCGCCGCCCTGCTGCTTCCCTTCATGTTTTTCGGCACGATGTACTTCCGCCGGCGGATGCGCAAGATCTTCAAGGAGCGCCGGGAGATCGCCGGCGAGGTCAACGCAAAAACGGAGACCGCGCTGCTCGGCATCCGCGTGGTCAAGTCTTTTTCCGGCGAAGACGCGGAAGAAGCAAAATTCAACGCCGAAAGCACGAATCTCAGCGGCGTACAGAAGGCCTCCTACCGCTATATGGCGCGGTTGAACGCGATGGTTCGCTTCTTCGACGGTCTGATGTATGTGGCGATGATCCTGCTGGGCGGTCTTTTCCTGATGCGCGGAAAGATCACCGCCGCCGACTTTACCGCGTATATGCTCTACATTGCCATGCTCATTTCGGCCATCAAACGCATTGTGGAATTCACCGAGCAGTTTGAAAAGGGCATGACCGGCATCGCCCGCTTCGCAGAGGTCATGGAGCTGCCGGCGGAGCCCGGCTATCTGCCGGAAAGCGGCAGTCTGCAGGACGTTCGGGGCGTGATCGAGTTCCGGGACGTGACCTTTGCCTACAACGAGGAACGCAATGTGCTGGCACATCTGAACCTCACCGTGACCGAAGGCGAAAATGTGGCCATCGTCGGTCCCTCCGGCAGCGGAAAAACCACCATGTGCAGTCTGCTTTCCCGGTTCTATGATGTGGACGGCGGGCAGATCCTTCTGGACGGCCGGAACATCGCCGCGCTTTCCCTGCGGGAGCTGCGCGGCGCCATCGGCGTGGTGGACCAAGACGTCTACCTTTTCTCCGGGACCATCCGCAGCAATATCCTTTACGGAAAACCCGACGCCTCCGAAGAAGAGATGTTTGCCGCGGCAAAGCTCGCCGACGCCCACGCATTCATCATGCAGTTTCCCGACGGCTACGACACCGAGGTCGGCGAACGGGGCGTGCGGCTTTCCGGCGGGCAGAAACAGCGCATCTCCATTGCACGCATGTTCCTCAAAAATCCGCCCGTTCTGGTGCTGGATGAAGCCACCAGCGCACTGGACAACGAAAGTGAACAACTGGTCAAGCGTTCCCTTGCGGTTCTTGCCAAAGGGCGCACCACCTTCACCATCGCCCACCGCCTTTCCACGGTGCGAAATGCTTCGCGCATCTTTGTGCTGACGGAAAACGGAATTGAAGAAACCGGGACCCACGAGGAGCTGCTGGCCCTCGGCGGCATTTACGCCGGCCTGTATCGGGGGATGGAATAAGCGGAGAAATTGCACTGCAGCAGCTTTTTGCGCACGGCTTCGCCGTGCGCAGGCGGCGGCGGAACCGCACGGCCCAGGCCGTGCGAAAACGAAGCCCTGCTTCGTTTTGAACCGTGCAGGGCACGGTTCGTTCCGCCGCCGCTTCTGCCGCGCAGCGAAGCTGCGCGGCAGAAGAAAGACGCTGTCCCTCTCGGCAAAAATGAAGCCCCACGAAAAAAACAAAGAAAGCGCTTGCTTCAAAGCGCTTTCTTTTTGTTCGTGTTTTTTCTGACTTCGGCAGCGCCGCATCCTTACAGCTTGATCTTGCTGACTGCCGAGTAGTCGCCGAACTGGTTCTTGCCGTCGGTATCCTTTGTCACGGCGCGTACCTTGAAGTAGTAGGTCTTGCCGGCCTTGAACGCGCCGGTGGTATAGGTCGTCTTTGTGGTGTTGACAAGCTTCTGATAGTCGCCGTTCTTGCTTGTGGCGTAATAGATGCAGTACTTCTGGGCGCCCTTGACCTTGTCAAAGCTGACCGTGACCTTACTGCCGCGCAGCTTTTTCAGCGTCACGCCGGTGGTTTTGCCGAGCTTGATGGTGAATTTGAGGGTCTTCGAGCCCTTGTAATCGCCGAGGAACTCCACCTTCACCGTATAGGTGCCGACTTTCTTGCGGCCCTTTTCATAGGTGACTTTGTAGTCCTTGTCCTTGGTCAGCTTTTTGTCCGCCGTGTTCTTCACGACTACCGTCGGCTTTTTCGCTTTGTTGTCGCAGACATAAACGCTCTTGCTGAGCTTGATCGAGCTGATCTGATAGATGACCTTGGTCACATTCTTGCCGCAGACCTTGCAAAGATAGGTCTTTCTGCCGTCCTTCTTGGTGGTGGCGGGCTTGACGGTGATCTTGTAATCGTGGCCGCTCTTGGGAACGCTCGTCACGTCAAAGGCCTTTCCGCAGCGGGAGCAATGGTGCGATTTTGTGCCGGCGGCCGTGCAGGTCGGCGCCTTATCCACCGTCCAGGTCTTTTCCGGGTCGTGGCCGAGAGCCGGGACATTTTCCATGTTGGTCTGGTAATCGCAGGCGATGTGCTTGTCCGGGTCGTTGGGGTCCTTCGGATCCGGCCAGGTGTTGACGCATTTTTTCACGCGCACGCCGGGGGTCGTGCAGGTCGCTTCCACGATCCATGTGTCCTCAAGCTTATGCTCCAGCGCCGGCGTCTGGATCAGCCGGGTGTCCTTGCAGACCTTGCACTCTTCCCGGTTCAGACCGCCGGAGGTGCAGGTGGCGGGGGTGATGATCGTTGCCTGATAGTCGTGGCCGGTCTTCGGCAGCACCGTCGGCTCCTGCAGCACCGTCTTGCACCATTTGCAGACGATCTTGCCGGTAGAGCCGTCCTTTTGGCAGGTCGGCGCCACGGGATCCACCGCTACGCCCTCGTGATCCACCTTTTTGAGGGTCTTCGATTCCAGAAAGACTTCGTTGCAGCGTTTACAGTATCTCTTTTCCGTCTTGCCCTCCGCCTGACAGGTGGGATCGACCTGGGGTTCGGTCACCATGTCGTGGCCGAGCTTCGGCGTTTCTTTTATCAGCTTTCTGTCGCCGCAGCGTTTGCAGACCTGTTCGATCTTGCCCTTTTCCGTGCAGGTGGCCGGGGTCTCTTTTTCTTCATAATCGTGGCCGTTTTTGCAGTCCCCGGTGGCCGGGTCTGTCGGATTCGTCGGCTCGGTCTCGCTCAGGCTGATCTTGCAGCGGTCGCACTTGCCGTCCTTGTTTTCGTCAACGTGGCCGAGAGCCGGGCGCTCTTCGCGCTGCTGTTCGCCGCATTTCTCGCAGACCTCCAGCTTCAGACCCTTTTCCGTGCAGGAGGCCGGGTCGTCAATGCTGACCTTGAACTTGTGGCCGGACGCCTTGACTGCCTCGTATTCCACCTTGTTGCATTTTTTGCAAGTGCGGCTGCGGGAGCCGTCGGTGGTGCAGGTCGCGGTGAGGGTGTCGACCCAGTCGCCCCATTCATGGGTGCAGGTGCTCTGCTCCGGCGTTGTGGAACCCGTTTCGCCGGATTCGCTGCCGCTGCCCTGGCCTTCGCCGGTCTGGGTCTCGCCGCTCTGGGTGCTGCCCTCTGCGGGAGGCTGGGTGTTCTGTTCGCCTTCGGCAAACACGCCGAAGCAGCCGAGGCAGACAAAGAGCACCGCCAGAAGCAGGCTGACGCCGCGTTTGAATCGTGTCTGTACCATTGAAATTCCTCTTTTCTGTGGTGAGATTGTAATTTTATGCTATCACGGCTTTTTTGCTTTTCTTCTGCAAACCCTTAAATAAACCGTGAACCTTTTCTGAAGATTTGATTAATCCAGCGCTTCGATGGTAAAGGCATAGCTGTAATGCGTACCCTTATGCAGGATATAGGGGTCGCGCAGAGTCGCGGAACCCGGCATATCGCCGCCCACGCCGCGCTGCGTCCGGTCGATGCAGACCGTGGTCAGGGGCTTATGCGCAAGGGAGTGGATGTGGGTCGCCGCGTCCAGATCGTCCAGCGTGTACTTGAAGCAGTTGAAGCAGAAGGGCACGTCGCCGTCGGCGGTCAGGCGCAGTCCCCTGCCCTCGGCGGTCTGCAGCGTCAGCGTGCGCACGTCGGTGCGGTGGCCGTTCTCCTGCGGACGCATATAGTGGTGCTCCAGCTCCTCCACGGTTTTGCTGAACAGACCAACCCGCGCGCCGGTCTTTCGGTCGCAGTAGTTCTCCTGCGGGCCTCTGCCGTACCAGGTGACAAGATCGAAAGCGTCGGGCAGAGCGAACTCCACGCCGAAGCGCAGCAGATCCTTTGTCGCCGTGCCCTCGTGGGTCACACGGATGCGGCCGTCGGGATAGACCGTGTAGGTCATTTTGACGTCCTTCAGCCCGTTCACGCTGACCCTGGTTTCCACATAGGCGCTGTGGCTGTAAAGATGCACCAGAGCGGCGCGGCTCTTTGCGCTCTTCGTTGCGCGTTTCCAGGCGTAAAGCGGCTGGGCGGAAGCAAACGGCGGCGCAAAATTGAAGAAGTCGATGTCGTTGTCGGTCAGCGGACGGTAATAGTTCGGGCGGATGGCGGAAAGCAGATAGCTTTCTTCGCCCTTGTGCAGTTCGGCAAGCTGGCCGTTTTTGAAGCGGTAGGCAAAGCCCTCGCCGAAGACGGTGAAATCCTTTTCCGTGCCCTCGATGCGCACCTTGCCTTCGGCCGCCGGAACCTCTCCGGTGTCGGCCTTTTTCAGCAGGAACTGGTCGAAGGTCTGCTCAAAGCCGGCCGGGGCGAACCGGGTCGCCTCCTTGCGCAGGAAAGAAAAGGTCAGGAAAACCTCGCCCGCCGGAAGCGCCGGAAGCTCGATCGAAAACGTTCCCTCGCTCAGCGGCGCGGTCGCGGCGTAATCGCGTTCCGGCACCGTGCCCTCGGCAAACTTCACGCCGTTCTCCGTCAGCACATAGACCAGACGGAAGGCGGAAAGGTCGGAGAAGAGCTGCTTGTTCTTCACGGTGAACACGCCCTTGGCAAGGTCCTTTGCTTCGATCTTCATCTCGGCATAAACCTTTTTCACCTCATAATACGAGGGGTGGGGCTTGCGGTCGGCGGCCACGATGCCGTTGGCGTTGAAATAGGTGTTGCTGCCGACGATGGCGGCGATGTTATAGGGCGGCCGGAACCATTGCTCCTTCTCGTTGAAGTCGGAGCCGTAGAGCCATTGCGGCTGACCGTCCTCCCCTTCTTTGCAGATCGCCTGATCCACGAAATCCCAGATGAAGCCGCCCCACATGTTCTCATATTTTTCAAAGGCGTCCATGTATTCCTGGAAGTTGCCCAGCGAGTTTTCCATCGCGTGGGCATATTCGCAGAAAATGACGGGCTTGTTGTAATCCGAGGCGCGGATCGGCTTGCTGTCTGCGGCCAGCGCGTTTGCGATGTTGTCGAACCAGGTGATCTCCAACGGGATGCGGTTGCCCATTTTTTCCACCTGTTCCTCCACCGGATACATCCGCGAGATCACGTCGCTCTTTGTGAAATCGAAATCGCCCTCGTAGTGGAAGGGACGGGTTTTGTCGAGCGCGAGGGCGGCCTCCTTCATGCGCAGGAAGTTGCTGCCGTCGCCGGCCTCGTTGCCGAGGCTCCACATGAAGATGCAAACATGGTTGCGGTCGCGCAGCACCATGCGCTCCATGCGATCGACGACCGCCTTTGTCCAAAGCGGATTGTCGCCCGGAACGCCCTTGCGGCGCACGCCGTGGGTCTCCATGTCGCATTCGTCCATCACCCAGAAGCCGTATTCGTCGCAAAGCGCATAGAACAGCGGATCGTTGGGATAATGGCTGCAGCGGATGGCGTTGATGTTGGCGCGCTTCATCAGGTCGAAATCCTTGATGTAGAGCTCTCTTGACACCGTCCAGCCGGTTTTCGGATCATAATCGTGGCGGTTTGTGCCGCGGATCATCAACGGCTGTCCGTTGACAAGGATGCGCTCGCCCTCGATCTTCACCTCGCGGAAGCCGATGCGGATCGCCTTATAGGTCGTCACGCCTTCGCAGGAGAATTCCAGCAGGAAGGTGTAAAGATTCGGGTGCTCGCTCGACCAGAGGGCCGGGGAAACGATGCGCTTTTTGAAGACCATCTTGTTTTCGCCGGCGCGGGTGATGAGGTCGGCTTCGCCGATGGGAAGCGCCTCCCCGCCGCGCAGCAGCGTCGCTTTCACGGCGAAGGTCTTTCCGGCGTCGCTGCTGTCGTCGATAAACAGCTCCGCCACCAGATCCGCATCCTTGTAATCGTTCACCAGCTCTGTCGTGACATAAAGGTCGCGCACGGTCTGCTTCGGCTCACTGTAAAGATAGACGTCGCGGTAGATGCCGGAAAGGAACCACATATCCTGGTCTTCCAGATAGGTGCCGTCGGTGTAGCGGTAGACCACGGCAGTAAGTCGATTGAGACCGGGCTGCACAAAGCGGGTCACGTTAAATTCGTGGGGCGTGTTGGAGCCTTGGGAATAGCCCACGCGCGCGCCGTTCAGCCAGACCTCCAGCCCGGCCTTGGCCGCGCCGAAGAAGAGAAAGACTTCGCGGTTTTCCCAGCCGTCGGGCAGAGTGAAGGAGGTACGGTGGGTGCCGACCTCCTGATCCTCGTGGCGGATCGTCGGGATATTCTTTTGTTTCACGTCGATGGCGTTGGGATAGGAATTCGCATAATACCAGGGTTTGGTGTAGTCCTTCTGGAACTGCCACACGCCGGGTACCTGAATGTCTTCCCAGCCGCTGTCATCAAAAACAGCTTCGGTGCTCCCCTGCGGCGCTTCGGCTGCGCCCTTTGCCCAATGGAATTTCCAGGTACCGTTGAGCGAGAGCTGAAACGGCGTTTCTTCACGCCCGACAGCGGCGTCCCTGTCCGCATAGGGCAGCGCGAGGTCGTGGCCGGCCGTTTTGTTTTCCGCAATGATCTGCGGGTTTTCCCAAATAAAGCTCATATTGTTCTCCTGTTTTTCAAATCAGAATTTTACGATCAGCAGGATCGTGCCGCCGACGGCGATCAAAAACGTGATGCAGTAGCGTTCCAGATAGGCGCCGAGGAAAAGAAAGACGAAGGCCGGCGCGTAAACGATCTTCTGCAGGATCGTCCCCTCATGATAGACCTTGTCGCGCATATTCAGCGCGTCTTCCACGCTGGGATAGCTGTTGACAAAGAGCGAGCAGGCGAACCAATAGGCAAAGAGATTGACGATCATGCCCGGAATGCCGGTCATTTCAAACACGAACAGCCCCAGCGTCGGCCCGATGGCCAGCAAAAACGCCAGCAGACCGCCCAAAAACGCGGGCACAAAGCAGATGGCAAACGCGCCGCGGGATTTCGGCATCAGTTCGTGCTCGATGTGGCCGCACAGCTCGTCGCGGCGCAGCGCGCGGGTGTCTTCGATCGGCACGCCGCAGGCGCGGCAGACCAGCTGTTCCCAAAGAGCGCGCACCAGCACGCCGGGGAAGGTCAGATATTTCGTCAGAATATAAAGCGCAGTCATCAGATGTCACCTCCGTTATCGGTCAGAACCTGCTCCAAAGTCAGCTTGCCCTTTTGATACTGCTTGACAAGCTTGGAAACCTCCATGCCCGCCGAGGCAAACACGTCCTCCATCTGTTTGTAGCCTTCGTCGTCGCCGGTCAGCACACAGCAAAGCGCATACAGGTTGCAGGACTGCACGGTATAGGGCGTCTGGCCGCTGGAAGCGCCGGAGCTCATGTAGGCCTCCATGGTATCCATGGCGCTCTTTTCGTCGCCTTTGAGCAGATAGGCCGCCGCACGGTCCACAAGATAGGTCGGCACGGCGGAAGCGGAAAGATTTTCCTCCGCCTGCGCGGCAGCCTCAAGGATCTTGTCCGGATCCGGCGTTTCGGTGAAGCGATAGACGCTCGCAAGGGCGGAATAGGCCGTTGCCTCCTGAACATTGGCGTCCGTGACCTTGTCAAAGTAGGTCTGCGTCAGCTCCACGTTGCCGGTCCTGGCGGCAAGGGAAAGGATGTTGGTCAGATACAGCCAGGTGTGGGTGCCGTCGTCGATCTCCTCCATATGCAGGAGCTGTTCGAGCATCTCCTCGTCGCTCTTCTGCTTGGAAAGGCTCATCAGCGCGTAGCTGTAATACTCCACAAAGATCTCCGGAAGGCCGGGCGTACCGTCCTCGCCGGGAGCCGCAAGCTGCTCCAGTTGGGCGATCTTTTTGTCGTAATCAAAGCCGTCGTCGGCATAGGCCACATCTTGCATCATTTCGCTGACCTTGGTGGAGGCGGCGGAAAGATCGCTGAACTCCTGCGAGATCGCGGCGTAGCGCTTGTTCCAGGGCAGCTTTAGCTGCGCTTCGGTAAAGAACTGGGCGATCAGATCATTCGCGTCATTGAGATAGCCCATGTTGGCGAAGATCTTGATCAGATTCTTCACCGCCGAACGGGAATAATTGTCGCTGTAGGCGGCAGAGGTAACATAATTATAATAGGTTGCCTCGGCGTCCGAGATGCAGCGGTTGGCGTAGTAGGTCTCCGCCTCCATCAACGTGGCATATTCCTGCACGGAACCGGCGCAGAACACCAGCGATGCGCCGGCGGCCACCAGCATCAGGATCCAGCACAGAACGCCGCTCCATTTCAGCGGCGCGGCCTTCATGAGATCGCGGCATTCGCTGCAATAGGGATAGTCCTCGCCGAAGGAGGTGTCTCTTCTGCGTTCGCCGCAGCATTGGCAAAGCTCCTCCTCCGGAATCTCTTCCTGCGAAGGCTCCCCTTCTTCGGAGACCTCGTCCAACTCCTGGATCAGCTCGCCGTTCTGCGCATTGTCCAGCTCCTGCTGAAGCAGATCGCGGATGCCTTCCAGCTCCTGCAGCAGGCCGTCCTCCCCTGTCGGCGTTGACGGCGCGTCGTCCGCTTCCCCGGCAGCGTCGGCTGCTGCTTCGGCGGCTGCTTCGGCGGCGTCGGAGGCGTCTTCGACCGCCTCGGCTTCTTCCGGTGCTGCAGCGGACGCTTCCGGCTGCGCAGGCGCCTCGGGCTGCGCAGCCGGTTCGGGCTGCGCGTCGGCCGCCGGGACTTCGGCAGTCTCCGGCGCAGCAGGCGCTTCGGGCTGCACATCCGCTTCGGGCACCGTTTGTTCAGGCACGTCGGTCTCCGGCAGATCCATGGTTTCGTTGAGATCCTTTTCAAATTCGTCCAAAGGAAATCCCTCCCAAAAGTCATATTTATAGTATTGTAACATTATTCTGAGAAAAAAGCAATGGGTTATGGGGAATTCGTGGGAAGGTGGAGGGATTAGGGATTGAGGGAATAAGGGGAGTGTGGAGAAAGTACGAGGGAGCAGGGAATAAGGGATTGAGGGTGTAAGAAATAGAAAATGGAGTTTAACCCCTTAAAAATCTAAACAAAAAAAGCAACCGAAATGGCTGCTTTTTCGCTAACGTTTTCTTGTTTTTCAATCTAACTCTACGCTATTTCCTTTCGTACATAACTTCAAGCCCTTTGTCCGGGTGATATGTCCAACTGATCCTGTAACGTCTGTTTTCTTCCGTTTGTCTTCCCATAAGCGACGTCGTCTGCATCATTTTTTCATAAAGTGCGGATGAAAAACCAAGTTTTTCATTCATGAAACGGATTCCATCCAACGTATCTTGGGCTTCTTTTCTATAGACTTGTGCAAGATAATATGGTTCATTTTCAATATCCTTATCATTTGAGTTTGTATCTAAGATAATATAACTATTGTCATCTGCCACCGTGAGTACTGCAAACTTATATTGCTGCTGCATTTTAACTCCGATGCGATAAAGCTCAGTTTGTTTGAGGACAATCAGTCCTACGATTAGGGAGATTAAAGCCAATGCTGCAATTGAAATAATAATGACTCTTCCTCTGCGTTTTTTTCTCGACGGTTGCTTTTCTTCTTCGAACCGCTGTTTACTGGTTTCAATTGTATCAGGTTGTTCCTTCTCAATTTCATGATTTTTGATTTCCAGCACAGGCGCAGGGTAGTTTTCCGTTTTTTGAAAATCTCGATCGCTTAACATACTCGTTCCGACTTCCTTTCGTTTTTAAGTATCATTTTCTGTACTTTATCGTTTTATTACAGATGGATTTGATGCAAGTCTAACATTTCCGTTTTCTTCAACAACTGCACCCAAAGTAAAATTATATATGCCTTCAACATTTCCATAACTGTCATATCCAAAAAAACGGCCTTTCATTGTAAAAGCATAGTCGTCTAAAGTATGAGCCATACCATTTCCATCTTCGATTGTTGCAATCGAAACACTTTTTGCGCTACTGACTCCTGCTCGATTGGCAAGATTCAATAAAATACTACTCTCATGAAACGATATGTATCTGTTTAACACTTCTAAGGCTTCACTTCGAGTCATTTTGACTTTTTCGGTTGTCGTTGTTGTATATACAGAAGTTGCTTCTTGAGATACATGAGAATCTCTGCCGGCTCCGCATCCCGTAAAACAAAGCAGGAAAACAAACAACACCGAAATGCTAATGAATTGTTTTAACTTTTTCATATCATGACCTCCACTACAATCTATAATTATTATAGTAAAAATATTTACTAATGTCAATAGTAAAATTGTTTACTTGCTATAATCTTTTTTGGGAGGGTGAGTTTATGAACTATCCTTACTTGAAAAGATTACGTGATCTACGGGAAGATCATGATTTAACGCAGGAACAGCTCGCATCGATCCTTGGCACATCACAAACAATGTATGCACGATATGAGCGTGGAGCAAATGAATTACCCATTCACCATCTCATCACACTTTCCAACCTTTATCATTGTTCCACGGACTATATATTATGTCTGCATCATGAAAATAAAAGCATTTAAGCCTCGAACTGTTTCTAAAGTCGAGGTTTTCTTTATTATGCTCCTCATTCCCTTATTCCCTTATTCCCTGCCCCCCTGTCCCCTGCCCCCTGTTCCCTGTTCAATTTTCAACTTTCAACTTTCAACTCTTCACTTAATCCCTCAACCCCTTATTTCCTTTACCCCTTGCTCCCTCAGCCTCCGCTCACTCTCCCCTCTTTCCCTTCTTCGGGATCCTGATCTCATAGCAGTAAAAATCCTCCGTCTCCCCTTCCTCCAGCTCAGCGTCGATCCCGGCACTCTTCATCGTGTCAAACGCGCCCCTGATCGTATTCAAAAAGATCTTTATGTCGCTGAACATTCGTTTTGTCGTGCGTTTTGGCGGATCCTTCCGCGTCAGCAGCTCGTCAATGTACCGCTCGGTCTGGGCGACGTTCCAATGTCTGGCGATCGCCTTTTCCAAAACCGGCAGGATGTCCCCTTTTTCCAGCCGCAGCAGCGCCCGCGCGTGGCGTTCGGACAGCCCGTTTTCCCGCAGAAGCTGTTGGGCGCGTTTGGGAAGGGTCAACAGCCGCAGCTTGTTGGAGACGGTGGACGGCGCTTTCCCCAGCCGCCGCGCGGCGTCCTCCTGCGAAAGGCCGAACTCCTGCATCAGCCGCGCGATGGCCATGGCCTCTTCAAAATAGCCGAGATTTTGCCGCTGCAGGTTTTCGATCAGCGAGAAGATCGCGGATTTCAGGTCGTTCACATCCACCACGATGCAGGGAACGGTTGTCATTCCCGCAAGTCGCGACGCGCGCAGCCGCCGTTCTCCGCTGACCAGCTCGTAGCCCTGTTCGGTTTTGCGCACCGTGATGGGCTGCAAAATGCCGTTCATGCGGATGCTGATGGCGAGATTCACCAGCTCCGCCTGGTCAAAGACGCGGCGCGGCTGGTTGGGATTCGGATAAATCATTTCATTTGGCAGCAGCAACACCTGTCCGGCGGTGCGCGGCGGTTCGTTGGACATAGAAAAACCTCCCTTATCATGCCAACTATAGCACGATGCGGGAGGCTTGTCCAACCTTTTCGTTCGCCCGAATTCGCCGGCGCAGCGTTCGATTCGCCGCTATCCGAGCGGATTTTTTGCAATTTTTGCCGAAGGCCGCGGATATTTCGCGGAAAGCGGCGCATTCTTTTGGATCAGGATCACGGTGCGCGTTCCGGCGTCAGCCAGCGGAAAGGTTTCCACACGGCCGACCTTTCCGGCAAGGAGATGCAGCGCCCGTTTTGCCTCGGCCAGCTCGGCTTCGGCGTTCGCGCTCTTCATCGCGGCAAAAACGCCGCCGACGCGCACAAACGGCAGGCAGTATTCCGCCAGCTCCCGCAGATTTGCGACGGCGCGGGCCGTGGCCGCATCAAACTGTTCCCGAAGCGCCGGGTCGCGGCCGGCATCCTCCGCCCGGGCGTGCAGCAGCGTCGCCGAAAGGCCGAGATGCGCCAGAATGTCTTCCAAGACGTTCAGCTTCTTTTTTGTGCTGTCCAGCAGCGTCACCTTGAGATCCGGCCGGGCGATCAGCAGCGCCAGCCCCGGAAAACCCGCGCCCGTGCCCACGTCGATGAGCTTCGCACCCTCCGGCAGCTCCAACAGCGGCAAAACCGTCAGGCTGTCCAAAAAATGCTTGACGAGGATCTCCTCTGTGGCCGTGATGGCCGTCAGATTGATCTTTTCGTTCCATTCCTGCAGAAGGCGCGCATAGACGGCAAAGCGTTCCAGCGCCGTTTCGTCAAGTTTCACGTGAAACAATGCGGCCTGCTGCCGCAGTGCTTCCCGATTCAGGGGTTCGTAATCCATAAGTACCTCACTGTTTCGCCGCGCGTTTTTCGGCTTCCTGCTTGCGCAGATGGATCATCAGCACGGAGATGTCCGCCGGACTGACGCCGGAGATCCGGGATGCCTGGCCGAGATTGCGGGGCTTGACTTTGTTGAGCTTCTCCTGCGCCTCCATGCGCAAGCCGGTGATCGTTGTATAATCGGTTGCCGGATCGAGCTTCTTTTCTTCCAACCGCCGCATCTCCTGTGCCTGTGCCTGTTGACGTTTGATATAGCCCTCGTATTTGATCGTGATCTCCACCTGTTCGAAGATTTCCCGGGGAAGATCCGGTCGATCCGGGTCGAAAGGCGCCAGATCGTCGTAGCCGATCTGCGGACGGCGCAGCAGGTCGAGCATACGGCAGCCGGTCTGCAGCGGCGCTGTTTCACGTGAAACAAGCATCTCGTTCAGGGCGTCGCCCGGCGGCATGGGAACCGCCGCGATCCGTGCGGTCTCTGCGGCGATCTGCGCCTCTTTTTCGCGCAATCGCCGGTATTTTTCCTCGCTGACAAGGCCGATTTCGTAACCCATGGCCGTCAGACGCAGATCCGCGTTGTCCTGCCGCAGCAGCAGACGGTATTCCGAGCGGGAGGTCATCATCCGGTAGGGATCCTGACAGCCGCGGGTCACAAGGTCGTCGATCAGGGTGCCGATATAGGAGCTGGCGCGGTCCAGCACGAAAGGCGGCTTATTTTGGACCTTTTTTGCGGCGTTGATCCCGGCGATCAACCCCTGGGCTGCCGCTTCCTCGTAGCCGCTGGAGCCGTTGAACTGTCCGGCCCCGTAAAGTCCGGGGAGGTCTTTGAATTCCAGTGTCGGCAGCAGCGCCAGCGGATCCACGCAGTCGTATTCGATCGCGTAGGCGGTGCGCATGACCTGCACGTGAGAAAGCCCGGGGATCGTCCGCAAAAAGCGGAGCTGCACATCCTCCGGCAGGGACGACGACATGCCCTGCAGATACATCTCTTCGGTATGCAGACCACAGGGTTCGATGAAGAGCTGGTGACGCTCTTTTTCGGAAAACCGAACGATCTTGTCCTCGATGCTCGGGCAATAGCGCGGGCCGACGCCGTCGATCTTGCCGCTGAACAGGGGAGAGCGGTCCAGATTTTCAAGGATGACGCGCTTGGTCTCCTCGTTGGTATAAGTCATGTAGCAGGGCAGAAGGTTCTGCGGCGCGGTATCGCCGTCAAAGGAAAAGGGGACGATGACAGCATCGCCGTCCTGCCGCTCGAGCCCTTCAAAGTCGATGCTGCGCCGGTTGACGCGGGCAGGCGTGCCGGTTTTGAAGCGGCGCAGGGGAATCTGCAGCGCTTTCAGGCTCTTTGCAAGCGCGGTGGCGGCAAACATCCCGTCCGGGCCGCCTTCATAGGAGACGTCGCCCACATAGATCCGGCCGCCGAGAAAGGTGCCGGTGGCAAGGATGACGCAGGTCGCGGTGTATTGGGCTTCCAACCGGCTCAGACACTGCCAGCGGCCGTCCTCGGTGCGCCGCAGATCCACGATCTCGGCCTGAACAAGCTCAAGTCCGTCCTGCCGCTCCATGATCTGCTTCATGTGCTCGCTGTAGCGTCGGCGGTCGATCTGAGCGCGCAGGGAATGCACCGCCGGACCTTTGCCGCGGTTGAGCATCCGGCTCTGCAGGGTGTTGGCGTCGGCCGCGCGGCCCATCTCGCCGCCGAGGGCGTCGATCTCGCGCACCAGGTGTCCTTTGGAAGTGCCGCCGATCGAGGGGTTGCAAGGCATGTTGCCCACCCAGTCCATATTGATCGTGAACACGCCGACGGCTGCGCCGAGGCGCGCCGCAGCCAGACCGGCTTCGATGCCGGCATGTCCCGCGCCGATGACGATCACATCATAATCCTTTGCGAAATACTGCATACTGTCTCCGAAAATCGTTGAATAAAAATCTTTGAAACGAACTGCGCATCCACTTCGTTTCATTTATCGAACAGAAACCGTATTTTCTTTTTTAGAATGAAAATACGGTATTATTTTTCTATATTAGAATCATTTTAAGCATTTTTTGGAAAAACCACAGGCAACAGGTCGCTCGCCCGGGATAGAACAAATGTTGCGCCGTGCGCTTCGAATTCTTCCCGCGAACCGTAGCCGTAGAGCATCCCGGCGCTGTCGACCCCGGCGCCGGCCGCGCCGTCGATGTCAAAGTACCGGTCGCCGACCATCAGCACGCGGCGCTTGTCCTCCACGCCGAGCTTGCGGCGGCTCTCGTCCACCAGATCGGCCTTGCCCTCGTGGCGGCTGTCGTCGAGCATGGTGCCGACCACCGCGTCGAACAGCTCGGTGATGCCGACGACCCGCATCACGTCGTAAATCAGATGCAGGGGCTTCGACGAGGCGATGCCGAGCTTCACGCCGCCGGCCCTGAGCGCACGCAGCGTCTCTTCCATCCCGTCGTAGAGGCGGCATTCGTAAATGCCCTTTTCCCTGTACCGCCTGCGGTAGCTTTTGATGTAATCGCCGACCTCGTCTTCGCTCACGTCGTAAAAGGTGGTAAAGCTGTAATAGATCGGCGGCCCGATGAACTTTTTCAGGTCTTCCGCCGTCGGAATGGGCCGACCGTGGTCTTCAAAGGCAAACTGCAGACTTTTCAAAATACCCTCGCCGGTGTCAACGAGGGTTCCGTCAAAATCAAAGATCACGGCGTCGTAGGTTCTGTTTGCTTCCATCATCAGTACTTTCCGAGGTTGAAGGGGATCACACGGTCGGGGGAGAGCACGATATTGCTTTCGCCGTAGATGCCGGTCTGCACACGCTGGGCAGCCAGCTCAAAATCCATGAACACCACGGAGGAGGAGCCGACATAGCCGGTGCGGAACACATCTTCGTCCGCGATCGTGGTCTGCTGCACCTCATAGTTCATCCAGCCGTTGGTCAGCGCCTGGGCACCGTAGGAGAGAATCTCCATCTTGGTGATGTCCGTCTTCACGTATTTGAACAGAGTGTCCACCGCCGCGTTGAGCTGCGAGAGAGAAGCCCCTTTGGCGGATTCCATCAGCGCCATAATGACCTTGCGCTGGCGGCGGGTGCGGCTGACGTCGCTGTCGGAGTCGCTTTTGCGGATCCGCGCGTAAACCAGAGCCTCCCAGCCGTTAAGCCTGACCTTTTCGCCCACGGGGAAATCCTTGTGCACCGAGGTACGGCGAATATAATTCGCCTCATATTCCTCCACGTCGATCGTCAGGCCGCCCAGGGCGTTGATGATGTCGGTGAAGGAGGAAAAGTCCACGGCCACATAGTAGTCGATGTCGATCTTGAAATCCTTTTCCAGCGTGTCGATCAGCGTCTCGGCCCCGCCGTAGAAATAGGAGGAGTTGATCTTGCCGTACATGTCCTTGCCGCGCACATTGATATAGGTCCAGGTGTCGCGGAAGAAGGAGGTCATGTTGATCTTCTTCGTCTTTTTGTTGAGAGAAACGAGGATCAGCGTGTCGGAGCGCCCGCCTTTTTCGAGACCGTCTGCGGAATCCAGACCGATCAGCAGCACATTGATGACGTTTTTGCTCTTCATCGGGGTGCCGCCGTTGGTGGCCCATTTTTTCAAATAGTCGTTCAGTGAGCCGGCGGATTCGATGCTTTGCATGATCTCGTACTCGTCCTCGTCATAGATCACGTCCTGATACGTGACGTCCGGCGCCGGATCGTCCTTGTCGTCATAGGTGATCCTTGTCAGCTTTGCGCTGACATAAGCAAGGCCGACGGCAAAGATCACCACTGTCAGCATCAGCAAAAAGTAGAGATTCTTTGCTCTGCGCCGTTTATTTGTCCAAAAGAAGCGACCGATGGGGTTGCCCTTTTCTTTTTGTTGTTCCGTTTGGTTCAAGCAAATGCCTTCTTTCCGTGGAATTACTCGTTTGCTTCGGTTTCTTCTTCGTCCGTTTCTTCGTCGTCAGCGGCGATCGCAACGGCGGAAACCACGCTTTCGCCCTCGGAAACGCGCATGACGTTCACGCCGCGGCTGGTGCGCGAAAGGGAGCGGATCTCGCCGGCGGCGATGCGGATCACGATTCCGTCGGAGGAGATGAGGATCACATCGTCGCTTTCCTGCACAAGCAGCACGGCGGCCACTCTGCCGTTCTTTTCGATCTTATAGTTGAAAGAGCCCTTGCCGGCGCGGGACTGGCAGCGGTATTCCGACAGCGGACTGCGGCGGCCGACGCCGGTCTCGGAGACGGTGAGGATCTGGGCGTCCTCCGGCGTTTCGGCGCCGAAGGCGCACATGCCGATTACCTCGTCGTCTTCGCCGCGCAGCTCAATGGCGCGCACACCGCGGGCGGTGCGGCCGATGGCGCGGGCGTCGCTCTCGTGGAAGCGGATACCGTAGCCGTTGCGGGTGGCGACAAAGATATCTTCTTCGCCGTCCGTCAGTCGGACCCAGGCAAGCTCGTCGCCCTCGTCGAGATTGATGGCGATGATGCCGCTCTTGCGGATGTTCTTATATTCGTCGAGGCGGGTGCGCTTGATCACGCCCTTGCGGGTGACCATGCAGAGATAATAGTGATCCTCGCCGAATTCCGGCACACGGATCATGGCGCTGATCTTCTCTCCGCTTTCCAGCGGGAGGAGGTTGACCACGTTCATGCCCTTGCTCTGGCGGCTGCCCTCGGGGATCTCATAGCCCTTGAGACGGTAGGTGCGGCCGAAGGTGGTAAAGAACATGATGTAATCGTGGCTGGAGCAGGAGAACATGGTCTGGGTCACATCCTCCTCGCGGCGGGTCATACCCTTCACGCCGCGGCCGCCCTTGTGCTGAAGGGAATACTCCGCAGCGGGCATACGTTTGATATAGCCGAAGTTTGTCAGCGTATAGACGCACTGCTCCTTCGGGATCAGGTCTTCCACATCGACCTCGCCGCTGACGTTGACGATCTCGGTCAGGCGGTCGTCGGCAAACTTTTTGCGGATGGCCTGGGATTCCTCTTTCACAATTTCGAGCACGCGAGTCTCGCTGGAAAGGATGTCGTTATATTCGGCGATCTTTTCGCGGATCGCTTTGAGTTCTTCCTCGATCTTGATGCGCTCGAGTCCCGTCAACTGGCCCAGACGCATCTTCACGATGGCGTCCGCCTGGATCTCGTCGAGGCCGAAGCGCTCCATCAGCGCGGCCTTGCCCTCGTTCTGGTCCTTGGAGGCGCGCAGGATGGCGATGATCTCGTCGATATAATCCAGCGCGGTCTTCAAGCCTTCGAGGATATGCTCGCGCTCCATGGCCTTGCGCAGCTCAAACCGGGTGCGGCGCTCGATCACGTTCTCCTGGAAGCGGATGTATTCCTGCAGGATCTGCTTGAGGGTGAGAATACGCGGCACGCCGTCCACCAGCGCCAGCAGAATGATGCCGTAGGTGATCTGGAGCTGGGTCAGGGAATACAGGGAGTTGAGCACGACCTGGGGATTCGCTTCGCGCTTGAGGTCGATCACAAGGTTCATGCCCTCGCGGTTGGAATAGTCGTTGATGTCGGCGATGCCGTCGATGCGCTTGTCCTTGACAAGATCCGCAATGGCTTCGATCAGACGGCGTTTGTTGACCTGATAGGGCAGCTCGCTGACAACGATCTGGAACCGGCCGTTTTTGCCTTCCACGATTTCGGCGCGGGCGCGCACGGTGATCTTCGCCCTGCCGGTGCCGTAGGCGGCGCGGATGCCGGCCTTGCCCATGATGATGCCCGCCGTCGGAAAGTCCGGACCCTTGATATATTCCATCAGCTCTTCCAGCGAGGCGTCCGGGTTGTCGATCAGATAGCACATGCCGTCGATGACCTCGCCCAGATTGTGGGGCGGAATGTTCGTCGCCATACCGACGGCGATGCCGGTGGAGCCGTTGACCAGAATGTTCGGAAAACGGGAGGGGAGGACCGTCGGCTCTTTCAGACGGTCGTCATAGTTCGGAATGAAATCCACGGTCTCCTTGTCGATGTCGGTGAGCATCTCCATGGAGATCTTGCTCATGCGCGACTCGGTATAACGGTAGGCAGCCGGGGGGTCGCCGTCCACGGAACCGAAGTTGCCGTGGCCGTCCACCAGCAGATAGCGCGTGGAGAAGGTCTGGGCCAGACGCACCATCGCGTCATAGACCGAGGCGTCGCCGTGGGGGTGATAACGGCCCAGCACGGAGCCGACGGTGTCGGCACACTTGCGGTAGGCCTTTTCGGGATACAGACCGTTTTCGTGCATCGTGTAAAGAATGCGGCGGTGCACGGGCTTGAGCCCGTCACGCACGTCCGGCAAGGCGCGAGAGGTGATGACCGACATGGAGTAGCTCAAAAACGAGGAGCGCATCTCCTTGTTCAGGTCAATGTCGATTATGGTCTGATTTTCATAAGTATTTGTATTCATATCCATTTGTATTCACCCTCTCCCCATCAGACGTCAAGGTTCTGGACATATTTCGCGTTCTTTTCAATGAATTCGCGGCGGGGTTCGACTTTGTCGCCCATCAGGATGGAGAAGGTCTCGTCCGCCTGGGCGGCGTCTTCCAGCGTCACGCGCAGCATCGTGCGCTGTTCGGGATCCATCGTCGTTTCCCAAAGCTGCAGGGAATCCATTTCACCCAAGCCTTTGTAGCGCTGGATCGCGGCGCCGGGCATTTCCGTCATCCAGCGGTCGCGCTCCTCGTCGGAATAGCAGTAGACGTGCTTCTGTCCCTTGGAAAGGCGGTAAAGGGGCGGCTGGGCGATGTAGACATAGCCGTTGTCGATCAGCGGACGCATATAGCGGAAGAAGAAGGTCAGCAGCAGCGTGCGGATGTGCTGGCCGTCCACGTCGGCATCGGCCATGATGACGATTTTGTGGTAACGCAGCCTTTCGATGTTGAAGTCCTCGTCGATGCCCGCGCCGAGGGCGGTGACCACCGGCATGAGCTTGTCGTTGCCGATGACCTTGTCGAGCCGGCTCTTTTCGACGTTGAGCATCTTGCCCCACAGCGGCAAAATCGCCTGAATGGTGCGGTCGCGGCCCTCCTTTGCGGAACCGCCGGCGGAATCGCCCTCGACGATGAACAGCTCGGTCTTTGCCGGGTCGCGCTCCGTGCAGTCGGCGAGCTTGCCGGGCAGGGAGTTGCTTTCCAGCGGCGATTTTCTGCGGGCGGCCTCGCGGGCCTTGCGGGCGGCTTCCCGGGCGCGGGAAGCGTCCAGCGCCTTGGAAAAGATCGTCTTTGCCACCTGGGGATGCTCTTCAAAATAATCGGTGAGCTTGTTGTAGACCGTGTTGGCCACAAGCTTCGTCATCTCGGTGTTGCCGAGCTTGCCCTTGGTCTGGCCTTCAAACTGGGCGTCGGTCAGCTTGACGCTGATCACGGCCACCAGACCCTCGCGGCAGTCCTCGCCGGAAAGCTTTTTGTCGGCGTCCTTGAGAATGTTGTATTTCCGGCCGTATTCGTTGAACACCTTGGTCAGCGCGGTCTTGAAGCCCGTTTCGTGGGTGCCGCCGTCCACGGTGTGCACGTTGTTGGCGTAGGAAAGGATCGTTTCATTGTAGCCGTCGTTGTACATCAGCGCGATCTCCGCGCTCTTGTCACCGACCACGGTGGAAAAATGGATCGGCGTGTCATGCACCGCCGTCAGTCCGCGGCTCTCGTGGATATACGACACGAAGGAGCCGATGCCGCCCTCATAGCAGAACACATCCTCCACGATGTTTTCCGGGTCGCGTTTGTCTGTCAGCGTGATGGAGATGCCGGCATTGAGAAAGGCGCTCTCGCGCAGATGGCGCTGGAGGGTCTCGTAATCGTATTCCGTGGTCTCCTGAAAGATCTCCGGGTCGGGCTTGAATTTGATGAAGGTGCCGGTCTCGTCGGTGTCGCCGATGATCTTGAGGTCGGTCTCGATCTTGCCGCGGGCAAAGCGCTGGTGATGGATGTGACCGTCCTGGGAAACTTCGACCTCGAACCATTCCGAGAGCGCGTTCACGACAGAGGAACCCACGCCGTGCAGACCGCCGGAGACCTTGTAGCCGCTGCCGCCGAATTTGCCGCCGGCGTGCAGCACCGTCAGAACGACCGTCACGGCAGGCAGACCCTGCTGTTCGTTGATGCCCACGGGAATACCGCGGCCGTTGTCGCGCACGGTGATGATGTTGCCGGGCAGAATCTCCACTTCGATATGGGTGCAGTAGCCCGCCAGCGCTTCGTCGATGGAGTTATCCACGATCTCATAGACCAGGTGGTGCAAGCCGCGCGGACCGGTGGAACCGATGTACATGCCCGGGCGTTTGCGGACCGCTTCCAGACCCTCGAGCACCTGAATGGCGTCAGCGTCATAGGCCTCGGTCACCTGCGTGTCCATGGTCTCGATGTTTTCAAATTCGTCTTCTGTGCCCTGTTCGCGCACAAATTCCAGTTCTTCGTTTCTGGGTTCTTGGTTTTCCACAGTGTTACCTCCGGAATATGGAATGATGATATCTATGCATAAAACTTGGATTTACTTTTGTTTTTCCGCTCTTGAAAGCAGGGTGGCAGGGGAGAGCTGGGAGATATAGACGCTGCCGTTTTCACAGAGAATGAAGGATTTCGGCAGTTCCTGCGACACGGAGATCACCTTGCCGTCGGTCTGCGCTTTTTTCAAAAAGCCGCGCGTCTTTGCCGAAACCGTCGCGGTGTCCAGATCAAAGATGCCGACGATCTCCTTTGTTCTGACAACGGTGTTCTGTCCGAGATGCAGATACATGGCGTCTCCTTTACGAAAGAATGCAGCCCTTTTCCATCCGAAACGCCTTGCCGTAGCGCAGACTTTTGACGGAGGAAGGATCGCAGCAGGTGATGAAGACCTGCCAGTCGCGGATATGGTTGAGGATATAGTTCTGCCTTGCGGCGTCGAGCTCGCTCATCACGTCATCCAGCAGCGCCACGGGCTGTTCCCGGGAAAAGCTTTTGATCACGGCTGCTTCGCCCAGCTTGAGCGCCAGCGCCGCCGAACGCTGCTGCCCCTGAGAGGCATAGGTTCGCGCGGAAAGAAAATCGATCTCCACGCGCAGATCGTCCCGGTGAGGGCCGACAGAGGTGGTCCCCGTGAGCAGATCCTCCTTACGCGCACGGCGCAGCGAAGCGATCAGCGATTCATAAAGCTCTTTTCGGTCGCGGCCCTCGGTGGGTACAGCTTCCTCATAGGAGAGGCGCAGCGTCTCTTTTTTTTGCGAGATGCCGGCGTAGATCTCACTGCTGAACTCCGACAGCCGCTGCACATAGCCAATGCGCTGGCGGATGATCTCGCTGCCGTAATAGGCGATGCGTTCCTCCCAGACGTCGAGGGTGTCATAGAGTTCGCGGTGAAAAGCGGCGTCCTTCAGCACAAGATTGCGCTGCTGCACGGCCTTGCCGTAATCCGACAGCGCAGCGCCGTATTTCGGCTTGAGCTGGCCGATGGCCGCGTCAAGAAAGCGTCTGCGGCCGACGGGCCCGTCCTTGACCAACGTCAGATGCACCGGAGAAAAGACCACGGCAAGAAATTCGCCCATCGCCCGGCTGGCAGAGGGCAGACGCACGCCGTTTTGCGTGAAGGTGCGGCTTTTTTCGATGTCGAGCTGCATGGTCTGGGCGCGGCCCTGACCGTGATATTCCAGATACAGGCGGGCTTTCGGTTTTCCGAACTGCAGCAGCTCCGCGTCCTTTGCGCCGCGGAAGGAGCGGCAGCCGGTGAACATCCACAGCGCCTCCAGCAGATTCGTCTTTCCCTGGGCATTGTCGCCGTAGATCAGGTTGACTTCCCGGCAGGGGCGGACGGACACGGCGCTCAGATTCCGGAAGGCGACCGCCTCCAAAGCGGTTATGTACATTGCCGAACCTCGTAGGTGCTGCGCTCAAAGGTAAAAATATCGCCGTCTCTGAGCTTTTTTCCCCGTTGGGTGCAAACTTCTCCGTTGACCCGCACCAGACCCTCCTGAATCACAAATTTTGCCTGTCCTCCCGTGGATACGGCACTGGCAAGCTTCAGCGCGGCGTCCAGACGGATCAACGGTGTGTTGATTTCCAGGCGCTGCCGCCTCTGTTCGGCAACTTTGACTTTGATCTTCATCGTTAAATGCGTACCGGCAGAACCAGGAAGAGAAATTTTTCGCCCTCGGTCGGCAGGATCAAAATCGGCTGGTTCGCACTGTTGAATTCCATTTTGATCTCGTCCGTTTCGCAGGCGCGCAACGCGTCAAGCATGAACTTGCTGTTGAATCCGATCTCCAGCTCTTCACCGCGCACTTCGGCAAACATTTTATCGTTCGCGGTACCGATCGTGGTGATAGAGGAAAAACGGATCATTTCCGGTTCCACGGTGCAGCGCACCGGACTGGAGCGATCGGTGATGATCAGCGCCGTGCGCTCCACACATTCGATCATGCGGCGGGTGTCGGCGATCACGGTCGTTGTTGCGGAAAGAGGGATCGCCGCTTTATAATCGATGAAGTTGCCCTCCAGCAGGCGGGAGATGATGCGGTACTCGCCGACCTCGAAGGAGATGTGACGTTTGCCGACACTGATGGCATAGCTGCCCTCGTCGTCTTCGCCGAGCTTCACGATCTCACTGAGCGTCTTGGCCGGCACCACAAAGCTGACGTCCTCGCCGCTGTAGTCGATTTCTTCGCGGCGGATGGCAAGGCGGGCGCCGTCCACGGCGACCAGCACGATCCTGCCGTCGGTAATCTCAAATTTTACGCCGGAATGCACCGGATTGCGTTCGCTCGAGGAGACGGAAAAAATCGTTTTGCGGATCATATCCTTTAACAGCGCCTGATTGATCACGATGGGAAAGCCGCCGGTAACATTCGGCAGATCCGGATAATCCTCCGAGGACGCGCCGATGATGGAATACTGGGTTTCTCCAGAACGGATCTTGCAGATGTTGCGCTCGTCGCTCTCGATGCTGACCGTATCTTCCGGCAGAAGGCGCAAAATGTCGCAGAGATTCTTTGCGTTGAGGATCACACTGCCGTTTTCTTCCACCTCGGCGGCAAGATAGGTCTCCGTTCCGACCTCCAGGTCGTAGCCTGTCAGACGGACGTTGTCGCCCAGCGCGTCGATCAGGATGCCTTCGATTGCCGGAATGGTGGATTTTGCGGAAACGGTGCGCTGCACGTTCATGCACATTTTTGAGAGCTTTGCGCTGTCACAAATAATTTTCATGAGTTCTTCCTCCGAGCTTGAATAGATAAGAAATAGTTTTAGTAGTAGTCTTAGGGGGTGTGGAGCGTATGGAAAACGGAAAAATCCTTGCTGCTGCAAGAAGTTTCCGCGCTTCTTCTCTGTGAATGCCGGTGTTGAAAACCGGCCGCTTTTCACACGCGAAAAGACTGCTGTAAGGAAAATGTGGAAAATCGCGTGTGGAAAACGAATAACTGTGTGGAAAAAGTTACCGATTTATGCCTCGTTGATGTTTTTGATGATGTCGTCCACGATGGATTTGAGCTGCATGTTCTTTTCCAGCTTTTGCTTGATCTCGCTCAAAGCGTAGATCACGGTGGAATAGTGCTTGTTGCCGAACTCGGCACCGATGGCCTTGGTGGAAAGATCGGTCACTTCGTGGACAATGTACATGGCGATCTGCCGCGCCTGGGAAATGTTGGCGTTGCGGCGGTCGGACCGAAGGTCGGCCGGGCTGACGTTAAAGGTTCGGGAAACCTCGTTGATGATGTTTTCAACCTTGACGGGAACGGGCGGATTGTCGTTGGAAATGTCGCTGATGGCACGTTTTGCAATGGCTACGGTCGGCTTTGTGCCTTCCACTTCCTGATAGGCTTTGATCTTTTTCACGGTGCCTTCGAGCTGGCGGATGTTCTTTTTGATGTTTTCGGCGATGAAGGAAACGACTTCGTCGCTGAGATCTACATGCAGCTCGTCGGCTTTCTTTTTGACGATTGCCATTCGCGTTTCCAGCGAGGGCGCCTGGATATCGGCGATCAGTCCGCCTTCAAAGCGGGTGCGCAGCCGTTCTTCCAGGGTGATCATTTCGCGCGGCGGACGGTCGGACGTCAGAACGATCTGCTTGCCGGCGTTTTTGAGCGCTTCAAAGGTGTGGAAGAATTCTTCCTGCGTGGCTTCCTTGTTTGCGATGAACTGGACGTCGTCCACCAGCAGCACGTCACAGGTGCGGTATTTGTCGTGGAAGGCCGCGGTGTTGTGATCGCGAATGTATTGGATCAGTTCGTTTGTAAAGTGTTCGCCGCTGGTATAAAGCACGGTCTCATAGGGACGCTTGGCTTTGACCTCGTTCATGATGGCGGACAGCAGATGGGTTTTTCCGAGGCCGGAATGGCCGTAGATGAACAGGGGATTGTAGGCTTTGCCGGGGTTGTTTGCGACGTTGAGCGCCGCAGCGTGGGCGAACCGGTTGGAAGCGCCGATGATGAAATTGTCGAACGTGTAGTTGTAATCGTCGTCGTCGCGCAAAGTCACATCGCCGCCGGTCTGGATCGTTGCCGCGGGATCGCTGGGCAGCGCGTAGTTGACCGTGACCGGAAAGCCGAAGGCCGCTTCGCAGCACTCTTTGATCTGTGTGGAAAACTTGTCCACGATGATCTTGCGTTTGAATTCGCTGATGGAAAGCGTGAGCACATCGTTTTCAAAACTGACGAACTCCAGCGGCTCCAGCCAGACATTGTAGGCAACCTCCGTCACGCGGGACCTGAGCAGCGTGCGGATGGTCTCCCAGATTTCGTTGAAGGAATCCATGTAACACCACCTCCTGGAAAAAAATGCTTGCAACGAAACAGGAAAAGTACTATAATAATAAATAATAAAGGAACCTATATATAAAGATCCTATTATAAGTAATAGTAATTACATTTTATTGTATCACTGCAGAGAAAAAGTGTCAAGTTCTTTTTCAAAAAGAACCGAGGAATTTTTTGAAAAGTCGGGATGTGAAAATATGACAAAAAAAGAACAGGCTGCGCTGTGTGTTGCCGCGCTGAAAAAAGAATATCCGCAGGCGCTGTGTTCGCTGGAATACGAAGATCCGCTGCAGCTTTTGATCGCCACGCGGCTTTCCGCCCAGTGTACGGACGCGCGGGTGAATCTTGTGACGCCGGAACTGTTTTCGACCTATCCGACCCTTGAAGCGTTCTGCGAAGCAAAGGTAGAGGATGTGGAAACCATCATCCATTCCTGCGGCTTTTTTCATGCGAAAGCCAGGGACATCGTTGCCATGGCGCAAAAAATCAAAGCGGATTTCGGCGGCGACGTGCCCCGCACGCTGGAGGAGCTGATTTCTCTGCCCGGTGTCGGAAGAAAAACCGCAAATCTTATTATGGGTGATATCTGGAAACAGCCTGCGATCGTTGCGGATACTCACCTGATCCGGATCACGAATCTTCTCGGTCTGGTCAACACGAAGGATCCAAAAAAAGTAGAACTGGAGTTGAAAGAAATCATTGCCCCGCAGGAGAGCAACGATTTTTGCCACCGTGCCGTTCTGCACGGCAGAGCCGTCTGTATCGCACGTCGGCCGCAGTGCGAAAACTGCTGTATGCGCGATCATTGCAAAAGCGCGAAAACCGGCGAAAAAAATGAAAAATGAGGCAAAAAAAATTCAAAAAAACACTTGACAATTCGAAACGGATATAATATAATAGCAAAGCGCTGTAAGGCGCGAGGATGTGGCGGTATAGCTCAGTTGGCTAGAGCATTCGGTTCATACCCGGAGTGTCGTAGGTTCAAATCCCACTGCCGCTACCATTTTTTAAAACAAGAGCTCCGGCTCTTTACATATAAAAACAAGAGCCTCGGCTCTTCACATATAAAAAATCAGAGCTCCGGCTCTTCATATATAACAACAAGAGCTTCGGCTCTTCACATATAAGGCCCGGTGGTCAAGCGGTTAAGACACCGCCCTTTCACGGCGGTAACACGAGTTCGATTCTCGTCCGGGTCACCATATTCAGTTGATGTCGAACACCCTGCAGCTCAGGGCAGGAAGTTACTTTCTGAGGTTATCGTGTCTTGTTCGACTGAAATGAAAAAAGCGCAGGCAGTTCATAGCGAGCTGCCTGCTTTTTTTTATGCCGTTGCCGGTTTCGTTTTCGGAACCGGCGTCAGCTTTTCAATTTTGAGAATCTGAAAATGCACGACCCTTTTCTCTTGTGGCGGAAGATGTTCCATATCAATCTTTCTGCTCAGCCTTGCATATTCCTGTTTTGTCCATTCTGCTGCGTTCATGTGGATAATTTGTTTGCTGCGATTCCCATTTTTTCTTCAAATCGCGTTCTCCTTTCCTCATAGAATCTATTATCTGCATCAAAATCACCTTGCGTCCCTCTCCCGCTTTCGAAGGTAGCGGGCGTAGTGTTCACAGGCTTTTTCAATAAAATCTTGCAGCTGTTTAATCGAATAGTTCGGCCTGAAACGACGGACGGATGCAACAGGAATTTTGATTATTTCTGTCTGGTTCGGTTTTGGCTGATCCAAAATCTGTTTCAGGCTTTCGGTTGTGAGCGTACCGTCATTGCTGCGTTTTTTCATTTGATTCGCCTGCGAATATGAGAGCGTTACCTCATTTTTGGCATAGTAATCATACACTGCCTTTTGTGCCGCTTCCGAAAGATAGGAAAGCTCCACGGCTGGGCTGAGCGCGATCCGTCCTTCATCCACGAGATCAAGCAGCGGCTTGATCAAATACGTCAAGCGGATATACCTCTGAATTTGAGTTTCACTTTCTCCGACATCGGCTGCAACCAGCCCGCGGGATGACTTCTGTCCGACTTGGACAGAAGTTTTGCCCTGATGAGCAAGCGCGTCAACTTTCATCTTATAAGCGAACGCTTTCTCGGACGGTAACAAACCTTCTCTCTGCAAATTGCTGTCTACCATACAAATCACCGCCTCCTCTCGATCCATGGGACGAATAAAGGCAGGAATCATTTCGACCCCTGCCTTTTTACAAGCGTGTATGCGCCGGTGACCGCTGACAGTTTCATAGGTTCCGTTGGCCAAAGGTCTGACCAAAATCGGAAACATAACGCCGTAATCCGAAATGCTCTGAACGAGCAATTCCATAGCGAAATCATCCCTGACTTTGAATGGGTTTTCGCAAAACGGCACGCAGTGATCGACACGGATTTTTTCAAATTTCATATTCATTTTTTATATTTCCTTTCTGCCCGTTCGGCCGATAGCGCAGCCAAGAATTCAAGATGTTAAAAAGTTTAAGGGCCCGTCGAAAGCATCAACGGTCAAGATCGTCCCGGTACCGATTTCGCGCATAATATTCGCGCCGCATTCTTTCCCTTTCAGCCTTTTCTTCTGCCTCTTTGTTCGAAAACAAACCCTTGAGGTTATCAAGAAATCTATGAACGACTTCTGGAAAAGATTCCAGTGCGTCGAGAAACGGTTTGCACTTTTCGACAAGCTTATCGTACTTCCTTTGCAGGTTGCTGAGTGCATTCTGCACATCGTAATACAGACCGCGGTAATAGCGCTCGCTTTCCTGCAAACGGTTGATTTCTCCGCGGCTGGAAATGCCCTCTTTCGCAAGCGCCGTGAGTTGCTCATAGTCCTCTTTTGAAACAGAATACTTGCCGGTGACAGGACTTTTCTTTCCGGCTTTATCGATTTCAAGATAGGTCTTATGCAGCTCCTTTGCCGGTTCGTATGCGAGCTCGGCTTCTTGCTTTTTTTGCTCGATTTCATGCAGCCGTTCGGTATCTTTTTTGATCTGATATTGCAGCGATGAGAGATGCTCGACAGGGCTGCCTTTCATCCCGCGGGCGAATCCGGTGAAGCCGTGTTCGGTCATATGCTGATAGAATTCATCCTGCAAAACGCTGTAGGAAGCGCGGTACTTCTGCTTGCCGTTTGCACGAAAAATCTGCTTGCCGCGATCGTCATACATCGGTTCCGTTGACGCCCATTTTTTGGAATGACTGATCTGATGGATGACCTCTTTGACCGTACCGACCAAAGCCGGGTCTTTGCACCGTTTGCTATAGCGAACTTCTTTGTCAACCACCGGCATCGCGATCAGATGCATATGGTAGTGATAGACCGCGCAGTCAAGGTCTTCGCTGGCGGCAAGATTGATCTCGTCGGCGTGCATGACGGCGGAAATGATGTTCCGTTCCCCATACTTTTCACAGGCATAACGGTACGCTTCTGCATAAAATTTTTTCGCGTATTCGTAGCCGCCGTTCTCTTCAAAATACATCGTATTCACATCAAAAATGATCTCGTCAAACAGCACGGCGTCGGGACGCAACCCTTTGCGGGATACCTCACCGGATGCTTCCATTTCACGCAGAATATCCATATAGGATTTCTCTCCGGGATCTTTGAAATGGACGTTCATCGGGATCCGATACGGCTCAACATTTATGTTTCCGTAGTCCTTGTTCTTGCGCTCCACATGCCGCTCACACGCACCGATTTTTGCAGACGAATAGGTCTGAACGCGGGCGCAGCTCATGTTTTTTTCAGTTGCGATTGTTTTTCCTCCTTCCCATCAGTTTTTCTGCGAAGCAGGTTACACAACATTCTGGCGAATGTGTGTAACCCACTATGACACTTTCGGCAGTGCCGGAAAGATGTCCGTGGGCAAGGGGAGTACCCCTTGACTCCCATGCTCGGCTGCGCTCAGAAAGGCAGGTCGTCGTCGAATAAACTCTCCTGCCATTCTTCACTTGCCGCATCGACCGCTGGCAACGACCAGTACCAGACAAAGCCCTCTTTTTCAGAAAAAACGCCGGCGTTTTTCTTTGCTTTTTTGACGGTCGATTTTTTGAAACCGGCGGCTTCCAGCGTCGCTTCACAATCGGTCGCGAGCCGTTTTCCGTCCTTCAGCATATTCCTGATAAAGTCTGTTGCCGCATCCAGTTTTTCGCAGGGACGCCCCTGTTTCGGAAGCAAAGCTGACAGCGCCTGCTCCGCCGACAGGTCAAGTTCGTCGAGAAAATCGACGCCGTTTTCGTTCACTTCAAAGAGAATTGCCGAGCCGGTCGGCGCAAGATTTGACTTCACCTGAACCATCACTCTTTCGCCGGGATTTTCTTCATTTTTCGTCCGCGCAATCGCCAAAATGCTTCTCACCGATCCGGCAATATCAATCGAACCGGAGGTGCGATAAAGCGGCGAAGTTTCCCGCGATTTGTTCATGTGCGCGATGATTACAATCGCGCAACCGGTGTCTCTTGCAACAGAAATCAGATGATTGAATTCCGCTCTTGTTTCGTTCGCAGCATTCAAAGAACAGCCGTCCCCGATATACGAACTGAGCGGGTCAAGAATCAAAAGCTGCGCGCCAAATTTTTCAATGGCTTCTCGGATACGGTTATCACCGAAGGTTAAATTCTTTTTCTTTTCGCTGATAAAAATCAGCCGTTCCCGGTCGCCGTCGGAAGCAATAAACCGAGGTACGACGGTATCGTCTGCATCGTCCTCGGTCGTTTGATAAATGACTGTCATCGGCGCATGTGCTTCGCTTGCAAATGGAAGAGGTTCTCCCCGTGACAAAAGTGCGGATAGCGCAAGGAGAAGCTTGCTTTTTCCGTCGCCCGGATCGCCCTGCAAAAGTGTCACTTTGCCAAAAGGAATATACGGATACCAGAGCCATTTGACTTCCTTCGGCGTGACTTCGCTCGCCCGGATGACCTCGAGTTCGACATCAACTTGGGGTTCGGTTTGGTTGTTGTTCATTCTGATTCACACTCCTTTTTGAGATATAATTCGGGCATTCAATGACAATGGCACGAAAGCTCTGTTTGCACTTTTGTTTGCATTGCCGGCAGAGTACGTTATACGATTTTCTGCCTCGCTCATTCAGAAAGATTGCCCATTCTTTCTTGAGGTATTTCGGCATTCTCGGCATTCGATCACCTCCCTTTTTCCGTTCGTCTGCTGCCGACAGCCGAACCCGTTTTCTCCGGAACGCAGAAACGCCGGAACTCGTACCCAACTGTTGGTTTTCGGGGCGATTTCTGGCGTTTTTATTCGCTGTGAGGCACCGCTCAAGGATAAGCGATAGTATCCCTTTTCTTGCCTTCACATCAGAATTGCTGCATTTCGGGTATAAAAAAGAAACCGGATCTCTTTACGGAACCGATTTCCATGTAATACTATAATAATACGTCTCAGCCCGGCGCGGCGAATGCTTCCATGGATGCGCCGACTTTATGACTTCTTGATCACTTGCCGGAGATAAAATCCGGCTTTTTTTTATCAGCCTCCTACTTTATCTATAGTCGAAAATTTGGTTGTTACCGACGACTGCGTGACAGACGATTTTGAAGGAGTGTGACAAAAACGATTTCACACATTCGACGAATTTCTGACTCTGTGATAGGATGGAATCACCAAAGAAAACGGAGGTATGTTATATGGAAAAATTTATCATTGATGAGTGCACCGGGTGGGAATATGAATTGAAAGGCGACTACTATTATCCGACCGGCAGAGTCAGGAAAAACGGTATAATGGTGCCGGAAGAAATGCCGACAGATGATCAGGCCGAGGAGAAAAAACAGCCAATCGGTATTTGGGGAGAACGGCATTTGCAGTATATCAAGCAATATAAAAAAACTTTGTATCTCGAACTGTATATTTCAGGCAAACTAAACGCGTATCTTGCAAATGTCAACGCACAGGCAACCGATTTGTTGCTTCGGCTGGAAAACGATATGGCGACGCAGGAGGGTGTGACGGAACAGATCAAAGCTGAAGATCCAATGCGCTGGGTTGGGTTGATGAATAACATACGAAACAGGGCAATGGAAATTGTGAACAGCGAATTAATATTTGCATAGAACAATTTGTCAAAGCGGAGCCAAGCGCTTCGCTTTTTGATTTATATAAATTCACACCATAGAAAAGCGTGAAAAAACAATTCGAAACATATAAATCATATTTTTAAGGAAGGGGAAATTATTCTTGAGAACAACACGCAAAAAATGCGTGTTGATGGTGTTAAACAACCCGTTTCATTTTATAAAGACAGAAGAAAACCTTCTTATGCTCTTGACGAAATGAAAGTTTTTTTGTATAATTGTTCTATGTTACAGAACATAGAACAAACAAGGAAGGAGGTGGCAAGTTGCCAAATAAAACGACAAACCGAAAGAAGATAAAACAAAAGATGGAACTAGGTGAACTGCTTAAAAGTTGTCGTGGCGAAATCAGTCTGCGAAAGGTTGCAGATGAGATTGGACTCCCTCCTTCCAACTTGAAATACATCGAAGATGGTGTAAATGCTCCAACAGGAGAAGTGTTTAGAAAGCTTATTCTTGTCCTAAACCCGGATACGAAAACACGAAGCAAAATGGATAAGCTTTATATGGCAATTCGCGAAGCGCCACCTCCAGATGTTTGTGATGTATTCATCAAAAACCAAGCGCTTGTTTCGGCCCTCCGTCCTTTGGGTGGACTCAAATTGAACACAGCGCAAATCAAAGAACTACAAAAGTGTATTTTGTCCATGACAGAAGAAGCCAAGAAGGGAGAAACATAAAATGCCAAAGATTAATAACTATGATGTCATGTTTGATGATACCTCGATTGATGTTAGCCGGGAAGTTGGCCTTGTATGGTCTATTGCTAACTCCCTTCGGGGTGCCTATACTTCTGACAAGTATAAGGATGTCATTATTCCGATGGTCATCATCAGTCGCTTCGAGTGTGCATTGGCCAAAACAAAGCAGGCTGTTGTTGACAAACATAGGGCTAGTCCGAATCTGCCTGCTGCCCTGCTTGAAAAGGTTTCCGGCTATCCCTTTTACAATACCAGTGATTTCACCCTTGCCCGTCTGTTAAATGACAGCGATAATATCGCATCCAACTTTGAAAGTTACATCGAAGGCTTTTCTGCCAATGTGCAAACGATTCTTGCTAATCTGGATTTCAAAAAGCAGATCGAGAAAATGGACAAAAACAATCGTCTGTACGGCGTAGTTAAGAAGTTCTCTGATATAAACTTCGACCCGAGCACCGTAGACGGCATGCGTATGGGATATATTTTCGAGGATATTATCCGTCGCTTCTCTGAAAACGCAGAGGCCGGCGATCACTACACGCCGCGCGAGGTCATTCGCCTGCTTGTGAATGTACTTCTTGCTGAGGGTTGCGATGACCTGCTGACTGATGAAGGAAGAATAGCAACCGTTCTGGATATAAAGACACCGAGATTGATACAATTTAATTATTCCTCCGCCGATTTTGCCGCTTGAGGGGTAAGTTGGCGTTTGAGGGGTAAGTTGTGGAAGTCGGGGCGTCCCGGCTGTTTTTATCAGTAGAAATGTTCATACATCGTCAGTATAATAGACGACGAGAAGTCTGTTTTTTCAGAGGTGCTTATGGAAATCAGTAAAGTCGAATTGGACTCAAAAATCGAATCCTTCATAGAAGCAGAACAGGAAAAATATGAAACGAACAATGGGATATCCTGTAATTACACACCGTTTTGCTTTGTGGCAAAGCATGGTGATGAGATGATCGGTGCTGTTTCGGGTGCCAGCTTCTTTTCTGAAGTATATATCGATGAACTGGTCGTTAAGGATGGATATAGAAGGAAAAGCGTCGGAAGGCAGTTGATCAGAGCAGTTGAAGAATACTTTGGCGGTCAGGGATTCAATAACATAAATCTCTGTACAAATGGATTTCAGGCATCAGGTTTCTACGAAAAATGTGGATTTGAACTTGAGTTTGTAAGGGAAAATAAAACAGATCCCAGACTGAACAAGTACTTTTACATCAAATATCTGGATTAACAAATCCCAGTATATCGAGGTAACCGCCATGAAGCAAATCACGAACAAAGAATATGAAGAGTGGCAGAAATACAAAGCGGAGAAAGAGCTAATTGACTCTGTACAGTGGGGCAGCTTTACTACTGCGAACACACAATTCGAGCTTCTCCGAGAATTATGAGGTCATAAGCTGTTCGCTTATCACTAACAATCATGAGGGAGTCCATAGATATGGCAACAGATAAAATGTACGACCTGGCGTTTCAGTACAAGGGAACCAAGCTCTGAAACGCCAGGTCGTACATTTTATCT
>CACYHA010000013.1 GCA_902774035.1 Oscillospiraceae bacterium | reverse complement strand
CTTTCGCCGTACCGGAACCCAAGCGGTTTCTCTTTCTTCGTCTATTCTTTCTCTTTGACAAGACAAAGAGAAAGAATGGACCCGCCGGAGGCTCCGAAACGTGAAAGATAAAGCTGCGGAAGATGATGAGTCGAAGCGGCAGGAATATCATAGATAGATGCAGGTTGATTGTTAGGTTCCCGGCCTCATCCACCACTGACCGCCCTGCTGCGCCGGTTGATTGCCGGACAAAACCAATGCAAATGAAAATGGGGCGTTGGATTTCGGTGTTTTCTTCGGCCGAAGGCTGTACAAAAGCACGCCAAGGGCGAAAAAACGTCGAGTCAAAGCAAAGAATCCTACCTCTTTTGAAAAACATAACGGAAAGAAAGCGCTGAACTCACAGAATCACTCTGTGGAAAGCGCTTTCTCTTTCGTTTGCTTTGACGTTTTTCGCAAAATGCAGCAGCCCCGCTACGCCCGGTTTGCTTTCCCGTATGGGCAGACCTCCATGCAAATGCCGCAGACCGCACCGCGTCCGATGTGCCGGAACGCCGTTTTCATGTATGTGCTGCATTTTTCGGGATCGAACAATTCCTCGCGCGGAACGCCGGGTGCCCAGGTCTTGCCGCTGATTGCACCGGAGGGGCAGGCCCGCACACACAGATCGCAGTCGCCGCACAAAGAAGCGGGCAGCACTTTCGGTACCTCGAACGGACAGTCGGTGAACAGCGTACCCAGCCGCGCCCGGGTGCCGAATTCGCGGTGCAGAAACATGGAGCTTTTGCCGATCGTTCCGAGGCCGGCAAGCACTGCCGCCTTTTTGTGGGAATAGCGACCGGTGTAGTTCCAGCCGTCCTTGTTGATGCTCTGCGAGGCGGCAACAGTGATATAGCGGTAACCGTGCCGCTGCAAAAACAGACCCGCTTTCAAAAGCAGGCTGTCGATGAACGCATTGACGGAGCGGTAGTGATTGAAATAGGTGTGGGTCGGTTCGCCGTCGATCTCGTCCACAATGGCGTCGCTCAGCGGCACAGCGATGCTGACCGCCCAGACGCAGTCACCGAAATCGCCGTCCTCCGCTTTGCAGAAGCCGACGTCCCCCGCGCCCTCGCGCAGGAGATATTCCTTGAGTTCCTTCTGCAGCTCTGTCATCTTACCAGTGGAACGTGTTCAGACCCGTTGCGTCGTCGCGTGCGCGGTCGATGTTGGTGTCATAAACGGTGAAAAAGATCTCCGCCGTCGCGCCGATGAACGCCTCTTTGAGATGGCCGCCGAAGGCGTGCCCGTTCTCGTCGGCAAGGGTGACGTGGATGTGGAGATAGGTTTCGCCGTCCAGCGCCGAGACATTGCCGGAAAGGTTCGTCAGCTCCATAAAGCCGGGCAGCGGCAGCGTGGAATAGCGGCCGGTCTCCATGTCGTACATGCCGATGGTCGTCCCCTTCACGGCGCCGATGCCGGTGATCGAAGCGGCGCGGACACCGTATTCTGCGCAGACCGCGTGCAGGCTCGCCAGGATCTCCTCGCCCTTGTCGAGGCGGACGATGATGGTGTCGTTTACATTTTTTGTCAGCATAAGGTTACCTCACAGTTCAAAGTCAAAGAGCTGCCGCAGCAAGGGCAGTTTGGTTTCGTCGCTGGAAAGGAAGCGGATCGCGCCCTCGTTGTCTCCGGGTGCGCGCAGCCCCCGTTCCTCCAGCACCACTTTGGTATATTTCGCCTCGCCCACAGCGCCGTCAAAGAGCTTGACGTCTGCCCCGAGCAGGGCTTTGATCTCGCGCTTGGCAAAGGGAAAATGGGTACAGCCGAGCACGAGACAGTCGATCTTTGTGCCTTTCAGCGGTGCAAACAGGGCTTGCAGGTACGCCATCAGCTCCGGCGTGCCCATTTTGTTTTCTTCCACCAGCGTCACAAGCTCGGGCGCCGGGAGTTTGATGAGGGTGCAGTCGCCCAGGAAGCGTTCCGTCAGCCGGGCGAATTTTTCTTCGCGCAGCGTCAACGGCGTCGCCATGACCACCACCGTGGGATGGCCGCCGGAGAGCGCCGCCGGTTTGAGCGCCGGCTCCAGCCCGATGATCGGCACGTCCGGATGCGCCGCGCGCAGCTCCGCCGCCGCCGCACTCGTTGCCGTGTTGCAGGCGAGGACGATGGCCTTGCAGCCGAGGATCAGCAGCTTTTCCACCGCCGCAACCGACAGCGCGCGGATCTCCTCCACCGGACGCACGCCGTAGGGGGCGTTGGCGGAATCGCCGAAATAGATATAGTTTTCGTTGGGCATCAGCTTCCACAGGCGTTTGAGCACGCTGATGCCGCCCGCGCCGGAATCGAAGACGCCGATGGGAGCGGTGAGGTTGTCGGTCAAATCGGTCAACTCCTTTTCGAATTCAATTCGGAATTCGGAATGCGGAATTCGGAATTGAGGGACGCCGCGCTGTGCGCGATGCGTCAAAAGATCATCAGATGTTGATTCAATTTATAAGTGGAAAGGATAGACTATAACGTGCGCGGAACGCGCGTGTGAAATGCTGCGCCGCAAACTTTTGACATTTCTTTTTTGCCGCGTTGGTTGGTTTTCCAGGTTGCGATGTTTTCCAAAACATCACTGACGAAAGCAGAAAAATAGTAATCTTTGAACGCATCCGTTCCGAGAAAAGCATAGCCGTCGATCCTTACGGTTCTGTGCTGAATGATGCTGTCTCTCAGCGCAAAGACAGATAACGCTTTGCCGGATTCATCATGGAAAGAACAGTTGAACGAAGGATCCAAAACAATGAACCGGTTTTCTTCTTTGAGCCAGACATGCACAAGAAAATGGCAGCCGCTTTCCGCCGTCGCGCACACTGGCAGAGCTTTGATTCCGACGGCATTCAGAACATCTGTCAACGCGATTGCTTTCGATCTGCAGTTCAGCGCTTTTTCAAAGGGAAGATTGAAAGAGTTTTGAAGAATCTCGGCGCCGTCATCCGGCAGAATGTTTTTCGTATAGCCGCAATAGTGGGTGTGCTCCGTCAGATGCCGCATGATTGCCAAAGCGTTTTCTTTGTCCGAGCGCTCCGATGAAAACGGGAATCCAAACCGTTCGGCCAAATCACGGTGCGCATCGATCTTGCAAAAGAGCACATTACAATCAGCGTCGATTTCTGCCGTTGCATCTTTTACAACAAGAGTCTGCGGCTTATATTCCTCAGCACACTTTTTCAGAAACGCAAAATAGTCTTCTTTTGAAGAGATGAGCTTTTTCCGCATGTAAAACAACAGCTTCGCTCTGCGGATGAGAAAGAACAAATTCATATTAATTTTCAATTTTCAACTTTCAATTATCAATTAAACCCGGCTCCACTTGACGCCCTGCGGCGTATCCTCCAGCACGATGCCTCTTGCCTTGAGCTCGTCGCGGATGCGGTCGGCCTCAGCCCAGTTGCGCGCCTTGCGGGCAGCGGTACGCTGTTCGATCAGCGCTTCGATCTCGCTGTCAAGGTCGTCCTTCTTTTTGCGGTTATACAGCAGGCCCAGCACGCCGGTCAGTTCGTCAAGCACCTGAATGGCATACTCCACGAGCGCTTTGCTCTGCACGCCCTCATTGACGTTCGTGTTGATGTCGCGCACCAGTTCGAACACGCTGCCGATGGCGTCGGCGGTGTTGAGGTCGTCCTCCATCGCGTCGATGAAGGCCTTGCGGCGGCTGTCGAGCAGGGCGATGATCTCGGCGTCCTGCTCCCCTGCCGCGTCGGTCGCGTTCTGCAGGGCAAAGTCGAGATTGTCGCGGCAGGTGTACATACGCTCCAGCGACGCCTTGCACTGCTCGATGGCGTCGTAGCTGTAGTTGATGGGGCTGCGGTACTGGCAGGAGATCATCAAAAAGCGGATGGGTTCATAGCCGAACTGTTCGGCCACGTCGCGCACCGTGAAGAAATTGCCGAGCGATTTGCTCATCTTCACCTTGTCCACGGTGATGAAGCCGTTGTGCATCCAGTAGCGGGAGAAGGGCGCGCCGTTGCAGCATTCGCTCTGGGCGATCTCGTTTTCGTGATGGGGAAAGATCAGATCCTGGCCGCCACAGTGGATGTCGATGGTGATCCCCAGCAGGCGGCGCACCATGGCCGAGCATTCGATGTGCCAGCCGGGTCTGCCGTGGCCCCAGGGAGAGTCCCAGTAGGGCTCGCCGGGCTTGGCGCTCTTCCACAGCGCGAAATCCATCGGGTCTTTTTTCACTTCGCCGATGTTGATGCGCGCACCGGCTTCCAGGTCTTCCAGCGGTTGGTGGGAGAGCTTGCCGTATTCGGGGAACTTCTTCGGGCTGAAATAGACGTCGCCGTCCACCTCGTAGGCAAAGCCCTTGTCCACCAGCGTCTGCACGATGGCGATGATCTCGTCCATGTTCTCGGTGGCCTTCGGATGGAAGGAGGCGTCGCGGACGTTCATGCCGTGGGCGTCGGTCCAGAATTCCTCGATGTATTTTTCGGAGATGTCCTTATAGCTGACGCCCTCCTCGTTGGCGCGGCGGATGATCTTGTCGTCGATGTCGGTGAAATTCTGCACGAAGGTCACCTTGTTGCCGCGATATTCAAGGTAGCGGCGCAAAACATCGAACACGCACAGCGGACGCGCATTGCCGATGTGGATGAAGTTATAGACCGTGGGGCCGCAGGCGTAGATTTTGTATTCGCCCTCTTTGAGCGGGACGAGGTCTTCCTTTTGGCGGGTCAGGGTATTGAAAATTTTCATAAGTATTCTGTCCTTTCAGTCAGTCGTTTAAAATACAGGGTTAGATAATCCAGAAATTGCTGTCGCTCCAGGGCTCGCCGGTGTGCTTCGGAAGCTCCGCGACCTCGCCCTTCGTTTCGGCAAGTTCTTTTTCCAGCTCTTCCACACGCTGATACAGCCCGCCGATGGCCTGCGCCACGGGGTCCGAGACGTGGATCTGGTCGAGACGGTCCACACGCACGCCGTCCTGTTTGACCACCCGTGCGGGCGAGCCGACGGCGGTGGAGTTCGGCGGGATCTCCTTGAGCACCACGGAACCGGCCGCGATGTTGGAATTTTCGCCGATGGTGAACGGGCCGAGGACTTTGGCGCCGGCGCCGATGAGCACGTTGTTGCCGATGGTCGGGTGGCGCTTGCCGTGGTCCTTGCCTGTGCCGCCGAGGGTCACGCCCTGATAGAGAATCACGTCGTCGCCGATCACGGCCGTTTCGCCGATCACAACGCCCGTGCCGTGGTCGATGAAGAAACGGCGGCCGATCTGCGCGCCGGGGTGGATCTCGATGTTCGTTTTGCGCACGCAGCGCTGGGAGATCAGCCGCGCCAGAAAGAACATCCGGCGAACATAGAACCAGTGGGCGCGGCGGTACATGCGCACCGCCTTGAAGCCCGGATATAAAAAGATGATCTCCAGACTGCTGCGCGCCGCCGGGTCGCGGTCCTTGATGCATTGCAGGTCTTCTCTCAAACGGTCAAACATAAACGCCTCCAAAAAAAGAGACCCCTGCTGCCGAAGCAACAGAGGCGTAGTCGTAAACACGCGGTTCCACTCTGATTTCTCACTCGAGCAACTGCTGATCCACGAATCTGATGGGATCGGCGGCTGCTGTTCCGTTAACGCCGGAAACGGCTGCGGATACTGTCCTGTTCCCCGCAGCGGCTCAGAAGCGCACTTCGGCGTCCGTTTGCAAGGTGCTCTCACCAACGCACCTCTCTCTTTGGCAAAGGGAAGACGCTTACTCTTCTTCGTCACAGCCTGTTTGATTGTCTGTTGATATTATATGCGTTTTTTCCGGGTTTGTCAAGAGCGGGGGAAAAAGGTGTCCTCTGAAAAATCGATGTCTTTCCAGTTCTGCCTTGCCGAAAGGAAATGAAGAACAACAACAGTTTTTTCGCTTTCTTCCACAGTATAAAAAAGCATATACTGCTGCACCTGTGTCCAGCGAATTCCATGTGATGCAATCAAAGGTTCTCGAACCAAGGGGTTCCGTTTTGGAAAAACGCTAAGCGAATCCACCGCCTTTTGTGTTGAATCCACCAAACGGTAAGCTGCCGTCGGATTCAACAAATGATTTGCAATGTAATTCGTTGCTTCTCGCAAATCACGTTCCGCTCTCTGCGCAAATCTAACTTTATACATCCTTTATATACCTTCATCAAGCTCTTTCCTCAATTCATTGAGGATGTCTTCTGCCGGCCTTGTCCTGCCATTTCTCAAATCCTCAAGTCCATCGCTCAAAGCAAGGTACAACTCCATTCTGCTGCAGAGTTCTTCATAGCTTTCGATGCTCATCACGGCAAGGTCGCCTCTGCCGTTTTTGGTGATGAACACCGGCTGTGCGCTTTGATGGCAGAATTCGGAGATCTCGTTGTAGTTGTTGCGCAGGTCTGCACTCGGTCGAATTGATGGCATATCCATCCCTCCCTGATTATTATATGCAAATTATATCATAATATTGATATAATGTCAAGAGAAGAACACGCCCTTGATGAAGATTTCCAGTCCGATGGCGATGAGGATCACGCCGCCGAGGATGTTTGCGCCGCCCGAAAAGCGGGTGCCGAAGCGTTTGCCGAGGAACACGCCCAGCAGACAGATCACAAACGTGACCGCAGCGATCAGCAGGGCGGCCGTCAGCGCCGCGAAAAACAGATAATGCTCGATGGTAAAGCCCACGGACAGCGCGTCGATGGACGTTGCCACGCCCTGCAGCAGCAGCGCCCCAAAAGTCAGCACGGCCGCCGGCGCTTCGCTTTGCCTGCTTTTTTTCGCTTCCAGCAGCATTTTGACGCCGAGGAACACTAGCAGGAGGAGCGCGATCCACGGAATGAACTGTTCCAAAACGCCAAACAACTCCAGCACCGTGTGCACGGCCAGCCAGCCCAGAAGCGGCATCACACCCTGAAACAGAGCGAAAGTACCCGCCACCGCGACGCTCTTTCGCCGCCGCATCTGCGGTTCGGAAAGACCCGCCACAAGAGAAACGGAAAACGCATCCATCGCAAGACCGACGCCCAGCAAGAGGCTGTTCAGGATCAGTTCCAGATTCAAAGCTTCCATGATCGAAATGTTCGCTCCTATGCATTTTGAGAATGATACCATATTTTAGCAGATTCCCGCGCACAATTCAAGTCCCCGTGCACAATTCAAGTCCCCGCTTCTTGCAAAACCGTCTTTTTTCTGTTATACTTGTATTCCGACTCACCCGACACCGCACAGGAGGAACGCGCATGGAGAAACCGACGATCGAAGTGATCCGCAGCGACCGCAAAACCTTCGCCCTGCAGATCAGAGAAGGCAAAGTGATCCTGCGGGCGCCGCGCCGCGCGACAAAGCAGCAGATCGACGCGCTGCTGGAAAAGCACAGCGACTGGATCGAAAAGAACCTGAAAGCGCAAAGCGCAGCCGACGCGCTGCCGCCGCTGACGGCAGAGGACATCCGTGTGCTGGGAGAAAAGGCCTGCGCAGTCATACCGGCACGGGTCGCATTCTTTGCGCGGCAGATCGGCGTGACCTACGGGCGGATCACCATCCGCAACCAGCGTTCCAAATGGGGAAGCTGCACAGCAAAGGGGAACCTCAATTTCAACTGCTTGCTGATGCTCGCGCCGCCGCAGGTGCTCGACAGCGTGATCGTGCACGAGCTTTGTCACCGCAAGGAGATGAACCACTCCCCCGCCTTTTACCAGGAAGTCCGCCGCGTCATGCCGGACTATGACACATGGAACGGCTGGCTCAAAGAGAACGGCGAAGCGCTGGTACAGAGAATGGTCAACGGCCTGTCCGACAGTTGACAAACGAGAAACAACACGCTATAATGAAACAACTTGAGAGAGAGGGGAACGTACATGATTTTCAACAACATTGATTTTGACACCTATTTCAATCACTATCCCGACAAGGACGGCTATTTCGGCAGATACGGCGGCGTTTTTGTGGACGACAAGCTCAAAGCCGCAATGGCCGAGATCACGCAGGCCTACTATGCGATCTGCCAGTCTCGCAAGTTCATTGCGGAACTGCGCCGCATCCGCACGGAATTCCAGGGCAGACCGACACCGATCTCCCATCTCGAACGCCTTTCCGACGCGCTGGGCGGCCGCGTGCAGCTCTATGCCAAGCGTGAAGACCTGAACCATTCCGGCGCACACAAGCTCAATCACTGCATGGGCGAGGCTCTGCTCGCCAAATACATGGGCAAGAAAAAGGTCATTGCCGAGACCGGCGCAGGTCAGCACGGCGTTGCCCTCGCCACGGCGGCGGCATACTTCGGTCTGGAATGCGACATCTACATGGGCGCCGTGGATATCAAAAAGCAGGCGCCGAATGTTGCGCGCATGAAGGTGCTGGGTGCGCGCGTTGTGGAAGTCACCCACGGTCTGCAAACCCTCAAGGAAGCTGTGGACGCCGCCTTTGAGGCTTACAGCAGGGAATACAACGACGCGATCTACTGCATCGGCTCCGTTCTCGGCCCCCACCCCTTCCCGATGATGGTGCGCGATTTTCAAAGCGTAGTCGGCATTGAGGCGCGGGAACAATTCCTTGACATGACCGGCCATCTGCCGAACGCCATCGTCGCCTGCGTCGGCGGCGGCAGCAACGCTGCGGGCCTGTTCGCCGGCTTTCTTAACGATCCCGTGGGCATCTTCGGCGTGGAACCCCTCGGCCGCGGCGCGTCTCTCGGCGACCACGCCGCCAGCCTCAAGTTCGGCACCGAAGGCGTGATGCACGGGTTCAACAGCATCATGCTCAAAGATAGAAACGGCGAGCCGGCTCCCGTCTATTCCATCGCCAGCGGTCTGGATTATCCCTCCTCCGGCCCGGAACACGCCTTTTTGCGCGATATCGGCCGCGTGAAATACGACGTGATCGACGACAATGAAACCATCGACGCCTTTTACAAGCTCTCGCGTCTGGAGGGCATCATCCCGGCCATTGAAAGCTCCCACGCCGTCGCCTTTGCCATGAAGCTGGCAAAGCGGATGGAAAACGGGGCGGTGCTTATCAATCTTTCCGGCCGCGGCGACAAGGATCTGGACTATGTGATCGAAAAATACGGCATCCCCGAAGTGTAAACACAGAAAACGAAAACGCGCCTGGATCAAAAGCTCGGGCGCGTTTCCTTTTTTGTGAGCTTTCCCGCCGAGGCCCGCGACATCGCGGGCCTCGGCGGAGCCGGCGGCGAAACGCGGCGCGCTGCAGCGCGCCGCAACCCGGAGCGCCTGCGCTCCGGGTACGCGCAGCTTCGCTGCGCGGTTTCGCCGCCGGGATTTGCGCACGGCGCAGCCGTGCGCAAAGAAAGGTGCTGCAACGGCGTCCGGCCGGGCAGCACCTTTCTTTGTTGCTTTCGCTTTCAGGGATTCGTGCAATGCAGGAACCGCCTTGTTTTACTGTTTTTCGAGCCAGCGCAAAAGGAAGTTCCAAAGCGCTTTCAGCAACCGCAAGCCGATCTCCTTCCAGTTTGTGTTTCGAAGATTGTGCTCCTTCGCTTTGATCGTCGGTGCGCTTTCCTCTGACATCGGCGCCAGTGTTCCGCTTTGCGGATCATGCTCGTCGGGCTGGGCGATCAGATACTGCGGAAAATCCGCATCGTCAAAAACAGTCAGGTCTCCGTTGCGGTCAAAGAACCGCTTCAAGGCACTGAAAAGATAGCTTGGAAAATCCTTGTGTACACTGCCCCAGATAAACCACGTCGTATCTGGAACAACACAGGTGGATGCGTCAATCATTTTATCCGGTGAAATATATTTCGCCGTGCCGTTTTCGAAGGCCTTTTTCAGCGCGTCCTCCTTCAGCGTTTTTCCGTAGCGTGCCGCAGTTGCGCCGAAGGAAGCGTCCGTCACATTGACAGAATCGTCGCCGATGCTGTCGGCATGCTTGCCGATCGGGATCCCCTGAAAGTCGCCGTATTTTGCAAAAACAGCCACTTTGACTCCGGCCGCCTTTGCGTCGGCGACCAGCTCATCTGCGCGTTGGCGCACTTCGCGGTCATACTTGTCCAGCTTTTCCAGAAGATTGGCATACTCTGTCTCTTTTCCGCCAAACAGATTCCGCCGTGCAGCTTTGTAATCCTCCTTGTCCACCATCGCCCAGATACCGGGCATGGTGCCGTAGGTTTCAAGCACGATGGGTGCGATCACCTTGTCGTTGACCAGCACCAGATTGAACACATCCAGCGAAAACGCGGCAACGTCCAGCAGCATTGCGTCCCCGGACAAAACCACAAGGGATTCCACAAGCTCCCGCGTCAGGTCGTCTTCGATGGCAAGCTTCTGTTCGCGATAACGAACCAATCCGTCTGCATCAATGCTGATTTTTCCGCTGAACAGTGCGCTGACCGCATCAATGCCCCGGCCGGCGGAGGCCAGAAACTCCACACAATTCAGATTATCGTACCCGTACTTCGCGAAATAAGCCAGCAGTACATTTGCGGCTTCGCAGCGGGCGCAGATGTTGACCTTGTCGCTGTCGGTCGCCTTTTTCACATCGTCTATATAATCCTTCAGGCTGTCGGCACTGTCGAAGGGATCGAGCCGCCAGTCAAAGAAAAACGGATAAGCATCGAAGCTGTAGCCGTCCGCTCCCTTAGAGTTCGGCAAATTGCCGTGATTCCATGTCCAGTCGATGTGGGTACCGTCGGAAGCTTCTCCGTTTTTATCCAGAAAAAACGGGCCGAAGCACAGCAGGACAACATCACGCACGCGGCGATAATAAAAATCCCACGCATCGTCCGGCTTGAGCTTCATGGCGTCAATAAACTCCGGAACAAGGCCCTTGAGGACGTTTGCAACCCCCTCCTCCGGCATCGTGATGGTGTAAACATTTTCTCCTTCGCTGTTGAGGATCGGAGAGCCCTGGCCGAAAATGTGAATGATCGGCACATCGGTACCGACAGCAGGCGCTGCAAACGCCGGAACTGCCAGCGAAAACAGCAGCAGGATCGTCAGCAGCATAGCTGTGAGTTTCATGGAAATCTCTCCTTGGTAATCGCTGATTCAACCAGTGATTACTTGAAATTTACAGGTGCGCATTCCGGGGAATGCGCACCCAGCTTTTTCGGTTTGCAAAAATCAGAATGAGAAGTCACCGGTCCACTTTCCGCTGAAAGCGGTCGAAGCATTGATGATACGGTATGCCATGTGGACGAAGAAGTGGACGATGGCAACGAACCAGCCGACCACCGGCATCGTGCGCAGCTCCTCATAGGCGCCGCACATCGGGCAGCGGAATTCTTCGGAGCCGCCGCCTTCGCCTTCGCCGCCGCCGGAGGAACCCGGATTATCAATGCGTGCGATGGATATCGTGACACGGCCGTTGTGGACATACATCGTTCCGGTCTTGGCGGTTTCGCCGATGGAAACGGTCAGGGCATATTCGCCTTCCCTGAGCTGTCCCGGCGCCACAAGGCCGCGGAAGTTCGCTCTGCCGCTTGCGTCGGTGACCACGGAGATGTTGTGGCCGTCGGCAAACAGGGTCACGGTTGCGCCGGCAATCGTGGAGCCGTCAGAATAACGGGCAATGTAGACCGGAATCAGATAGAAGTCGCCGCAGCCGTTGTTGCAGGTGTAGGTATCCCAGGTGCAGGTGCCGTCGCCGAGAGCGCCGGAACGGACCGCATCGCGGTCATAGTGGGCGCTGTGACCCGTGGCCGGGATTTCCGTTCCGCCGACCTTCGTGCGGCAGATACGGCAGACCTTGTAGGCGGTGTAGCCCGGCTCCGTGCAGGAGGGAACCTTCTGATCGTAGTAATCATACTGGTGGCCTTCGCAGACCGCCTCGGCGCTTTCGGAAACAGACTGGAACTGACCGATCAGAGTGTGCAGCGCGGTGATGAAGGCCTGGCCTTCTTCGGTCTCCCGATCGACCGCATTCGCCTGCACCGTGCGGTATTCGCTCACGGTCACGCCGTGGTCGGCAAAGAGGGTGTTGATCTGGGAAAGGATGTCCTCCATCGCGGCGATGTCGGCTCCGCCGATCACGTTTTCTCTTTCTCTCGCCGCGCGGATGGCCGCAAGATCGTCAATGAGATCATAGAGCGTATAGACCGCGTGGTAGACAGCACCGTCCGTGGCCGCGGGGAAGGAGGTGGTGTACCTGTTGTTCTCGGCGTCCACCCAGTAGGCAACCGGATAGGAGAAGCCTGCACTGGTGTAGGAGGTCTCGTGTGCGCTCGGGGCCGTCACGGTTGCGCCGACGGTCGTGTTGATGATCGCGGGCACATCGTCGTTCTTGCCGTAGATGAAGGTCACGGTGCAGGAAGCGCCGTCCTTCTTGTGGTCGTGGCTCTCGTCGATCAAATCAAGCAAGGTCTGCTTGAGCTCGGCCGCTCTGGCGTTCTGTTCGGGATCGTTCTGGATCGAAGTCAGTTCGCCGTAGGCAGCCTGCAGGCGGTCGAGGAAGCCCTCGTTGTTGTCGTAGTTGGTCTGGTTTTCAACGATGATGCCGGCTGCGGCAAGAACCGCGTCCACATCCACCGCGAAGGTCAGCGTAACGGTGTCCGCGCTGTTGGTGAAGGTGTACTTCGCGTTGGCGAGATCAGCCGTTCCGTGCTCGGCGGTGATGCCGACGAGCTTGTAGCCCTCTTTGACAATGTACCAATCCTTGCCTGCGGGCTGTTCCACCGTGTCAGAGCCGCCGAGGTTATCGGTGAAGACGACGGAATAGGTCTGCAGCGCATTTTCGTTGAAGGTGTAGCCGCCCTCGCCGTCCGGCGTTGCGTATTCGTCGAGCACATCGGCGAGCGCAAGGCGCATATTCGCGACCGCTGCGTCCACAGTGGACTGCTGATCGAAGGCCGTGTGGCCGTCGTAGTTCACGCCGTCCTTGAGCGTCACAAGATTCTGCTGCAGCGGCGTGTCGAGGATCGACTGCAGCGCTGCGCGCACGGTGCCGTTCAGATCGTTGCCGGAAAGGAAGCCTTCCACTTTTTCGATCTCGGCGTCATAGGCGCCGTAATTCGCTCTGGCAACCGCCAGCGCCTCGGTCTTGTGCTCGGCGTTGCGGGTGCAGGCGTAGACCACGGAGCCGTCGCCCCAGACCTCGCCATCCTTGACGGGAGCGGTGATAATCGGGTCGTTGTAATTCCAGTCGTGGTTGCCGTTCGTTTCGCCGCTGACCACTTTGTTTTCATAGCCCGCCGGCAGGCTCAGGCCGCTTTCCGCCGGGAAGCCCGTGGCGGTATAGGTCGTGTCGCCCGGGGTCGTGCAGTTCGCGTCGGCGGTGCTGACGGTGACATTCGCCACCACAACCTTCGCGTCATGTTCGGAATTCTTGGCGCAGGGGATCGTTGCAATGTATTGCCAATCCTGGCCTTCCGGCTTCACCCAGGCGAAGGAGGCGTCGGCGTTGTTGTAGGTGTGTTTCGTCAGGTCAAAGTCGCCCTCAACGGTCTTGACGTCGCCGGTCAGACGCGCGTCTTCGAAGGTGGCGGTGTAGGTCGTGCTCGCCTTGGTGGAGCAATCGGCCGTCACGGACGTGACTTCCACCGTCGCGTTCACGGTCAGCGGAGTATGGGATTCGTCGTTTGCGCAGGGGATCGTCGCGACGTAATCGTAGCCGCCTTCCTTTTCAGCCCAGGCGTAGGTGATGTTTGTATAATCGTAGGTATGGGCATTTTCGTCGATCGCGATGTTCGCGCGGACATAGGTCTGCGTTGCAAACGCGTCGCTGAACGTCGCGGTATAAGTGGTTTCGCCCGCGGCCTTGCAGGTCGCTTCCTTTGTAACTACGCTCGTCAGGCCGTTGCCCACGGTGGCTTCCTCGGTGAGGATCTTGCCGCAGAAGTCGCAGGTCTTGCTGGCGGTCACCTTGGAGATGACGCCGTCGGCCTCGGTGGGAACATAGGTTGCGGACAGCCAGTCGTGGACGTTCGCTTCGTCGTCTTTGTCGAGCGCATAGTTCGCCGTGTAGGTAGCGTTGCCGGTGGCGGCAACAGGCGTGGTATCCCATGCGGAGAACTTGTAGACGTGGCCGTTCTCGGTGTAGGGCGCGACGGTGTAAGACGGAACTTCGCCGTCTTCGGCCGAGGTTTCAACGCTGGCACCGTGGAGCACCCAGGTGATGGTGTAGGCGTTCATCGCGGCGACCGCCTTGATCTCGATGTTGCCGAGAACTGCGGCGCCGGGGATGGTCACCGTGCCGTTCACGAAGGTGTAGTCGCCTTCCGCCAGCGTCGTGTCGCCGACCTTCACGTATTCGAGGCCGTGGACATGGTAGCCGGACGCGGCGGTGATCGCCGCTTCATAGGGCGTGCCGTAGGTGGCGGTATTGTTGACGGCCGTGATGTTGGCGCCAATGACAGATGCGGTATAGGTCTGCGGGGTTTCCGTGTAGGTTGCCGTGTAGGTCACGGTGCCGGAAACGGTCGGCAGCGTGTCGTTCTTGCCGTAATCGGTCGTTCCGTCGTTCCAGCCGCTGAAGGTGTAGGTGTACCGGGCGTCGGCCGCCTTGGTCGGCTCTGCGCCGCTGTAGGCCACGGGAGAACCGTAGGCAAGGGTCTGCGGTGTGCCAAGAACGGTCTCGCCGTTCTTGAAGGTGACGGTGTAGGAGCGAAGGTTCGCCGTGTAGGTCACAGTGTAGGTCGCGTCATCCGCCACGTCGGCAAGGGCGGGATCCCAGCCGCCGAAGGTGTAGGTGTACTGCGCCGTGGCAGCCTTTTCGGGCACGGTGGGCACAGCGATGTTCGCCGCGGCAGTGCCGTAGTCATATTCACGGTAATCGTTCGGGTCGTCCGCGCTGACCTTGAGCACGGTCACGCCGTCTTCGGCAAGGAAGGTGATCTTGTATTTGTTCAGGGTCGGCGCAAACTTCGCCGTGTAGGTCACGGTGCCGGAAACGGTCGGCAGCGTGTCGTCTTTGCCGTAATCGTTCGTGCCGTCGTTCCAGCCGTCAAAGGTGTAGGTGTACTGGGCGTCGGCCGCCTTGGTCGGCTCTGCGCCGCTGTACGCCACGGGGGAACCGTAGGTAAGGGTCTGCGGTGTGCCGAGCACGGTGTCGCCGTTCTTGAAGGTGACGGTGTAGGAACGCACGGTGGACGCAAAGGACGCGACATAGGTCACATCCGCCGTGGCGTTGGGCAGCGGGTCGTCTTTGCCGATGAAGGTTTCGGTGCCCTCCACCGTCCAGCCGTTAAACGCGTAGCTGTACTGCGCGGTGCTGTCCCTGGTCGGCTCCGCGCCGCTGTACGCCACGGGGGAATCCCAGCCGAGGGTCAGCGGTGTGCCGAGGACGGTGCTGCCGTTCTTGAAGGTGACGGTGTAGGTGTCGATGGCGGCAGTGGCAACGATCTCCACCGCGCCGGTGATGGCCGTGCCGGAGATGGTCACGGTCTTTGCGTCGGCATCAAACGTATAGGCGGTGGCTGCGCCGCCGACGGTCACGCTCTGGATGCCGGTGATGTGGTAATGCGTATCAGCCGTGATGGCGACCGAGGTGTAATCGTCCTCGGTGCTGTAATATGCGGTGTCGGTGGCGGCAGCAACATTCGTGCCGGAGATGGCAACCGCATAGGAGTTGCCGGTGTCGGCGATGATTTTCACATCGTCGGTGATGTCTGCGCCGGGAACGGTCACGGTCACGCTCTGCGCCGGGAAAACGTTGGAGGACAGGGAGAAGTCGGGGTAGTCGTTGGCGCCGATCTTCACGCTCACGCCGTTGATGTAATAGCCGGGAAGCGCCGTCAAAGTCTGGACACAGTTTTCGCCGTAGGTGACGCCGTTTTCAACGCCTTCGTTGGAAACCTCGCCGCCGAAGGTCAGATCGTAGCTTTCCGCAGCGGTCGTGACATTGATCACGATGTCGCCGGTCACGTTCGCGGCGGGGATGGTCACGGTCTTCGTGCCCGCATTGTAGCCGAAAGAGGTGAAGTTCGCGCCGTTCACGGTCACGGAGGAGATGCCGGTGATCTTGTGGTTCGCGGCGGGGGTCAGGCGCGCTTCGTAGGCGACGTAGGCCGTCGCGTCGGCATAGCCGCCGGAAGGCTGCTGGAGGTTCGCGCCGTTCACCGTCACGGAGAAGGTCTTCGGCACGGTGGTGTAAGCGATCGTGACGTCGCCGAGGATCTTTGCGCCGAAGACGGTCACTGCGCCGGTCTCGGCGTCGAGAGAGTAATCCGTGCCCGCCGTCGCGGAAGCGCCGTCGATGGTTACTGTTGCAGTGTCAACCTTCATGAGGCTCTTGCCGACCGCCATTTCGGGCGTGAAGGTGTAGTCTGTATCGTAGGTGACGGTCACACCGGAAACGAGGTTGCCGATGGAGCCGTCGTCGGTGACGGTCGCGGTGTAGGACTGCTCGTGGGCGTCAAAATCCGCCGTATAGGTGGTCTCTTCCTCGGTCACCGCTGTGGGTGTCGGCGTCCACTCGTTAAAGGTATAATAGTAATCCTTGCCCGCGGTTCTCTGCGGTTGCGCGCCGTCATAGGTCGGAACGTCGCCGTAATTCACGGCAGGATCGGTCTCGAGGTTGTTGCCGTTCCAGTTATTCCAATAGACCGTGCCGGTCTTTTTGATGAGGTTGATCGCGTTGTAATTCGCAATCGCCTGCTTGATGGCTGCAGCGCTGAGTTTGACAGAAGCGTCTACGCCTCTACCGGCGGAAGCGTCGTTGTAATCATACAGGTTCGGGTTGCACAGCGTCAGGCGGCGCATGGCAAGTCTTGCCTTTGCAAGAGACTGGTCAGTGTACTTCCACGCATTGGTGCTGAGCTCGGTACTGTTGAAGGTGCTCGCAGCGGAAAGGACACTATAAACCGGGGCGTAGTTGAGAACATAGTAATTGGATTCAGAATTCAATGTATCAACCGGTTCGTGGTTGCCCCAGTTTTCATAAGGTGAACAGGCGGAAAACGTGATGTTCTGATACTGTTCATAATATGCAATTGTATCGCCGGAACCGGTGTACTGCAGTTTGTTCCACCAAAATCTGGGTGTATTAGTATTATCCTGTCCAAGATCCCAAGCGCCGTCGGCAACTTGAGAGAACCAGTTTCCGGTTTGCGGACCGGCCCAAATCTTATAATTATCTCCGCCGCCGTTCTGATAACCGTACCAATACTGCGCCAAAGGCAACCTGGCTGTGTCTGAAGCAACATATTTTAACCTTTGATTGCTGACAGCTGCCTTGTCGTGTTTCTTTGTCTCAAGCTCGATCGGAGAATAAACATCATTCACACCGTCATAGGCCATGACAATTTTGCGCGGTGTAATCACTTTGAAGAGCATTGCGCCGACCTCTTTATACCCATCGGTATCGCCACCGGTAAATGCAGTATCGTCGTACGGCGCATAAACAAGGTTGCTGTAAGCGCCGGTCGCTTCGTTGACCGTGTGGTAAGCAACTGCACTGAAGACGGGCGCGGTCAGGTTGATCGTGCCAACCATATCGGAGATCATGGGATAGACCTGTTCTTCGGTCATTGCACCGGCATAAATGCGCACGTCGCTCAAATAGCCTTCAAGTTTTGCGTCGCTTGTCCAGCGGGAGCAGCCGATGTAGTTTTCTCCGTAAGTGCTCACTTCATCCAGAAATGAGCAAATATTGCCTATCTGGTCATCCTTGTTGCTTCCCGTGTAGGCAGTCGTTTTCTTTTCACCGTCCACATAGAAGGTCACGCCGTCATCCTTGCCGATGGTAATTACGATGTTATACTCCTTTCCGAGCTCCGGCGTCACACCCACAGGGTGCGCTTTGATCAGTTCGGTTCCGTCTGTTCCTGTACCATCGACCCAACCAACCTGCGGAAATGCACCTTCACTGTTCCAAGACGTTGTACCGGAAATATAGAGGTGATTTTTCGGACTTCCGCCGTAAGCATTCTGACCAAGGGAAAGAATGTGACGGTGATCGCCGGTAAAATTCGGACGATAATTAAACGCAAAAGTCAAACCGGTGTCGCGGTTAACCCCAGAAAACTGGTTGGCATGATCCAGACGCACATACATACCGTTAAAGTAGGTCATGCCGAGCTTTGAACTGTATGCCGGATAGTCGCCGAACTGCCACTGCACGCCGTTTTCGCCTTTTGAAGCGTCAAACCAGATATTGTCGGTGGAGAAATACCGCCCCACCAATGTCGGCTCCCCTTCCGCCGCCGCAGACGGCGCGACGAACACCCATGAAGTCATGAGCATCAGCAGCGTCAAAAAGACGGCAAGGGTGCGTTTGAGATTGGATTTTGTTTTTGTATTCACGAAAATATCCCCTTTCTCAGAGATTTTTAGTCATTATCATTTTAACACATTTTGCGCAAGCTTTGCAAGCCCCTGCAAGCCAAAGTTTCCAACGCTTTTTTGTGAAAATTGCTGCTTCGTCGGCAAAAGTCGCGCTGCGTCTGATTCTTCCGTTTGGAACCTTGTTTTTCGTGTCTCGATTTTATTAAAAATTATTAAGAAATTGCCGTTTGTCGCGTGTTTTGCGCGACAAAATCGCGTTTCCGGCCTTATTATGGGAGGACTTTTTTCCACCATGCCAAACGCAGAAAGGATGATGACCATTGGCAAAAGAACTTTCGGACAGAGAAGCGCTGTTCTGCGCCTACTACCGGCTTTGCCGTTCCGGGCGGGAGGCGGCTGCAAAATGCGGCTACCGGAACCCGGAACGCGCGGGGCTGCGGCTGCTGCGGCGCAAGGATGTGCAGCGCTGCATCGAAAAGCTCGACAGGGAAACCGCCGAATGTCGGGCCGAAGTGCTGGCCGGCTACCGGCGGCTGGCCTTCGGCTGTGTGAGCGACGCGGTGCGGCTGCTGCAAAGCGACGACGCACTGCCCGACCCGGAGGCGCTGGATCTCTTCCTCGTCTCGGAGCTGAAAAGGCCGAAGGGCGGCGGGCTGGAGATCAAATTCTTTGACCGGCTCAAGGCCCTCGAACGGCTGGAGCAGATGGCGGGGCGCACGCCGGACGAGCGAACGGCCGCGTTTTTTGCCGCGCTGGGCGGGGCGGCGGAACGAACGGAGCGCAACAGCGATGGCGCTTGAGTTCACGTCCTTTTCCGAGAAGCAGCGCAAGGTGCTGACCTGGTGGCACGACAGAGCGCCCACAAGCGCTCTGGACGGCCTGATCTGCGACGGGGCTGTCAGATCGGGCAAAACGACCTGCATGTCTCTGTCCTTTGTCGCCTGGGCGTTCTATCGTTTTGACGGCGCCGCCTTCGCCCTTTGCGGAAAAACCGTGACCTCCCTGCGGCGGAACATCGTCACCGGCCTTTTGGAAAACCTGCGTGCGCTGGGATTCGATTGCCGCGACGTGCTCTCACGCAGCTTCGTCGACATCTCCTTCGGCGGCAGAAACAACCGGTTCTATCTCTTCGGCGGGCGGGACGAATCCTCCGCCGCGCTGATCCAGGGCATGACCCTGCACGGCGTTTTGTTCGACGAGGTGGCGCTCATGCCGCGCTCGTTCGTGGAACAGGCGCTGGCCCGCTGTTCGCCGGAGGGCGCAAAATTCTGGTTCAACTGCAACCCGGAGCACCCCCTGCACTGGTTCTACACCGAATGGATCCAGAAGGCCGAAGAAAAGCATGTGCTGCATCTGCATTTCCGCATGGAGGACAACCCGGCGCTCTCTCCGCGCGTGATCGAACGCTATGCCTCGCTCTACTCCGGCGCGTTCTATGAGCGGTTCGTGCTCGGCAACTGGGTCGCGGCCGGAGGACTGGTCTACCCCGAAGCGGCAAACGGCGATTACACCAAAGAGGTTCCCGCCACGAGCGCAAGCTGCAGCTATCTCTCCTGCGATTACGGCACCGTCAACCCGACGTCGATCGGGCTGTGGGGTCTGCACGGAACGGTCTGGTACCGCGAACGCGAGTTTTACTTTGACGCGCGCAAAGCGGGAAAGCAGAAGACCGACGAGGAATACTACGCCGATCTCGAAGCCCTCGCCGCCGGCCGCAGCATCGCCGCCGTGATCATCGACCCGTCCGCCGCATCCTTCGCGGAATGCATCCGCCGCCACGGGCGATTCCGTGTCCAAAAGGCGCGCAACGACGTGCTCGACGGCATTCGAAAAACGCAGGAGGCGCTGCGCCAGGGGCTCGTTTGCATCTCCCCCGCCTGCAGCAACACCCTGCGCGAGTTTTCGCTCTATCAATGGGACGAGAGCGCTTCCGGCGACCGGGTCAAAAAGGAGCACGATCACGCCATGGACGATCTGCGCTATTTTGTCGCGACCGTGCTTTCGCAGCCGGAGGATCCGTTCTTTGCGATCGCGGCAGAACGATGAACGGGCGGATCAGGCGGCGGGACCGCGCGGCGCAGCCGCGCGTGCAGGCGCGCGAAAAACACCTCCCAATAAAAACAAAACACCTTCCTGCGCGTCTGCGGAACCGTGCTTCGCACGGTTCGTCCCGCCGCAACAACACCCGAAAAAGTCCTCCCAACCCTGTCAAAAGAAAGGAGTATCCACTTGTCAAAGAAAAAGAAAGAAGCGACACCCTCCGGCGTGGAAGCCGTGGCGGTGCCGCAAAGCGTGAACCACTGCCATCCGTTCGCCGCCCTGCAGGGCTGTTGCCCGGGCAGGCAGGCCGAGCTGGAGCTGTATCGCAGTTTGCGCGAAGGGATCCCCATCATTGACGCGGCGCTGGATAAGATCGAACGTCTGCTCGGCAACTTCACGGTCTGCTGCAGCGACGAACGCGCCGAAGCAGCCGCCCGCCGCTTCATGGACGAGGTGCGTGTCGGCGGGATGCAGACCGGCATCCACGCCTTTGTGCGCACCTTCTTCGACCAGCTTCTGACCTACGGCACCGCCGTGGGCGAAATGGCGCTGACCGGCGGCCGACTGACCCACCTTTACAACGCCGACCTGCGTGACGTTGCGCTTTGCGTCGGAGAAAACCCGCTGGATGTGACGGTCTGCACACAGGGCGCCGGCGGCAAGCTCACACCCGTCCCCTATCCCGCGCTCATTCTCAAAAGCGTGCTGAATCCCGCGCCGGGCAGTGTCTACGGCACCTCGCTGCTCAAGGGTCTGCCCTTTGTGTGCGAAATTTTGCTGAAGATCTACAATACCATCGGCATCAACTGGGACCGTTTGGGCAACGTGCGTTACGCCGTGACATACAAGCCGCAGAACGACGCGCTGGACAAGGCCTACGCCAAAGAGCGGGCGGAGCAGGTCGCCGCGCAGTGGAAAAACGCCATGCAGACCGGCGGCACCGTGAAAGACTTTGTTGCCGTAGGCGACGTTTCCATCCGCGCCATCGGCGCCGACAACCAGATCCCCGACAGCCAGGTGCCGGTGCGCCAGCTTCTGGAACAGATCGTTGCAAAGCTCGGCGTGCCGCCCTTCCTGCTGGGGCTGAACTGGTCTTCCACCGAGCGCATGAGCGCCCAGCAGGCCGACATCCTCACCAGCGAGATCGACTTTTACCGCCGTTTGCTGGATCCGACGCTGCGCCGCATCTTTCAGGTGTTTCTGCGTCTGGAAGGCTACGGCAGCGACGTGCGGATCGAATGGGAGGCGCTCACGCTGCAGGATATCACCGAGCTGGCCCGCGCCGAATACTACAACGCGCAAACGCAAAAAATCCTCAATGAACTGAAAGGAGAGAGCGCATGAGCCGAATTTCAGAAGAAGAGCTGCGGCTTCTCAACAGCTTTACCCGCCGCGCCCTGACCGAAGACGAGGTCTATGTGTTTTCCGTGACCCTGTGCGACAACGAGATCGACCGCGACTTTGAGCGGTTCACCGTGCCGGCGCTGCACAAGCTCGCGGAACTGTTCCTCGGCAAGAGCGGCATTTTCGACCACGACCAGAAAGCCGGCGGCCAGACCGCCCGCATCTTCAAGACCTGGGTCGAAGAAGACAAAACGCGCAAAACGACCGTCGGGGAAGCCTACACCATGCTGCGCGCCAAAGCGTATATGGTGCGCACCGAACAGAACCGCAGCCTGATCGACGAGATCGACGGCGGGATCAAAAAGGAGGTCTCCGTCGGCTGCAGCATGGGCAAAGCCACCTGCAGCATCTGCGGCAAATCGCACCGCGACCTCGCCTGCGACCACCGTCCCGGCAGCCGCTACGGCGAACAGGTGTGCCACCTGATCCTCGACGACCCGCAGGACGCCTATGAATGGTCCTTTGTGGCCGTTCCCGCCCAAAAGGGCGCCGGCGTGACCAAGGCGTTCCGAAAACCGACGCCGGTCGAACCCGCGCTGGAACGCATCAAAACCGCCCGCACCGGGCTGCAGCTTTCCGCCGAAGACGTGCGCGTGCTGCAAAAGCGGCTCGCCGCGCTGGAACAAAGCGAAAGCGACGCAAAAGCCTACCGCGAAAAGCTGCTGGGCGATATCGAAAAATATCTGCTGTTCGCCCTGCCGGACGTCAGCGCGCCGCAGTTTTTGAAGATCTGCCGCGCCATGGACGCCGAAGCGCTGCAGGCGATGCGAAAATCGCTGAAAACGCAGGCGGACGCCGCGCTGCCGCCGATGCTGCAGCTCGCCCGTACCGCGCCGAAAACCGAAAACCAAAACAACCGCGCATTTTGCATTTGATGATGATTTAAGGAGGATTTCTTATTATGGCAAACTACGAAACGATCAAACTCGAAAAAGGACTCTACACCACCGGCAAATCGTTCACCGACGCGCTGGAGACGCTGGATCCGTCCGAAAACTACATCGGCACGCCGCTGGAAGGTCTCGACGCTTTTCAGCGCCAGCTCAAGCGCTTTGACATCCACGTCAGCGGCAGAGGCAGCGACATGGTCGAAAAGTTTTTCAAAACGTCGGATTCCGCAGCGCTCTTTCCGGAATACATCAGCCGCGCCGTCTGGCAGGGGATCGAGGAAAACGACCTGCTGTCGAAGCTCGTTGCGACCGTGACCGACATTGAAGGCCTCGATTACCGCACCATCACGTCGAACATGTCCGACGCGGACAAAACGCTGAACCCGGTCGCCGAGGGCGCCGCCATTCCCGAAACATCCGTCTCCACCAAAGAAAACCTTGTCACGCTGCACAAGCGCGGCCGTATGCTCGTCGCGTCCTATGAAGCGCTGCGCTTCCAGCGTCTGGATCTGTTCACTGTCACGCTGCGTCAGATCGGCGCCCACATCGCCAAGACCCGTCTGGCGGACGCGATCGGCGTGCTCATGAACGGCGACGGCAACGACAACGCCATCACCGAAACGGGCGTTGCGACAGCCGGCACCCTCACCTACGCCGACCTTGTGGATTTCTGGAATCTCTTTGATCCGTTCACGCTGAACGCGATCATTGCCTCGCCCTCCATGATGGCCGCCATGCTCAAGCTTTCCGAGCTGCGCGACGGCGCGGCGGGACTGAACTTCCACGCCACGGGCAACCTCGTGACCCCCTTCGGCGCCGAACTGATGAAGAGCGGCGCCGTAAGCTCCGGCAAGCTGATCGGTCTGGACAGCAAATGTGCGCTGGAGCAGGTGCAGGTCGGCGGCGTGCTGACGGAATTCGACAAGCTGATCGACCGCCAGCTCGAACGCGCCGCCATCACCACCACCTACGGCTTCGCGAAGATCTACGAGGACGCATCCAAAGCGCTGACACTTTAAGGAAGGGCGTGATCTCTTGATCGAACCCATTGACATCTGCGCGGTTCTGAAAGAGAACTGCGCGTTCGAATCGCTTGCGCCGGAGCAGATGCTGCCCGTGTGCGGCCGGGTGCTGCGCACGCTGCAGCCGCGCCTGCGCGAAGAGGCGGATCCGGACGATCTGCGCCTGCTGCGCCTTGCTGCGGCGCTGGCCCGGTTCGAGCTGTTCAGTCTGCTGCTTTCGGAAAGCGACCGCTTTTCCGGCTACAAGGCCGGCGACATCACCATTCAGAAGAATCTGCAGGCCGAGCTGCGCTTTGAACAGCAGCTTCGCGACGAGGCGCTGGCAGCCGCCGCGCCCATTCTGCGGGACGGAGGGTTCTATGCTGCTGCGACCTGAAAACCCCACCACACGGTTTTTTGAAAAGTTCGGCCGCACCATGACCGTGGAATCGCCGGCGGGCACCTTCACCTGCAAAGCCTTTCTGCAGCCGCTCAGATACAAAAACAAAATGTATCTGAGCGGCACGCTCACCGAGATCGGCTATGACACCCTGCGCAAGTTTGTGCTGATCTGCCCGACCGAGGCGAACATCACCGCCGTGGACGGCGTCACAACGCTGCTCAAATTCGGCGGCGACAGCTTCTGTGTGGACCATTGCGAAAAGGTCTTTTTCGGCGAAACGCCGCTGTACGACTGGGCGATCGTTCACCAGAACAACGATTGGAGGACCTGATATGACGACCACCAACCTCATCAACGGGATCGTGAATTTCGTGAACGACACGGTCATTGAAGATTCCGCGGTGTGCGAGGCCCTGCTCTCGTTTGACGACCGCGCCGTGCCTGCGCCTCTGACCAAATTTTACTTTGCGTTTCTGATCGGGCAGGACAAGGTGGATCTCGAAAACATCGACACCGAGGAATGCTGCCAGCGCACGCAGATCACCGTTTCCATGAACTGCTACGCCCCGCCGGGAGAAAGCGCCATCGGCGTTTGCGCCTACGCGGAGCAGGTGCTCGACCGGGTGATCGCCGAATACGCCGGTCTGATGGGCAGCTATGAGATCGGCACCGCCGTGATCGACGATTATCTGAAAGCGCTGAAGATCCCCTGCAAGCTGCATTTCCGGTTTGAGCAGTGCCCGGCCTTCAATGTTTCCGGAACGATCATCCGGCCCTATGCGGACTTTCTTTGCAAGACGCATGTGAACGACACGGCCGTACACCTTTCGCCGGCCGACCGCGCCCGGATCTCCGCGCCCTTTGTCTGCGGCACCTACAACGGGCTCGGCCCGCTGAACACGGTGACGATCTCCCTCGGGTTCCGGCCGCTGCTGGTCTATGTGTTCGCGCTGAACGCGCCGGCCGTGAAGCTCGACAGCAACTACAACACGCTGCTGAACTTCACCGACTGCGCCGTGGTCGGCCTTTCCAACGATTACATTCACATCACCGCCGGCGGATTCACCGTGACGGCCGAAGACTCCATGCATTACAACACCGCCATGCGCGCGCTCAACGAAAGCGGCGTCACCTACGGTTATCTCGCCGTAAAGTAAACGGCAGGGCGTATTGCAAAGCAAACCGGCTCCCTCCCCTTTTCCCGCACGGCTGTGCCGTGCGAAATGCGGCGGCGGGACCGCGCAGCCCCGGCTGCGCGGTCCCTGTGCGCGAAAGCGCACAGGCACGCCTCGTGCGAATGCACGAGGCGTCCCGCCGCCGCCCCCCCGCGCAGCGAAGCTGCGCGAAAAAGGGAACCAAAAAGGAGACATATTCCTGAGGACACAACGGTTATTGAACATGTCTCCAACCACAAAAAACGCTTTCAAAGGGAGACCCCTTTGAAAGCGTTTTTTACTGTTCGTCTGTACAACGGCACAAAGGCTTCGATTGACAACAAGCCCGCTGTAATTGCTTCGTAACCGATGATTATTCGTCCTCGTCCTCGTCTGCCGGAGCCGCGGCACGCTGGGGCTGCACAGCCGGATTGGCCTGCAGCGACTGCATGTGGCTTTCATAGCCGCTCTGGAACTGCTTGTAGACGTCGGTGATCTGGTTGAGGTTGGTCATCGCGATGTTCTGATACTTGCTGAGCGCATCGCAGATGAAGTTGTAGGCGCCCTGAGACGCGCCGGCAGCCCATTCTCTGGCCTGCTGCTTATGGTCTTCGCAGTCCTGATAGGCCTGCGCGACGATGGCGCTCATTTCCTTCTGGCAGTTTTCCTTGATCTCGTCGGCACGGACACGGGCAGCCTGGGTGATCGCGTGGGCAGCCACCATCTCTTCCGCCTGATCCTGGGCGCGCTTGATGATCTTGTCGGCGTCCTCCGTGGCGCTCTGCGTGGTGGACTTGTAGTAGTTCTGCGCGGAATCCACGATCTCCTTCTCCTGCTGTCTGGCGGCGGCGATGATGCCCTCCTCCTCGGCAATGATCCGGCGGGACTGGGTCAGCTCGTTCGGAAGCTTGCTGCGGATGTACTGCATCAGATGGGTCATCTCTTCGCCGTTGATCACGCGCTTTTTGCGCGAGAAGAAGAAGCGCTTGGACGTGGCAATGTAGTTTTCAAGCTCGCCGATCAGCTCGATAAAATCCATCTTTCCCCAACGGGATTCGGCGTCCTGCTGGTCATAAGGGCCAAAATCGGAAATGTCTTCAAAGTCCTGCTCCTCCTGGGGGTTTGCATCCTCCACGGCAAGATCGGTTTCCAGATCATAAAAATTCGACATAACTCTCTTCCTTTCCGGTTTTCCTTTTTATCTCAGGCGGCGTCCGGCCGCATGATCTTTTTACTTTTTTTTCAGGCGGGCGATGATATCGTCGCGCACACAGGCGGGCAAAAACAGCGAAATGTCGCCGCCGAGGGCGCACACCTGTTTGATCATGCTCGAAGACATGAACATATTTTCCACACTCGACGCCATGAAGACGGTCTCCACGGCGGGGTTGAGCTTTTTGTTGGTCAGCGCCTGCAGAAATTCGTCCTCAAAATCGGACACGGCGCGCAGACCCTTGACGATCACGTCGGCGCCCTTGCGGCGGGCGTATTCCGCCAGAAGACCCGCGTCGGAATCCACCTCCACGTTCGGAATGTCGGCCGTGGCACGGCGGATCAGCTCCATGCGCTCCTCCACGGAAAAGCTGAAGGTCGCGGTCTTGCGATAGTTCGTCATCACAACGACGATCACCTTGTCGAAGATGGCGGCGGAGCGGCGGATGATATCGAGATGGCCGATGGTGATCGGGTCAAACGACCCGGGACAAATTGCGATCTTACCCATGTCAGTCCTCCGCTTCCAGTTTGCGATAGACCGCCAGCGACACTTTGCCGTAAGGGTAGCGGCGATAGAGCGCGAACGGACCGGCCGTTTCCGGCAAAGCTTCCTCCCGCGGCGATTCACAGACGATGACGCCGCTGTCGCGCATGACTGCCGGAATCTTTTCCAGCGCCTTTTGCAGCAGACCCTTGCCGTAGGGCGGGTCGAGCAGGGCAATGTCATAGGCGGCATAGGTGCGCCCGAGGAAGGAGAGCGCATCGGCGCACACGACCGTTGCCTCGGCGGAAAGCGAGGTTGCGGCAAGATTCCGCTGCACCACCGCGACCGACGCTTTGGACGCGTCCACAAAGGTGCAGTGGGCAGCCCCGCGGGAAAGCGCTTCGATGCCGAGCTGGCCGGAGCCGGCAAACAGATCGAGCACCTGCCGCCCCTCCAGTTCAAACTGCAGGATCGAAAACAGAGCTTCCTTGACACGGTCGGCCGTCGGGCGGACATCGTTGCCCTCGAGGGTCGCGAGTTTTCTGCCTCTGGCTTTTCCGGTGATCACGCGCATGGCTGTGCCTCCAGTTCTATCGTAACATTTATTATGCCATTAAATTTACGAAAATGCAACAGAAAAACAAGATTTTCTGCAAATTTCCGTATTTTTCCATCTGTATTTTCGATTACGGAATCATTATTCCAGATTTGCCTTGGGAACGGAAGCTTTTCTGCCGTGGTTGAACAGCTTGCGGTTGTCCAGCGCCCACTGGCGGGCGGAAAAGCCCTGCGGCTCCACAGCGGAAAGGGTGCTGGTGATCTCATAGACCGTGGCGTCGAGGGTATCCAGCTCGGAGAGGATCTCCGCCTCCAGGAACATCGGCCGCACCGCCGCGCCGAACTCCGGCGTACCGTGGTGCGAGATGATCATATGCTCAAGCAGCAGCGCGGTGTCCTTGCTGATGCCCAGCTCCTTCGCCTTTTCCTCGATCAGCATGGCGCCCATGACCAGGTGGCCGAGCAGCTCGCCCTTGACGGAATAGTTCTTGACGATCCCCACGGAATTGACATCAAACTCGTCGAGCTTGCAGATATCGTGCAAAATCGCGCCGGCCAGCAGCAGATCCCGGTCGATCGCCGGATATAGCCGGGCGACCGCCGAAGCCAGCTTGACGATGGACAGCGTGTGATAGAGCAGGCCGCCGCGCATGGCGTGGTGCAGCTTATACGCCGCCGGCCAGAACAGCAGCTTTTCCGCGTGCTCTTCGATCAGGGCGCGGGTCAGCTTCTGCAGCTCCTCGTCCTTGAGGGAGTCGATGTAGGAATAAATCTTCTGCAGCATCATTTCGCCGGAATATTCCGCTGTCGGCACAAAAGCGCCGATGTCCACGTTGTCCTGCGGCGTCACGGGACGGATGCGCTCCACGCGGAACTGATCCACGCCGTTGTACTTGGAAAGGGTGCCGCGCACCTTGATGAAGTTTCCGGCCTCAAACCTGCCGTGGACGCTCTCCTTGTAATCCCAGAGCTTGGCGTTGATCTCTCCGTCGGAATCGCTGAGCACAAAATCGAGATAGGGCACGCCCTTGACATTGAGCTTTTGTTCCACGGTCTTGACGATGCAAAAGCCCTCGCAGACGCCGCCCGAAAGTTGGGTAAAATTCATGTGGTCTCCTCCCCGGATGCAATGATAAGTTCAAACAGTGCGCGCAGACGCTCCAGTTCGCCGCGCAGATATAAATCGCCGAACAGGGCTTCCAGCCCCGTGGCATAATGGTAATCGCCCTCCGAAGCGTTTTTTGCCCTGTGGCGGCTGTGGGCGTTGCGGCCGCGGCGAAAAACGGCTTCCTCCCGCTCGGTCAGCACAGGCAGAATCGTCTTTGCGGCGGCGGCCTGGGCAGCGGCTTTCACCTGACGGGCAGCCAGGGCGTGCTGCGCATTTACGGGGCGGTTCGCCTGGCAAAGCAGGCGCTCGCGCACCAGCAGATCGAACACCGTGTCGCCCACAAAGGCAAGGTTCAGCGGACTGAGCGCGTCCGCGTCACAGGGTTTGTCAAACAATCGGTTCATATCAGTTCACAAATTCAAATTCAAAATCGTCGATGCGCACAAGGTCGCCCTCCTCCACCCCGGCTTCACGCAGGGCGTCGATGATCCCAGCGGAGATCAGCACGCGCTGGAAATACTGCAGCGATTCGTAATCGTCGGGATTGACGGAAGCGAGGATCCGGCCGAGCCACGGGGCAACGACCTCAAACACGCCGTCCTCATGCAGCACCTCAAAGCCGGTGTTCTGCTTTTTGAGCAGGATCTCCAGCGGGATCTCCTCGGCTTCGTAATGTCTGACGGGCGGCAGCGACGCCAAAAGCGCGGCCACGGCGTTGATGACCTCGCGGGTGCCTTCGGCGATCGGGGCGCACATCTCGAAATACTGCAGACCCTTGCCTTCGATGTAGGCGCGAAAGCACTCACGCTGTTCCTCCGTAGCAAGGTCAATTTTGTTCCCGGCCACGATCTGCGGCAGCTTTGACAGCGCAGGGTCAAAGCGTTCCAGTTCAAGGTTGATCTTTTCAAAGTCCTCCTGCGGATCGCGGCCCTCGGAGCCGGCGACATCCACAATGTGCAGCAGCATCCGGCAGCGTTCCACATGGCGCAAGAACGCATGGCCGAGACCGACGCCCTCGCTGGCGCCCTCGATCAGGCCGGGGATGTCGGCGATGACGAAGGACGTCCCTTCGCCGAGCGACACCACGCCGAGCACGGGGGTGATGGTGGTGAAATGGTAATCGGCAACGATGGGCTTTGCGCCGGAGACCACGGAGATGAAGCTGGATTTTCCCACATTCGGAAAGCCCAGCAGACCCACGTCCGCAAGGAGCTTGAGCTCCAGCGTGACTGTCCAGCTTTCGCCCTCTCTGCCGCTTTTTGCAAAGCGCGGGGTCTGGCGCGTAGCCGTTGCGAAATGGGCGTTGCCCCAGCCGCCTTTGCCGCCCTTTGCGGCGACGAAGGGCGTGTCGTCGGAAAGGTCCGCCATCACGGCGCCGCTTTCCTTTTCGCGGATGACCGTCCCGCGGGGCACGCGGATGATCAGATCTTCGGCCTTTTTGCCGTTGCGGCGCGCACCGGAACCGTCGGCACCGTTGGGCGCTTTATACTTGCGTTTATACTTGAAATCCGCCAGCGTGGACAGATTGTCGTCGGCAACAAAGACGATGTCGCCGCCCTTACCGCCGTCGCCGCCGTCGGGACCGCCGGAAGCAACGAATTTTTCGCGGTGGAACGCAACGGCGCCGTTTCCGCCGTCGCCGGCCTTGATTTCAATGACCGCTTTGTCAACGAACATGCGCTCGCCTCCCCTGAAATGGACTGTAACTTATATATTATACATGAAAGTTGCCCGTTCGTCAACTGTTTTCGTGCGCAAAAAAGACCGGCGAGGAAGTTTCGCTTTTGTCCAGCAGCCCCCTCAGTCACCTGCGGTGACAGCTCCCCCAAAAGGGGGCGCTGGTTGGGTTCGCTTGTTTATCAAGATTCGCTTTAGCTAAATAATGCAGTCCAACACGCATTTATTAAAAAGAACGCATCTATCCAGCGCCCCCTTTGGGTTGCGGGTTGCCGGTGGCAACCTCGCGCAGCGAAGCAACGACCGAGGCGGCAGCCGAGACTGGAGCTGCCGAGGCAAAGCCGAGGCTGAGGGGGCTGTTCGGCGAAAGCGAATTGTTCAGCGAAAGAGCACCTAAAGACGCAAAAAAGACCGGCGCGGGGCCGGTCTTTCTCATTGGGGAATCTTATTTGAAGATTTTGCTGAAGAGATCCTTGAACCACTGAATGATCTTCTTGATGAACTTCATGAACGCGTTGTTGCTGTAACCGCCGTCTTCGTCTTTGTCAGCCGGTTTCTCTTCCTTGTACTGTTTGAGACCGGCATTGATCGCGACGGTGATCATAGCGAAATATGCAGCCATTTCTTCAGCTTCTTCGCCTTCTTCGCCGCCAAGCTGGAGATTGAAGAAGAACGGAAGCGGCAACGTCTGAGTAGCTTCCTTCTGCTCATACGTCCAATTGCCATACTCATCCAGAACATTGTCGCCGGTTTCCGGATCGATGATCGGCTTGGTGTAATCATCTGTCATATACTTCGCCGTGGCGATGAGTTTCAGAAGCGTGGAGGGTTCCAGATTGATTTCCAGAGCAGTGAATTCACCAAACATCTCCTCTTTAACTTCGTCCGGTGAATTGAGGGAATCCAACTCTTCCTGATATTCAGCAAGGGCAGCTGCATATCCTTCGTCGGTCTCGTAATCTTCTCTCACGGGTTTGTGCGCTTCAAGATAGGGCTTGTAAGCAGCAATGAAAGCGGCAGTCGCGGCATCAATGTCAAAGTAATAGTCGCCGTCCTGGAGGCCTTCCGTGGTCAGTTTCGCCGAAACAAAGTTTGCACCGACCTGATGCAGAAGGGTATTTCCTACCTGGAACGCCATCCAGAAGTATTGCATAGCCTCTTCCGGTCCGATTTCCCACACATCGTCATCATCGTCATCGCCAATGCCCTCGACCTGCGGTCTTTCATAAGCATTACCAGAAACCAGGCCCTTAATGGCGCATTTTGCTTCGTCAAAGAACCATTGTCCTTCAGCAAGCGGTTTGATAAAAGAGTCTGTGATTTCCGCTTTCATTACGGCTTCTGCAGCTGCGATCTGTTCCGGGGTCGGATTCTCGGGATCTGTGCCTTCGGGATAGTAATAGGTAATGGAGTCCCCACCATAATAATAGGTAAGATAGAAGTCAAGCAGATCGTTGAAGTCCAGATAGTAAGCGCCCTTTTCAAGGCCTTCCGCACTGGTGGGGATGGGTACCCAGTTGTATTCGGGTTCTGCGGGTTCGTCGCCCTCAGCAAAGGCAACCGTGCAAAGCGACAGCGCCATCACGAGGGCAAGCAGGATGGATAGGATTTTTCTTGTTTTCTTCATGGGTATTGCTCATTTTTGTATTATTTGGAACGGAATTCCATACGAGAATTATACCCACCCCCGCGTTTTTTGTCAATATTCACAAAAGCCAAAAAATAATGCAAAACTTTGGCAACATTTACCAAAAGACAGAAAAACAAAAGCCGCCCGATGGGATCTCTTCCCAAGGGGCGGCTGATTTGAAAGGAATCAACTGTCAACTCGTATCATTTGATACCAACACGCATCCAGTTTTTTCACCTTCCAGCCCTCCGGCGCCGCGGGCTTTTCGTCGGCAGCGAGACAGAGCACGCGATAGGCGTCCTCCTCGGCGGAAAAGGTCACGTTCCCGTTCAGCACCCGGGCGCTTTTGAATGCAAGTCCGACCCCGGCAAAGGCGCCGGCCACGGCGTCCAGATGGGCCATGTCCTCAGGGCTGACCGCAATGGTCTTCACCCGGTCCGCCCCGTTGTCGCGGAAGAAATAGAGGGTGTTTTCCTCGCCGACGGTGGGGATGCTCACCGTGACGGCGGAGGCGGGATCTTTTTTCGTCAGCGTTTTCAGATAGGCCGCCGCAGCGTCGTAATCGGCGCGGAACGCGGCAAACTGCGCAGCATATTCCTTTGCGTGGGGAACAGAGAGCTTCGGCACCAGCACAAAAGCAAGCACACCGCCGAGCACCAGCACGGCGCATAGGGCGGCGACGAGAATGGTTTTAGCGGTTTTATTCATGGGAGTCACGACCTTCTTTCTTCGATGCTTCATTGTAACACGGGGGAACAGAATTGTCAAACGGTTTTGTTTTTAAGGTTTTTCTAAATTCTCCCTGCAATAATTGCATTTTAAGAAAAAGTATGCTATACTAATAAAGATTATATGCATTATGAGGTGATTCCCATGGGACTGATCAAAAAAATCTTCGGTGATTATTCCACCAAAGAGATCAAGCGCCTGAAGCCGAAGATGGAAAAGGTGCTCGCTTTGGAGGAGGACTATAAAAAGCTCAGCGACGCCGAGCTGCGCGCAAAGACACAGGAATTCAAAGACCGGCTGGAGCAGGGCGAGACCCTTGACGACATTTTGCCCGAGGCCTTTGCCACCTGCCGCGAGGCCAGCGCCCGCGTGCTGAACATGCGCCACTTCCCGGTGCAGGTCATCGGCGGCATGGTCCTACATCAGGGCCGCATCGCCGAAATGAAGACCGGCGAAGGCAAGACCCTCGTCGCGACCCTGCCCGCCTATCTCAACGCCCTGACCGGCAAAGGCGTGCACATCGTCACGGTCAACGATTACCTTGCCCGCCGCGACAGCGAATGGATGGGCAAGGTCTACCGCTACCTCGGCCTGACCGTCGGCCTGATCGTCAACGGGCTGGACAACGACCAGCGCCGCGCGGCCTATAAAGCCGACATCACCTACGGCACGAACAACGAGATGGGCTTCGACTATCTGCGCGACAACATGGTGCAGTATATGGATGAAAAAGTCCAGCGCGGCCACAACTTCGCCATCGTCGACGAGGTGGACTCCATCCTCATCGACGAAGCGCGTACCCCGCTGATCATCTCCGGCATGGGCAGCCAGAGCTCCGATCTCTACCGCATCGCCAACGACTTTGTGAAGCGTCTGACCTGCCTGCGCATCAAAGAGGCCGATTCCAAAATGAACCTTGAGGACGTCGCCGAGGAAGCCGGCGCGGACTACGTTGTGGACGAAAAGGCCCGCACCGCCACCCTCACCCGGAGCGGCATCGTCAAGGCCGAACAGTTCTTCAACGTCGGCAACCTTTCCGACCCGGACAACCTCACCCTTTCCCACCACATCAACATCGCCATCAAGGCGCACGGCATCATGCGCCGCGACATCGACTATGTGGTCAAGGACGGCGAAGTGCTGATCGTTGACGAGTTCACGGGCCGCATCATGATCGGCCGGCGCTACAACGAGGGTCTGCACCAGGCGATCGAGGCCAAGGAGGGCGTGAAGATCGCCCGCGAAAACAAGACCCTCGCCACCATCACCTTCCAGAACTACTTCCGTCTGTATGAAAAGCTCTCCGGTATGACCGGTACGGCCATGACGGAGGTCGCGGAATTCCGCGAGATCTACTCCCTCGACGCGGTGGAGATCCCGACGAACAAGCCCGTCATCCGCATCGACAACGACGACGTGATCTACAAAACCGAGCAGTTCAAATTCAATGCCATCATCGACCAGATCCTCGCCTGCCACGCAAAGGGTCAGCCCGTTCTGGTGGGCACGGTCTCCATCGAAAAGAGCGAAAAGCTCTCAAACGCGCTGAAAAAACGCGGCATCAAGCACAACGTCCTCAACGCGAAGCACCACGACAAGGAAGCCGAGATCATTGCCCAGGCCGGCAAGTTCGGCGCCGTCACCATCGCCACGAACATGGCGGGCCGCGGCACCGACATCATGCTGGGCGGCAACGCGGAATACCTCGCCAAAAGCGAGCTGCGCCGGCTGGAATACACCGAGGAGCAGATCGCGGAGGCCGACGGCTTCGGCGACACGGACGACGAAGAGATCCTCGACGCCCGCGCAAAGTTCAAGGAACTGAAGGAAAAATATAAGGAAGAGATCAAGGACGAGGCCGAAAAGGTCCGTCAGGCCGGCGGCCTGTTCATCATCGGCACCGAGCGGCACGAATCCCGCCGGATCGACAACCAGCTCCGCGGACGAAGCGGCCGCCAGGGCGACCCGGGCGAAAGCCGGTTCTATCTTTCCATGCAGGACGACCTGCTGCGCCTGTTCGGCGGCGACCGCATGAGCGCCATCATGGACAGTCTGCCCGTGGACGCCGACATGCCCATCGAGGTCGGCATGATCACCCGCTCCGTGGAAAACGCGCAAAAGAAGGTGGAGGGCAACAACTTCGCCACCCGCCGCCACGTGCTCGCCTACGACGACGTGATGAACCGCCAGAGAAACGTGATCTACTCCCAGCGCGACATGGTGCTCAAGGGCGAGGACATGAAGCCCGTGATCTCCAAGATGATCGACGAAACGCTGGAAGAAACCGTAGCCTTCTGCTGCCCATCCAACCTGCCGAAGGAAGAATGGCATCTGGCCTCCCTGCGCGAAAAATACATGGGCTGGCTGACGACCGAAAACGATTTCAAGGACGAGATCCCTGACGCGGACGAGATCCTTGCGACGCTGCAGGAACGCGCCCACAAGCTTCACGACGAACGCGAGGCGCATTTCGGCGCCGAAACCATGCGCGAGATCGAACGCGCCATGCTGCTGCGTTGCGTCGACCTCAAGTGGATGGATCACATCGACGCCGTAGACGAGCTCAAACGCGGCATCGGCCTGGTCGCCTACGGCCAGCGCGACCCGATCATCGCCTTCCGCGAGGAGACCGCCGACATGTTCGAGGCCATGATCGCTTCCATCCGCGAGGACACGGTGAAGATCGTGCTTTCCGCCCCGTTCAAGACCGAAGAAGAAGTCAAGCGCGAGCAGGTTGCGAAGGTCACCGGCACCTCCGGCGCCGGCGACGGCAGCGAACAGAACAAAACGGTCCGCAAGAGCAAGAATGACAAGATCGGCCCGAACGATCCCTGCCCCTGCGGCAGCGGCAAAAAGTATAAAAAGTGCTGCGGTCGGCCGGAACTGCGAAATCAGAAAGAGCAGTGAACAGTGGGCAGTGAGCAGTGAACAGTGGTCAGGGAACAGGGTATTTATAGAAAGGAAACGATGACAATGAAGAAAAAAGCCATTTCCGTTTTATTGACCGTTCTGATGGTACTTTCGTGCTGCACGGCGGGCCTTTCGGCGCTTGCGGCAGCGGATGAAGCTGCGCTGCGCTCCGTTTATGAAACGATCAGCCACGCAAGCAAGGACAAAACAGAAGAAGATCACAACTACGACGACTGCGTCGCGCTGATCCGGGATTTTTCCGCCGAAGACCTGATCGCCCTGGGCAAGCTCTCTTACCATGATGAAAGCGACGCGTTTTGGTGGGCCGGCGACCGGCTGGTGCACCTGTACCGGGATTACAGCTACGGCACTTCGGCAAGCACGCTGCGCGCCTACTGCCCCGCCGTCTATCTGGACATTGCGCAAAAGGTGCCCGCCTATGCCGATTTTGTGAGCGTTTTGCTTGACGGCGTTACCGCTTATTCGTTTCTGATCGGCGAACCGACGGCGACAGACATCGCCCTTTCCCCGGAGGAGCGTTCGCCGGTCGCCATCGGCAAGCGCATCGCCGAGCTGCCGCAGGGACAGGCGAGCGCGCTGAAAAGCAATGCCTTCTTCGGCTCCGGCAATTGCCTTTCCATTGAGGGCATCACCGAAAACCTGAGCGAAGACAAAGCCAAGGATGAATCCATCGGCGCGGTGAAGAAGGTGACGGACTTTTTCGGGTTCACGTTCGAGACCTGGGAGACCGCCTATAGATCGGAAAACGTGCTTTGCAACTTCTGCCTTGCCGCCTCGTTCTTTGAACAAACCTATGCCGAAGCGGAGGTCAGTCTCAATGCGCTTTCCGCCTTCGCGGATGTGATCGAAGATCTGAAAGTGCCCTATCGCGCCGCAGATGTGGAGACCGCAAAGGCCGCCTACGCCGCTGTACCCTCCACCGCGTGGAGCCTCGCCGACGCACGCGCCAAAAGCGCCAGAGAGACCTACCGCGCGATTCTGAAAGCCAACGGCCTCAACGACAATGCGGTCGACCTCAGCAGTTACAAACAGACGGATCTCGGCAAAGAGGAGCTTTCCGACAAAGCGGCGAACGAGCTGCTGGGTCTGCTCGACAGCGCGGCGGGCGCAGACAAAAAGCTCGGCGACGCCGTTGCGTCCCTCGCCACAGGGCAAACGCTGATCGCTCTGCTGGGCAAGCTCGCCGACAAAAACGAGATGCTGTCCGGGATGCTTTCAATCGGCTTCATTTCCTCCGGCCTGAAAAAAGACCCGAAATTCAGCGGCGCCGTGCAGAAAATGGAAGCGCTGCAGGCCGAGGGTCATACGAACGGCTTCATTGAATACGGTCCGGACGAGGCGGGCTTCAAGACAGAGACCTGGTCGGCCGCAAATCAATTCACCAGTGAAGATTTCGGCTTTGCCGACGGCGATTTTTACGGCTTTGCCGACGCACTCGGCGGCTGCTTCAGCGGGCTGTCCGCGCTGCTTGATCTCGTCAGCGGCTTTTCCTTCAAAAACGTGACCGACGGCGATCATTACATCATCGGCAAATATGAAGATCTGATTCCCCTGTTCGAACTGCTCGACCTGCCGACCCCCTCCTCCGCCGCATTCACCGAAGCGGAAGAAGCCATGACCTTCATCGACGAAGAGGGCAACGCCTACACCGACAAGGTGCGTGCCGGGATCAACTGCATCCTGAAGCCCGTGGCCGACTTTTTGATGAACGATTTCAAAGCCGCCCCGCTGGACACACTGATCGATCTTCTGCCGAAAGCTGCCTATGCGATCGAAACCGGGCTGCTGAACGACACTGTGCAAAAACTGCTCGGCTCCTTTGCTTCCCTCGGGCTGAAAGTGGATCTGAGCAAAGATGCGATCTGGGAGATCGTGGACAAAAAGCTGGTCTCCGGCGAAGAGGAAACCAGCATGGACGGCAGCAAAACGCGCCAAACCGATGTGATCTATGACCTCGACGGCGACAACGACAACGAAGCCGTTCCGCTGACCAAAGCGCAGTTTGACAAGCTCGTCACCGACCTTGCGGGCTGTGCGCAGCCGGTTGTGAAGCCCAGTGTCTCCATTGCGAACGCGAACCGTCTCGGCCTGAACACGCAAAAGAACAAGGTCGTTTCCGTGGCACTGGCCGCTGTGCTGGAGATGGAAAAAACCGAAGAAGGCAAAACCTTCATCGACATGCTCCTTGCGCGTCTCGGTGCGCCGCGCCTCGCTTCGTCGCTGCTGAGCTTTGCGGCAGGACACGGTGCCGGCTTCACCTTCACGCTGCTGGACAGATTTCTGCCGATCCTCACGATCATCCTGGCCGTCGTGAACTTCTTCGGCAAAGTCAAAAACCTGTTCGAAAAATAATTGATCCGTGTTGATTCAATAAGCGATACCCGCCGGAAAACGCTTTCCGGCGGGTATTGCTTATGATTCTTTTTTGACCCTTATCGAATGTTGAACAGCTTCATGATCTTGCCGATGAACTCGATCACCTTTTCGGCAAAGGCTTCAAACATATTCTTTTTCACAGTTGCCTGCTGCTGCTTGACAAGCGTCGGATCGGGGGGCAGACCCTCAAGGTCGGGGCTGTTGTCCTCGATCAGCTTGTCCGAAGCGGGGTCGTTGTTGACGATGTCGTAGATGTAATACTCTTTGTCGTTCTTATTTGTCGCGCTCTCTTTTGTCGCCGGCTTGCCGGAAACGAACTGCGGCACATGGATGTCTTCCTTTCCGTCCACCTGCGGAACACGGTTGTTCCAGACCGTCACCTGCTTCTTGGAACGGAAGATCTCCATGAACAGATGGTTGATCGTCTTCGGATAGGCGTTGTGCGGCACGTCGCGCAGGAACCAGGTATAATCCGGGAACAGGCAAGTGGAGGCGTCCACCATGTTGTCGGCGGAAAGGTAATTGCCCTTGCCCTGGCTGCGTTTTTCGCGCAGCTCTTCGGGGGTGAACTCCTTGCCGATGGGCGCAGCCGTCGCGCCGAGGGACATCGTGCGAAGCTCCACAGTGCCGTCCGCCTGCTGGGAAGAGGCGTCGGAAAGCGGCATCAGGGGAGAATTGTACTTCGCGAAGATCGCGATGCGCAGGCCGTCTTCTTCCACCATGCGCTTGAGAGTCTGCGGCCAGACGCTCATGACTTCCTTCTGGTAGCGGTCGATCTTCTTGATCAGACCGGCGTATTCCTCCTTGCAGTCGCCGAACACGGTCTCCTTCGCCTTCTCATAGGCGCCGCTGCTGATCATTGCCCAGTGTCCGGGCCAGGTGCCGTAAACGGCGCGCGCCAGACGGGAAAGCAGGTAGGGCGCGGTCTTTTTCCAAACGTCGTTGGCGGTTTTCACGCCCAGACCGGCCATGCCGAATTTGGTCAGCGCAGTCCAGCCGCTGTTGATCATGTAGTAAGCGTCGCTGTCTCTGTCGCTCTGGCTGTTGATGTAATACTCGATCCGGTTGGCGTCAAAATTGAAGTTGCCGGTGAAGAAGTCGTCCATCTCCTGCACGCCGTTGAAGGCGGAGGCATAGAAAATGGCAGTTTCGACCTTGCTGCAGCCGTACTTCGTCAGATAGGTGGAGACCAGCGTGGTGCCGAGGCAGCGGCCGATCAGGTTGACCTTGGATTTGCCCGTGACGCGCAGCACTTCGTTGATGTATGCGTTCAGCTTTTCCGCGTTCTCATAGGGATCCAGACGGCTGTCGTAGGTGAAGGTGTACTGATCCAGCCAGTATTCGGCGAGCTTGACCTTCGGGGGAACGACGTTCTGGATATGGCTGCCGTTGGGGATGTCGCCGTTGCCGTCGAGACGCAGCTCGCGGTAGATCGGCTCCACGATCTCATAGATCTTATCGGCAAAATACTTCCAGTTGCCGGTCACGTTCGAGATATTGTAGGCAAGAACGATCTGCCGCTGGACTTTTTTGTCGTTGAACACATCGCCAAGCGAGGTGGTCAGCGGATAAAGCTGGTGGGAAACGTATTCCGGCGCGTCCTTTCGGTCGCCGATGCGGATATCGGGATCCAGATCCTTGTCGTAGATGTAGGTGAACTTACCGGAGATGTAGACGATGGGATAGTCCACGTCATACTTTGCGCCCGCAAGCAGCGTTACGACCGGCAGCAGGCAAAGCAGCGTCAAAAAGACGGCGATCGTGCGTTTGATGTTCAGTTTCATAAGTACCTCCTGCGTATTTTATTGTGCCGTTTTGTTCCCGCCGAACAGGGAGAACAGTTTTGCAAAAAGCTGGGTGATATAGGCTGCGATGATCTGCAGAATGTTTTTGCCCGGCGTCTCCGCCCCGGTCACAGGCTCGGTGATCTTCGAGATCTTCTGGGTCTGCTCGTTATAGGAGACGAACTGGGGATATTTGCTGTCCGTCGTCACCGTGTACTGGGTGCTTGAATGGAAAATATCCATGAACAGGCTGTTGATCTCCGGCGGATAGGCGTCGTGCGCCACATCGCGGATGAACCAGGTGTAATCGGGATACTGGCAGGTGGAGGCGTCCACCATCAGATCGGCGGAAAGATACTTGCTCTTGCCGGTGTTCTTCAAATACTGGATGTAGGCGGAGGAGAAGGTCTCGCCGATGTCCGCGGCCTTTGCGCCGAGGGACATGGTCTCCAGCTCCACCGTGCCGTCGGCCTGCTGGCCGGATTCGTTGGAAAGCGGCGCCAGGGGCGTGTTGTATTTCGCGAAGATCGCGACTCGCAGCCCGTCCTCGCGCACCAGCCGGTTCAGCGTGTCAGGCCATTTGCTCATGACTTCCTTCTGGTATTTGTCGATCTTTTTGATCAGACCGGCATATTTCGTCATGCATTTGCTGAACACGATGTTCTTTGCCTTCTGATAAGCGCCCGCGCTGATCATGGCCCAGTGTCCCGGCCAGGTGCCGAACACGGCGCGCACCAGCTTCGGCAGAAGATCCGGCGCAATGCGGTCCCAGACCTCGTTGGCGGTGTTGACGCCGGCACCGGCAAGGCCCAGCGCGTTGAGGATGCTCCAGACGTTACTGATGAGCTGATAGGTGTCGCCTTCGGTGTCCATGCCGTGGGCGATGTAATAGGAGATGCGGTTCTGTTCGAATTCAATGTTGCCGGTGAAGAAATCGTCCATCATCTGCACGCCGTTGAAAGCGGAGGCATAGAAGATGGCGGAGGCCACCTTGCTGCAGCCGTATTTTGTCAGATAGGTGGAGATGATGGTGGTGCCGAGGCAGCGCCCGATCAGGTTGACCTTGGATTTTCCCGTCACCTGCAGCACCTTTTTGATATAGTTGTTCAAAGCGGCGGCGTTCTCATAGGGATCCAGGCGGCTGTCGTAGGTGAACATGTAATCTTCCAGCGCGAAGTTCGACGTTTTGTTCTTCGGCGCGGCAACAGCGTTCACATGGCTGCCGTTGGTGATGTCGCCGTTGGTGTCGAGCACCAGCTCGCGGTATTCCGGCTCCACGATGTCGTAGATCTTGTCGCCGAAGATCGTCCAGTCTCCGCTGCTGCTGGAAGCGTTGTAGGCGGCGATCAGCTCGCTGCGGTTGTTCATGATGGTCGTGGACAGCGGCGTCTTCAGCGGATAGAGCCGTTCGGTGTTCTTTTTGTTGTAGATGTAAGTGAACTTACCGGCCACATAGACCACGGGATAATCGAGCGTGCCCGCAGCCTGCCCCGCAAGCGAAACCATCGGAAGCAGACACAAAAGCGAGAGCAGAATCGCCAGCACACGGTTGCATTTTGTTCGCACAATAAAACCTCCAGTCGCTGTTTTTTCGAAAAAATGCAGATACAGATACATATATAGGATAGCACAATCCCATTTTGAATGCAAGGAAAAGGCGTAAAATATATGAAAAATTAATTTTGTGTTTATCTTTTTGTCAAATAAGAGGAACAGAAAGGAAAACGGGGCTGTCGGATTTCGGTTTTCTTCGGCCAAGGCTGTGGGAAAGAACGCCGAGGGCGAAACATATCGAGCCAAAGCAAAGCGTCCCGCCTCTTTTGCAAAAGGGCGCCCTCTGAAACGCAAAGAAAAGAAAGCGCCGGGATCACAGAATCACTCTGCAAAAAGCGCTTTCTTTCAATCTTTTGCTTTGACGTTTTTCGAAAAACGCGACAACCCGTTTTCCGCAACAGTCAGGCCGTCACATACCGCTCCAGCAGGGCAACGATATCGGCAACCGTTTCCAGCCCGAGGGCTTCGCGGTCGGGGATCTCCGCGTCAAACTCATCCTCAATGGCAACCGCCATATTCACAAGCTCCAGAGAATTCAGCCCCAGGTCGGCGCGGATGTTGGTGTCTTCACGGATCTCCTCCGCCGGCACGTCGGCATATTCGGCAATGATACGGGTCACTCTTTCAAACATGTTCTTCTTCTCCTTTGATTTGGTCTTTGGGTATCACCCGGTCAAGAAGCTCACCAACGGTGATCTTCGGATTTTCGATGCCGGCGAGGATGGTCCGCACGGTGTTTTCGTGCAGCGCCTCGATGTCGGCGGCGGTGGACAGCTTCACGCGGTACATATAATTGAGGGTCAGCCCGCCGGTAGTGTTGTCGGGATGGCTGATCACATACAGCGGCGTGAAATAGCGGCCGAGGTTGTAGGAACGGAAGTCCAGATGGAAGGGCAGGCCGCCGAGCGACGGCACCGGGATCCAGGAGAACATCATGCACGCCGGGCCCTGAATGGCGCTGTAGTTATAGATATCGCGGGAGAGCTGCAGCGCCGCGCCGTAGGGGAAACGGCTGTGGCGGAAGAGCTGGGTGCGGATATCGAAAGTCTCCCTGAGCGCTTCCTCAAAGGTCTTTTCCTCGCCGAAGATGGTGCGAAGCTGCAAAGGCTGGGCAACGCAACCGCCCATGCGTTTTTCGGCCGGGGTCGCGCGCTTGCTGCACATGAGCATCATGAACACGTCGGGCGTGCGATAGTTGACGGCGGAGCAATACGTGCGCAGGCCGAACTGCAGCAGCACTTCGGGCGAGATCTTGCGCTCCTCGCAGAAGGCAAAGATCTTTTTGGCCTGTTCGGCAGGAATGGTTCTGGAGATGAAATCGCTCTTGTCATACAGCGGATTGTAGGCGTAGGGCACGCGCAGCTCGGGATTCTTTTTCTTGATGCGCGTCTGTTCCAGCAGCTCCGGACCGTGCACGCCGGCGTACATCGGTTCGCCGCCGCGCAGAAAATAATGCTTGTAGAACTCGATGTGGCGCTGCATCTTTTCCTTGTCCTGCAGCCGTCCGAACTCCGCGAGGATGTATTCCTCATAGCGCGGCAGGGGCTTCGGCATTTTTGTGCCCGTCACAAGGGAGAGATAGACCTTCAGCAGATCAAAGAACATGTTGATGATGCCCATCGCGTCCATCGCCAGATGGCTGATGACGAAATAGATGCCGGAGCCGCTGCCCTGCGTGCGGAAGAAGCAGATGCGGAAGGTCTCTTTTTCAAAGAGCACGGGCTTTTGCGCGTCGGCGCTGAAAGCTGCCTCCTGTTCCTCCAGCGAGGCGAACTCCTTCACCGGAACGGCGATCGGATCGGCATAGGGCAGGAAATACTGGCGAACCGTTCCCTTTTCCTTTATAAACCGCAAACGCAGGGAATCGTTCCGTTCGATTTCCAGGTTGAACGCTTTTTCCAGCATTCCGAAATCGATTTTGCGGTCAATGGCGAAGGACACCGGGATCTGGACAAGCTGCTTGTGAAAGCTGTATTTGACCATCATGTACATCGTCTGCTGCGATGGGATCAGGTCATAGACTTGATACGGCAGGGACTTTTGTTTCAAGGATTCCATCTTCTTTCCTCTGAACTCAAACCGTTCGTTTTGAAACAAACGCAGTTGATTTAATAAATTCTATCATAGCCCGCCCTGCTTTGTCAAGGTTCTCCCCTTCTTCCGTTCGCGAATTATTCATAATCACGAAATATCCGCAAAAAAATTGTTGAAAACGTGCAGGCACAATTTTCTTCAAGTGACACTTTTGCAAAAACTGTCAAGCAACCGGCGCTTTCTTCGGCGTGTGAAGAATCAGACGCCGGAATACGCGTTGAAGCCGCCGTCCACGGCGATGGTCGTTCCGGTGATAAAACCGGAATACTGCTCATCGCACAGGAAGAGCAGCGCACCTTCGAGCTCTTCCGGTTCGCCGAAGCGCTTCATCGGCGTTGCGGCAAGGATCTTGCCCGTGCGGGCCGTGGGCGAACCGTCCTCGTTCCAGAGCAAAGTCCGGTTCTGGTTCGTGGAAAAGAAGCCCGGCGCAATGGCGTTGACGCGGATGCCGACCTCGGCGAAATGCACCGCCATGAACTGGGTAAAGTTCTGGACGGCGGCCTTCGCGGCGGAATAGGCCGGGATCTTCGTCAGCGGACGATAGGCGTTCATCGAAGTGATCATCACGATGCAGGTGTTTTCCTTCTTCGCCATATCGGGCGCAAAGACCTGGGTGGGGATCAGCGTGCCGAGGAAGTTGAGGTTGAAGACAAAGGAGATGCCTTCGGGATCGAGGTCGAAGAAGGTCTTGATGCTCTCGTCCTTCTGCACGAGATCGATCTTTTCGAGGGTCTCCTTGGTGGTGGTGCCGCGGGGATTGTTGCCGCCTGCGCCGTTGAGCAGGATGTCGCAGGTGCCGAAGCGCGTGGCGATCTCGTCGCGTGCGGCCTGCATACTCGCCTTGTCAAGCACGTTGCAGGCCACGGCCATGGCTTCGCCGCCGCCGGCGGTGATCTCGTCGGCGACCTTTTGCGCCGCTGCGCCGTTGAGGTCGAGCACGGCGACCTTCGCGCCCTGGCGGGCAAGAGATTTCGCAAAGCCGCTGCACAGTACGCCGCCGCCGCCGGTAACAACGGCAACGCGGCCCTTCAGGTTTTCGTGGTGAAACATAATGAATTCCTCCTTATGTGAATTGAAAATTGAAAATGGAAAATTGAAAATGAACCGAGGATTCCCCGACAATTTTCAATTTTCAACGCTCAATTTTTCATTTTCAAAATTGCCTGCAGCACCTTGTTCGCCGCAGGGACGGCATTGTTCAGGCCGATGCCGCCGTTTTCCAGACAGACGACGATGGCAACGGGGAGATCCTCCCGCAGGGAGAAGCCGAAGAACCAGGCGTGGCTTCTGCCGCCGATGACCTCGGCGGAGCCGGTTTTGCCGCAGAACTGCAGGTTCGGGAAACGGCGGTCGCCGTAGTAGTTTTCCACGTTGGAGCGCATCAGCTTGCGCATCACCTTCGCGTCGGTCTCGCTGAGCTGAATGTTTTTGTTGATCTGGCCCTTGAAATCCAGAAGCTTCGACGAATCCGCGACCACATAGGGCGTGATCGCCGTTCCGCCGTTGGCGATCGCACCGGCGAGCATGAGCATCTGACAGGGATTGACCAGCGTGGTGTGCTGGCCGATGCCCGCCCAGCCCCGGTCGATGGCGGCGGCGTCATGCAGATCGAAGCTGCTCTTTGTGGTGAGGGCGCCGCTGACCTTCACGTTTTTTCCGAAGCCGAGCTGACGCACGGTCGCGGTCAGCTTGTCGTTGCCCAGTTCTTTTGCGAGCTCGGCGAAAACGCTGTTGCAGGACACGTTCAGCGCCCGCTCAAAGCTCAGCTTTCCGTGTACGCCGTTGCACTTGACGGCGCTGCCTCCGATCTTGTAGCTGCCCGTGCAGGTGAAGGAGCGCTTGCGCACACCGGGGATATTGTCGAGCGCACAAATCGCGGTGACCACCTTAAAGGTGGAGCCGGGGGTAAACACGCCGTTCAAAAAGCGGTTCATATAAACGCCGTCGTAGGCGCCGCCGGGCGCGGTGTTCATCGACCTCGGTTTGTAGACCGGGTCGTAGGTCGGGGCGCTGACCATGCAGAGCACTTCGCCGGTTTTGTAGTTATAGGCGCAGATGGTGCCTTTCCCGCCGGAAAGGGCGTTGTAGGCGGTCTTCTGCACCTCGCTGTCGATCGTCAGCCGCACATTGTTGCCGCTGCTGCCTGCGGAGCGGTAAAGGCCGTTCACAAAGTTGTAGCCGATCAGCGACGAGCGGTAGAGGGTCTGCACACCGGTGGAGATGTAGCCCTCCGCGTCGCCGACCACGTGCAGAGCGGCTTTGCGCAAGGTGCCGTCGCTTGTCCAGACACGCTTGCCGTCTTTGGTTTCCACCAGCACCTTCCCGCTGCGGTCCAGCACAGCCCCGGCAGCCGCAAGCTGGCGATTCGTGAATACATGGGTGTTCAGCCGGCTGGAGGCCCAGGTGCTGCCGTCCGCAATAAAGGAATACAGAAGGAAGCCCAGGCCGACGAAGAACGCGGCAATGAGCACATAGAGCACAGAGGCGCGGCGGGTGATGGTGTTCATGGGTTGCCTCCTCAAACGGAAAGGGAGAATGGTGGGCAGTGGGCAGTGAGCAGTGAACAGCGGGCAGGGAGCAGTGGACAGGGGATTATATGGGATCGACGAACATAGAATACAATCGTTGTTTCTTCGCGGAGCAAATGTGCAGATTTTTGCCGCTTTCCCCGCGACCTTCATTCCGAATTCCGCATTCCGAATTCCGAATTACAAAACAGTTCCGCCCCGCGGAATCCTTAAGTAACCGCAGATCGACGCAGCGATTCCTTAAGCGCGGAAAAGTTCCGGATATGTCCGTACATCCGCCGCCTTGATGAACGCGAACAGCGCCCAGGAGCAGATCATGCTCGAGCCGCCCTGGGAAAGGAACGGGAGGGTAACGCCGGTCAGGGGCAGCAGGTCGGTGATGCCGAAGATGTTCAGCGCGGTCTGGATGAGCAGCATGGACGCCGCGGCGCAGGCGGCGATGGCGTAAAACGACGAGGGCGCGCTTTTTGCCGTGCGCACGGCGTAAACGCAGATGAGGGCAAAGGCGATCACGATGGCAAAGGCGATGATGAGGCCCAGCTCCTCGCAGATGACGCCGAAGATCAGATCGGTCGTGGAGGCGGCCACGTAGCGCAGCCTGCCCTGTCCGATGCCGAGTCCCTGCAGGCCGCCGGACACGGAATAGATCAGCGTGCGCACCTGCTGGTAGCCGGTGGTGTCCACATGCTCCCAGACATGGCGGTAAACGGCAAAGCGGTTGGCCACGTAGGGCTTGAAATAGATGATGAGCACAGCGCCGAGGGCGGCCGCCGCGCTGACGAAAAGGATCGAACGCACGTCGCCGGAACGCAGAAAGGCAATGATGACGAAGGTTGCGAAAAAGATCAGCGCCGTGCCGAAGTCCTTCATCAGAAACAGCACGCCGATGCAGCCCATGGCAAAGGCGATGTAGAGATAGATGTTCTTGCTCGTCAGCAGCTTGTCGAGCGACGCGGCGCCGACGAAGATGAACGCGATCTTGACGAATTCCGCCGGCTGGATGGAGAACAGGCCGTTTCCGATCACGATCCAGTTGTACGCGCCGTTGATGGAGCCGACCACAAAACGGATGTAGACGAAGGAAAGGCCGAGCGCGCCCAGCGCGGCGACTGCCAGCGGAAAGCGGATCGCCATCACCCGGCGCACATCCTTGAGGTACCACAGCAGGGCGTCAAAGACAATGATGCCCAGCAGCACGGACGCCTCCTGCTTGAGCAGCGTGCGCTCGCCCACGCTGGCCGAAATCGTCAGGCCGAGGCCCGACAGGAAAAAGGCGATGAATTCCAGCTCAAAGTTCGTCTTTTTCAGCAGCGAATGCACCACGCCCACGTAGACCCATTCGAACGCGATGTAGCCCAGCAGCAGCACGGCGCTTTGCAGGTGCGGCGCGTCGTCGCCGGAAAAAACGACGGGAACGAGGCAGAAAAGCTGGAAGACCGTGAGCAGCAGCAGAACAAAGCCGCGGTCCACATAGCGGTATTTGCGGCGCAGGCGTTCGGCGCGGCTGTCGGTTTTTCGTTTCATGCGCGTCCCACCTTTCCTGCGCGGTAGCGTAAGCGTTCGTCGCCGAGCTGCAGCACGTCGCCGTCAAAGAGCAGTTGAGGGGCCGTGACCCGGACGCCGTTGAGGAAGGTCCCGTAGGAGGAACCGCAATCGTCCACCGCCCAGCCGTCCTCATAAAGCACAAGGATCGCGTGGCGGCGCGAGACCGACGGCGCGGAAAGCACGATGTCGCACCCGCGGGAACGACCGAGCAGGATCCGGTTGCCCGTGAGCATGAAGGTTTCGCGCGTGGCCGGATTCAGCAGCGTCGGGCGGGTGACCACATGGCGGGCAGGCGCGTCGGAGCGCGGCGCGGTCTCCACCTGTCCCTCGCCGACAAAGCCGGGCGTCACGGGCTGCGCCGCCCGCCGCCTGCGTTCCGAGATCAGGTCGGGCTTGCTGCCCGTTGGCTCAAAATGGAGCTGCGGCCTGTGGGCGCTGTCATAAAAATCGGGAAAGAGCGGCTGCGCGTCGGGAGACGCCTTTGCGTTTTTTTCGCCGGAAGGGGGCGCGTCGAATTCGGTGAACACCGGCGCCTGGGGCGCGGGCGCATGGGGCGTTTTGCCCTTTTTCTTTTTTCCGACGCGGATCACCGGATCGTTCACCACGGCAAAGCGGAATTTCGCCCCGCCGAAGGTCAGCGTGTCGCCCGGCCGGAGCAGGGCTTTCGCTTCCACCTGCGTGCCGTTCACCGTGATGCCGGAGCGGGAATTCAGGTCGAACACATACCAGCCGTCCACGCGGCGGCTGATGACGGCCTGAAAACGCGAGACCGTGGAATAGCCGATCACGATGTCGCAGGAATTGCTGCGGCCGATGGAGGTCTCCCACATGTTCAGCGCGTAGCGCTCGCCGTCGATGTTGTCAATGAGATAGCCGTAGGTTTTCTCCTTCGGGTGGCCCAGCAGCAGCGGCAGCAGACATTTGCCGAGGATCACCAGCGCCAGGAACGGAAGCACCCAGCGGGAAACGGCGATCACGCCGCTCATGCTCTCGGGCGCGCCACCAGCCGGTAGATCGGCTGGCCGAGTTCGGAAAAGCGCGTTTCATACTCGGTCATGATGTTGTTTTCAAAGCCGCTTTTGTGAAGATCGAGCGAGACCTCGCTGAGGGCAAAGCCGCAGCGGGAGAATTCTTCGATCGAAAACTCAAACAAAATCTGATTGTCGGTCTTTTGCCAGATCTCTCCCTCTGCAGTCAGCAGCTCCCGGTAGATGTTCAAAAACCGCTCGTGGGTCAGGCGGCGCTTTTGCTGCCGCTTTTTCGGGTAGGGACAGGAAAAGTTCAGATAGATCCGCCGCACGCAATGCGCCGGCAGCAGCACCGGCAGGGCTTCGGCGTCCACCCGCAGGAATTTCAGGTTGGAAAGCTGCGCCGCCTGCGCTTTTTCGCAGGCCTGCACGATCACATTGGAACAGACCTCCACAGCGAGGAAGTTTACGTCCGGGTTCCGCCGCGCAAGCTCTGCGGCAAACTGACCCTTGCCGCAGCCGATCTCCAGCTCCAGCGGCGCTTCGCGGCCGAAAAGGGCGGACAGATTGAGCGTCTTGCCCTGCAGCGGTTCGCCGCGGCCGCCGATCAGTTCAAACTGCACGAGATAAGGCTGCACCTGCTGCAGCCGCTCGTCCAGATGTTTCTTTTTTCTCATGCGCATGGGTCGTTACCTCAACAAGGAAGATAAAAGATATTTTTAGAAGTATAGTATAACATAGCTGAAAAATTTTTCAAGTCTTTCCGATGAAAAAGCTTCACAAAAAATGTATCCTTCAAAATAAAAAAATGCGCGCGCAAAATCAAAAAAAGCTTGCAAAGAGAGGCAAAGTATGTTATATTTTTATAAATACTGCGAAAAGTAACCGTTTCGCAAAAAAAGGAAAAGAAAGCAGGGATCTTATGTCATTTGCAACCGATTACGGCGTATTTCTCGGAAACATCGTCTACAAGGGCTTCAACCACTTCACGACTGAAGCCATGCCGACCCAGGAAAAAACGCTGCAGAAGATCATGAAAAAGAACGCGGACTGCGAGCTGGGCAAGAAGTACCACTTTGAAGACGTTCATTCTCTGCGCGAGTATCAGGACAAGGTTCCAATCTCCACGTTTGAGGATTATCTGCCCTACATCGGCCGGATGCTCGAAGGCGAGGAGGGTAAGATCATCACCTCGCAGAAGATCATCCGCTACTGCTCCTCCTCCGGCTCCGTCGGCATTCCGAAGCTGCAGCCGAAGACCGCCCGCGACATCTGGAACATGCAGTGCATGGGCTTTGCCGCAACGCCGGCCTGCGCCAACAAATGGCTCAAGGAAAACACCGATCTCAAAAAGCTGCCCTCCGCCAGAGGTCCGCTGGTGCTTTCGCTCAACGGCGTCAAGATGAAGAACGGCTACATGGCCAACGGCGCCGCCCAGATCCCCTTCTATTATATCAAGCCCTTCCTGAAGCACATCAGCACAACGCCGATGGACATCCTCTTCCCCGAGGACGAAGAGCACACCGACACCGCTTACTTCCAGCTTCGTTTTGCGCTGATCGACACCAATGTGACCTATCTCGGTTCCCTTGTCATCACGCTGCTCACGAACATGTTCGAATATCTGGAAGAAAACTGGCAGATGATCTGCGACGATATCGAAAAGGGCACCATTGATCCGCGTGTCCGCGCCACCGAGAATCTGCGCAAGAATTACGGCCATATGAAGCCCAACCCGGAACGCGCCGCCGAGCTGCGCAAGATCTTCGAGGGCGGCTTTGACGGCCCCGTGCCCGTGGGCAGACAGATCTGGCCGAAGCTCGTCTGGGGCTACGGCATGATCGGCTCCACCCTTGCGGTCTATGTGGAAAAGCTGCGCCGCTATGTGGGCGACATTCCCCTGCACAACATGGGCTACGCCGCCTCAGAAGGGTTCATGGCCATGCCGGTGGAACTGAACGCCAACGATTCCGTGCTGCTGCCGCGCTCGCTGGTTTACGAATTCCTGCCCGAGGACGCGCCGGAAGGCACCCGTCCGCTGCTGCTCAACGAAGTGGAGGTCGGCAAAAACTACGAGATCATCATCACGAACTTCTCGGGCCTTTACCGCTACCGCATCATGGACATCGTGAAGATCACGGGTATGCACAACAACACCCCGAAGATCGAGTTCCTGTATCGTTCCAACATGGGTCTGAACCTCGCGAACGAAAAAACCACCACCCAGATGCTTGACTGGGTGGCGGAACATATGCAGGAACAGTTCGGCGTCAAATTCCGCGGCTACAGCTTCTATTCCGAAACGGACGTCGGAATGCCACACTATGTGATGGTTGCCGAGCCGGAGTCCCCGCTCACCGCCGAACAGCGCGCCGCGCTGAGCAAGGCTGTGGACGACCTGTTCCGCGAGTGCAACGAAAAATACGAGAAGTACCGCCGCTGGAACATGATCGGCGACTCGGTCTTCTTCGAACTGGAAGACGGCGCCTACGCCGCCTACCGCGAGCTGCTGCTCTCGCAGGGCCGCGTGCTCAACCAGATCAAGCCCGTGATCGTGCTCAATACGCCCGAGCGCAAAGACTTCTTCTACGCCCGAATCAAAGCGTGAGGTCAACGACGGAGCGCTGACAATGGACAGTTGACAGGATACAGTTGACAGTAATAACCCCGCCGCGGAAGGTTCTGCGGCGGGGTCGTGTTTTGCTTCATTCGTCTCCGCAAAGCGGAAGAATCCATGATCCCTTTACTGCAGAGCTTTCAGCGGGTCGTTTACGGAAAAGCGATAAGGCTTTTCATAATCATACATTGTGCAAAGGGTAAATGTTTGATTTGTATTGTTATATACGACGCTCCAAAGGGTGGAACAAATATATCCGTGAAGGTCCGCATTTTCAAGATGAGTCGCCTTCAAAAGCGCCATCGCTTCTTTTTCGCTGACCACATAATTTGTTTCTTTCAGCGCTTTTTCAACGGTGGCATATCTGTCCTGTCCCATTCCGTCGGGATCATCAACACCCTCGGAAAGCCAGAAATTCGTTGCGATCAGCGTGCCTGATCTATCGGGCTGCAGCACCGCCATTTCACCGTTGACGTATTCAATGATCGCCGTATTGCCCGCAGCATCCGCAACCTGATAATGATATGTGCAGGCGCCGCCAAGCAGATCGTGCATATCATAATTGCAGAAGATCTCCACAGCTTCGGGAACCGTTGCGGCGTGGTCGAGCACCGTGCGGATTACAGCAGTCGTCGTGATGTCTTTTTTTTCTGTCTGGGCAAATGTTTCCGGCGTTTCCAGTTCCAAAACGCCGATAGAAAGTCCCTTTTCGTTCATTCCGTCAACGGGAATGTAGGGCGCTATCAGCGTCAGGAGCGACGTCAGAAGATCTTTTGGCAGAAAGCTCCCGCCGTATCCGAGAAAATAGAGCGACACGGTTGAAACGCTCGCGTAACCGTCCTCGGGATGCGTCCAGACTGTCATACCGGGCGAATCCATATAATCATAGTTTCTTGCGAACAGCTTGTCTCCGGACGGCGCGGTTGCGTTGAAGGTGGTGCATCCGAACCCTGCAATGTCAAAAAGCTTTCCCAGGATCTTCGCCAGACGCTTGCTGTCTATCTCGAAGTGAAGGCCCAAATCCGAAAGGATCCTTTTTGCGCCGGGATTCAACTGCAAAAACACATCCACAACGGAATACAGCAGCAGCCCCGCAGTGGTCGAATTCCCCGAACGGCTCTCAAGCAGCGTGTCGAGATCATAGTTGTAGGTATAGTCCATAAGATAATAATGATCTGTCACTTCCGTGACGGATTTCAAAGAATCCATTTGCTTGGTCCAAACGCCGGTTGTGGAACCGAAAATGCCGATCACTGCAGCGAGAATGACTGAAATGACTCTGGTAAAAAAATAAACGATCCGCATAAATAACACCGCCTGTTTTTTTGTTATTTGCTGATTATTATACCATTTGCTGATTATTATACCAGAAGAATTAAAAAAAGTAAAGCGATTTACGTCATCGAAAAAAGCAGGAGAAAGGATTCAACCTTCCAGCAGCAGCGCACCGTCGCTCCACCGCACCGTCAGCGGCGCGTCTGCGTGCAGCGTCTGTTCCATCCGCGCGGCGACAAGGGTCGTTCCGACGAGCAGGAACGTCAGCGCGAAGATCACCGCCAGCGCCAGCGCAAAGCGCCGCAGCAGCAATTGCATGAAGGATCCCCCTTTTTTCCTGTCACTTCACATACTTGCGCATCAGCTCCGCCAGCGCTTTGCCGACGCAGCGTCCGCTGTAGACGGCCTCCTCCAGCGTGTTGCCGTCGGAACCGATCTCGAGCAGCAGCGAACAGTGGGTCAGGTGCATATTGTAGCGCCGGGCGCAGAAAAACAGCGGCCGCGTCAGCCCGGGAAACAGCGTTTCCATCCGCTTTTGAAGCTGCAGGGCAAAGATGAGGTTCTGCCGCCAGTCGGGAAAGTCCGTGACCCCGTTGCCCTCCTCCTGGCAGCCGGAAATGATCATCACCTGCGCCGCCTTTTTGCCGTTCACCACAGCCGTTGGCTTGATCTTTGTCGTTTTGTCGGGCAAGATCGCGTCGCGATGGATATCGAGGGTGATCTGAACGTCCGGATACTTTTCCAGAAAGGACTTCACCGACGCGCGGGAGTGTTCATAGGCTCCGGTGTAACGCGCGTCGTGGATCTCGGTATCGTGCAGCACCTTGAAGCCCGCCGCCTCAAGCTGTGCGCAGATCTCATCGCCGACGCGCACCATGTTCTGTCCCTTGTCGTTGCTGCGTGAAGCAAAATCACAGGCATAAAACGGGCGATCCAGCATTTGGTAGGTCTCTGTGGTGTGGGTATGATAGACAAGCACGCTCGGCGCATCTCTTGAAACGGAAAGATCGGCCCGTTGATGCAGCAGCCCGTTCAGGTCGATGTCGGTATCGTTGGTGTTCTTTACGCGCACGACGCCCTTTTGATCGGTCACGCCCTCCGTGGTGTACTGCTTTTCCAGCAGGCGGCCGCCTTTTTTATCGTTTGACGCCCCCTGTTTTGCCTTTGCCATCCGCTCAAGCACATCCTGCGGCGTTGCGAGAAAAGCGTCGCTTTCCACAGCGGGAACGGTCGAAGCGGCCGCCGCAGTCGGCTCCGTCGTTGCGGGCGGCGCCGTTGTCTGTGCGGCAGAGACCATTGCCTGCGTGACCGGAGGGAGGGTCGTCGGCGGCGCACAGGTCACCGAAAGAGGCAGAAGGGATTCGGCGCTGAACAGCACCGCAGAGGCGCAAACGTCCAGCACACGGGTGTCGGTTTTCCAGAACAGCAGCGCAAAAAGGCCGACAACCGCTGCGGCTGCCGCCGGACGCCAAAGCCACGTTCTTTCTTTCATCGTTCCGTTCCGCCTCTCAAAGTGTTCTCTTTTCGCAACCGATGATTCTCTCAAATGTGCAAATCCTGACGGCAGACTTTCACACATCGAGGAAATCATCGGTTACTTTCAATTTATGAAAAGAAGGCGGCAAATATGACGCGGGCGTTTGCGCACGGCTGCGCCGTGCGCAAACAGGCGGGGCGGGCCGCCGCGAGCGCAGCTCGCGGCAAAAAAAGGAGCGCGGCAGGCACATCCTGTTTTTCAGACGCACGGTCTCGCGCTCCTTTTCCGCGCGGCCTGCGGCCGCGCGGGCCCGCCCCGCCGCCCTGCCGAGCAGCAAAGCTGCTCGGCTCGCGCCCGCGCTATTTTACGATCGCCAGCAGCTCCTGCTCGCTCAGCTCCGGCTGCAGCGCGCGGTTGATGCCCATGGCCAACGTCTCTGCGGCGCGATCCACCAAAAGATCGACCTCCTTGGGCGTGACCATCATCAGCCGCTCGTTTGACTGTTCGAGCGGCGGCGAAGGCGGCGCGTCCACGCCGTTGGCCTGCAAAACGTCCAGCGCCAGTGTCGTCGCGTCCACCACCGTGGGAATGCCGATGGCGATCACCGGCACGCCGAGCGTGCGTGCGCTCAGCTCCATGCGCCGGTTGCCGACGCCGGAGCCGGGCGAGATGCCCGTATCCGTAAGCTGGATCGTGGCGCCGAGACGTGTCAGCCGGCAGGAAGCGAGCGCGTCGATCACCAGCACCGCCTGCGGTTTCACGCGCTGCACCAGAGATTCGATGATCTCCGCCGTCTCGATCCCCGTCTGTCCCAGCACGCCGGGCGCGATCGCCGCCACGGCGCGCAGTCTGCCGAAGCCGGCCTGCTTTGCCAGCTCGCCCGAAATGTGGCGCGTTGCAAAAAGAAGCTGGACGCATTTCGGTCCGAGCGCGTCCGGGGTGATGTTCTCGTTGCCGAGGCCGACGACCAGAACGGTCCCCCGCTCCGGCAGCATCCGCTGGAGCTGCTGCGAAAGGATCTCCTGCGCCGCCGAACGGGTGTCCGGGCGTTCCAGCCGGTCAGGCAGCTCCAGCGTGACGTAGTTGCCCTGCGGTTTCCCGAGGGCGCGCACGCCGTCTTCGTTGAAGATCGTGATGGCCGAAATGCGCACGCCGTTCTGCGTCTGATGCAGGCTGCGCACGCCGTCGGTCTGCTTTTTTGGCTGCATTTCCACATTTTCCAGCGCCAAATCCGTGCGTTTGTTCACTTTTCTTCCCCCAAACACTTGATTTTTCAACAAAAATGTAGTATTATTATGCTCGCTTTTCAAAAAGGTTATCCAAATCTGCAAAAAGCACTTGCAATTTTTTTTGAAAAATGCTATGATTTATCGACGGAATCTTAAAGGGAGGTGTATCACGGATGCCAAACATCAAATCTGCCAAAAAGCGTGTGCTCGTCAGCGCAACCAAGCAGGCCCGCAACAAGTCTGCAAACTCCGCGCTGAAAACTGCCATCAAAAAGGCGAACACGGCGATCGAGACCGATGCCGAGGATAAGGAAGCGCTGGTCAAGGCTGCGATGAAAAAGATCGATCAGGCTGCTGCGAAGGGTCTTCTTCACAAGAACAACGCCGCAAGAAAGAAATCGGCGCTTGCGACCAAGCTCGCGAAATAAAACGGCAACTTTGTGAAATGAGATGGGATGTTTCCCGTCTCCTTTTCTTTTTTCGGAACATTCACAGATGTTTTCCAAAGAATTTACACCGCCTTCAAAGAATTTACAAATTAAAGATTGTTTTTCCCGGCGGAACATGCTATCATGTTTATGATTACTCTTAGGAGGTTTTTTCCATGAAACAACGATTGAAATCTCTGCTCAGCGTCTGTCTGTGCGCGCTGCTGATCGTTTCCGCAGCCGTCCCGGCGTTCGCCGCCCTCGGCACTGTGAAAAAGCTTGTGCTTGCCGACACGACGCCCACCTCCGTTACCCTGAAATGGTCCGCTGTTTCCGGCGCGACGGGTTATGAGCTGCAGCAGTTGAAAAGCAACAACTGGCAAAGGGTAAAGCTCACTTCGGAGCGCACCTTTACCGTCAAGGGACTGCGCATGGGCGCGAGCTATTCCTTCCGCGTGCGTGCCGTGCGTGCCAAAGGCAGCACGAGCTACGGCGGTTTTTCCGCTGTTTTGCGTGTCTCCCCCGCCCCGGCAAAGGTGACGGGGCTTTCCTGCAGCGCAAAAAGCACCTCTGCCGTGAACCTGAAATGGAACAGGCAAAACAACGTGACCGGCTACCGTGTCCAGCAGTATATCAACGGCAAATGGACGACCGTTGTGAAGAAAACGGCCAAAACCGCAGCAAAGATCAAGGGGCTTGAGCCGGGTCTGACCTATAAATTCCGCGTCTGCGCCTATCAGAAGGTCGGCGGAAAGAACTACTACGGCGCTTACTGCAAGCGTCTGGCCGTGAAAACCGCACCGGTCACGGTTCCGACCGGACTGAAGCACACAAAAGTGACCGACACCAAGGTCGTGCTCAAATGGAACAAGGTCGCCGGCGCCAACGGATATGTGGTCTATTCCGTCAGCGGCAACACCCAGAAGATCCTCGGTCGTCCGACCAAGAACGCGTTCGCCGCGACCAAGCTCCAGCCAGGTACCGACTGCATCTTCAGCGTGCGCTCTGTCATCAAGACCGCCGACCGCAATTTCTATTCCAAATTCTCTGACAATCTCTCCGTGCGCACCGCGCCCGCAGCCGTGACAGGCTTCAAGGCCGCCGACGTGGGCAGCGACGAGATCACCCTGAGCTGGAAGCGCTCCAAGAACGCGCAGAACTACCGGGTGGAACAGCTTGTCGGCGAAAAATGGAAGTATCTCGGCGCCACGGATAAGCTGAACTATCATCTTTCCGGTCTGGAGGAGTTGACATCCTATCAGTTCCGCGTGCGTCCCTATCACAGCGTCAACGGCGGCAACACCTACGGCCCCTACTCCGCTGTGCTGAAGGTCACCACGGCAAAGGCCTCCGTCAAAGGGCTGAAAGTCACCGCCATCGCGGACAAATCCGTCGGCCTGAGCTGGAACGTGATGCCGGACGCCTCCGGTTATCTCATTGAAACCAGCACCGACGGCAAGAACTTCACCACAGCCTCCGCGGTGCCGACCGTCTCCGGCAGCACGGTCAGCGCTACGCTGGGCAGCCTTTCTCCCAACACGGACTATTTCATCCGTGTCAGCGCCAAATATGCCGCCGGCGAAGGTCTGCCCGCCAAGCTGAACGTGCGCACAGCGCCCGACCGCGTGGAGGGTCTGCGCGCCGCGGGTATCAGCGGCGGCGTGAGCTTGAGCTGGAATCCCACGGGCGGCGCCGACGGTTACGAGGTCTCCAAATCCACCGACAACGCCAACTGGGAGATCCTCTGCGACGTCTCCGACACCACGGCCGCCGCGGAAAATCTTTCTCTGAACATCAACTATTCTTTCCGTGTGCGCGCCTATTACAGCGAAAACGGCACGAAGTATTACGGCAACTACTCCAACATCGCCTCCGCAAAGGCTCTGCCTCCCGCCGTAAAGGATCTTGCGGCCAGCGACGTGACCACCACCTCCTTCAAGCTCACCTGGACCCGTCAGGCGGAAGCCGGCAGCTATAAGATCAGCATCTCCTCCGGCGGCAGCACCTTCAACGACGCGAACGCCAACGTGACCTATAACGGCGACAAAGCCTCTGTTTCCGTCACCGGCCGCACGCCGGGTACGGAATACACCGTTCAGGTCTGCGCCGTGATCAGCGGCGTTCAGAGCGCCCCCGGCACCCTCACCGTGAAGACCGTTCCGGAAAAAGTGACCGGCCTTTCCGCCACCGCAGTCAGCGGGAGCGAGATCTCCCTGCGCTGGACGGCGGTCACGGGCGCGGAATCCTACGACATTCAGCAGAAGACCGGCAGCGGCGAATTTGTGTCCGTCGGCACCGCAAAGGCGATCCCCCATGTAGTCTCCGGCCTTTCCCCACTGACGGAGTACCACTTCCGCGTGCGCGCCGTCAACACCACTGCGGGCAACGCCCAATACGGCGAATACTCGCCGGAAGCCGTTGCGACCACCACCTCGACGCCGGCAACCACGGAGCCGACGAATCCCACTGAGCCGACCAACCCCACCGAGCCGACGAATCCGACGAATCCGACAAATCCCACTAACCCGGCCGGCGGCAGAACTCCCACGGCCTCCCAGAAGATCACTGGGGTCAAAATGAATCTGAACGAGACCGGCAACGGCTATTCCGTGACCTGGGAAGAGGTCAACGACGGCAACGCGAAATATGCGGTCGAAATGCTGAACCCGGCAACGAACCAATGGGAAGAGCTCGTCTCCGGCAGCATCCTGCCGCGGATGTACAGCAATATGAAGGAGAGCGATCTGGGCGTGAAATGCGCCCCCGGCTCCGACAGCACCACCGCCGTTTCCTGGAACGCGGCGAACGGCGCGGGCAGCTATGAAGTGCGCACCGAGGTCTCCCACGGCGCAAACAAATGGGAAACGCTGCCCGTGGCAAGCGGCACCACCGCCACGCTGCGTCTTGCGCCGAACTACCTCCAGACCGTCCGCGTTTCGGCCCTCGGCACCGTGAAATACCGCATCTTCGCGCTGGATATCAACGACGAAAACAAGCAGCTCGCCTATGCGGAAACCGACTTGAAGGCCTATCTTTCCTATGACGACTGCGATTACACCACACCGGCGCCCGGCACGCTCACCGCATCCTCCTCTGACGGGGAAAAGGAAGCCTATGCCCTCATGCTGGTTCAGGCAGTCAACAATACACGCTATGAAAGCGGCACGGTGAAAATGACCGCGGAGACCGAGCTGAAGAGCTCCGCCACCGCTGCAGGCCAGACCGTGGAGGACAGAGAAACCTCAAAGACGACCTGCACCTTCACCAATGCCTCCGGCGAAGCGACCTACACCACTACGAAATCCGACGGCACGACGACCACCAAGAATTACACCCTGTGGCTGTATAACGCCATCACGCCCAACGCCGGCAAGACCTATCTCTATGACCAGCACAACCTGAATTCCTTCAAGAAGGGCGTCAAATCCGTGACCGCCACGACGGGTGGCGACGGCTCCACCACCGTGACGATCGTTCTCAACAAGGAATCCTTCTCCGCCTCGCAGAAGGCGACCTATCATCCGGGCTTCCTGGACAGCATTGCCGACAGCAGCGATCAGCTCTCCCAGTACAGCAACCAGGCCAGCATCGGAAACTCCACCGTGGGCGATACCACGATCACGGCAAAGATCAACAAAGACTATACGCTGGATTCCTATGAGATCAATAATCCGTTCACCATGGACGTCACCATGACGATATTGTTTATCCCGCGCACCATCCCGATGGTCAGCTCTTCCATCTTCAAATATTCTTTCAGCCGATAAGGATCACGCTATGACACGAAAAAGACTTTTTCAAATCCTCGGCATTCTCATTGCAGCCGTTTGGATCGCCAGCGGCATTCTCGCCTTTGGCGTGCTGCGCGCCCGGAAAAACCGGCCGCCGGCGACCACACTGCCGCCGCTGACGAGCACCACTGCGCCCACAACAACGGCGCCGGCCACGACCGCTGCGCCCTTTGCCACGGCGGGCGGCAACAGCTACAGCACCACGGTTCCGGCAGGCACCTCTGTTCTCGCGTCGGATTCTGCCGCGACCACGGGCAGCTCTGTTTTTCCCGGCACACCGACCGAAACGACCGCGCCCGCCCCGGTGGGACAAACGGTCCCCACCGGCAAAGCCGCCATTGTCGCGGCCTATCTCAACGCGGTCAACACGCTCAAAAGCACGCCGGACTTCAGCCTTGTGAAAACCGAGACGCTCAACGTGGTGATCGACGAGATCACGCCCGCCTCGGTGCGCACCATGGCAAACAAGATCATTGAAGGCAACCGCAAGACCACGCCGGTGAACTACCGTTTTTCGGGCGGAACGGACGCGAATTCCGGCCTTTCGCCCAACAATGTCATCGCGCCCATCGGCCGGCAGGCGAGCGTGAGCGAAAGCGCTGTTCAATCCGCAACGGCAACGGCCACAGCCGGCGGCGGCTACACGATGCACCTGACCTTCGGCAAGGACACCCAGACGATGACGACCCCTGCGCAGACTTATTCCGGTGTGTTCCAGACCCTCAACAAGGATTCCATGGGCCTGCCCTCCGCCGCCAAGGTGGACGATTTCACCGTGACGTACGACAATTCCACCATTGACGCCACCGTGGACAGCAGCGGCCGCCTGGTCTCCCTCGTGCACCATGTCACCGTCTCCAACAGCGAAGGCCACGGCTCCCTTGTGATGTCGGTCACAACCAGGATGCACGGCGACCACACCGCGACCTACGACATTTCCTATTGAACAAAATCTTCAATATCGGTTGACTTTCCTACCGCAAACATGGTATAATAACCACAACAAAGAAATACGGAGGTACATTTCATGGATACTTTTAAGAAAATCGCAAAAATCGTCGCCATCATTGCCGCGATCGTCGGCGCCGCAGTTGCCGTTTACATCGCAGTGCAGAAGCTGATCGAAAAGAAAAACGCCAAGGACGCCGACAACAGAGAAAACTATGTTTCCTGCGCCAGCTTCGACGGTGACTTCATTTCCGAAACAACAGTTGCGTAACAATCCAAACACAGGCGGGGCTGATTTTCAGGCTCCGCTTATTTTTTCAAATCAAAAGGAGAACCGTCATGGGAGAAAAGCTTTCCGCAAAAAACTATATCGGCTATACGATCTGTGACACCGCCAACAATCTGGCCTTCTGCGTCATGGGCACGTATCTTGCCACCTACTGCACCGACATTCTCGGCATCACGGGCGCGGTCGTGACCGCCATTTTCTGGATCGCCCGCATCTGGGACGCCATCAACGATCCCCTGATGGGCGGCATCGTTCAGCGCAAAAAGCCCGGCAAAGGCGGCAAATACCGCCCGTTCATCCTCTACGCCGGCTTTCCGCTTGCCGTGTCCGCCGTTTTGGTCTATACCAAATTCACCGGCAACCTCACCTTCAACACGATCTATGTCGCCGCCGCCTATATTCTTTACGGCATGATCTATACCGTGCTCTCCGTGCCTTACGGTTCGCTCGCCATGGTCATGACCGACCGGGAAAACGAGCGCGGCAACCTCTCCGTCTGCCGCGCCATCGGCGGCGGTTTCGGCAACATTCCCCAACTGCTCTTCCCGCTGTTCGTCATGGTCGGCGGCGAAGACGGCCAGCAGATGGACGGACAGCGCCTCTTCCTCGCCATGTGCGCCGTGGCCGTGCTGATGATGCTCATCTATATTGTCTCCTATCTCTGGACAAAGGAAAAGCCGGAGCTTGTGACGCTCAGCAACGAGGAGGTACACATCACCTCCACCCTCAAGGACATTATCAAGGACCGCGCCTTCGTGACCATGAGCCTCATCGGCGGCCTCGTGATCGCCGTGCAGCTCTACATCAACTCCGCAAACGTCTATCTGTTCAAGGACTTCTATCAAAAGAGCGGGTTCAGCTCGATCTATCTCATCATCTCGTATCTGCCCATGCTCATCATGATCCCCTTCGCGAACAAAATGATCCGCAAATGGGGCAAAAAAGAGATCTGCATCGCGGGCTTTTCGGTTTCAGCCGCCGCCTCGCTGATCTCCTGGCTGGGCCATTTCACCAACGTCTGGTTCTATATCATCCTCGCCTTCTTTGTCAACGCCGGCATCGGCTTTGTGATCCTTGAAGTCTGGGCCATGTGCGGCGATATCGTCGACCACCAGGAATGGGTCACCGGCAAACGCGAAGAGGCCACAAACTACGCTGTGTTCACCTTCGTGCGCAAGATGGGACAGGCGCTGGCCGCCATCGTGCCGATGCTCAACGCCATGATCGGCTACGACAAAAACGCCATCGGCGCCCAGACGCAGGAGGTGCTCGACGGCATCTACAATGTCTCCACCCTCGGCCCCTTCCTGATGATCGTTCTCATGCTCGCGCTCATCCTGCTCTATCCGCTGGATAAGAAAAAGACCGCGCAGATGCAGCAGGAGCTGGCCGAACGTCGCAGCGAAAAACTGAGCGCACAGGATAACTGAGCAATGGAGTATCTCACTGTTACAGCGGAGAATCTGGAGCGCGAGCACATCTGCTGCGCGATCTCCAACAACAAAGACGTGCAGGTCTCGTCCAAAAAGGCATGGCTGGCGCAGCGGTTCGATGACGGACTGGTGTTCTTGAAAAGCGCCGAGCGCGGAAAATGCTTCATCGAATACATTCCCGCCGAACACGCGTGGAACCCGCTGCTTGCAGACGGTTATATGTATATCGACTGTCTGTGGGTCTCCGGCGCGTTCAAGGGGCACGGCTATTCCGGCGAGTTGCTGGATCGCTGCATCCGGGACAGCAAGGCCAAAGGCAAAAAGGGGCTCTGCATTCTCTCTTGCGCAAAGAAAAAGCCGTTTCTGGCCGATCCGAAGTATCTGCAGCACATGGGCTTTTCCGTGTGCGACGAAGCGGACAACGGCATTCAGCTCTGGGCGCTCCTCTTTGATCCCGGCGCAAAAAAGCCGGCGTTCAAACCCTGCGCCAAGCATCCGCAGGTGCAGGAGGAAGGCTTCGTGTTGTACTACACGAGCCAATGTCCGTTCAACGCCAAATATGTGCCCATCGTTGAACAAACGGCAAAGGAACAGGGCGTCCGGTTCAAGGCGATCCATCTGCAGACCGAGGCAGACGCGCAAAACGCCCCGACGCCGGTCACGACCTATGCCCTGTTTTTCAACGGCGTATATTTGACAAATGAGCAAATGAATGACAAAAAATTTCTGAAATTGCTGTCAAGCCTGCAAGTGGGCAGCGACACCGAAAAGAAAGCATGAATCTGCATAAATTTGACGGAAAGCGGGTCCGGGTCACGACCGTTTGGGGCGACGTGATCGACGGCATCTGCCAACACAACAGCGCCGAATACAACGAACACGAGTTCGGTCCGTTTGAGGAAGGTCTGCAATTTTCCTCTCTGCTGCTCTACAAAAGCGACATCAAAAACGTCAGGCTGCTGAAAAAGGGCTTCCCGACACCCTTCGGCAAGCTGGAGGAGATGGCCGTGGAAGACGGCGTCGACATGATGGAGGAGGTCTTTCTCTGCGAAGAAGACGAACACATCCTGCGGCTGCTGCGCTGCCTGAAGCACCATCTCGATCTGCAGCACCGTCTGGAGCTGCCCCGGGACGAAATGTCCGACCTGCTGCTGCAGCTCCGGGACAGCACGAAGAATCCTCAGATCAGAGACGCAGCCGAACAGTTACGGAAGAAATGGAACACATGAAAAAAAACCTGCTCATTCCGGTGCTTCTGCTTGCAGCCTATGGAAACAACGAAGTCGACATTGACGACAGTCTGCCGCAAACGGTAGCTCATATTGGAAGTAAAGGATTACAAAGTAGTTAAACACCATTTGAAAGGACTTGAAAAAGATGAAAACATCCGCAAAAAGACTGCTCAGCGTTCTGCTCGTTCTCTTGCTTCTGCTCTCGTGCACATCCGCTTCCTTTGCGGCCGGCAGGAAAACGGAAGCGGAAAAAACACCCATCGTGCTCATCCCGGGCTTCGGGCAGAGCGAGACCGCCGTATATGACAACGACGGCACCTATCTGGGCAACATCAATTCCTTTGTCTTGCCCGGGCTCAACGATACGGGCGCCATTCTCAAAAAGGTGCTCGGCCCCGTGCTGGCTTCTGCGGCCACCAAAATGGACGTCGGCCTGACCGATGCGGTCGAGGGCGTGATGGACGACATCTTCAAGCCGTACTCGCTGAACGACGACGGTACGCCGGTCTACAACAAGGTCGTTGACTACTATGGCGATGCGTTCAGCAATCTGCCGCCCGAAGCGCAGCAGATCGTCCAGCACCACATCAGCATCCACGGTCTGGAGGAATACAACGACGTTCGTTATTACTTCACCTATGATACCTTCGGCAGCATCAAAGAAGCCGGCGACGGCCTGCACGACTATATCCACAATGTGGTGCTCAAGCAGACCGATGCAAAGCAGGTCACGCTGGTTCCCGTCAGTCAGGGCGCGACCGTGCTGACCCAGTATCTCGCCGATTATCCGGAGGACTATCCGTTGTTCAAAAAGATCATCTGTATGATCCCCGCCTTTGACGGTGCGCAGATCCTCGGCGATATTATGACCGACAATGTGAAAATCTATGACATCAACTATGACCATGAGACCGTTTTGCCCCAACTGATCGGCGGTGACCTCGGCTATCAGATCAGCCTTGCGCTGCGCTTTGCGCTCAGCGAACGCCAACTCAAAAAAGTTCTCGCCGCAGCGCTGGAAAAGGCGCGGCAAAAGCTCGTTGTCAACAGCACATCCATGTGGGCGCTGGTTCCTGCCGCAGATTACGCCAAAGTGAAAGAGCACTTCCTCTGCGACGGCAGGCACGACAAGATCTTTGCCGAATGCGAAGCCTACGACGCGGCCCGCAGAGCCCTGCCCGCCACGCTGCACAAGCTCAAGGACGACGGCGTTTCGATCCAGATCGTCTGCTGCTACGGCACGGGAAACACCTTCCCCTATCTCTTCGGTTCGGGCAACCTCAATTCCGACGATCTGCTCACGCCGGCTTCCGCCTCGCTCGGCGCGACCTATGCCAATCTCGGCGAGACGCTCGGCGACGATTACGTCTGCAAGGGCACACACTGCAAAAACAAGGCGCACAACCATCTTTCCCCCGACCGCATGATCGACGCTTCCACCTGCGAGTTCCCCGAAAACACGTGGTTTTTCAAGAACGTCAAACACCGGGAAGCGAACCTGCGCAACGACTTGAAGGACTTTGCTGCCCAGCTCATTCTGCGCGACGACATTCAGGACATCTACACCTATCCCGGCTATGAGGGCAAGCAGTTCATCGACCCGAAGGATGCGGTGGCGCACACGATCGACGGCAAGAACGCCAACGGAGAGACCATCCGCTATTACTATGACAAGGACTGGCACTTCCTGTACAGCGAAGTGGAACCGGAGCCGGAGACCTTCTCCGTCTGGAAGCTGTTCGCGACCTTGACCAACAAGATCTTCCGTGCGTTTGAACCGCTGAAGATCTTCGCATAAACCCACACCATGAGCGCATAGAATAAACAACGACAGGGGGCTGTTCCGCAAACGACAGCCCCCATTTTGAAGGAGAAACGAATATGAAAGTATTACTCATCAACGGCAGTCCCCACAAAAACGGCAACACCGCCCTTGCGCTGGCGGAAATGGAAAAGGTCTTTGCCGCCGAAGGCGTGGAGAGCGAAATCCTGCATATCGGAAACCAGCAGATCCGCGGATGTATCGCCTGCGGCGCCTGTGCGCAAAAGGGAAGGTGCGTCTTTGACGACGCCGTGAACGAAGCGGCGGAAAAATTCAAAGCAGCCGACGGTCTGGTCCTCGCCTCCCCCGTATATTACGCCGGACCGAACGCCACGCTCACCGCCTTTGCCGACCGGCTGTTTTATTCCGCAAAATTCGACAAACGCATGAAGGTCGGCGCGGCGGTCGTGGCTGCGCGGCGCGGCGGCTGCTCCGCGACCTTTGACCGGCTGAACAAATACTTCACGATCTGCGGTATGCCCGTGGCGTCGAGCCAATACTGGAATTCCATCCACGGCCGCACACCCGGCGAGGCCGCCGCAGACGCCGAGGGACTGCAGACCATGCGCACCCTTGCGCGGAACATAACGTTTTTGATGAAAAGCATTGCCCTCGGAAAAGAAGCGTTCGGTCTGCCGGAAGCGGAGAACTGGACGCCGACGCATTTTGTGCGGTAAGAAAAACCGAAAGCTCACCCGCGCACGGCTGACGCCGTGCGCGCCCCGGCGGCGAAACGCATCGTGCCCTGCACGATGCAAAAAGGAGCGCATTCGCGCTCCTTTTTCGCGCAGCGCACAGCGCTGCGCGGTTTCGCCGCCGGCACGTGGGGCTGCTGCAAATCTTGCAGCAGCCCCACAGCTTTTTCATTCAAATGTGCGATTCTTATCCCGCCTCGTCAACAAGCCCGGTGAACGGCTCGAACGGCAGCGACGGGATAACCGGGTCCACGATGATCGGACCGCCCGGCACCGGTTCAACGCCCTCGTCCTGATCCTCCGTTAACGAATAGACTCTGTCGTTTTCGCCGTACCTGGTGTTCGAATAATAATTGTAGTCATAGAAGGCCACTCTGTCATCGTAGACCTCCATCAGGTAGCCGCGGCCGCTCTGTTCGTCGATTCGGCCATCGTCGTCCGCAAGGTGGCCGAAGTTCGGCACCCAGATCTCCGGCGTACCCATGCGGCCCGGCACAGTCGTAAAGCGCCAGTAATAGTGCATATGTCCGACGATGAAGAAGATCTTATTGTAGGAGTTCATCAGGTCGATGAAGCGGTCATAGCAGGCGTCGTCGATATAGCGGCTGGGATGGTGGTTGAAGACGAAAACGGGTTTCCCCGTCTCCTTTGCCGCGTTGAGCTGCGCCTCGAGGAAATCGAGCTGGGCGTCGGAAAAGAAGCGGCCGTTGACCTCCGCGTTGTCAGGCGCAAGGAAGACCAGCCGGTAACCGTTGATCTCCTTCGCATAGTAGGCGGTTTGGATGTCCTTGTCCACATGCTTCTGCAGATTGCTGATGAACCGGCCGATGAGCTTGTCGTAATCCGCGTCCGCGCTGTTGCCGACATCGTGGTTGCCGCAGATGAGATAGTACGGGCGGATCGGATTGATGCGCCCGAGCATTCCGTACAGCAGGTCATATTCTCCCTGCTGGCCGTTCATCGTGTTGTCGCCCAGCAGCACCAGCGCGTCCAGCCAATCCTTGCAGCCGCCGAGGTTTTTGAACCCTTTCGCGGTCGTTTGGAAGCGCGGAATGCAGTTGCCCTCCATATGGATGTCCGCCATCAGCGCGACGCCGAGCCGCAGGTTCTCCGGGTCGGCCGGCGAAAAGGGCTCCACGGTCTGGCTCGACGTGGCAAACACGAAATAGAGAACGATAAAAAAGTTCAGGATCCGCAGCAAAAAGTCGAGAAATTTTTCCTTCATTTTAAATATCTCCTTTCTTAAATAACCGATGATTCCTTCGGTTATCAGTTACCATGTATCAGTTCACGCGCAGGATGCCGCGCGCTTCCACCGTCACGCCGTGGACGGTGACGTCCGCATCGTTGTAATTCACATACACCGTGGAGGTGTTGCCGAAGGTCGTTGCAAACACGCCGGGTCTGACCTCCTCATGGTCGGTGATGCGCTTGTCGCCGAGATCGGCGCAGGCCGCGTTCAGCCGCTCGCCGCACTGCTGCGCGAGAGATGCGGCTTGCTGATAGCTGCAGTTGTCCGGCGTTTCGGCGTTGCCGTAGTCGTTGTAATAACAAAGGATCGCCGGTGTCTCGCCGTATTCGGCGGCTTTGAGAAAGGCGGTCTCCGCGTTTTCCGCAAGATTCAGCGGCGCGCCGGAATAATCACAGTAGCCGTGCAGGAGCATCTGCAAAAACGGAACGGCACGGCAGCCGCTGCCGGTGCAAAGCGCCGTGTTCGGCAGCCCCGTGACAGACGAAGCGCACTTCAGCGCGTAGATGTTGCCGCCGCTGACCGTCAAGGGCTTTGCGGCGTAAAGCATGGAAAGGCAGGACTGCACCTGCGCCTTGCGTGCCTGACGGCCTCCGTTTCCGCCAAAGGGCAAAAGGACTCCGGTATCCGTCAGCGAAAGTCCGTCGCAGGGAAACGCGCGGGCGCTGCGCAAAAGGCGGTTCATGGGCGCGCTTTTTTCGGTCGGGGCGGCAATGCTTTCGGCGGTGATGCGCGAACCGGCAACCGTCCGCAGCGTTACGGTCCGGTCGTCAAAGGCGCCTTTCCGCGTCGCCAAAGCCGCCGTGAGCGCGCCTGCCGCCGGAAAGACTGCCGCGTTCTGCGCAGCGGCAAACGTCGCGAACGAAGCCGCGCCGCCGTCGTTTTCCACGGCGGGCAGCAGCCGCAGGCGGCCGTTTTTGCCCTCGCCGCGCAAAAATCCGCGCAAAATCACGTCCATTTCGCCCACGCCCTTGCTGCGCAGAAGAGACAGGATGTCCTTGGCCTGCGAGAGGGTGGTCACGGTGTGGCGCGAAACATAGCTGCCCTGGCCGGGCACGGCAAACGCCGCAGTGCCGAGCAGCTCAACCTGCAGCGGCAGCGCCGCTCGCGCGGCACGTTTCGGGGCAACGTCGAGCGTTCCGTCGCGCACCAGCAGTTCGCGCACCGCAGCCGCCATTCCGGCTGTGTCCGCGCTCTCGCTGGATAGAAAGCGATAGGCCAGACTGAGCTTGCCCGTGTAGGTTTCTTCAAGCAGATGCAGCGTTTCGCCTTCGGTGCGCGAAGGCGTCACATGAAAGACCGCGCCGACGGTGCTGCAGGGGCCGCCGGGACGGTTCGCCCGGATCTCCGCCAGAGCGTCGCCCTCTTGAACCAGCGCCACAAACGCGCCCTCGCCGCGTTTTCTTCCAAAGGCCGCCACCCGCGCCGCCGGTCCTTCCGGGTCGGCCGGGTCGCCGTAGACCGGCAAAGACACCGCCAGCGGCGTTTCATCCTGCGCCGCAAGCAGCGCGCCGCAGCCGTCGGGAACAAAGATCCAGTCCCCCGCCTCGCCGGGAGCGGCGCCGAAGGAGGGCAGCACCTCCAGCGAAAGCACCGTTACGCCGCGGCCGCAGTCCGCCGCCTTCAGCGCGGCGCAGTCGACCTCGACACGCATGGTGCCGTCCTCCGCCGCAAAGGTCAGCGGCACAATCAGGTGCACGTTCGTTTTGCCGATCGTTTTTTGAAATTCATAGGTCAGGCGCAGCGCACCGTCGGCGATCTTTGCCGCAGGGCCGCCCGGAACCGCCTGCGCATCCTGAGAGGAAAGCTCGCAGACCGTGTCCCTGACCAGAACGCGCACACGCAGCATCGCGTGCGCCGCCCCGTCCGCCGTTTCCGGCAAAGCGCGCCAGAGCTGCTTTGCCCCGGCGTCATAGACGCTGATGGAGGCGCCCGTTTCGTCGTAATACAGCACGGTCATGTCGGAGCGCGAGACGCGGGTCTGCTTCTCCCGCGGGAGGACGGAAACCGTTTTTGCCGGGTCGATCGCCCCCTGCGCCGGCTGCGCGGACGGCGCAAGGCGCACGTCTCTGCCGCCGCAGGCCGCAAGGCCGCAAAGCAGGATCACCGCCAAAGCAAGGGCAAAAACTCGTTTCAATCGGCTCGCTCCCTCCGTGATGTTTGCTGCTTCTACTATAGCACATCCGGTCGCGAGAGTCAAGTAGGAACGCGCCTGTCCCCTGTTTTCGGCTTCGCCGCATCTGCCTCATCCGTCAGCCTGCGGCTGCCACCTTCCCCATGCAATGGGGAAGGCTTGCGTGGTGACGGCTTCGCCGCTTCTTGCCTCTTCCGTCAGCCTGCGGCTGCCACCTTCCCCATGCAATGGGGAAGGCTTGCGTGGTGGCGGCTTCGCCGCTTTTTGCCTCTTTCGTCAGCCTGCGGCTGCCACCTTCCCCATACAATGGGGAAGGCTTGCGTGGTGGCGGCTTCGCCGCTTTTTGCCTCTTTCGTCAGCCTGCGGCTGCCACCTTCCCCATGCAATGGGGAAGGCTTGCGTGGTGGCGGCTTCGCCGCATTTTATCCCAGCATCCGCTCGCGCAGCAGACGCAAGATCGCCTTTTCCCGCCGCGAGACCTGGACCTGCGACATGCCGAGCCGTCCGGCGGTCACGGTCTGGGTCAGGCCCTCAAAATAGCGGAAGTAGATCAGCTTGCGGTCGCGGGTCTCCAGCGTTCGGAACACGCGCCGCAGCGAGAGCAGATCGACCATCTGCTCCTCCGGGGATTCCACCGGCACATCCAGCTCCCGGGTCTCGCCGTCGGCCTCCCCCGTCAGCGAAAGCACCGGCTGCGAGACCGCCACCAGCTCGGCTGCCTCACTCACGTCCAGCCCAAGGCGCTCGGCCAGCTCCCCGATCGTCGGCGAGCGTCCGAGGGAAAGCTCCATTTTTTGCCGTTCGAGCATCGCCTTGCGGGCGCGTTCCTTGAGCGTGCGGCCGACTTTGACGCTGCCGCCGTCGCGGAACACGCGCTTGATCTCGCCGAGAATGACCGGCACGGCGTAGGTCGAAAAGGCGAAGCCCCGGGCGGCGTCAAAATGGCGCGCCGCCTTCACCAGCCCCACGCATCCCGCGCCGAACAGATCCTCATACTCCACGCCCCGGCCGCGAAAACGGTTGGCGCAGGCGTGCACCAGGCCGAGATTTTCCGCCGCCATGCGTTCGGCCTGCAGTTCATCCATCAAATCCACACCCTTGCTTCAGATGCTTTCAGTATGGGCGGCCTTCAAAGCAAACATTCCGCGGCCGAAAAAGTATCGTTCGCCGTTTTCCGCTCATTTTCCGCCGATCACCTTTTCCAGCGTGACCGTGGTCCCCTTTCCGGGGGCGGAGCGCACGCGCACGCGGTCCATGCAGCTTTCCATCACGGCGAAGCCCAGCCCGGCGCGCTCCCCGCCGCCCGTTGTAAACAGCGGCTGACGCGCCTGCGCAATGTCGGCGATCCCGATCCCCTTGTCGCGCACGCGGATACGCACCCGGCCGCCCGAAAGCACCGCCGCGGCCAGAACCACCGTACCCGGAGCGTCGCGGTAACCGTGGACGATCGCGTTGGTGACAGCTTCGCTCACGGCGGTCTTCACGTCGGACAATTCTTCCACCGTGGGATCCAGCAGCGCGACAAAGGCCGCAACCGCCGTTCGGGAAAAGCTCTCGTTGACGCTTTTGCTGCGGAATTCCAGCCGCATCTCGTTTTCCGTTTTCATTCAAACGACCTCCTTTTGCCGCAGCTCGCCGAGCTTGTCCAGCCCCGCGAGCCGCATGACTTTATACGCCGCCGGCGAAAGATTCTGCACCCGCAGCCGCCCGCCGACCGAACGCAGCAGCTTGTAGCGCCCCATGACCAGGCCGATGCCCGAGGAATCCATGAAGGTCACCGCGCCGAAGTCGAGGATCAGCAGCGACGGCCGCTTGTGCAGCACGGCGTCGTCGATGCTCACCCGCAGCAGCGACGCGGCGTGGTGGTCGATCTCCCCGTCCAGCAGCACGCAGATCTCTTTCTTGCGGTATTCGATTTTTGCACTCATACGATCACTTCCGCTTTGTTTTTCTCTATGGTAATGCAAGGCAGGCGCGAAATTTCGGGAAGGACGTCGGGGAGATGAAAAATGTTGGGAGAGGAGAAACGGGGAACGGAAAACGGCGTTAAGAATTGAGGGTATGCCCTGCGTGACGACCCGAACGACTGCCGACCGACGTCCGGCGACCAATGGCCGCCCCTGCGGAACGCAAAGATCGCGCACGTGCGTTTGGCTGAAAAACTGACCGCTGACCGCTGACTGCTGCCCGCTGACAGCTATCGACCAACTTTTTTCAAAAACCCCTTGATTTTTTCGTTCGGGCGTTGTATAATCTAACTGAACATTTGTACCAAACAGGAGGATTTTCCGATGGCAGACAAGAGATCCGCGCTGGAAACGGCGCTGCAGCAAATCGAAAAGCAATACGGCAAGGGCGCGATCATGCGCCTTGGGCAGAGCACGGAGCTGAATGTGGAGGCCATCCACACCGGCTCGGTCTCGCTCGACATCGCCACCGGCGTCGGCGGTCTGCCGAAGGGCAGGATCGTTGAGATCTACGGTCCCGAATCCTCCGGCAAAACCACCCTTGCCCTGCACTGCATCGCCGAAGCGCAAAAGGCCGGCGGCGAGGCCGCGTTCATCGACGCGGAGCATGCCCTTGATCCGGTCTACGCCAAAGCGCTCGGCGTGGATGTGGATTCCCTGCTCGTTTCCCAGCCCGACAACGGCGAAGACGCCCTCTCCATCGCGGAGGCGCTCGCCCGTTCCGGCGCGCTGGATATCATCGTCATCGACTCCGTGGCCGCGCTGGTACCCCGCGCCGAGATCGAAGGCGAGATGGGCGACAGCCATGTCGGTCTGCACGCCCGCCTGATGTCGCAGGCGCTGCGCAAGCTGACCAGCGTGGTCGCAAAGAGCAACACCCTCGTGATCTTCATCAACCAATTGCGTGAAAAGGTCGGCGTGATCTACGGCAGCCCCGAGGTCACCACCGGCGGCCGCGCGCTGAAGTTCTATTCCTCCGTGCGCATCGACGTGCGCAAGATCGAGACCATCAAGGGCGCCGGCGGCGAATTCATCGGTTCGCGCACCCGCGCCAAGATCGTCAAAAACAAGGTCTCTCCCCCGTTCAAGGAGGCGGTGTTCGATATCATGTACGGCACCGGCATTTCCAAGGTCGGCGAGCTGGTCGACCTCGGCGTGGAATGGGGCATTCTCAACAAGAGCGGCGCCTGGTTCTCCTACGGCGAAACACGCCTCGGCCAGGGACGCGAGAATGTGAAGGCGCTGTTCGCCAGCGAGCCGGAGCTTGCCAAGGAGATCGAGGACAAGATCTTCGCCGCAGTCAAGCAGACCTACGCGCCGAAGAACGACGCCACCGCCGCGCCGAAAGCGCCCGCAGCCGCACCCGCCCCGAAAGCGGCCAAGAGCAGCGCCGCCCGGGTCAAGCTGGACATCGCCGTGGACGACGACGAATGAAGCTGACGCTGCAGGAGGGCAGAGCGAACAAGATCCATCTGCTCGTCGACGGGGAATACCGCATGACCGTGGACCGCGATTTTGTCGCCCTGTCCGGCATCAAAAACAATATGGAATTGAGTGAAACGGAGTTGGCCGACCTTGCGGGGAAGGTCAACTCCCGTCGCGCTTTGAACAGGGCCGCCGATCTGCTTTCCCGGCGCGACCACAGCACGTCGGAGCTGCTGCAAAAGCTGCGGCAAAAGGGCTTTGACGCCGAAGCGTCGCGGGAGGCCGCCGAAAAGCTGCAAGCCCTCGGCTATCTCGACGACCGCCGCTTTGCGGAAACCTACGCCGCCGAGCTGGCGCACGGCAAGGGCTTCGGCAAGCGCCGCATCGTGACCGAACTGTTCCGCAAAGGGATCGCCCGCGAAATCATCGACGAGGTGACGGAGTCGCTGGAACTGCCGGAAGACGCTTTGCAAAGCCTGATCGAACGCAAATACGCAAGAAATCTCAACACGGAGCAGGGCGTGCGGCGCACCTTCAACGCGCTTTTGCGCATGGGCTACGCCCCCGGCGAGATCAAAGAAGCCCTGCGGGACTATATGGAACAGACGGAGGAGTTTGCATGAAAAAGCGAATCGGCATGATCGGCCTCGGCTGCCCGAAAAACCAGGTGGACGCCGAGCTGATGCTCGCAAAGCTGCGCGGCGATTTTCAAATCGTGGACGACGTGGAGCAGGCCGACCTTGTCATCATCAACACCTGCGGCTTCATCGACGCGGCAAAGCGGGAGGCCATCGAGACCATCCTCACCTGCGCCGAGCTGAAAAAGCAGGGCGTGATCGAAAAGATCCTCGTCACGGGCTGCCTCGCCGAGCGCTATCAGAACGAGATCACCGAACAGATGCCCGAGGTGGACGGCGTGATCGGTCTCGGCAAAAACGGCGACATTGTCGAGGTCTGCCGGGAGCTGCTCGGCGGCGAGAGCGTCTGCGATTTCCCGGATAAATACGACCTGCCCCTGTGCGGCGACCGCGTGCTTTCCACGCCCGGCCACTTCGCCTATCTCAAGATCGCCGAGGGCTGCTCCAACAACTGCACCTACTGCGCCATCCCCGCCATCCGCGGAAAAATGCGCTCGCGTCCGATCGAAGACCTTGTGGCGGAAGCGAAAACGCTCGCGGAAAGCGGCGTCAGGGAGCTGGTCATCATCGCGCAGGACGTGACAAAATACGGACTGGATCTTTACCGCAAGCTCATGCTGCCCGAACTGCTCGACGAACTGTGCAGCATCGGCGGCATCGAGTGGATCCGTCTGCTTTACTGCTACCCCGACTGCCTGACGGACGAGCTGATCGACACGATCGCCCGGCAGGAGAAGATCTGCAACTACATCGACCTGCCGCTGCAGCACGCCGACAAAGACATTTTGCGCCGTATGCACCGCGCCGGGGACGAAGAGAGCCTGCTCGCCCTGATCGCCAAGCTGCGCGCGCGCATTCCCGACGTCATCATCCGCACCACGTTCATCACCGGCTTCCCGGGCGAGACCGAGGAACAGTTCGAGACCCTCTCCCGCTTCACCGAAGAAGCGCAGTTCGACCGGCTGGGCTGCTTTGCCTATTCCCCGGAGGAGGGCACCCCGGCCGCCGCGATGGACGGCCAGCTCGACGACGAGACCAAGCAACGGCGCGCCGACATCATCATGCGCCAACAGTACGGGATTTTTGAAAAGAAGCAGCACGCACGCATCGGGAAAACCTACCGCGTGCTGGTGGACGGCTTTGACGAGGAGAACCTGCTCTATCTCGGGCGAACCTATATGGACTGCTTCGAGATCGACAGCCAGGTGATCCTTTCCACCGAGGAGGAGCTGCTGCCGGGGCAATTCGTGAACGCGAAGATCATCGGCGTGGACGAGCTGGACCTGGTGGGCGAGGTCACAACCGCCGATTAACGCGGATGCATGAAGAAAGGAAACAGGAGCGCCATGAAAAGCAAAAAGCGGCCCGACCCCGATACGATCTATCCAATTCCCGGATATGACCGGGAGATCTATATCAAGCCGACCGTCAAAAAACCGAACATCATTGTCGGGGAGTTTTCCTATATTGCCGATTCCGATTTTGAAAGCCATGTAACCCATCTATACGACTGGAACGGCGACAAGCTGATCATCGGCAAATTCTGCCAGATCGCAGCAGGCGTGGAGTTTGTGATGAACGGTGCAAATCATCAGATGAACGCTGTGTCAACTTTTCCCTTTTACACGCTGGAGGCTTGGAATATGGAGCCGCCCGCGCCCGACGACCTTCCGCACAAGGGCGACACTGTGGTCGGCAACGACGTGTGGATCGGACAAAACGCCGTCATCCTGCCCGGCGTCCACATCGGCGACGGCGCGATCATCGGCGCAAACAGCGTGGTGGGCAGCGACGTGGCACCCTACACAATCGTTGCCGGAAACCCTGCGCGCGTTTTGCGCAAACGCTTTGACGACACGCTGACCGATCTGCTGCTGCGGTTTCGGTGGTGGGACAAACCCGTGGAAGAAATCGACTGCCTGATCCCGCTTCTGACCTGCAGCGATCTGGAAAAAGTGAAGAAAGCATTGAAAAGGCAACTGGACTGACCCCTGTTTCCCGCTTTCCGTTCCCCTGCTCACGTCCCCCGGATCTTCTCCATCGCGCCCTTTTCCAGCCGCGACACCTGCGCTTGCGAGATGCCGATCTCCTTCGCCACCTCGGTCTGCGTCATGCCGTGCAGAAAGCGCAGGGAGAGGATCTTTTTTTCGCGCTCGGGGAGGCTTTTCAGGCTCTTTTTGAGCATGATCTCGTTGATCCAGTCAAGGTCGGTGTGGTTGTCGCCGATCTGATCCATCACATACACCGTGTCCCCCGCGTCGAAATAGACCGGCTCATACAGGGACACGGGCTCCGTGATCGCTTCCAGCGCGAGGACCACGCGCTCCTTTTTGACGCCCAGCGCCGCGGCGATCTCCTCCACCGTCGGTTCGCGCTGGGTCTCGGCCTGCAGCCGCTCCTTGACCTGCATGGCGTGGTAGGCCGTGTCGCGCACGGAACGGCTGACGCGCACCGGGGCGTAATCGCGCAGATACCGCCGCACCTCCCCCACGATCATCGGCACGGCATAGGTGGAAAAGCGCACATTCTGGCTCAGGTCAAAGTGGTCGATCGCCTTGATGAGCCCGATGCAGCCCACCTGAAACAGATCGTCCGGGTTTTCGCCCCGGGAGGAAAAGCGCTGCAGCACGCTGAGCACCAGGCGCAGGTTGCCGTTGATGAGAGTTTCCCTCGCCTGCTTGTTCCCATTGTGGCTCTCGCGCAGCAGCGCGGCCTTTTCTTTCTCCGTCAGCACCTGCAGCTTCGACGTGTCGATCCCGCAGATCTCCACCTTGTTAAAGTTCAAGCTCTTCACCTCACAGCACAGTATTGCCCGACAAAAACCGATTTATGAGGTTGAAAAAGCAGGAAAAATATGATAGAATAAAGCCAAATTCCAAACACAGACGGAGGTAGAACGATGCTTTACCGAATTCAGAAACTGTACGCGAATGATTTTGCCGTCACGGAAGAGCACAAGCTCCCGCCGCGCAGTTACTTCATTCCCTACGGCGACCGGGAGCGCCTTGCGATGCAGTCACCGGTCACGGAGCGCGAAAACAGCGACCGTGTGACGCTGCTTTCCGGCGACTGGCAGTTTGCCTATTTTGACCGTGTCTCCCGCCTGCCGACGAATTTTAACACGGAAAGCCGCACTTTCGACACGGTGCAGGTTCCCTCCACCTGGCAGCGCACCGGTTACGAACCTCCGGTCTACATCAACTGCAGCTATGAGTTCGACCCCCAACCGCCCCGCGTACCCGAGGAGATGTCCTGCGGCGTCTATGTCAAAAAGTTCCGCGTCAAAGAGACGACCGCCCACGCCACGCTGACCTTCCTCGGCGTGTGCTCGTCGCTGACACTCTATGTCAACGGCCGGTATGTCGGCTACAGCGAAGGCAGCCACAACCCGGCGGAGTTTTCCATCGACAGCGTGATGCAGTCCGGGGAAAACGAGCTGCTCGCCATCGTGACCAAATGGAGCAACGGCACCTATCTGGAATGTCAGGACATGTTCCGCGAAAACGGCATCTTCCGCGACGTTTATCTGACAGAGACCGGGGAAAACGCCTTTTGGGATGTGCAGGTCAAGCCGGAAAGCAGCGAAGACGGCTGGCAGCTTTTTGTCAGCGGTGCCCTCACCGGCAGCCATTTTTCCGGCGTCACCCTGAGCGCCGGACTGTTTGACGGGGAAACGCCCCTGCGCGAACAGAGCTGCGGCGCTTCGAGCCAGTTCAGCTTCTTCTTTTCCCTCGACAACGTCCGCCTCTGGACTGCGGAAACGCCGAACCTCTATGACCTTTTTCTCACGCTCCGCGACGGCGAACAGACCGAGGTGGTCCGCATACCCGTGGGTTTTCGCAGTGTGCGCATCGACGGCGAACGGTTTTTGTTCAACGAAACACCGATCAAACTCAAGGGCGTCAACCACCACGACACCGACCCGCGCACCGGCTATGTGATGACGGCGCAGCAGCTCGAACGCGACGTGCATTTGATGAAGCGCTTCAACGTCAACGCCGTGCGGACCTCGCACTATCCGCCCGACCCCGTGTTCCTTGCGCTCTGCGACAGCTATGGTCTCTATGTGGTGGACGAAGCCGACATCGAGACCCACGGTATGCGCGCAAGCATATTGAAAATGAATGCGCTCAGCAACAGCAAGGACTGGCTTTCGCGCTATCTTGACCGCGTGAAGCGCATGTTTGAACGCGACAAGAATCACCCGTGCGTCACGATGTGGAGCCTCGGCAACGAAAGCGGCGGCTGGAAGAACCAAGACGCCTGTTACGCCTGGCTGAAGGAGCGCAGCGAACTTCCCGTGCATTATGAGGGCGTGATCTGGACGCCGCGCGGCTCCTACGACGTGATCTCCGAAATGTATCAGCATCCGAAACTGATCGAGCGCATCGCCGCCCACAAGCTGACCCCCCGCTACCGCGGCAAGCCCTATTTTCTTTGCGAATACTGCCACGCGATGGGACTCGGTCCCGGCGCGCTGGAGGACTACTGGAAGCTGATCTATGCCCACGAAAATCTCATGGGCGGCTGCATCTGGGAATTTGCGGACCACGCGGTCTACGACAGCAAAGCGAAGCACCGCTACACCTACGGCGGCGACCACGGCGAGCGCATCCACGACGGCAACTTCTGCGTGGACGGTCTGTTTTATCCCGACCGCACGCCCCACACCGGCGCTTTCGCCATGCAGGCGACCTACCGCCCGATCCGCGCCGTGCGCGTCAGCGACAACCTTTATCGCTTCACCAACACGAACAGCTTCCTTGCCGCCGACGCTTACGACGTGCGCTATGAGCTGCTGCGTGACGGCGTCGCCATACAGACCGGCACGATCGCCCTCACGGTCGCGCCCCGCCAGAGCGAAAGCGTGGTCATCGCCCACGCCATGACCGATTTTGACCACGCCTGGGACATCAACTTCCTGTATTTTGACAAGGAAGGGCACTTCATCGCCCGGGAGCAGTGCGCCATTCATGAACACACGCAGGCGCCGGAGATCCGCACCGGCGGTGTCGCGTTTTCCAAAAAAAGCGACTGCATCGTGGTGGCCTTTGAGGGCGGCCGCGCCCTGTTTGCCCGCACAACGGGCGCCTTGCTGAGCTACACCGTCGGCGGAAAAGAGTTGCTGGCCAACGAGTTTGGCTTCACCCCGAACATTTTGCGCGCCGCGCTGGACAACGACCGCAACAAGGTTTCCGACTGGGAAAAGAAGGGACTCGACAAGCTGCGCCCGTCCGGTGTGCGGCTGACGGAATGTAAAAACGACAAAGACGGCTTTATCCGCATCAAAACCTTTGGTCAGCTTTCCACCACGGAAAAGAAGCTGTTCGGCTTTGAACTCAACTATCAGATCTATCCCGACGGAACGATCCGCGTGGACACCGCGTTGCTGCGTCAGCCCTTCGCTTCCGGAAGACGAAAGATTTCGCGCTATGAGCTTCACGCCGGCAGCACCGTACGGATGAACGATCTGCTGCACACCACGCGGTGGATCCCCGGCAGTGTGGAGCTTTCGCGCTTCGGACTCACGATCGATCTGAACGAAGATTTCTCCCATGTGCGCTATTACGGCAAGGGTCCCTACGAGAATCTGCCGGATTTCTGCGCCCAGTCGGTGATGGGGGTGTTCGATTCCACCGTTCATCAGCTCTGCGAGGACTATATCAAGCCCCAGGAAAACGGGATGCATACCGGCACAAAGACGCTCACGCTCACCGACGCGGACGGCGACGGCCTGGCCGTTCTCTGCAACGGGACCCCCTTCACCTTCTCTGCGCGGCCCTATACAAACGAGACGCTGCGCAAGGCCAAACACCGCGAGGATCTGCGCAACGCAAGGCTAACGAACCTCAACATCGACGGCTTTGTTCGCGGCACGGGCACAAATAGCTGCGGTCCGGACGTGCTGGCGCAATACGATCTTGCAATCAAAGACAAGCTGGCGTTTTCGTTTTATCTGCGGCCGGTGAAAAACGGGGTTGACAAGAACGAGAATCTGTGATAAACTATCCATCAAACAAACACAAACGGCAAAGAACAAGAGGAGTAACAGCCCTCGTTTTTCAGAGAGCGGACGGTTGGTGAAAGCCCGCAAACAGTGCTGTGAAGGTCGCTTGGGAGCCGCAGGAAGAACCGCAAACGCGCAGTAGACCCTGCAATAATAAAGAGTGCGGCTTTGGCCGAACTCAGGTGGTACCGCGGAATCAAACTCCGTCCTGAGAACAACTCGGGGCGGAGTTGTTCTCATTCGGAATTCGGAATGCGGAATTCGGAATGCATGTCGCGTTTTCACAAGCGGATTAACCCAACGTTTTATCCGCAAAGAAACGAACGAGAAGAAGGATCATCCGTTGATTATATGATTGCGCTTAACCCATACATTTCGGCGCATGGCGTAAGCCGCCCCCGCTAACCGAACATCTTACATCTGATTTGGCGCATCACGCGCAGCGTGGCGCCCCTCAATTCCGAATTCCGAATTCCGAATTCCGAATTTTCGCCCTCCCCCCTACGTAAAAAACAAAACTATATATTCTTTCAGAAGGTGAAAACTTATGGCACACGAACTCGCAAAACAGTATGATCCCAAGCAGGTGGAGGATCGCATCTACGCCTCATGGCTGAAGGGCAACTACTTCCACGCCGCCTGCGACCCGCAAAAGAAGCCCTACACCATCGTGATCCCGCCGCCGAACATCACGGGTCAGCTCCACATGGGCCACGCGCTGGACAACACGCTGCAGGACATTCTGATCCGCTGGCGCAGAATGCAGGGCTACGACACGCTCTGGCTCCCCGGTACGGACCACGCGTCCATCGCCACCGAGGCGAAGATCGTTGCCGCGCTCAAAGAGGAAGGCATCAGCAAGGAAGACCTCGGACGCGAGGGCTTTTTGAAGCGTGCCTGGGAATGGCGGGCGCAATACGGCGGCCGCATCGTGGAACAGCTCAAAAAGCTCGGCTCCTCCTGCGACTGGGAACGCGAACGCTTTACACTGGATGAGGGCTGCTCCAAAGCGGTGCGCGAGGTGTTTGTCAACCTGTATGAAAAGGGTCTGATCTACCGCGGCGAGCGCATCATTAACTGGTGCACCCACTGCAAAACCTCCATCTCCGACGCGGAAGTGGAATATGAAGAAAAGGACGGCGCGTTCTGGCACATGGCCTATCCGTTCACCGACGGCACCGGCGCCATCATCGTTGCCACCACCCGCCCCGAGACCATCCCCGGCGACACGGGCGTGGCCGTTCACCCGGACGACGAGCGCTATAAGGACCTGATCGGCAAAACCGTCCGCATCCCCGTCATCGGCCGCGAGATTCCCATCGTTGCCGACGCCTACGCAAAAATGGACAAGGGCACCGGCGCGGTGAAGATCACCCCGGCCCACGACCCGAACGACTTCGAGGTCGGCATGCGCTGTGATCTGCCGATCCTCAACGTCATGACCGACGACGGCTACATGAACGAAAAGGCGGGCAAATATGCCGGTATGTCGCTCATGGAGTGCCGCAAGGCCATCGTTGCCGATTTTGAAGCCGAGGGCGCCCTCGTCAAAATTGAGCCGACGAAGCACGAGGTCGGCACCTGCTACCGCTGCCACACCAGCGTGGAACCCCGCGTGAGCAAGCAGTGGTTCGTGAAGATGCAGCCTCTCGCCGCACCTGCGATCAAGGTCGTGCGCGAGGGTAAGACAAAGTTCATTCCCGAGCGCTTTGACAAGACCTATTTCAACTGGATGGAAAGCATCCGCGACTGGTGCATCTCCCGCCAGCTCTGGTGGGGCCACCGCATCCCGGCGTGGTACTGCGCCGACTGCGGCGAGATCACCGTTTCCCGCGAAGATCCGACCGTCTGCGCCCACTGCGGCAGCAAAAACATTCAGCAGGATCCCGACACGCTGGACACCTGGTTTTCTTCCGCCCTGTGGCCGTTTTCGACCCTCGGCTGGCCCGACAAAACGCCGGAGCTTGCCCACTATTACCCGACGAGCACCCTCGTCACCGGCTACGACATCATCTTCTTCTGGGTCGCACGCATGATCTTTTCCGCCTGCGAACAGATGGGAGAGGTGCCGTTCGACACCGTGTTCATCCACGGCATCGTCCGCGACGAACTGGGCCGCAAAATGTCGAAATCCCTCGGCAACGGCATCGACCCCCTGCTGGTCATTGAAAAATACGGCGCGGACGCCCTGCGCATGACCCTCGCCACCGGCAACAGCCCCGGAAACGACATGCGTTTTTCCGAAAGCAAGGTCATCGCCAGCCGCAATTTCGCCAACAAGATCTGGAACGCCGCACGCTTTATCCTGATGAACCTCGACGGCACCGAGGCCGCGCCCCATGTTCCGGCCGACCTTGCGCTGGAGGACAAATGGATCCTTGCCAAGTTCAACGCTCTGGCGAAGGAAGTCACCGACAACCTTGAAAAATTCGAGCTGGGCATCGCCATCGCAAAGCTCTATGACTTCATCTGGGATATCTTCTGCGACTGGTACATCGAGCTGGCGAAGATCCGCCTGCAGAAGAAGGACGAGACCACTGAGACCGCAAAGGCCGTTTTGATCTGCGTCCTGTCCGAAACGCTCAAGCTGCTGCATCCCTTCATGCCTTTCATCACGGAAGAGATCTGGCAGACCCTGCCCCATGAGGGCGAAACGATCATGCTCTCTGCGTGGCCGAAGTTCAGCGCCGACCTCTGCTTCGACGCCGAGGAAGCGACGATGAACAGCATCATGGAAGCCATCCGCGCCATCCGCAACCGCCGCGCAGAAATGAATGTCGCCCCCTCCAAAAAGGCGCACGTCTACATCGCCACGGAGAAAAAGGATGTGTTCAAAGCCGCCGTGATCTTCATGCAGCGCCTTGCTTCCGCGGAAGAAGTCATCATCGGCGACAGCTTTGATCTCGACGACGCGGTGTCCATCGTGACCGCCGACGCGAAGATCTATATCCCCCTGGGCGACCTGGTCGACTTCGAGGCCGAGCGCAAGCGGCTCGAAAAAGAAAAAGAGGGCGCCGAAAGACAGCTCGCCGGCATCCGCAGCAAGCTGTCCAACCCCGGCTTCCTCGCCAAAGCGCCGGAAGCGGTCGTGGAAGGCCAGCGCACCGAAGAAGGGAAGCTGATGGAAAAGCTCAGAAGGATCGAAGAAAGCCTCGCGGCGTTGAAATAAGCGCCGAAGCAAAAAACAGGGGCTGTTGCATTCAGCGAAAAACGTCAAAGCAAAAGAAAGAAAAAGCGCTTTCCGCAGACTTGTTCTGTGAAGAAAGCGCTTTCTTTGCTTTTTACTTCGTAAAAGAAGCAGGGGTTTCTGCTTTGACTCGCCGTTTTTTCGCCCTCGGCGTACTTTTGGATGGCGGCACAGCGTTTGGGAAAATCTGCCTTCCAAAACCAATCCTTCGTTATGGAACGTCACCGAAATGCGGCAGTCCCTGCAGCTTTTCTGATCTTATCCCTGATCGATGATCTCCTGCGCGATCGCGCGCCGGGTCATGCAGCGATCCATCGCCTGCTTCTCGATGTAGCGGTGCGCCTGGGGCTCGTCCATGCCGCGGCGCTCGATCAAGATCCATTTGGCACGGTTGACCAGCCGGATCTCCTCCATTTTTTCCTGCAGGGAAAGGGTCTTCTTTTCCGTTTTGCGCAGCCGTTCGCGGGCGGTCGCCATCCATTGCAGCGCCGTTGCCATCCGCCCGGCGGAGGTCGGCTTGAGCAGCGTGAACACGCCGTGGGGCGTCAGACGCTCCGTCAACTCCGCGTAAAACGCTTCGCGCAGCAGCAACAGGCCGACCGTTTCGGTACCGGCGCAGACATCCACGGCAAAGCGCAGGCCCATATCGTCCGGCAGGGGCGCATTGATGATGACAAAATCGAAAGCTCTTTCGGCAAAGGCACGCTTGGCGGCGCTGATATCGGAAACCACGCGCACGGGCTCATAGCCGGAGGAAGGCAGCAGAGGCAGCAGCCCGGCGTTGAATTTTTCCGCCGCGGAAACAACAAGAACACTGTAGGCATGTTCTTTCAGATCCATCTCTGCACCCTCCTTCCTTCGTTTTCGTTGTCTTTGCTTTTATCTGTTGCAGTAAATATCCAGCACGCGCGCCGGTACGTGTGCGCGGATGAATTCGCTGGTCGCCGCCGCGGTGCACGCGGACGCAAGCGACGCGGGGAGCTTACGGTACTGCGCAAGCGACCGGGCGTCTTCCTTGAAGAGATTGACATCCGACGGCGCGGGCAAAGGCAGCTCCTGCGCGAGGCCGTCCAGCGCAGCGTAGATCATCAGCGCAAACGCGAGATACGGATTTGCCGTCGGATCGGCGGAGCGCAGCTCCATCCGGCGGTATTCATCGGCGGCCGCCGGAATGCGGATGAGCTGGGAACGGTTTTCGCCCGACCAGGAGATGTAGGCCGGCGCCTTGTTTTTGCCCAGCCGCTGATAGGAATTCTCCGTCGGATTCAAAAAGGCCGTCATGTCCTGCGCATGAGCAAGCACACCGGCGATGACGCTTTTCAGCACGCTCTCCCGGCTGCACGGCTGCACGGAAAGATTGATGTGGAACCCGTTGCCCGGTGCGCCCGGCAAAGGCTTTGCGGAAAAATCGGCAAGCAGACCGTTGCGGTGGGCAACCGTCTTCACCACCGTCTGGAAGGTCACAGCCTGATCGGCGGCCGTCAGAGCGTCGGCATAACGGAAATCGACCTCGTTCTGGCCGGGTCCCTCTTCATGATGGGAGCTCTCGGGGCGGATCCCCATCTGCTCCAGCGTCAGACAGATCTCGCGGCGCACGTTTTCGCCCTTGTCCTCCGGGGCGATGTCCATGTAGCCGGCGTCGTCATAAGGGATCTTCGTCGGCTCGTCGTTCTCGTCCAGCTTGAACAGATAGAATTCCTGCTCCGCGCCGAAAAAGAACGCATAGCCCTTTTGCGCGGCAGCTTCCATCGCCTGCTTGAGAAGGCTTCGGGTGTCGCATTCAAACGGCGTGCCGTCGGGATAGGTGATGCGCGTGAACATACGCACCACGCGGCCCTGCTCCGGCCGCCAGGGCAGCAGCGTCAGCGTGTCCGGCTCCGGCCAGAGCAGCAGATCCGAGCGCACCTCGTCTCCGAACCCGGCAATGGCCGAAGCGTCAAACGCGATCCCGTAGGCAAACGCGCGCTCCAGCTCGTCGGACAGAATGGAAATATTCTTCTGCTTTCCGAACACATCGCAAAACGCCAGACGGATAAACTTGATATCCTCCTCCCGCACAAACTGCAGGACTTCATCTTTGGAAAACTGCAAAAGATGCACCTCCTATGGCAGCACCCGTTCGGCAATGCTGCCGGAATAAAGAAAATGTTCATTCGAACGCAGATCTCTGCGCCTGAATGAACGCCGTTGCTCATTGTCTTTATTATACGCGGATTCCCTGTCTGCGTCAAGAGCGAACGTCAAAAACAAATCTGCCAAAAATCCATTTCGGCGCGGCGCAGATTTTGTACTCTTTGTAAAATATTATACCTTTTATACGGAAAGGGGTTGACAAACGCCGGCTTTCGGGTGTAGAATGTCGCTCGTAAGGCAAAGGAGTCTGCGAGCAACGCTTGAAGACTCTTTTCCTTTTTCAGCGCATAATTTACAGGCAGCGGCGTCTTTTTTCGGCGGGCGTTTCCGGCGGGAAAAGACGAAAAAACGCCGTTGTTTGTTTTACAAGGAGGATACACATGTCATACGTCAACGAAGTCATTGCACAGGTCATCAAAGAAAACCCGAACGAGCCGGAATTCCACCAGGCAGTCAAAGAAGTTCTGCTCTCGCTGGAACCCGTAGTCGCCGAGCACGAGGAAGCCTTCCGCCGCGACGCGCTGCTGGAACGGCTGGTCAACCCCGAACGCCAGGTCAAGTTCCGCGTGCCGTGGATCGACGACAAGGGCCAGGTCCATGTCAACACCGGCTACCGCGTGCAGTTCAACAGCGCCATCGGCCCCTATAAGGGCGGCTTGCGTCTGCACCCGAGCGTGAATCTCGGCATCATCAAGTTCCTCGGCTTTGAGCAGATCTTCAAAAACAGCCTGACCGGTCTTCCCATCGGCGGCGGCAAGGGCGGCTCCGATTTTGACCCCAAGGGCAAGAGCGACCGCGAGATCATGGCCTTCTGCCAGAGCTTCATGACCGAGCTTTCCAAGCACATCGGCGCCGACACCGACGTGCCGGCCGGCGATATCGGCACCGGCGCACGTGAGATCGGCTATATGTTCGGCCAGTACAAACGCCTGCAGAACCAGTTCACCGGCGTGCTCACCGGCAAGGGTCTGCCTTTCGGCGGCTCCCTCGCCAGAACCGAGGCCACCGGCTACGGTCTGCTGTACATCACCCAGGAAATGCTGCGCTGCCACGGCATCGACATCGCGGGCAAAACCATCTGCGTTTCCGGCGCGGGCAATGTGGCGATCTACGCGATCCAGAAAGCCCAGCAGCTCGGCGCCAATGTCGTGACCTGTTCGGATTCCACGGGCTGGATCTATGACCCCGATGGCATCGACGTTGCGCTTCTCAAAGAGGTCAAAGAAGTCAAGCGTGCGCGTCTGACGGCGTATGCCGAAGCCAGACCCGGCGCCCAATATCACGAAGGCAGAGGCGTGTGGAGCGTCAAATGCGACATCGCGCTGCCCTGCGCAACGCAGAACGAACTGACGCTGGAAGATGCGAAGCTGCTTGTGGCGAACGGCGTGACCGCCGTTGCCGAAGGCGCGAACATGCCCACGACCGAGGACGGAACCGCCTATCTGCAGGAACAGAACATCCTCTTCCTGCCCGCCAAGGCTGCGAACGCCGGCGGCGTTGCCACCTCCGCGCTGGAGATGAGCCAGAACAGCGAGCGTCTGCACTGGACCTTCGATGAAGTCGACGCCATGCTGAAAAAGATCATGACGGGGCTGTATCACAACATTGACGACGCCGCAAAGAAATACGGCTACGACGGCAACTACATTGTCGGCGCGAACATCGCGGGCTTTGAAAAGGTCATGGAAGCGATGATGGCGCAGGGCATCGTTTAAGCCGAGCCGCAACAAACCACGAAAAAGCATTCGGCACGGAAAGCTTGATTCTTTCTCCGACATCGGGATGATATGGTTGATCGTTCTGATTTTCTCCTCTCTTTCCGTGCCTGTGCGAAAAAAAGGCAAAGACGTCTTCCGGCAAACCGGCGTCTTTGCCTCTTTTTTTCAGGAAAATCAAAACAATGAGGTGATCTTATGTGTTCCGTCATGGGCTACTGCAGCGATTTACCGCTGCCGGAACAATTCAACCGGGGCTTTGCGCAAACGGTTTCGCGCGGACCGGACATGGACCGCGTGATCGACACCGGCAAGGGCGTGCTCGCCTTTCACCGCCTTTCCATCATGGGGCTGACCGAGGCCGGGATGCAGCCGTTTGAGCGTGACGGCAGCGCCGTCGTCTGCAACGGCGAGCTTTACGGCTTTGGCGAAATGAAGCGTGCGCTGGAAGAAAAGGGCTATGTCTTCCAAAGCGATTCCGACTGCGAGATCCTGCTGCCGCTCTACTTTGAATACGGTACAGACATGTTCTCCATGCTCGACGCGGAATATGCCCTCATCCTCTATGACGGCAAAACGCAGCAGTTCCTCGCCGCCCGCGACCCCATCGGCATCCGTCCGCTGTATTACGGCTTTGACGGAAACGGCGTGATCGTCTTTGCCAGCGAGCCGAAGAATCTTGTCGGCCTGTGCGAAGAGATCCGTCCCTTCCCGCCGGGACACTACTGGAAAGACAGACAGTTCGTCCCCTACTGCAACATCGCGGCGGTGGACAAGGTCATCCGCGACGACCTGGAAACAGCCTGCGCGACGATCCGCGAAAAGCTGACCGCCGGCGTAAAAAAGCGTCTGGTGGCGGACGCAAAGGTGGGCTTTCTGCTTTCCGGCGGACTGGATTCCTCTCTCGTCTGCGCCATCGCCGCACACGAGAGCGAAAAACCGATCCGCACCTTCGCCATCGGCATGGACACCGACGCGATCGACCTCAAATATGCCCGGCAGGTTGCGGAATTCATCGGGAGCGATCACACCGAGATCCTCATGACGAAGCAGGAGGTGCTCGACAGTCTGGAGACCGTGATCCATCTGCTCGGCACCTTCGATATCACGACGATCCGCGCCTCCATGGGCATGTACCTGCTGTGCAAAGCCATCCACGAACAGACCGACATCCGCGTGCTGCTGACCGGCGAGATCTCCGACGAACTGTTCGGCTACAAATACACCGATTTTGCGCCCTCGGCAGAGGCGTTCCAGCTCGAAGCGCAAAAGCGCGTGCGCGAGCTGCACATGTACGACGTTCTGCGCGCCGACCGCTGCATCTCCGTCAACTCGCTGGAGGCCCGCGTGCCCTTTGGCGACCTCGACTTCGTGCGCTATGTGATGGCGCTCGATCCGGCGATGAAGCTGAACACCTACGGCAAGGGCAAGTATCTGCTGCGCCACGCATTCGAAGGGCAGAACATCCTGCCGGACGCCATTCTCTGGCGCGAAAAGGCCGCCTTTTCCGACGCCGTGGGACATTCCATGGTGGACGATCTGAAGGAGTACGCCGAAGGGTATTACACGGACGCCGAATTTGAAGCAAAGCGAACAAAATACACCCACGCACAGCCGTTCACAAAGGAATCCCTGCTGTATCGGGAGATCTTCGAAAAGTTTTATCCCGGTCAGAGCGAAATGGTTGCGGATTTCTGGATGCCGAACAAAAATTGGGACGGCTGCAACGTAAACGATCCGTCGGCGCGCGTGCTTTCTAACTACGGCGCAAGCGGAACCTGAAGAATGGAGAATACAGAATTGGATAAAATTCTCGTGCTCAATTTCGGCGGGCAGTACGATCAGCTCATCGCCCGCCGCATCCGCGCACTGCATGTGTTCGCGGAGATCAAAAACTATAACAAGATCACGCCCGAAGAGATCCGTTCTTCGGGCTATCGCGGTATTGTATTCACCGGCGGGCCGCACAGCGTCTACGCCGCCGACGCTCCGCGGTGCGACGCGGCGGTGCTCTCCCTGGGCGTCCCCGTTCTCGGAATCTGTTACGGCCACCAACTGCTCGCCTTCCTCGCAGGCGGGCTTGTTGCGCCCGCAAAAACAGGCAGCGAATACGGCAAAACGGAGGTAGTTGCGGAAGAAAACGTGCTGTTCTCCGGCGTGCCGAAAAAAAGCGTTTGCTGGATGAGCCACACCGACGCCGTGCAGACCCTGCCGCCGGGCTTTTCCGCGGCCGCGCACACAGCGCACTGCGCCTGCGCCGCCATGGCAAACGACAAGAGAAAGCTTTACGGCGTGCAGTTCCACCCGGAAGTGACGCACACGCAGTTCGGCACGCGCGTTCTGGAAAACTTCGTCTTTCGCGTCTGCGGCTGCAAAGAAGGCTGGCAGATGCAGGACGTTGCCAAAACAACGATCGAAAAATACCGCAGCGAGCTTGCGGGGAAAAAGGTTCTGCTCGGTCTTTCCGGCGGCGTGGATTCCTCGGTGGTGGCGGCGCTGCTGCACAAGGCTGTCGGCGATGATCTGACCTGCGTCTTTGTCGACCACGGTCTGCTGCGCAAGGGCGAGGGCGATTTTGTGGAGCGGACCTTCCGCGAAAAATTCGGGATGCGCCTCATTCGCGCAAACGCCGAAGACCGTTTTCTCTCCGCCCTGCGCGGCGTAACGGATCCGGAAGCGAAGCGCAAGATCATCGGCAGAGAATTCATCCGCGTCTTTGAAGAAGAAGCGAAGAAGCTCGGAAAAATCGACGTGCTCGCCCAGGGCACGATCTACCCCGACGTGATCGAAAGCGGCAAGGGCGACGCCGCCACGATCAAGAGCCACCACAACGTGGGCGGCCTGCCGGAGCACATGACGTTTTCGGCTGTGGCGGAGCCGCTGCGCGAGCTGTTCAAGGATGAGGTGCGCGAGATCGGCGAGGCGCTCGGCCTGCCGCATACGCTTGTCTGGCGCCAGCCCTTCCCCGGTCCCGGCCTCGGCGTGCGCGTACTGGGCGAGATCACGAAGGAAAAGCTCAATCTGCTGCGCGAGGCGGACGCGATCTTCCGCGAGGTGCTGGAGCAAAACGCGCCGGAAGAGCTGCCGAGCCAGTATTTCGCCGTGCTCACCGAAAGCCGCAGCGTGGGCGTCATGGGCGACGAACGCACCTACGGCTATACGGTCGCCCTGCGCGCCGTGACCACCGACGATTTTATGACAGCCACATCGACAAGGCTGCCGTATGAGCTGCTGGAAGAAGCAAGCAGCCGTATCACGAACGAGGTGAAGGGCATCAGCCGCGTGGTCTACGATATAACGTCAAAACCGCCTGCTACGGTGGAATGGGAATAAGGAGGAAAGCCCCATGACCAAGTACATTTTCGTCACCGGCGGCGTGGTCTCCGGCCTCGGCAAGGGCATCACGGCCGCATCGCTCGGCCGGCTTCTGAAAGTCCGCGGGCTCAAGGTCGCCGCCCAGAAGCTCGACCCCTACATCAATGTCGACCCCGGCACGATGAGCCCCTATCAGCACGGCGAGGTCTATGTGACCGAAGACGGCGCGGAGACCGACCTCGACCTCGGCCACTATGAGCGGTTCATCAACGAGGATCTGACCAAATATTCGAACCTGACCACCGGAAAGGTCTACTGGAACGTGCTCAACAAAGAGAGAAGGGGCGAATACCTCGGCTCCACGGTGCAGGTCATCCCCCACATCACCAACGAGATCAAGGATTTCATCTACCGCGCGGCGAAAAAAACGGAAGCCGACGTGCTGATCACCGAGATCGGCGGCACCATCGGCGACATCGAGTCCCAGCCGTTCATCGAGGCGGTACGCCAGATCTCGCTGGAGGTCGGACGCGAAAACAGCCTGTTCGTCCATGTGACCCTCGTGCCGTATCTTCACGGCTCGGAGGAGCACAAGAGCAAGCCCACCCAGCACTCCGTCAAGGAGCTGCAGGGCATGGGCATCCATCCGAACCTCATCGTCCTGCGCTGCGACCGGCCGCTGGAAAAATCGATCTTTCAAAAGATCTCGCTGTTCTGCAACGTCAAGCCGGACTGTGTGATCGAAAACCTGACCGTGCCCTGCCTTTACGAAGCGCCGCTGATGCTGGAAAAAGCAAACTTTTCCGGCGTAGTCTGCCGCGAGCTCGGTCTGAACGCTCCGCCGCCTGCGCTCGAAAAATGGACGGCCATGGTGGAGCGGATCAAAAACGCCGACCGCTCTGTCACGATCGGCCTGGTGGGGAAATATGTCCAGCTTCACGACGCCTATCTTTCCGTGGCCGAAGCGCTGCGCCACGCGGGCTTCGCCCAGAACGCGACGGTAGACATTCGCTGGATCGATTCAGAAACGATCACGCCGCAAACGGTCGATGAAATCCTCGGCGCGCTCGACGGCATCCTTGTCCCCGGCGGCTTCGGCAGCCGCGGGATCGAGGGCATGATCCTCGCCGCCCGGTACGCCCGGGAGCACCGCCTCCCTTATTTCGGCATCTGTCTCGGGATGCAGATCGCCGTGATCGAGTGTGCCCGCCATCCGGCAAACATCCCGGATGCGAACTCCGGTGAGTTCGACGAGCTGTGTGCGCATAAGGTGATCGACTTTATGCCCGGACAGAGCGATTCCATCGACAAGGGCGGCACCTTGCGTCTGGGCGCCTATCCCTGCGAGATCAAGCCCGGCACAACCATGGCGCGCTGCTACGGAAAGCAGAGCATCAGCGAGCGCCACCGCCACCGCTATGAGTTCAACAATGACTACCGTGAGATCCTGCAGCAGGCGGGACTGACGCTTTCCGGCCTTTCGCCAGACGGCAATCTGGTGGAAACGGTCGAACTGTCCGACCGGCCGTTTTTCGTCGGCGTGCAGTATCACCCCGAATTCAAAAGCCGCCCGAACAAGCCGCACCCACTGTTTTTCGGCTTCATCGAAGCGGCGCTCGAAGGGAGAGACACCGAATGAAATTCACAAAAATGCACGGCCTCGGCAACGATTATCTCTATGTCTACGGCGAGGTCCCGGAAAACATCGCCGAGCTTTCCGTCAAGCTCTCGGAGCGCCATTTCGGCGCCGGCGCGGACGGCATGATCTATATCGCGCCGTCAAAGACCGCCGATTTTTCCATGCGCATCTTCAACGCGGACGGTTCCGAGGCAAAGATGTGCGGCAACGGCATCCGCTGCGTCGGGAAATACGTCTATGACAAGGGCTACACCGACAAAACGACGCTGCACATTGAGACCCTGTCCGGCATCAAGGTTCTGCGTCTGCACCTGAGAAACGGCGCGGTTGACCGCGTCACGGTCTCCATGGGCAGCGCCGAAGTCGCGCCGGAACAGACGCTGGAGATCGCAGGCGAAGCGGTTGTATGCGTCCCCGTTTCGGTCGGGAATCCCCATGCGGTGCTCTTTTGCGAAAACGCCGAAGCGGCTCCCGTGGAAACCCTCGGTCCGCTGCTCGAACACCATCCGGCTTTTCCGGGCGGCGTGAACGTGGAATTCGTGCAGGTGCTGTCCAACCGCGAGCTGCGCATGCGCGTCTGGGAACGCGGCAGCGGTGTGACCATGGCCTGCGGCACCGGCGCCTGCGCCAGCACGGCTGCAGCGGTCAAAAAGGGCTTCTGTATGCCGGACACCCCCGTCACCGTTCGGCTAGACGGCGGCCCGCTGGAGATCACGGTCGCCCCGGACGGCGCAGTCACCATGACCGGCCCAGCCGCATTTGTTTATGAAGGAGAGACCCTCGAATGCTGAAACCAAATGTTCATTACACCGAGCTGAAGGATTCCTATCTGTTTTATCACATTGCGCAAAAGACAAAGGCCTACCTCGACGCCCACCCCGGCACGCATCTTTACCGCATGGGCATCGGCGACGTGTCGCAGCCGCTCTGCAGTGCCGCGATCGACGCGCTGCACAAAGCGGTGGACGATCAGGCAAACGCAGCGACCTTCCACGGCTATATGCCGGAATGCGGTGCGCCGTTTCTGCGCGAAACCATCGCCGAACACTATGCGAAACGCGGCGTCGCGCTTGAGACGCAGGAAGTCTTCGTGTCCTCCGGCGCCAGCGACGAGCTCGGCGACATCCTCGATCTGTTCGACCACGACTGCACGGTGCTGATCCCGGAGCCGGCGTATCCGGCCTATGTGGACGCCAACGTGATCGCCGGCCACAGGATCGTACATCTTCCGACCGGAAAAGAGAACGGCTTTTTGCCGCAGCCGGACGAACGCACAAACGCAGACCTGATCTATCTCTGCTCCCCGAACAACCCCACCGGCGCCGTGCTTTCCAAAGAGAAGCTGCAGACGTGGGTCGACTTTGCAAACGGGACCGGCGCGGTGATCCTCTTTGACGCTGCATATGAAGCATTCATTGAGGACAACGCCCTGCCCCACAGCATTTTTGAGCTGTCCGGCGCGCGCACCTGCGCCATCGAGATCTGCTCGCTCTCCAAAACGGCGGGCTTCACCGGCACCCGGCTCGGCTACACGGTGATTCCGAACACGCTCGAACGCTGCGATCAGAATTTCAACGCCATGTGGGTGCGCAACCGCACAACAAAAACCAACGGCATTTCCTATATCCTGCAGCGCGGCGGCGCAGCGGTCTTTACCGACGAGGGCCAAGCCCAGATCAAAGCGCAGATCGCCGTTTACAAGAACAACGCAAAGCTGCTGACACAGGCGCTGGACGAACTCGGCATCTGGTACACCGGCGGCAAAAACGCGCCATATATCTGGCTGCAGTGTCCGAACGGCCTTTCGAGCTGGGATTTCTTCGATCTGCTGCTGAAAGAAGCGCAGATCATCGGCACCCCAGGCGCAGGCTTCGGCGCCTGCGGCGAAGGGTATCTTCGCTTTTCGTGCTTCGGAAGCCCGGGCGATACCGCCCAGGCGGCAAAGAGACTGAAAGAGGTTTGCGGAAAGTAAAATCGTTTCAAATCACAATCGTGCGCATGCTGTTTTTTGACAAACAACATGCGCTTTTTTGAATGCTGCAAAAGGAAACAAAGGAAAAACAAAGCAGACGGCATGGGCGAAAAGCCGGACCATCTGCAAACGGCAACAAAAAATCGAGTGTTCATAACTCAAGTCCGTTATGAACACTCGAAATGGTGCGAGAGACGGGACTTGAACCCGTACGAGTCACCCCACACGCCCCTCAAACGTGCGCGTCTGCCTATTCCGCCACTCTCGCGACTGCCCGTATAATATACCACCAAAAGCGCGTCTTGTCAAGCGTTTTTTTGCAAAAAATCCAAAAAATCGAACCGGGCCAGGAATCACGCGCAGAGCGGCTCGGCAGACGCGCGGCGCACAGCGGCAACGGACAAAAAAGCTGTTGACCTCTTCGACAAATTGTGCTAAAATGAAAGGGTATTCTGCGGATGCGCCCGGCGTGTCCGCCGCGGAGGAACCCTTCATGCGATTCAGATGGAAACCGCTCGTTCTGAGCCTTGCCGTTCTGGCGATTCTTGTCGGGGTAATCTTTTTCGCCAACGGCAGCGTGCAGCAGGTCTTTGCGCCGCTGCGGGGAAAAGACGCCGGCGAAGACGTCCGTATGCCCGTGACCTATGACTCGATGCGTCTGCTGGAATTCAAAGCAGATGCCGATCACGTGCGCCCGATCGGCCGCACTTACAACGCCCGGGGCGCCTGTTGGTTTTCCTTTTCCGGCTGCGGGGTGGAATTCCGCTGCAACGGCACCTCCCTCTCGCTGACCATGCTTGTGGAAAACGGCGACGCGCTGGAAGAACAGCACAAGCCCCGTATCGCCGTTTTCGTGAACGACGAAATGGTGGTCGACACAGTGCTGGAAGACGTCAGACAAACCATTGCCGTCCCCTTCTACGCCTTTGAAAAAGAGGCCGTTGTGCGTGTGATCAAGCTCTCGGAATCCATGTATTCCTGCGTCGGCATCTCCGATATCCGTCTGTACGGCAGCATGGACATTTTGCCGACGGAGCGCACAAAACAGGTCATTGAATTCATCGGGGATTCCATCACCGCCGGGTTCGGCGTGGATCACGAAAAGCGCAAGGGCGAATTTTCCACCCGCACGGAAAACTACTGCAAGACCTATGCCTACCTCGCGGCCGAGGCCCTCGGCGCGGAAGGCTACGGCATCGCCTATTCCGGCTTCGGCGTGGTCTCGGGATGGACAAGTACCGGCAAGATCAACGACGTCAACGTGCTCGCCAAGCAATACACCAAAGCGCTGGACGGTCTTCTGGTCGGCGGCGCGACGCCCCAGTGGTATTTTGAAGCTCCCCTGCCCGATCTGATCGTGATCAATCTCGGCACGAACGACCACACCTACTGCACGACCAAAGCGCGCTGCAAGGAGTTCGAAAAAGCCTACAAGGAGCTGCTGGAGCTTGTGCGCAGAAAGAACCCCGGCGTGCCCATCGTCTGCATCCTCGGCGACATGAACGACACGATGTATCCCCACATTGAAAAGGCGGTCAAAGCCTTCAACAAAAAGGGCGACGGCCCGAAGGTGCTCTGTACGCCCATCAACTTCAACATGGCAAAGCTCGGCGTGGTACTTCACGGCCACCCGACCGCCCAGAGCAACGAGCACGCGGCCAAGGAGCTGACAGACTATCTTTGGGACAAGATCACCGACAAGATCAACACCAAGGAGGATCTGGTCAACGCGATTCGCACGCTCATTTCGCAGCAGGAAAAGACGTGAGTTTTCGCTTACTTTTCATTCTTCCCCATAGAGAAGCCCGCCGCGGACTGCCGTGGCGGGCGTTTTATTGCAGCAATTCAGGTTCTTGCTCACGAATCCCGGACTCACACCTTGAAAATCGTCAGGCTTTCAAACCTCTCTCCGGCCTTGAACGTGCACTGCGGAAAGTCCGGGTGGTTCGGCGTGTCGGGGTAAAACTGGGTCTCGAGGCAGAAGCCGAAATGCTTCTGCAGGGCGATGCCGCCCTTGCCGATCTCGGTTCCGTCCAGAAAGTTCCCCGTGTAAAGCTGGATGCCGGGCAGGTCGGTATAGACCTCGAGGCGGCGTCCGCTTTGCTCGTCTTTTGCAGCGGCGGCAAGACGCAGCTTGCCCTTTTCGCCGTTCAGGCAGAAGTTGTGGTCGTAGCCCCGGCACTGCCTGAGCTGGAGATCCTCCTGCCCGATGTCGCGGCCGATGGACTTCCACTCGCGAAAGTCAAAGGCCGTGCCCTCCACGGGACGCAGCTCACCCGTGGGGATGGAGCGTTCGTCGGTCGGGGTGTAACAGTCCGCGTTGATCTGCAGCATATGGCCGAGAACGTCGCCGTTTTTCGTGGTGCCGAGATTGAAATAGGCGTGGTTCGTGAAGTTGAGGATCGTATCCCTGTCGCTGACGGCGGCATAATGGATCTCCAGCTCGTTGCGGTCGGTCAGAACATATTTCACCGTGATGTCCACATTGCCGGGAAAGCCCTCGGCGCCGTCGGGGCTGCGATAGGCAAACTCCACGGCATTGTCGTCGGTGATGATCGCCTTCCACAGCGCGCTGTTGTATTCGCCGCCGCCGTGCAGACACGTCACGCTGTTTTCGTTTTTGGTCACGTTGTATTCCGTTTTGCCGACGGTGAACCTCCCGTCTGCCAGCCGGTTGGCGTATTGGCCGATGATCTCCCCGGCGTAGGTGGTGGTGTTCAGATGTCCGGACAAATCGTCGAAGCCAACGATGATATCGCCCATTTCGCCGTTTTTGTCGGGACAGACGAGGCTGTTCAGCGTCGCGCCCCGGGTGAGAACGCCGGCGCTGACGCCGTTGTTGTTTTCCATCGTATAGAGAAAAACCTCTCTGCCGTCGGGCATGGTGTCATACAGGGTTTTTGTAACGCTCATAGGAGAACCTCCGTTTGCTTTTTTTCTATGGTATCACATTTTGCCGCGTTTGTAAACAGCGAAAAAGATTTTGGGAACCATTACGGTGCTTCGTACGCAAACCGACGAAAATTTTGCCGTCGGAAAATGCACAGCCGGGCGAATCACCGGTTGCTTTGTACAAACCGACAGAGTTTTGCGCGCATTTTTGTGCGCGTTTCCTGTCAAAAAAGGTTGCAAAATGTTGGAAAATTTGCTATAATATCCAAGATGTGTTTCCGGTTGCCTTTGTGCAATATGACTGGATTTTGAATTTTTCTCTTAGGTTGTGATAGATATGAACCGCAGAATCGCTAAACTGTTTGCCGCGCTGCTTGCCATGCTGTTGCTGTTTGCGCTGTTCGGCTGCAAGCGCGAAGAGCTGACCGAGGTTCCCGAACCAACCACTGCGGCGGTCACGGAAAAAGTGAAGACGAAGAAGGCGAAAAAGACCGATTACAACCGGCTGACGGGGCTGGACGACCTTTCCCGCAAGGGCAAGGGCAAGCGCCCGATCGCCGTGATGATCAACAACATCCGCGCGTCGCTGCCGCAATACGGTATTTTTGACGCCGACCTGATGTTTGAATTTCTGGTCGAGGGCGGCATCACCCGCATGATGGCCGTGTATGCCGACCAGACAAAGATCCCGAAGGTCATGTCCGTGCGCTCGTGCCGCTATTATTTCCCGATCTTTGCCAAGGGACTGGACGCGGTCTACATCTGCTTCGGCTGCAACCCGACGCTGGGAAAGCAGGCGCTCAAGGACACCGGCATCGACTATTTTGACGGCTCCTCCAAATTCGACACCGACTTTTTCGGCCGCGACCCCGAACGGCTCAAGCACTACAGCAAGGAGCACACCGCCTTCCTCAAAGGCGACAAGGTGCCCGCCCTGCTGAAGAAATACAACATCCGCGCGAAGTATGCGAAGGGAAAGGACGACTACATCTTCGATTTTCGCGACCCGAAACCGCTCAAGGGCGACGAATGCAAGAGCGTGCGGCTGAACTTTTCAAAAAGCTACTACTCCTCCTTTACTTACGACAGCAAGAAAAAGGCTTACCTGAAGACCCACACCGGCACCCCCCACATGGACGCCGCCGTGAACAAGCAATTGCAATATACCAACGTCTTCATTCTGGAAACCAATGTTGCGCCGTTCCCGGGCAGCGAGCTTGTGAAGGTGGACTGGAAAGGCGGCACGGGCTACTACCTCTCCTACGGCACCGTGCGCAAGATCAAGTGGCACAAAAAGAGCTATGACGCGCCGATCGTGATCACGAACAATGCCGGTGAAGCGCTTCAGATCAACCGCGGCAACAGCTACTTCGGCGTGGTCAACTACAACAGCACCGTCTTTTGACACAGTTGTTGCCAATCTCTGAATATTTCCGGAAACACTTGCAAACCGCCAAAGACTGTGCTATACTGATATCACAAACTGAATCTTACGAAAGGAGTATCACAATGGACGGATTGAACAAAATCATTGACAGCTTCAAAAGCATCATCGAACAGATCGTTGATTTCTTCAGAGCTTTTGTTAAGCAAATGCGCGCGATCGGCGACGGAGAAGGCAAAAAAGAAGAAGAGGCTGAATAAGAAGCAAAACAAAACGGCGCTTTCCGAACGGAAGGCGCCGTTTTTGTTTGAAAGTTTCCATTGAAAACGGAAAAAGGATTGTTTCGCCGCGGCAAGGCTGCGGCCTTTTTTGTTTTCCGTTCTGCCGCCGGCTTATTTCTCAAACGAGAAATATGCCTTGCAGGCGCGGAAGGTGCTGTAGACGTCGTTTTTGGCGACCAGCTCAAACGGCGCGTGCATGGAGAGCACGGGCACGCCGAGGTCGACCACGTCCACGTTCATGTTGGCGATATACATCGCCACGGTGCCGCCGCCGCCCTCATCGACCTTGCCCAGCTCGCCGATCTGCCAGCAGACGTTCTCGCTGTCCAGCGCGGCGCGCACCCAGCCGAGAAATTCCGCGTGGGCGTCGGAGCTGCCGCTCTTGCCGCGGGCGCCGGTGTATTTCGTGATGACCGCGCCGTGGTTCAAAAACGCGGCGTTCAGCTTGTCGTGCACCTGCGGGAACGTCGGGTCAAAGCAGGCGTTCACGTCGGCGGAAAGGCAGGTCGATCTGCCCAGCACGCGGTGCACGGGTACGCCGGCCTGCAGCGCGAGGTCGGTGATGAAATCGCGCAGATAGGCGGAATTGAGGCCGGTGTTGCCGTCGGAGCCGATCTCCTCCTTGTCGGTGAGCACGGTCAGGGCGGTCTGCTCCGGCAGTTCGGTCGCAAGCAGAGCTTCCAGCGCGGGGTAGGCGCATACGCGGTCGTCGTGGCCGTAGGCGCCGATCAGGCTGCGGTCGAAGCCGATGTCGCGGGCTTCGAACGCGGGCACAAGCTCCAGCTCGGCGGAGATGAAATCGTCTTCGGTGACGCCGTATTTTTCACTGAGGAGCTTCAGAATGTTCAGCTTGACCAGCTCGCTGTCCTCGTCGCTTTTGAACGGACGCGAACCGATGAGAATGTTCAGCTCTTCGCCCTTGATGCCCTCGGAAAGGGTGCGTTTAGACTGCTCCGCCGCAAGGTGGGGCAGCAGATCGGTGACCACGAACTGGGGCTCGCCCGGTTCTTCGCCGAGGCGGACGGTCACGGTCTCGCCGTTCTTTTTGACGAACACGCCGTGCAGAGACAGAGGGATCGTCACCCACTGATATTTACGGATGCCGCCGTAGTAGTGGGTCTTGAAATAGGCGATCTCCTCGCTCTCATAGAGCGGCGTGGGCTTGAGATCGAGACGGGGCGAGTCGATGTGCGAGGCCACGATGCGCACGCCGTTCTTGACGCTCTGTCTGCCGAAGACGCAAAGGATCACGGCCTTGCCGCGGTTGGCGCAGTAGACCTTGTCGCCCGGGGCGTAGGTCTTTTCGGGGTCAAAGGCGGAAAAACCGGCTTTTTCGGCACGGCGCACGATCCAGGCGGCGCATTCGCGTTCGGTCTTTGCCGCGTTCAAAAACGCCTTGTACCCCTCGCAGAATGTGTCGGCCTTCGCCGTCTCGTCCGCGTCAAAACGGAGATCAAAGTGCTCGTTTTTGCGGAAAAGCTGTTCTTTGAGCGTCTGTGCCGGTGATTTTTCTTTTTTTTCCATAGTGGAACCTCCTTAATCCAGATCGTAGAGTGCGGCGTATATGCGCTGCACTTTTTTTACCTTTTTTACATACGCTGCCGTGGAGCCGAAGGGTATGCGGCGCAGCGTTCTGCCGTCGGCGCTTTTGTCCTCGTCCTGCAGCCATTTGGAAACATTGCCGATCCCGGCGTGATAGGCGGCAACGGCTGTGTCCTGCTCGCCGGAAAACTCCGTGAGCAAAATGCGCAGCAGATAGCACCCGTAGCGCACGTTGACCGCCGGCTCGAACAGGTCGTCTTCGGTGTAGCTGTCGCCGGTTTTGCTCTGCAGCCAGTCAAAGGTTTCCGGCATGAGCTGCATCAGACCCCGGGCGCCGACATTTGAGACCGCGTGCGGATCAAAGCCGCTTTCACACTTGATTACGGCAAGGACAAAAGATTTTTCAAGTCCTTGCGTTTGACAGCCGATTTCGACGTCTTTCTCATAACGAAGCGGATATAATGTTTTCAGCACGCCGCGCAGAGCGAAAAAAGCGCAAACGGCAACGAGAACGCAAAGCAGCGCGATCATCGCGGATCTGCGCGGTTTGCGCAGCGTGCGCCGGGGCGCGGGGCGCGGTTCAGAAAAGCTGTTCAAGTTCGTCCTCCAGTACATGGGGCGGATAATTCCTGAGGATGATATCCGCCTGCGAAAGATAATAGTCGTCGTCCTTTTGCATCTGCATACGCGCTTTTGCGTCCGCTTCGCTGAGCGCGTCGCGTTCCAGGATCCGCGCAAGGCGCACGTCCTGGGGCGCAAACACGACAACGATCTTGTCGCACAGCGCCCTGGACGGACTTTCCAGCAGCGCGGCGGCGTCAAAAACGCAGCGGGCAAAGCCTGCCGCCTGCGCCGCTTGCAGCTCCTTGCGCACCAGCGCGTCGATGGCCGGGTGCGTGATGCGATCGAGCGTTTGCTTCCCGTCGGGCCGCGCGTTCACCCTGCGTACCAGCTCTTTGCGGTCAAGACTGCCGTCTTCGCGCAGAATCTCCGCGCCGAAGGCTTCGGCCAGCTCGCGCAGCACCGGCGAACCGGGTTCTGTCACCTGCCGCGCAAGCACGTCGCCGTCGATGACGCACCAGCCCTTTTCTTTCAGCAGAGCGGCGACCGTGGATTTTCCCGCGCCGGTCTTTCCGGTCAAGCCGTAAACTTTCATTCGTCCTCCTCCAGTGTAAGGATCTGGAACGCGGCCGCGCGCACGAGCCGGTTGAACACGGCAAGGCCGAGGCCGTCCCGCGCCGGCAGACGGGCGAACACGCGCTTTGCGCCGCGACGATCCACTTCGCGCAGGGCTTCAAAGATATGCTGCGCCTGGGTCGCGGAGTCGTTCGTGCTGCCGTAGATCACGGTCGGCACAGGGAGCGCGGCGGCTTCCTCCGCAAAACAGAGGGCAAAGGTGCCCTCCTCGGCGTGGGCTGCAACATATGCGCAAAACTGCGCAAAGCTGCCTTTCAGCAGCACCACCTTCGCCCGGGGCGCATAGTGCTTGTATTTCATGCCCGGAGAAGCCGCAACCGCGCCCTCCCGCAGGTTTTCGTAAACGGCAGGGTCGATCTCGAGTTCGCCGAGCACCTCCCGCAGCATCTCCGGCGTGACGCCGCCGGGCCGCAGCAGACGCGGCGTCTCCCCGCACAGAGAGAGCACCGTGGATTCCACGCCGACGCTGCAGGGACCTGCGTCCACAACGGCGTCGATCTTTCCGCCGAGATCCTCCAGCACGTCGGAAGCGTTGGTCGGGCTGGGGCGGCCGCTCGTGTTGGCCGAAGGCGCGGCCAGCGGCACGCCTGCCGCGTCGATCACCGCCCGGGCGATCGGATGGGAGGGAAAGCGCACCGCAACCGTTGCAAGGCCGCCGCTGACGACCTTGCCGATCAAATCGCTTTTGGGCAGGATCATGGTCAGCGGCCCGGGCCAGAAGCGCTCGGCCAGCAGCTTTGCCCGTTCGGGGATCGCCGTGACCAGCGGCGCCCACTGCGCAATGTCGCTGATATGCACGATCAGAGGGTTGTCGGCCGGGCGGCCTTTGGCGCGGAAGATGCCGCGGACGGCTGCTTCGTCAAAGGCGTTGGCCGCAAGGCCGTAGACTGTTTCCGTCGGGATGGCGACCAGGCCGCCGCGCCGCAAAAGCGCTCCGGCTTCTTTCAGCCGTTCGTCGGCGGGGTCGGTCGTCCGAATGCGTATCGTTTTCATAGTTATCCTTCGTTTTCGCCGCTCGCCTTGAGCTTTTCGGCGGTATCGGCGGTGATGAGGGCGTCGATGACCTCGTCCATGTCGCCGTTGATGAATTGTTCCAGTTTATAGAGCGTCAGACCGATCCGGTGGTCGGAGACACGGCTTTGGGGAAAGTTATAGGTACGGATGCGTTCGCTGCGGTCGCCGGTGCCGACCTGGGCTTTGCGCGCGTCGGCGATGGAGGAAGCCTGCTTTTGCTGCTCCTGCTCGAGCAGCTTTGCCCGCAGCACGCGCATGGCCTTGTCCTTGTTTTTGTGCTGACTGCGCTCGTCCTGACATTCCACCACCGTGCCCGTCGGCAAATGGGTGATGCGGATGGCGGATTCCGTCTTGTTGATATGCTGGCCGCCCGCGCCGCTGGAACGGAAGGTGTCGATCTGCAGGTCGGCGGGGTTGATGTCGATATCCACGTCCTCGGCCTCGGGCAGAACGGCCACCGTGGCGGTGGAGGTGTGGATGCGGCCCTGCGATTCCGTTTCCGGCACACGCTGCACGCGGTGCACGCCGCTTTCGAATTTGAAGCGCGAATAGGCGCCCTCGCCCGTGACCAGAAAGCTGACCTCCTTGAAGCCGCCGAGTTCGGTCTCGTTGGCGTTGAGCAGTTCGGTTTTGAACCCCTTGCGCTCGGCATACATGCCGTACATGCGGAACAGCACGCCCGCGAACAGGGCGGATTCCTCGCCCCCGGCGCCGCCGCGAATCTCCACGATCACGTTTTTGTCGTCGTTTTCGTCGCGCGGGAGCAAAAGCACCTTTAACTCCTCCGTCAGCTTTTCGCAGAGAGCCCGCTGCGTCTCGATCTCCTCGAGCGCCATCTCGCACAGCTCCCTGTCGGCGGCGGGGTCGTCGAGCAGGGCTTTCGCTTCGTCGAGCGCCGCCTTTGCGTTTTTGTAGGCGCGGAAAGCTTCCACAACCGGCAAAAGGGTCTTGCGCTCGCGCATCAATGCGGCATAGGTCTTCCGGTCGGAAAGAACCGCCGGATCGCAGAGCTTTTCGTTCACTTCTTCAAACCTGGCTTCCACCGCGGAAAGCTTTTCAAGCATCGTCCTGTCTCTCCTCTCTGAGGATCCTGCGGATGTTTTTTTCCGCCTTGCTGCGCGGCACCATCACTTCGCGCGCGCAGCCGCGGCAGCGGAGCCTGAAATCCATGCCGGAGCGCAGCACCTCAAATTCGTTTGCGCCGCAGGGGTGGTTTTTCTTCATCACCAGCACATCGCCCACACGCACATCCATGTCCTCGCCTCCATCATCAGTCTCTAAAAATATATTATAGCAAATTTTTCCGGAAATATCAATCGTTCCGGCCAACTCGTCAAAATAAAATCCGTTTTCCGGGCATATATTAAAACACAAAAAAGAAAAATGCTGCCCCAGCGCACCGGTCGCGACCCGTTTTTCGCGTCCGTCGGAAGCCCTGCAGGCAGCGGAAAGGATCTCACCATGAAACCATACCATCCGGAGGGCTTTTTGCTCCAGACAGAAGAAAACGCCGCAGCCTTCACCTCGCTTGCGGCGCTCAAGGAAGCGTACTACAGCGGAAAAGTGCTGGAGGCGCGCGCGATCATGTGCGACAAAGCCCATGATCTGCACGTGGATCTGGGCGCTCTGCGCGGCATCATCCCCCGGGCCGAGGGCGCCCTCGGCCTTGACGACGGCTCCGTGCGCGACATCGCCGTGATCTCGCGGGTCGGAAAGCCCGTTGCCTTTTGCATCACCGGCTTTTCCGTCGACGAAGACGGCCGCCCCCTCGCCCTGCTCAGCCGCAAGACCGTGCAGCAGGCCTGCCTGCGGGAATACATCGCGCGGCTGCAGCCCGGCGACATCATCGACGCCGTGGTCACCCATCTCGAGCCCTTCGGCGTCTTTTGCGACATCGGCGCCGGGATCAGCGCTCTCATGCCGATCGACACGATCTCCGTTTCCCGCATTCCCCACCCGGCGGCACGGTTTTTGCCCGGCCAGCGGATCAAGGCCGTGGTCAAAAGTCTGGACGAAACGGGCAGGATCACTCTGAGCTACAAGGAACTGCTGGGCACCTGGGAGGAAAACGCGGCCTTTTTCAAACCCGGCGAGACTGTGCCCGGCATCGTCCGCTCCGTGGAACGCTACGGCATTTTTGTGGAGCTGCGGCCGAACCTTGCGGGTCTTGCGGAATATGTGCCCGGCGTCACAGCCGGACAGCAGGCCAGCGTCTATATCAAGAACCTCATCCCGGAGCGCATGAAAATCAAGCTCATCATTGTGGATTCCTTTGACGCTCCCTGCCCGCCGCCGAAGGCGCAGTACTTTCTTTCGGGCGACCACATCGACCGCTGGGTCTATTCGCCCGCCTGCTGCGAAAAAACCGTGGAAAGCGTTTTTGCCGCGCCTGCGGTCACAGCCGGCGCAGTCTGAGCCGAAAGAACCGGCCCGGGAGCACTTCGCGCGGCCGCTCACCGCAAACGCCCGCTTTTGTTTGATTCCCCGGGTCGCCGTTCAGCCTCCTTTTCTGTAAAGCTTATTCATTGTCAATACAAAGGCAGGTGTAAAGTAAAAACCTTCTCAATGTGGAAAACTACGTGAAAAATGTGAATAACGTAAAGATTTCCACATCGTTTTTCGTTTTCAGAATGATTTTCGCGATCAAACGTGAAGTTTTTCGCTTTACTCACAGGTTTTTCCACATGCTCCCTTCGGATTATTCATTTTTCCGGATGAAAATGAATAACCCGAAGGGACATTCCGCGAAAAAAGGCTGCTGCATTTCGTTATGGGACTCCACCGAAATGCAACAGTCTCTTATCCACGGAAAAACCTTTTTCAGTCCTCCAGCATGTTCCGGATCCTTTGCGGTTCCTTCAGACCGGAAAAGCCGAAAAACGACGCGGCGTTTTCAAAAAGAAACGCCGATTTTTCTTTTTCGGTCAGCTCGCCGGATTTCACCACAAAGTCAAAGCTCATCTTGTAGGTGATCGCCACCATCGTCCGCGGATAGTCACTGCCCCACATGAGCTTTTCCACGCCGCAGAGCGCCGCAGCCTCCCGGATGGCGCGAAGCGCCGAGGGGAAGGGGTAAAACTCGCTGTTGAACAGCCAGGTGATGCCGCCGCTTTCCACAAAGACATTTTTGTTTCGCGCCAGCCTGATCTGTTCGTGCCAGCCCTCGCGCGTGACCATACCGAAATGGCCGATCACGATGCGCAGATCCGGATACTGGGCGATCATCTCCCGAAGGGAGCCGGTCTGCCTGTCGCCGTCCGCCAGCTCGATGAACAGAAACTTGCCCGCTTCGCTTGCCGCTTCGAACACTGCGGCGTGCTTCGTGAGATCCTGTGTCAAAAAGCGCCCGGCGCAGAGCTTGACGCCGTCAAAGCCGTCGAGGGCAAAGGGCTTTCCCTCCTCATAGAGCGAGCAGATCTTCAGCCGGTCGGGGCAGCGTTCCTTCGCCAAAAGAAGGTAAGCGTCCTGATTGCCGTCGATCTCCTCCTGGGTAACGACGGCGCCGCTGACGCCGGCGTAATCCATGTTGGAAAGCAGCATTTCCGCCGTGTTTTCCCCACGGAGCATATAGGGCGGCATCATCTGGCGCACCTCGCCGCCGAAATTGCTTTTGCCGTTTTCGAGCGAGAAAACGGGTCTGCCGTCTACCCGGCCGTTCTGTGTTTTCCAAAGATGCACATGGCTGTCAATGATCATAGCGTGACACCGTCCTTGAAAATTGCGATTTCGCGAAAACCGTTCGCCTCGTTTTTTGTCTCTTTTCCGTTTGCCGTTTCCAGCAGCAGATCGAACAGCGCGTCTTCGCCCTGCGACTGCGCGTCAAAATCGATCCAGCCCGCTTTCCGTTTTACGAGCGCGGTGTTTGTGGCGATCTTGAGCGTTGGCACCGGAGCGCCGAGAGGCGTTCCCCTGCCCGTGGTGAACAAAATGAGCTGGCAGCCCGCCGCCGCAAGGTTCGTCACGGCCACCATGTCGTTGCCCGGCCCGCTCAAAAGGTTCAACCCCGGCGTTTCAGCGGCGTCGCCGTAGGTGAGCACAGCCGTCACCGGCGCCGTTCCGCCCTTCTGCACGCAGCCGAGGGATTTTTCCTCGAGGGTCGTGATGCCGCCGGCCTTGTTTCCGGGAGAAGGATTTTCACTGACCGGCTGGCCGTGGGCAAGAAACCAGGCTTTGTAATCGTTAATCAGCGCGGCGGCTTTGGCGAAGACGTCCTCGCTGACACAGCGGCGAAACAGCACTTCCTCCGCGCCGAACATCTCCGGCACCTCCGTGAGCACCGCCGTGCCGCCCATGGCCGTCAGACGGTCGGTCACCCGGCCGCACAGGGGGTTGGCCGTGATGCCGGACAACCCGTCGCTGCCGCCGCATTTCAAGCCGAGCTTCAGCGCGGAGACCGGTACCTCGGTGCGCACGTCGGTCTCTGCCAGCGCACGCAGTTCGCCGAGGATCCGCGCTCCCTGCACCAGCTCGTCTTCGCAGTCCTGGCAGTTCAAAAAGCGGATGCGCGCCGAGTCGTAAGTGCCGAGGGCGCGCCGCATCGCCTCGATCCCGTTGTTTTCGCAGCCGAGACCGAGCACCAGCACGCCGCCCGCGTTCGGATGTTTGATCAGACCGGCAAGGGTCTTCTGCGTAACCGCCAAATCGTCGCCGAGCTGGCTGCAGCCGTAGGGGTGCGAAAAGCAGAATGCGCCGGTGCGTTCGGCAAGCGCTTTTCCGACTTCGTTCACGCAGCCGACCGTCGGAAGGATCCAGAGGTCGTTGCGGATGCCGACGCCGCCGTTTTTGCGCACATAGGCGCGGATCGTTGCCGACTTCAAGGGCTTCGGCAGAGAGAACGCGGGCGCATAGGCATAGGAACCCACGCCCGAAAGCGCGGTTTTCAGGTTTTCGGTATGGACCCGCTCTCCGGGCGCGATGTCTTTCGTCGCCGTACCGACCGGAAAGCCGTATTTGATCACTGCCTCGCCCGCTTTGATCTTCCGGACAGCATACTTGTGCCCGTCGGAAAGGCAGACCTTCACATTGTCGTTTTTATGGATCAGGACATACTCCATCGGATCGCCTCTCTGATGCCTTCGCGTTCCATTTGCGCCAGGCTCTCTTCCACCGCTTTCGTCAGGCCGCTGAGGTCGCAGCCCCACAGCCCGGCATTGGACAGGATCGCCGGAACGTCATGCGTTTTGATAAAATCGACCGCTTCGGCGCTGTCCGTCGGATCGTTTTCCCTGTAATACCTGAGCAGGCAGGCAAGGGAAAAGACCAGCGGCCTCGGCGGCGCGGCGTGCGTGTGCAGATACTCCGTGACCGTCGGCAGCACCCTGGCCGTGAATTTGCTGACGGAATTCAGCGAGATCGACCGCCACAAATGGCGGATATACGGATTGCGAAAGCGTTCCAGCACGGCCTCGGCGAACTGCCGGTTTTCTTCCGTTTCGCCGAGGGTCGGCAGAATATAACCGAACAGGCAGGTGTGGAGATACGCGTTCAGCAGCGTGTCGTCGAGGCTTTCGCCGACGGATTCCACGCCGCACAGCAGCGACGGGAACACCAGCGAAGTGTGCGACCCGTTGAGAATGCGCACCTTCATCTTTTTGTAAGGCGCAACGTCGTCCGTCCAGATCACGTTGCAGCCGCCCTTTTGCAGCGGCAGCTCGTTTTCAAAGTTTCCCTCGATCACCCAGAGGTGATAGGGCTCGGCCGTGTCAAGCAAAGCGTCGCGGCAGCCGAGGGCAGCAAAGAGCGCTTCCGCCTCCGCTTCCGGAAAGCCGGTGACGATGCGGTCCACAAGCGTGCCGCAAAAGCGGACTTCGGCGTTCAGCCACGAGAGAAAATCCTCGCCGAGCTCCCACTGTTCGGCGTAGCGCAGCACACAGGCTTTCAGCGCCCTGCCGTTGTCTTCGATCAGCTCGCAGGCGAGAATGACCAGACCGCCGAGACGCAGGCGGTACCGTTCAAACAAAAACTGCGTCAGCTTGCCGGGGAACGACGAAGCCGGACGGTCGCCGAACGCGCAGGCAGGCTCGTAGCAGATTCCCGCCTCGGTGGTGTTGCTGATCACAAAGCGCAGGTCGGGATTCTTCGCAAGGCCAAGAAAGGCGTCAAAATCGCGGTAGGGATTGACCGCGCGGGAGACAGACGTGATCTTTGTCGTTTCGCAGATCTCCCTGCCGTTTTCGATCCCGCGCAGCATCAGGTGATAGGCGCCGCCCTGCGCGTTGATGGTTTCCACGGTTTTGGAATCCGTCGGCGAGACGATGACGATATTTCCGTCATAGAGTCCCTGTTTGCCGAGGGTGTCCACAAAGGCATCCGCAAACGCCCGCAGGAATTTTCCGGTTCCGAATTGAAGGATCGTTTCTTTCATCTCATTCACCAAAGCCGATCAGCAGCTTAGCGAGGCTGCCGTCGTTGTGCGCCAGCGCCTCAAACGCCGCCGCGGCGTTTTCCATCGCGTAGACGCCGCTGACCATCTTCAGCACGTCGGCTTTGCCGCTTTTCACAAGGTCGATCAGCGTTTCAAAGTCGCGGGTGAAAGCGTTGCGCGAGCCGAAGACGTTCAGCTCTTTTTTCAAAAGGATCGAATGCACAAAGGTGGTTTCCCGCTTGCCGTTGCCGATCAGAATGATGTTTGCGCCGTGGGCGGCCGCATCGATGCAGTTCAAAAAGGTCTCCGGCGCGCCGCAGGCCTCCACACAGACGTCGAAGCCGTTGCCGCAGGTAAAGGCGCTGCAGGCTTCGGAAAGCTCGGTCTCCTTCACATTGACCGCCATATCCGCGCCGAATGTTTTTGCGAGGGCAAGGCGGCTTTTCAGCATATCGGCGATCAGCACCCGTGCGCCGAGCGCCTTTGCCCGCAGCAGGGCGAACAGACCGATCGGCCCGGCGCCCATGATCAGCAAATTGTCGCCCGCCTTGACTTCGGCTCTGGAAAGGGCGTGGCAACTGATGGAAAACGGCTCGATGAGGGCCAGCTCCTTTGCGGAAAGACCCTTGCCGTCGATGATGCGCCCGACGGGCATGGTGATGTATTCCTGAAAGCCGCCGTCGCGCTGCACGCCCATGGTCTGATTGTCGCGGCAGGCGTTGACCAGACCGCGCTTGCAGGCGTAGCAGGTTCCGCAGTTGAAATAGGGGTTGACCGTCACAAGGTCGCCCGCTTTCAGCCCGCGGTCGTTTTCCGGGATCGACACGATCCGCGCGGAAAGCTCATGGCCGGGGATACGCGGATAGGTCGTGAAGGGCTGGTTGCCCGTGTAGGACGCCACGTCCGCGCCGCAGATGCCGCCGCAGAGCACCTGCAGCAGCGCCTCCCCCGCCTTCGGCTGCGGCTGCTCTTTTTCAATGATCCGGATCTTGCCGGGTGCGGTGATCTCAATCGCTTTCATGTCAAGCCTCCCTGTCGATGTATGCTTCGTTCCAGACGACGGCCGTTTTCAGCGGCGCGCCCTTGGCATAGATTTTGTTCTCATAGGCGCCGATCGGGTCGCGCGTAAATTCGTCCTTGCCGATCAGCTTCACCAGACGGTCGAACCGGCTTTCGCACAGCAGGCGGATGGCAGTCTCCATATGCGCCCGGGTAAAATTGATCGAAGCAAATATGACCTGGTTTTTGAACCCGAAGGGCATGGTGTCATAGGTCACCTTCGGGCCGAGAGAAAAGCTGTTGTAAATGCCGTTGCAGGCGAGCACGCCGTTGGCAAAGGCGATGCGGTGCTCCGTTTCCGTTCCGCTCGTTCCCACAAAAATGCAGGCCTTGCCGCCGAGCCGCCGTTCGATCGCGGCGGCGGTCTCTTCCTCGGTCATGCCGCCGGAAGAGAGATACTCGCAGGCCAGCTCGTCCTTCACGAACCGCGCTTTTTCGCTGTCCTCTCCGCTGCGGGCAACAAAGAGGATGTTCGCCTTCGGGTGGTTCCGTCGGATCTGGTCGCCGATGAAAAGGCCGGTCGTGCCGAGGCCGAAGATCACCACGCGCTCGAAGGAGGCTTCCACCGCCTTTTTTCGCGCAGTCGCCTCATCGCACTTTTCTTTCGCGAGTACCACACGGAAGTTCTGCGCCTCGCCGATGTCGCACATGCGCTCGTGCTGAAAGACGGCGCAGGCGTAGGGATCGGAAAACACCAGTTTTTTTGCCAGCGACAACGGCAGCTTTTTCAGCTTTTCAAACGGATCCGGCAGATGCAGCAGCATATCGGGGTTGAAATAGCCCCTGTCGCAGAAGATGCCGTCCGCGCCGTCGCAGCCGTATTCAAAATAGGTCTCGTCCTCCGTGAAGCGCGTCGGGTCGGCGCTGTCGCCGCCGCGGATGAGCACGATGGCAAAGCGTCCCTCCGACGGCACCCAGACCACGCCCTCATGGCCGTTGATCAGCCGCGTCTGGCCGGCCGGGAACTTCGGGCCGAGCAGCCCCTTGCGCCCCATGCGCATCAGCTCATAATCCGTTCCGCAAAAACCGCAGAAAACCGGCACGGCCTCCACGCCTTTCTTCAGCGGTTCTCCGCGCAAACGCTGCCTGGGCGGATTGATGAGGTTCACTTCGCCGTAGCGCAGTGGCGTTTTTTCGTCGTTTTGGAAATAGGTTGCAAAGGTGTTCAATCCAGCACACAGCCTTTCTTCAGAATGATATTCGCATACTGTTTTTCCTCGCCGCCGGCAACGATCGCATAGGCGCGTTTTGCCCGCTCGTAATAGGCGAACCTTTCCTCGAACGAAACGACCGCGTTCGGTTCATGCTTTTTCAAAATGGCCTCATAGCGCTGCCAGATGCTTGTGTCGGCGGCGTCGCCCTCCGCCTTTTGCATCAGCACAAAGTTATTCGGATCATACTGATCCAGCGGAAAGACCTGCAAAACCGCGTCCAGCAGTTCGCAGGCGCCGATGCCGTCGGCGCGCACAAGGCGTTTTGCGTTGGACGCGGCGGGAAAATTGCCGTCGCCGATCACGATCTCGTCGCCGTGTCCCATTTCGCACAGGATCTTCAGCAACTCGGGCGATAATACTTTCGGGATATGTTTCAGCATAAGGAACCTCCTGCTTTTTTTGGGAAATCTCTTCTTCGCCGCAACCGACGATTCACTCAAACGTGTGAATCGTCGCCGGCTTTCAGCGCATACCGCGCGGCATAGTCCGCATAGGCTGCACGGAAGGCAGCGTCGTCGCCCTCACGCAGGGCGTGCAAATAGCCGTGCGCCTCCACCGTGCTGTCGTGCAGCTCGATGATGGCCAGCGCAATGTTGGAGCAATGGTCGGAAACGCGCTCAAAATTCGTCAGCAGGTCGTTGAACACGAAGCCCTGCTCCACCGTGCATTCGCCGCACTGCAGACGTTCCACGTGGCGGCGCTTCATTTCGCTGATCAGATCGTCAATCCGCTGCTCCAGCGGTTCCACAAGCATTGTGGTCTCCAGCGCTTCGGTTTCAAACGCGCGTACCGTGATGTGCAAAATCTCGTTCAGCGCGGCCGTGATCACATCAAGATCCGCTGCCGCCCGGGGCGAAAACGCCAGCGCCTTTTCGTGCAGTTCTTTTGCGTTTTCCGCCAGATTCAGCGCGTGGTCGGAGATGCGTTCCAGGTCGGTCAGCGTGCGCAGATCCTTTGCGACGGCGGCGTTTTGCCGTTTTGTCAGCTCCACCCGCGTCAGCTTCATCAGGTAAGCGCCGAGCTTGTCCTCATAGACGTCCGCGGCGTTTTCCATGGACGCCACAGCGGAAAAGCCCTCCTCGGAATACGCATGCAGGAGCTTGATCGCCTTGCTCACCGCCTTGCGCGAAAGGACCGCCATATCGCGCATCGCCATACGCACCTGCTCCACAGCGAGGGCGGGATGGCTCAAAAAGCGCTCCTCCAGCCGCAGCGTCGGGCCTTCTTGAGAAGGCTGCGGCTTCTCTTTGACAAGCTTTGTCACCAGCGACCCCAGTGCGCCGCCGAAGGGCATGAGCAGCGCTGTCATGGCCACGCGCAGCACGCTGTTGACCGCGGCCACGGAAAACGGCGACACCGTCTTTTCCATAAAAGAAAACATAAATGCGGCATGCAGCGGATAAAACACCGCCGCCAGCACGCCCACGCCGAGCATGCTCGCCACAGGGTAAACGAGAGCGGCGCGTTTGCCGTCCGCCCCTGCGCCGATGGCGGAAAGAAGCACCGGCGCCGAAGCGCCGATGGCGATGCCCATCAGCAGCGGAAGCGCCTCGGCCACGCCCATGGCGCCCGTTACGGCCAGGGCCTGCACGATACCGACCGCCGCGCTCGCGCTTTGCAAAACGGCGGTGAACAGTGTGCCGACCAGTATACCGAGCAGCGGGTTGGAAAGCGAGGACAGCGTGGAAATAAACCACGGCGCGCTGCCCAAAGGGCTCACGGCGGCGCTCATGGCGCTCATTCCGAACATCAGCACGGCAAAGCCCATCAGAATGTCACCGATGTGGCGCCTGGTCGTGGATTTGCTGAACATACGCAGAACGATGCCGACCACGGCGACAGCGCCGGTCAGCGTCGCGGTGGAAAGCAGGCTTTTCAGCCCGCCCGCGCCTTCGATATAGCCGAGACAGATCACCCAGCCGGTGACGCTGGTACCGAGAATCGCGCCGAGGATGACGCTGACGCTCTGGCGCACCTTCATCATCCCGGAGTTCACAAAACCGACCACCATCACCGAGGTGGCGCAGGAGGACTGGATCACGGCGGTCACGCCCGTCCCCAGCAGCAGCCCGCGCAGCGGCGTTCCGGAAAGGCGATAGAGGATCAGCTCCAGCCGGTTGCCGGCCACGCGCTTGAGTCCGTCGCCCATCGTCGTCATACCGAACAAAAACAGCGCCACGCCGCCGAGCAGCGAGATCACCTGTGAAACGGTCATAGCTTTCCCCTCTCCATCAGATTGTTTTTAAATCAGTTAAACAGCAAAAACAGAACTGCCACGAAAAACGAAGACACGACGTCGGCCATGCCGTCAAAAAATGAGTGAAACATGTTTTTCATCTTATGGTTCCTCCTGAAAAAAGATCTATGCATACTATAACACAGTGGGCCGCAGTTTACAATATCTGCAAGAAATAATTCGCTCAGTACGGTTCCTTCATCTGCGCCGTGTATTCCTCCAGCGTCAGGCCGCTCTTCTGGATTTTTTTCGCGTTGCCGATCCCCACATAGCGCCAGTGCCACGGCTCAAACGAGATTCCCGTCACCTCCTGTTTTCCTTCGGGATAGCGCAGGATGAAGCCGTAGTTTCGGCCGTTTTTCAGCAGCCAGGAATAGGCGCGGGTGTTTTTGAAGGTCGACGAGGTGGAAGAGATATCCACCGCAAGGCCGAGGTTGTGCTCGCTCGTGCCCGGGGGCAGAACCACCTGCAGCGCCAGCTCCTCGGCGCGGCTGCGGCTGTAGCCCTGAGACTGGCGGTCGCGGATGATGGATTCCATGCTCAGCTTTTGATGGGCATAGGAACGGTAGGGGGAATAGGCGTAGAGCGTGACGCCGTCCCGCCGCGCGGCAGTGCGCATGGCCTCAAACGCTTCGGCGGCTTCCCAGTCCAGATACTTTCCCCGTTCGGAAAGCTCCTTCAGCTTCGGCTGATAGCTTGGGGAAATCTCACGGGAGTGGTTCACAACGGCCAGCAGCCGGTTTTCCGGCGTGATCTCCACCAGCACCCGACCCGCAGACGAGAGCTGTTGGCGAGCCGTGTGCAGTCCCCGGGCAGCCGAGGCCGGGCCGGTCACAAGCCGATCCGCCTCCCGGCGGAGCGCTTTCACCTTGAAGTAATAGACCGCTTTCGGCTGCAGATTGCTGACGTTGTAGGTGCAGGCCGTTGATTCGGCAAAGCGGGTGTAGGGGCCGCTTTTTTCCGCCGCGTAGTAGAGCAGATAGCTCGTAGCGTATTTGACGCGGTCCCACGAGAGGGTCGCGATCGTTGCGCCCACATCGCGCTTTTGCAGGTTCTGCGGCGTATCGAGGCCGATCGTGAAGCGCAGGACCTTTTTGCCAGCATAGGTTCCCTGAAACGTGACCGTCACACGGTACGTTCCGAAGTGTCTGCGGCCGGGATCGTAGGAAACGGTAAAGTCCCTGCCTTTTTTGAGCTTTTTGCCGTTCACGTCGCGAACGGTCACCGCCGGGGTATGCTTTTCGCCGTCCTTGGCAATCTCCGTTTCGGAAAGAGTCACGGACGCGATCTGCGCAACCGGTTTGATCACATTGACGCCGCAGTTTTCGCAGACATAGGTGCGCCTGCCGTCCCGTTTCAGCGTCGCGGGCATCAGCGTGCGGTTCCAGACGTGCTTCAGCGCCGGGATCGTCTCATGGCCGGAGATATAAGTCCCGCAGTCGCTGCAGAAAATGCCGGCAGAATAGCCCGGTTTGCCGCAGGACGCCGCCTGTTCGGGAACCTCCGACGTGTGCAGGTGCGTGTTCGGCTCCAAAACGTCACGCCGGTACAGCTCCTGTCCGCAGACCGCGCAAGCATACGTCACATTGCCCTTGCTGACACAGGAAGCGCCGAAAGTCTGCACCACCTGCCATTCGTGTTCTTTCAGTGCTTTCGGAACGGACGCCTGCAGAACTGCGCCGCAGACGCTGCACTGTTTTCCGCCGGTTGTCCCGGCAAGGGTGCAGGTGGATTCCGTTTCGGGAAGATCGACCGCCGTCAGAGTCAGCGGATCGCCTGCTTCGGTTTTGCATTCGATCTGCGCCAAAAGCAGCGGCGCGGCGCTCTCGTTTTCCTGCGTCAGCGCATGCCACTGCGCATGGGTGCCGCCGTAGCGGATCTCTTCGATCGCGTCGCAGCCTTCAAAAGCGTTTTCGCCAATCTCCGTCAGCGTTGCGGGAAAGGTCGCGCGCTGCAGTGCGGTCAGCGCGGCAAACGCCTTTTCGCCGATGCTTGTGACGCCCTCCTCCACGACAAGCGCCTTCACAGCTTCCAACGCTGCCCAGGGCGCCTGCGCCGACGAATAATCCGCCATCGTCCCGACGCCGCCGACTGTCAGCGTTTCGTCCGCGAATGTCCAGGTCAGCGTTTCGCCGCAGGCGCCGCTTTCGGCTTCTTCGCCGAAGGCAGGAAAAACCAGCAGCGCAAGCAACGCCGCAGCCAGCAAAAGCAGAGATGTTTTTTGTTTCATAGGAAGACCTCCCCCAAAGGCGCAGCTTCGAACGGATACGCCCTTCGTTATCTTTATTCTATCGAACGGGCAGGGCTTTGTCAATATGCAACCATGATTTTCCGGCGCCCGCCCCGTATCCGCGTTCGCCGCGCAAATCGTCGGGCGAAAAAAGCGGTTTTCAAAAAGAAAAAAGCCCTCTCGGAAGAGAGCTTTGTTCCTTGTCATTTTTGTTGCGGCCGCTTATTCTTCTTCTTCAGCCTCCGCGGCGGCGAACATGCTGCCGTCCTGAATGCCGTTGATGAAGCCGCCGAGCAGAGAGATGAAGCTCTTGATCAGCGCAGCGATTTTTTTTGTAAGGAATTCTGCATCCTGAAACGTGAATTCAGTAATAGGCTTTTTAAAGTTCATGATTACAACTCCTTTTTAGAATTTCAGATTGGGATCTTCTTCTGCCGGGAACGGATCTTCAACATAGTAGGTCGCAAAGCTGTAGAACTCTCTGCACCACTTGATGAAGCCCATGATAAATTCCTCTACGTAAGTAATAATACTGTTGATCGTTTCGACTGGCATGATCTGCACCTCCCGTGATTAAAGATAGGTTCCTTTGCTTACCATTATTTTATCACATTTTTTCCAAAAATCAAGCCCATCCGGAAAAAATACGTCATTTCGCGGAAATTCCGAACAGGTGCGCGATCCGCAGGACGGCGAACTTGAACCAATCCAGAAGCTCCGCAAAGAAAATTTTAACTTTGTTCAGACCGGAGGACGCGTCTTTTTCCAGATCCCGCTGCACGGCGGTGATGATCCGCTCGGCGATCTGCGCATAGCCCTTCTGCGTGGGATGGGCGATGAGCGCATATTCAATGGAATCTTCGATGGAAAGAATGTGGCCGATGGACATCTGCGTTGCCGTCGAGGGCGTTTCAACGTCGGAGATATCGACGAACATATAGCCGTATTTGAGGGCGCACCGCTTGGAGTACGCATTCATCAGATCAAAGATGATGTTGAGCGCGTTGCCGATCGGAAGCAGGACGTCGTCTGTGATCGTCGCGTCCTTGATGGGATTCATCGTGCCGACGAGGACGACTCTGGCGTCGGGGTTGGTTTCCTTGATAAAGTCGAGCAGGAGCGGATAGGCGTCCTTCCAATAATCAAAGTATTTGTAGAGCAGGCTGACGATGTTGGCGATCCCGGCGGGAAGGCTCGCGGTATCGCTCAGATCCAGCGTGTTCAGGCCGAAGATCTGCGCCTTGTAAACAACGTCTGTCTGGCCGACGCCGAGGGTGATCAGGCTGGCGTTTTTAAGCAGTTCGCGGATGCTCATGATCTCGCCGGTCTCGCCGTACGTGGACTGGCCGTCGATCGTGTAACTCAGCGGGTCGCCGAAATAGCGCAGATCCGTTGCATAACGGCTCAGCATAGGCTTGTCCTGATAGGTGAACTCATCGTCGCGGAAGCCGTCGTCGATGCCGAGCAGATCAAGCATATAGGCGACGGAAACGGCGTCGTGGGCAACGGGCCAGAGCTTTGCGCTCGTGTCGCGGATGTCGTCCGGTGCAAACAGGCCGAAGGCTTCGGCGATCCGGTTCGGATAAGAGCCGCCGACATTGCGGCATTCAAAGTTGCCGTAATCGTCGTTGAGATAGATCTCGTCGTGCCAGTTGTCCCCCGCCCCGTAGCCGCGGGTGAAGCTGTCGCCGATCGCGACATAGCCGGTGCCCTCCTTAAGCGGCGCATAGGGATCGTCCGCCCCTTCGGCCGCAAAGGACGGAACAGCGAGAACCGACACCAGCATCAGAACGGCGAGCATCGGCGCAAGAACTTTTGAAAATCGTTTCATGGTATTTCCTCCTGTTGTATAATTCTTTTTTATATTATAACGCTGATTTTTGCTTTTGGCAAGGGAAAGCCGAAGATTTTTTGTAATTTGGATGGATTTACCGGCGGCCTGCCGGAACCGGGCAAAGCGGTCTTTACATAATAATCAGCCCGACGGAACCCTGCCGCAGGCTGATTTTGATTTCGGATAAAGATTACAACACGCAATTCAAAAAATCTTTGGTGCGCGGTTCCTGAGGCGAATCGAACACCTGCGCGGGCGGGCCTTCTTCCACGATGTAGCCGTCCGCCATAAAGATGACCCGGTCGGAGACCTCGCGGGCAAAGCCCATTTCATGGGTCACGACCACCATGGTCATGCCCTCCGCCGCCAGCTCCTTCATCACGGCCAGCACCTCGCCCACCATTTCGGGATCCAATGCGCTCGTCGGCTCGTCAAAGAGCATGATATCGGGGTTCATCGCCAGCGCCCGGGCGATCGCAACGCGCTGCTGCTGCCCGCCGGAGAGCTCGCCGGGGTAGGAGCCGGCCTTTTCCGAAAGGCCGACACGCTCCAGCAGCTCGAGCGCACGGTCATGCGCCTGCTGCCGCGTGTATTTTTTGCGGTCGATCGGCGCGAGGGTGATATTCTTCAAAACGGTATGGTTATGGAACAGATTGAACTGTTGGAACACCATCCCGATGTTTTCTCTGATTTTGTTGATATTCGCCTTTTTGTCGGTGATATCGCTGCCGTCAACAATGATCGTGCCAGCGGTGGGATTCTCCAGCCGGTTGATGCACCGCAGCAGCGTGGATTTGCCGCTGCCGGACGGCCCGATGATGCAGACCACTTCGCCGTTCGCGACCTCCAGATTGATGTCGGTGAGCACTTCGTGGTCGCCGAAACACTTTTTCAAGTGGGAAATAACGATCTTTTTTTCGGCGGGAGCGGCAACGACTGCCGTGCGTTCTTCCCTCATAATTCTACCGTCCTCTCTGATCTCAGTAATCGCTGATTCACGCTGGCGCGCAAGGGGGAGCGCCTATTTTTTCGAATATTTCAGCTTCTTTTCCACAAACCGCGACAAAAGCATCAGCAGCGAAGTGAACACGAGGTAGCAAGCCGCAACGAACAAATAGGTTTCCATGTACTGATAGGTGGAACCGACGTAGACCTTGGCCTTGTTGACCAGCTCCGCCAGGCCGATGATGGAAAGGATGGACGTATCCTTGATGGTGATGATGAACTGATTGACCAAAGACGGGATCACGATCTTGAACGCCTGCGGCAAAACGATTTTCATCATGGTGCCGAACCCGGTCATGCCGAGGCTTCGCGCCGCCTCGCTCTGGCCCACGGGCACCGCCTGGATGCCGCCGCGGAAGATCTCGGACAGATAGGCGCCGGCGTTGAGCGTCAGCGTGATCACACCGGACGCGAACGCGGTGAACGTGAATTTTGTGAAATCGCCGCCGTCCGCCGCAGCCTTCAGGATCAGGTTGACCACCTGCGGGATGCCGAAGTGAATGATCAGCGCCTGCACCAGCATGGGTGTACCGCGGATGATCCAGATATAGACGCCGGCAAGGAAGCGCATGACACGAAGATTTGACAACCGGAACAGACAGGTAATCAGTCCCAGGATCATTCCGAGACAAAGAGAAACAATGGAGATTCGGATGGTCAGCCAGAAGCCCGCCAAAATCAGCGGGGTGGCTCTTTCAAACATACGTGCAAAATCCATGCGGCAACCTGACTTTCATTGACAGCCGGTACGACCCGTTCGCCGAGCCGTACCGGACAAGTTTCGTTTATCTCACGCCGAACGGCGCTTCTTTTCTGCTTGGCAGCCGATCAATATCCGTATTTTTCAAGGATCTGATCATAGACGCCGTTGGCCTTAATGTTGGCAAGACCGGCGTTGAACATGGAGATCAGCTCCGCGTTCTCGCCCAGCTTTGCGGCAAAGCCGTAGGGCTTCGCGTTGACGACGTCGCCGACGACCTTCAGCGCAAGGCTCTGGGACTGAATAGAGTAGCGGGCAACGGGATCGTCCTCGAAGCAGGCGGAGTTGGTGCCCTGAATGACAGCCTGATACATTGTGGGCGAATCTTCGTAGGTGGTGACCTCAAAGCCGTATTCCGCGGCGATGGACTGGGCATAATCGGCACCCTGGGTGCTGATCTTCACGGCAACATTGGTGCCCTTCAGATCTTCAACGCCCTGAATATCGCTGTCGGCGGGAACGACCAGGATCTGACCGGCGTCAAAATAACCGTCGGAGAAGTCGAAGGTCAGCTTGCGCTCGTCGGTGATGGTCATGCCGGCGATGACGGCATCGGCCTGGCCGGACTGCACCTGGTTCAGCGCGGCGTCGAAACCGACGTTCTGCACTTCATAGTCAAACTTCTGATCCTCGGCGATCGCCGCAAGAATATCCATGTCGATGCCGACATATTCGTTGGTCTCGGTGTCCAGATACTCGAAGGGCGCGAACGCGTTGTCGGAAGCGATGATGTACTTCTTGCCGGTATTCGCTGCTGCGGGGTCTTCGGCCTCCGGCTTTGCGCCGCAGGCGATCAGGGAAGCAGCCATCAGGACGGCGAGGACGATCGCTACGATCTTTTTGAGATTTTTCATGTGTTTTTCCTCCAAAAATGTATTCTTCTCATTTTGGACTGTGCCAAACAAGAAAGTACTATCATTATGCCATCAACAAAAGTATTTGTCAAGTTTTTTTTGAGCCGCGGCGAACGGGCGGCGGCCCGAACAAGCCGATCAGAACAGATCGAAGAATTTCTGGAACAGGGCCTTGATGCGGTTGAAGAAGTTCTTGATCGCATTCAGGATCGGGGCGAAGGGGCCGGTGTATTTTTCGCCCCAGACCGCATAAAGGATCTTGCCGCTGCCGGGTGTGACGGTGTCGCCCGGCTGATACTGCGCCGACGTGCCGCCGGGCGTCTCGGTCCAGCCGAGGAACTCGTAGGAATTGCTTCTCGGATCGGCAACGCCGAGCACGGTCGCCGTTTCACCGGCGCGATAGATCGTGCGGTCGGTCGTGAGCTGTTTCGCTTTGGGGTGAGTGACATAGCGAACAAAGCCGGTGTCGTTCGACAGGAAGTTGTTCATGAACGCCATTCTGGCCGTGATGAACGAGCGGAGCGAAGCGATCTGGCCGTTGAAGCCGTTGTCTGCCGCCGCAACGGAACCGGCGCCGATCTGTCTCCAGACGATGGCGTCCATCAGAACCGCAGATTTCACCGCCGAAGCCTTGGCGTCAACGCTGTCGAGCGTTGCCTGCGCCGCTGCGGAGCCTCTCGTCTGCCAGACGTTTTTGACCGCCGCGATGAAGTCGGCGTGGTTGAGTGCCTGACCGAGCAGGGAAGGATACCATCTGATGCTGTTGGCGATCTGCGTGCTGAAAACATAGGGCACCGTCGGATCTTCGGGATGAAGGCCAAGGGTGATGAGATTGTTCTGGAAGCCGTTGCCGAGCGCAAGGTCAAGATCCCAAGTCGGGCCGAAATGGAATTTCGCGTCGCCTGTATTCTTGTAGAGATAGAAGCTGCTTGAACAGCCGTCAAAGTTCTCGGTGAATTCCTGAACGATATACGCCGCCGCAAGCTCCTCCAGATCGACATAGTCGGTATAATACTTGCCCTGGGCGTTATAGCCGGTCGGCGAATAAAGCGCGTCCTCGAACTCTTTATAGTAATCGAAGATGTACTTGCTCTGCGCCTGCGAAGCGTTTTCCGGCTCCTTGATGGTAATGGTCTGGCCGATGGGGGTGGAGAAACCGGTCGGTTCGCTCTCGTAGCGGAGGATCTTTTCAAGCTCGAGCAGATAACCGCCCGTGATGTCTTCCGGATTGTTCGGAACATTGAAGTACTTGTAGGTGTCGGGGGTCCTCACGCCCTGTGCGCCGCCGAGGGAATATGTGTCGAGCTTCGCGTCGTTCACTTTCTCGGTCGCGTCGTTGAGGTTATAGATGTCAATGCGGTTCTCGCCGATCTCGACCTTCTCGGTCACGGAGTAAGCGCCCATATAAACGCCGTTGCAGTAAAGGTTTGTCATGACGACGTCGCTTGTGAGCGCGTTGCCGAGGGTCTGCGAGAAGGAATAGCCCAGGTCGTTACGCAGCTTTGTCGCGTCGCTGTGGTTGGCAAGCAGACACCATTTTTTGGACTTACCCATGCCGAAGAGGTCGGCTTTTTTGGCGAGTTTGATGTTGTAGGGCTTCTTGTCAAGATCCCAGGTGGAGTTGCCGCGGCCCTTGATATAATCAAGCGCACCGCTGTACTGCGTACCGCCCGCCGCATTCGTGACAACGATGCTGCCGGGTTCCTTGTGGTCCTTGTTGGCGTGAACGGCGTTCATCGAGCCGCTTTCGGTCGTGACGAACACCGAGGGGGACGCGGACTGCATGACGATCACGTTGTACGTTTTCGGGCCGCAGACGACCGCGACTTGATCGGCCGCGAAAGCGTCGGTAGCCGTCCCGCTTGCAACTTCCGCGCCGCCGATGACGAGAGTCTGATCGGCGTCATAGCTGACCGTGAGCGCGTTTCTGTCGGCGCCCGCAGGCAGGAAGAGATAATAGCTGCCGTCGTGTTCATACCAGTACAGGGGCGCAGGCTCATCGGAGCCGGCCGCCTGCAGTGCGCCGACGCTGAACAAGCGAATGTCGCCGTCAGCCGCAAACGCGAAGATCGAAACAAAGCTGAACAGCATAAGTACACAAAGCATGACCGAAATGATTTTTTTGATCTTCATATGGATTCTCCTTCTTTGTTTTTTGTTTATTATACCACAGGAAATCGAAGAAGTCCACCATATAAAAGAAAAAACGGCCAGATTTCCATTGCTGTGACATAATTTTAAGTCTGCTTCAGATGAAAAAACAACCGGCCACCCGGTTGGGTGACCGATTGTTTTGGCGCCTCAAACAGGACTCGAACCTGTGACACCGCGGTTAACAGCCGCGTGCTCTACCGACTGAGCTATTAAGGCACATTCGCTCAGAACCGATG